>JBBQUS010000045.1:0-44814 GCA_038212235.1 Pyrinomonadales bacterium
ATTAGAAGAAGCTCTGGAAGCAAGCTACGGCGTGATCGAGAAAATGCTTAATCAAATGTAGGGGTGCGGGCTTGTCCCCACCCAATGAGCCGACAGGCGAACAATGCGTTATTATCCAAAGCATTTTCGCGTTGCAAAGCCAACGCTCATTGGGTGGGGACAAGCCGCTCGCCCCTACAGGTGAAATCTTAGTATTGCTTACTGAAATAGATTTGCGCGGGCAGATGCGTAAAACCCATTTTTTCAGTGAGAGCAAGAATCGCTTTATTGTGTTCGTCGGTGTGAACGGTGAGAGTTTGATATTGAAAATATTTTGCCTGCGCGATGCCGTGAATCGCCAATGCGAAAGCCGCGCCGCGCCGCCGGTATTCGGCTTCGACCGCCATAATTCCGCCGAAAAGCGAGTTGACCGATTCATTTTCCAGCTGCCACATTCCAACATAGCGGTCGCCATCGAGCGCGATAAAAAACAATTCGTCGGAACTCTGACTAATCTGTTCGGTAAAATCGCCAAAAGTCGGAATCTTTGCCGTGTCCGCCGCTTCGATGCTCTGCAGCGTCATCACATAAAGCTCGTACAATTTGTGCAAATGCGCGGCATCACTGTTGATTTCGGCCAGCGATTTGATCTCGATTCCCGCCTTGAGAATCGTTGCGGCTTGTTCGAGAAACGGTTCGATCCTCCATGATTTCAACTCAAGCCGGATATTCCATTTCAGCTTGATTTTGGTAAACCCGCGATGTTCGGCGAAAGCAATGCTCTCTTCACGATTTTGCTGCACCCAGGTTCGCGCAAATTGCGGCTGCCGTTGTTCCAAGTCCTTTGTTACCGTGCCGTAGAGCGCCGAACCGATGCCTTTGTTTTGAAAATCCGGCGCGACAACGATGTGCAGCAAATATTTATCTTTGTGAAAATATTCTTCCCAGTGCTCGAAACCGCCGACGCCCCGGACCATTCCGTTTTCTTCGGCAAACCAGCGCCGGCAGACGAACTCAGGCTGGCGCGCGTTATCGGTCAGTTGAAGCCCGGTCGCGGTTACCGCTTCTTGCGGGTAAGCGTAACGATACAGTTCCGCCAAAGCCTGGTAATCTTCCTGACTGTTTTTTAACTGCGGGCGAATCATTAAAGCTTCCGTTAACATGGTAATATCTGCTCCGTTTCCGGTTCGGTTTGGTTATCAAAGTCAAAAACGATTCCTCTTTCGGCCAGACATTTGAGCGCGGTTTGATGCGCGTCCTGTTCGAGCGCGCTCTGCTCGTATCCATCCGTCAGACATTGGCGCAAATACTGCGGCAGACATCCCGCCAAACCGCCCATTCGCTCGTATTGCGCGACGTGAACCAATTCGTGCGTCAGCCAGTAATTAAGCGGCAGCCCGCCGGTTTTAAGGAAAATACCGTATTCAAGCGTTAGGCCGCAGGCATCGAGACCAAAAACGCCCGATTTAACGAGAGTCGAATGCAAAAGCTGCTGCGACGGAAGCGGAATATTGGGCACTTCTAAAACTCTGACTTTGTCGGGCGCGGCGATGCCGATGCAGTTCGCGTCCAGCAGCGATTCGCCGTCAAGCGGCGTTCCATGTCGCAGAATATGCCACTGCCATTGGTTCGACCAATTAATCATTAATTGGACAATCAAGTTAAACTCCGCATCCGATAATGTGTTCATGTTAAAACATTGCCACTGTTGGCAAGACGTGGGCAGAACAAATGCCAAAGAAAACCGTTTTAAAACTGCCAACTCAACTCCAAGTAAAAAATAGAAGAAAAAGCCGAATGACGCAAATCATTCGGCTTTTTCTTGGCTGGACTGACAGTTTTTAGTGACTAACGGTTTTTAGCAATGGCGATGAAATCAAACCCTTCCATGTCTCCTCTGACGGAGACGATGCGGGTCGGAAAATCATAGTGTTTGTCCGAAACCGTAAAGACGTAATCGCTGCCCGCCGGAATCGAGCTAAACCGGTAGTAGCCAAAATAATTTGTCACTACTTCAAAAACCGCGCCGGTATTGGTCGTTAGTGTCAATCTGGCGCGGGGTAATCCTCTGCCGTCATTTGTTAATACGCGACCGCTGACCGAAACCTGCGCCGAAGTCACAACGCCAATTGCGACGTCGCTAGCCGAAACTGCGGCAAGATCGGCAAAGTCATATTCGCGAACTCGAACGCGTCCTTGCGAAGTGGGAATGTTGGGAACCGTGAACGTATAAGAGCCAGTGTTAGGGATATCCGAAGCGATTGTCATCGGATAGGTGGCTCCGCCGTCAGTCGAAAGCTCAACGGTTACGTTGCGGTTAAAACCGCCGTTGTTCGTCCACATAATCGTCGCGGGCTGGCCGATCTGAATGCTGCCGCCGTTTGGCTGGACATTTGTAATTGTGTCAGGAGTCAGATCGTAATCCGAATCTCGATACCAGCCAATGTCGCGCATCTGCTGGCGGGTTAAATCCAAATCAATCGAGAGTCCGGCGTTAATGACCGGCTCCATTAACAGGTTGGGAGCGGCAGCGGTATCCCAGTGTGAAATTGAGGAACCCGGCTCAAACGTGCTTGGCATAAATAACTGAACACGTCCGTTACTGGCGTCGCGTCCCATCGTCAGAGCGCTCGAACCCATTTTGGTGCTCGGACCGTCCCATAAAACATTGCCAGTATTAGTTGATGAAGCGAGACGCTCGGAGTCAGTCATATCAGACCAGTATTGACCGGTACTGCGGTCGTAAATGTTTTTTGTAAAGACATCCGGAGAGGCAGCAAGTAATTGCCCCGTGCTGCCGTCAACAAAACTCTGAAAACCCAGTCCATGACCCATTTCATGAAGCAGCACGACCAATAAATTAACCGTTCCGTTTGGCGTAGAATTGTCTAAACCATAATAAAATCTCTCGCCGTTTAAACAACCCGGGTTATTGTTAACATCGCTGTTAAAAGTCGCGTTGATTTCAGCCGTTCCCGCTCCGTTAAGATCAGAGCCGCTGATTTTGTTGGCGAGAGCCGAGGGATACCACGTATTGGCGAGAGGAGCATTGGCAAAATTTCCGTTGACACTGGTCGTTCCGGCTGAACCGAGAACTCCGGATGTTGAAGAACAGGTCAGAGAATCAAACTGAGCGTTGACCTTAATATCAACGCTGGTATCAAGATACGCACCCCAAATTTGCGCGGCGTAATTAAATAAGTTTAAGCGTTGATCACCGAGCGTTGTACCATTGTTGCCGCCTTCGGGCGAAACGGCTGTCTGATCATTAAAACCTTCGCCGGCCGCGTCATTATTGACGATTGAGATTGTTCCGGCATTACCAAGCAATGCGCGGCGTTTTGCCGCGTCGGTAATTAGTTTTTTGTAAAACTCGTATTCTTTGGAAGAAATACCGGCTTGAGCAGCAAATTTTGCCGTCGTATCTTTCTGAAATTGAGTGGACGGCACAACCGCGCCGGTTTCCAGATTTTTACCGAAAAACGAGTTGGCTTCTTCGATGCTGCTCACGCACGCGGTCGTATCGTCTCCGTCCGCATCAATTCTGCCGACCACAACGTTTTGAAAGCCGCCTTTGAGGTCAATCACAACGCCGCCGTCCGCAGTTTTTTGTTTTACCAATCCGGCGCTTGAGCGGTTGGTCAAGCGGCGAATAGTACCGGCTAAGGCCCGATCAGTGCCGAATCTTGGTTCGTTCGGCAAGTTATCGTTTAATCTCTTGGGATTAGATGTTCTACGGTCTTGAGCAGAGGTAGAGTTAAAGCGAAACTGGCTGTCCAGCAGTAAAAAACACACAAGTGTGAGGATCAGAAAAACCGATACTTTCTTCATAGCACTCCTTAGAAAATTGCAACCCGGGCGGGCAGCTTAAATACTTTGTTTAGTAAGAGTTTATGTGCATTTGTGAGGCACACGGCGGATAATATTTTGACCTTATCTGAGCGGATTGGGGCATTTTGCTGTTCCGTGAAGGAGAACATTTTCAAGGTATAGCACGAACAGAAATTCGTGTCCAGCAAAATTTTAAAACCTTTTGTGTATTTTTAAAACATATAGCTACAATGTTAAAAAAGACAGAATGAAAAGTATTTAAGTTGATATTTTAATAAGCTGTTTTGCTATGGCTGTCAGCATCTGGCGAAAAAATGGGCAGGATAATATCCTGCCCATGATAAAAATGCTTGTGATGTGTCGAATATTATCTGACTAATAGACTCAAAACATAAGGCAAAATTCCGCCGTGGAGATAATATTCAACCTCAATCGGCGTGTCTATCCGCAGGATTACCGGCACTTCTTCCGTTTCGCCGGATTCGCGAACGATTTCAAGCGTGACCTGCTGGCGCGGTTTAATTTCGCCGCGACCCAGACCGCTGACATTATAGGTTTCATTGCCGAGCAAACGGAGAGTATTGGCATTCGCGCCTTCCAGAAACTGCAAAGGCAAAACGCCCATTCCTACCAGATTTGAGCGATGAATTCGCTCGAAAGACTGCGCGATCACCGCGCGGACTCCGAGCAGTTTGGTTCCTTTGGCAGCCCAGTCGCGCGATGAACCCGTTCCGTATTCATGTCCGGCAACAATAATCAGCGGCGTGACTTCTTCCTGATATTTCATCGCCGCGTCATAAATCGGCATCTGCTCGTTTTCCGGATATTTGCAGGTGACGCCGCCTTCGAGCGGTGAAACCATCTGATTTTTAATCCGCACGTTGGCAAACGTCCCGCGCACCATTACTTCGTGGTTGCCGCGCCGCGACCCGTAAGAGTTAAAATCAATCGGTTTGACGCCTTTTGATTGCAAATAAAGCCCGGCTGGTGAAGTTGCTCTGATCGCTCCGGCGGGCGAAATGTGGTCGGTCGTGACCGAATCGCCGAAAATTGCCAACGCCCGAGCGCCGGTCACGTTAGAAAATTTTCGCTTTTCGTTGGTGAAATTAAGAAAATAAGGCGGTTCCTGAATGTAAGTCGAATCCTTGTCCCATTCGTAAACTTTGCCGGTCGAAGTGGGAATTTCGTTCCAGAGCGGATTTTGATCGGCAAACGAGCCGTAGAGCCGACGGTAAGTTTGGGGATCAAAAGCCTGTTTCAGCAATTCGTCAACTTCTTCCGTAGTTGCCCAGATGTCTTTAAGATACACATCGTTGCCGTCGCGGTCTTTGCCAAGCGGATCGCTCGTCAAATCAATATTAACAGTTCCCGCCAGAGCAAAAGCGACGACGAGCGGCGGCGACATCAAAAAATTAGCTTTAATATTTTGATGAACGCGCGCTTCAAAATTTCGATTGCCGGACAGAACCGAAGCGGCGATCACATCGTTTTCCGCAATTTCATCTTCTAGACCGAAATCGAGCGGGCCTGAATTGCCGATGCAGGTCATACAGCCGTAACCGGTTAAATTAAAACCGAGCTCGTCCAGGTATTTTTGCAAACCGGTTTTTTCAAGATAATCCGTGACAATGCGCGACCCCGGTGAGAGCGACGTTTTAACCGCCGGCAAAATTGTCATCCCGCGCGCCGCCGCTTTTTTGGCGACGATTCCGGCGGCCAGCATGACGCCCGGATTCGAAGTGTTGGTGCAGCTCGTGATGGCGGCTATTAAAACGTCGCCGTGTCCAATGGTGATATTTGTCGGCGCGGCCAGACGCTGCGGCGCATCTGACGTGACATTCGGGGTTGGACGGTTATTAGCCATTTCATTTTCCGTCCAGGTGTTGGTGTTCTGCGCGCTGGTAACGTTAAGCACGGGCAAGGGAATTGAAAGCTGCGAACCGCCGCCGCTGCTGGTCGCGTGAACGTCCTCGCCTCCCGTCGTCGAAATGTGCATCGCCCCCATCATCGCCATATAGCGTTTTTTAAGGTCTGACGCATCTTTGTTATAACCTCCGTCCGCCACCGGTTTAGTGAACAAATCCTGAAATTTGGTTTTAAGTTCGCTCAGTTCGATTCGATCCTGCGGGCGGCGCGGTCCGGCCACCGACGCGCCGACGGTTGCTAAATCAAGTTCGAGAACGGTGGTGTAATCAATGTCGCCGGCTTGCGGCATTCCGAACATCTGCTGCGCGGTAAAATAGTTGCGAATGGTTTCAATGTGTGATTCTTCGCGTCCCGTCGCCAGGTAATATTCCAGAGTCTTTTCATCGAGCGGAAAATAACCCATCGTCGCGCCGTATTCGGGCGACATGTTGCCGATTGTCGCGCGATCAACGACTGAGAGACTGGCGGCTCCTTCGCCGTGAAATTCAACAAATTTGCCAACAACTTTTTGTTGGCGGAGCATTTCCGTGATTCGCAGAACCAGATCGGTGGCCGTCACGCCTTCGTTTAATTTGCCAGTCAGATTAACCCCAACGACATCAGGCGTCAGAAAATAAACAGGTTGCCCGAGCATTCCGGCTTCGGCTTCGATTCCGCCGACGCCCCACCCGACGACGCTTAGACCATTAACCATCGTCGTGTGCGAATCGGTTCCGACGAGCGAATCGGGAAAATAAACGCCGCCGCGTTCAAAAACGCCTTTGGCCAGATATTCAAGATTGACTTGATGACAAATCCCGATTCCCGGCGGCACAACCGTAAATCCGTTAAAGGCCTGCGTGCCCCATTTTAAAAACCGGTATCGCTGTTCATTACGCTCAAATTCGATTTCCATGTTGCGCCGAAACGCGTCGCTCGTTTCGGCGACATCCACCTGAACCGAGTGGTCAATGACTAAATCAACTGGCACGAGCGGTTCAATCACGCTCGCTTCCTTGTTCATTTTAGCCACGGCGGAGCGCATCGCGGCCAGGTCAACGAGAAGCGGCACGCCGGTAAAATCCTGCAGTAAAACACGCGCGACGACAAACGGAACTTCCTTGGTGCGCTCCTCTCTTGCGCCCCACGCAGCGATATTGCGAACGTCCTGCTCGCTGATTTTTTTGCCGTCATAATTGCGTAAAACCGATTCAAGAACGATGCGAATCGAAACGGGAAGGCGGGAAACTTTGGCGACACCGGCTTTTTCAAGCTGCGGCAGTGAATAAAATTTGCCTTCAGCGCCATCTCCGGTTTGAAACGATTGCAAACTTTCAAATAAATTGTGTGACATAATTTTTAGCTGTTGCGAAAAAAACTTCGGAGCAAACAAATCTTGTTTACCGGAAGCTCTGGAAATTGTTTGATTTAGAAAATTACACGCTTTCTTAAGTGTAAGACTGTCAATTTTTTGCGTCAAGCGTTGCTTTATAAGCTATAATTTCGGCTCAAATGTTTGAGGTAAATTGATGAACTTATTCGAACTAACGCAGGAACTGATCAAAATTCCGTCGGTTTCCGGCGAAGAACAGGAGGTTGGGCGGTTTCTGGGCGATTATCTAAAATCACTCGGCTGGTCGGTTCAGATGCAGGAAGTCGCTGACGGGCGCAAAAACGTCGTCGCGTGGGCTTCGGACAATCCGCGCGTTTTTCTTTCCACTCATATGGACACCGTTCCGCCGTTTATCCCGCCTTCGACAGACGCCGAAAAAATATACGGGCGCGGAGCCTGCGATGCCAAAGGAATCATCGCTTCGCAAATTTTCGCGGCGGAAAAGTTGCGAAAAGAAGGCGTCAGCGACATCGGTCTGCTTTTTACGATTGACGAAGAGCAGGGAAGCACGGGCGCGCGAGCCGCCAACAATCTCCCGATTGCCAAAAAATGCCGGTACATGATTAACGGTGAACCGACCGACAACGATCTGGCCATCGGATCGAAAGGCTCGCTCCGAATGTTTTTAAAAACGACCGGCAAAGCCGCGCATTCGGCTTATCCGGAAGAAGGCGATTCGGCGATTGAGAAATTGCTCGATATTTTGACCGACGTTCGTCTGGTCGAGTTTCCGGACGACGCCTTTTTCGGCGAAACGACAATGAATATCGGAACCATCGCCGGTGGTTTAAAAACCAACATCATTCCGCCAAATGCCGAAGCGGGTTTGCACGTTCGATTGACGACGGGAGAAAAACCCATTTTGGAGATTTTAGAAAAAGCCATCAATCGGCGCGGCAACTTGGAAATTGCCACCGTCGCATTGCCGGTTAAAATGCTCGCCGTCGAAGGCTTCCGGCAAAAAGTCGTCCGGTTTACCACCGACATTCCGCATTTAACCAACTGGGGCACTCCGCTTTTGCTCGGCGCGGGTTCTATTTTAGTTGCTCACACCAAAGACGAATTTGTAATGAAAAAAGATTTGCTCGAAGCCGTTGATTTATATGTCAATTTGACCAAGAAACTGTTGGAATTATGAAACGGCGCAAACTTCACCACATTACTTTTTTGCTCGCCGGAATTTATAATATTTGCTGGGGATTATGGGCGGCGCTTGATCCAAACTGGCTGTTCCGTTTTGCCGGAATGCCGCCGCTCAATTACCCGGACATTTTCGCCTGTCTCGGAATGGTAATTGGATTGTACGGATTGATTTATCTTGAAGTCGCGCGCCGGCCGGAACGCGGATTTCCGCTCGCGGCGGTTGGATTAATCGGTAAAATTTTAGGTCCCATCGGTTTATTGTTTTTAATTTACCAGGGCAAATGGGCGGCTGCGTCAATCGTGATGTGCTTGACCAACGATTTTATCTGGTGGATTCCATTCGGTATTTATTTGCTGGATTCGTGGGAATATTACAAAAAAGATTTATTAACTTAAATTAAAAAGCGGGAGTGCGAGATTGAAAATGTCTCGCACTCCCGCTTTTTAATTCTCTCTCAGAGTTAAGGCACGAAGGCGGCTGGCGTTGGAATGTCGCCCGCCTGTCCAAACTGCAAGGTAGTAATGCTGCCGCTCGAACGCTGCTCGTACCAGATGCCCGTCGCAGGACGAAACACCGTGATGTCCGCTTTTCCGTCGCCGTCGTAATCAGCTGCTGAGGGGCGGTCTCCGTTTTGCCCGAATTGCAGCGCCGTGAATCCTGCTGTTGACTGGAGCAAGTACCAGATGCCCGTCGCGGGACGAAAGACGGCAATGTCAGCCCGTCCGTCGCCGTCGTAATCGGCTTTGACGGGTAAATCTGTGCTGACGCCAAACTGCTGGGCGGAAAAACCCGTGCTTGAGCGCAGTTCATACCAGATTCCCGACGAGGGGCGATAGACGGCCAGGTCAGCCCGTCCGTCGCCGTCGTAGTCAGCGGCTGCGGGCAGATCGCCCGACTGACCGAATTGAGTCGCGCTCACCCCCGAGTTTGAGCCAAGAATATACCAAGTACCAGTTGACGGGCGAAATACGGCGATGTCAGCTTTTCCATCTTCGTCGTAATCAGCCGGAGCGGGCACATCTTCCGCGATGCCAAACTGGAGAGCGGTGAATCCGCCGCTGGATTTAAGGATGTACCAGGTTCCGGTTGAGGGACGATAAACGGCCACGTCGGTTTTCCCGTCGCCGTCGAAATCGGCGGGCGCGAGTTTGTCAGAAGAAACGCCGAAAGGCAAACTCTGGAAGCCAGTCGAGCTGTTTTGCAGATACCAGAGGCCGCTTGACGGGCGAAAGACGGAAACATCGGCTTTTCCATCCCCGTCATAATCAAATAAAGTTTTGTTTGGCAGAGCGGCAAACGCCCAAAAACCGCTTTGCAAATTAAAACTGCCGCCGGTGGAAGTTTGTCCGGCAATGGGTTCGCCCACGGTGTCAACCAATGTGTAATTGCCGTTTGTCGCTACTCCTCCGCCCATTGAAACGACTTGCTGCTCCTGGCGCGGCTGGACGATTCCGCCGACGAAATCCGGTGCGTTGCCGCTCGAAATCGGGATGCGCGTCGAAGTTCCGCTGCCATCGGTGTTGATGGTGTAAAGTCCGGCGACATTGTTGATACGCGCCGCCGCGATGATTTTCGTGTTGTCTTCCGTCCAAATTGTGCCAAACGCGATGCCGTTTGTGTTCGTGCCGCTCAAATCCGCTAGTTGAGTTCTGCCGGTGCCGTCGGGTTTGATTTTGCTGATTTTGTTAAAGAAATACGGATAGTTACAGCTTCCGGCGGAAGGATTAAGATCAAAACAGCCTTGCGAACGAAGGGTCGTGAAGCCGAGCAATTGGTTGTCGTTTGACCAAGACGGATTGTAATCGCTGCCGTTGGTGTTGACCACATCAAACGGCGGTTCGGAGCCGAGAGTTCTGGTCATCAAGCCGAAACTTGAACGGTCGCGGTTATTGCCAGCCAGCAAACTGTCGCCGCGCCGCAGAACCGGAAAAGTATCGTTTTCACGCGGAAATCCGCCGCCGGAATAAGGATCAATCGCCGTTGTACCCGTGCCGTCGAGATTCATTTTGTAAAAAAGCGTTCCGTAATCGAGAATGATTTGGAAATTTCCCTGATTGCTGAAGGGCGAAAAATAATAACCGATTAGCCTCTGGTTGCCGGTGCTGAAATCGAAAATCATCGTCTCCGAATTGTTCGCCAAATCGCGCACCCAAAGCTGTCCGTGAGCTTCGTTAACATACGGATTATAATGAAGAACGTCGCCTTGCGCGGCAATGATGCGCCGGAACAGCAGATAACGCCCGTCGTCTGAAATGCGCGGCTCCATCCCAACGGCGATTTGCCGGTCGCCTCCGCCGTCCTGCCCGACCGCCCAAACAGTGGGCGAATTCGCGCCCGTCGGCGCAGAGTTCAAATCCGTCGGCAAGCGGCTGTAAATAATTTCCTTCGGCTTTAACTGCTGTGCCGTCGCCGTCAAAGCGAAGAGGAAAACTATTGCCAAGATCATTGCCGAACGCCAAACCTTAAATTTCTTTTGATAAATTTTCATAACTGCTTCCGTTTTAAATTCTCTCGACGCTGAAACTTTTCGATAATAAATTCCGACAAGCATTAATAAATGACAATATTGATCGGAGCATCTGTAAAGTTACTGTTATTAACATATCTCACGTCAATAGTTATTTGATTGGGCAATGACCTGCTAAAAATGGAGGCGACCGTATCACTCTGATCCCATTCGGAGGTGACGATGATTACCCTACTGCTCACATCAAAACCGAAATTTATTCCGAACACCCCGGTTTGTGAATGAATTGTCGTGAAACCGCAATTATTGGCTGATTGTCCGGTCACGCCGTTAAAGCAATTAATTACGTTGCCGATCCGGTTAAGCCGGACAAAGGCTTTGGGCAGTCCGGCGGCGGTTGCCGGTTGATAAACATTGCCGTTAAACGTAACTTTGCCGTTGATAGTAACGTCGCCGTTGGTATCCGTTGACAGGTATCGGCTGGCAGGCAAACTGCCGAGTTGTTGAGAATTAACGGCGGTCTGCGCCGTTGTCGCATTTGTCGCGTTCGCCGCATTCGTTGCAGTATCCGCGAATATCGCGTTTGCCGCGTTATCGGCATTGGTAGCGTTCAGGCTTTTGACCGAATACGGCACGCTCATTATTTGCTGGCGTGCGCCCAAGATGACAAAAGCGTTCGGTGCAACATTGGCTGGAATGCTCGGACGCAAACTGATCTCGATAAACCGGTCGCCGCCCGAAAATGCCGCGCTTCCGAAATCGAGCGAAGTCGAGAACACGCCGTTAATCAACAACAGATTCGGACGGTCAAGTGTCGTACCAACCTGATTGCCGCCCGTGATCGCATTAAACAACTTAAACTGCAAATCGTATCTGCCGTTCGCCGGATTCGAGCCGTCGTTGAGACGACCTTGAAAATTAAACGCCGTCGTCTGCGCCTGCGATGTTAGAGCGCACAAACATACAATAGTAACTATCAAAAGTATTTGTTTCATAGTTTTTACTTCTCCCCAATAAGAATTGATTAAAGGAAATTACTGTTGCTGAATACACCCGGTGGTCGGGTCGTTTCCTCTGTGAGTTGAGCAAAGCTGCTCTTTTGTTCCGTATCCGCACTGACAGCTTCCATCATTGCAGTGGGCGCAATTGTATTGACAGGAACGTCTGCCGGCGGTTTGTGAATTGTCGGATTTGGCTTGCGCGCGAGTTTCGGAAGTCACGCAAACAAAATCGCCTTTAAAAGCCTCGCGCCAGACAAAACCCGCCTTGCAGGTATTCGCTCCATATGCTCCGCCGTTTGGCTTTCGACGAGTGGCGGCTAACGCGTTGTCTCTGCCGGTTTGAGTGCGCGTTGCGGACGTGACGCAAACTTTGTCGTTCGGGCTGGCTTCGCGCCAGACAAAACCTTGTTTGCAAGTATCTTTGCCGGAACGACAATCTTGCTCCAAACCGCATTCTGAGATGACGGTTGAATCATCAATAACAATCGCGGTTGAATCGGCTCGGCTGGGAAACTGAAAATAAATGAAGGTGAGCGCCAGCGTCGCCAACAAAAGAATTCCCAAAATTCTCGTCGTTTTCAAATTCATCAAAATCATTTTCAAATCTCCTTCTAGTATTTTTGTGTAAGTTTTGGATAAAAAATGAGCAACAAATCCGGCGCGCAAGCCATTCCGCTCAGTTGAATCTATTTTCACCATCGGAAAGTCGAGATTTCGCTTGAAATTTTAGACCAAAAGATAAGCATTTATACCCGCCAGTTTAGGTAGGAGGAATAAATTTTAAGACCAGCAAATTATGTTCGCCGCGGCAATTTAAAATTGCGGTAAGATGGTTTCGCGCATGTGATTTCGATGCGGGGCAATTTTAAAAATTGTAGATAACGTGATTGCGCACATTTTGCATCCGCTACTACCGCTTTAACTCCTGAAACATAATTAAATTTGGTTCATCCGGTTTGACGAGTCCGTAACCGGGAAGATATTGCAGCGAGTATCGAATGCCTTCGATCACGATTGAATAAATATGGTTCTCGCGATCAAACAATTTCCAAGTTCCGCGAAAACCGTTGGCAGTTGCGATTGTTCCATCGGCCTGGAATTTAGTTGTGCCGTAACTCTCGTTGTAATGCATCACTTTGGGTTCAAATGTGCGAATGATTGGGTCGGCAGCGTTCTTTACTTCATCAAATTGCACGTCGCCGGTCGCTTCGATCTCATAATCGCCGCCCATTCGGAGGAGGTTCTGATTTGGCGGAGCCACGCTGATGATTATTTTCATCTTGCTTTTGATTTTCTCCGCCGTGAAGGTTGCTTCGGACTGATTTTTGTTTGGAGTAATGATCTTAACGTTACGCCAAGTTTTTTTCTCGTCAGTAAGTGTAATCGTCAGTGTCGTATTATTAACCGGCGCGCCGAAAACAGTCGTCGCCTGCGTTAATCGCACTGTTACCTGGGTCTTTCCGGGGGCTGAATAGAAATACCAGTAATGTGTGCCGACCAGACTGTCGGCAGTTCCTTTGTTAATGCCGGCTTGTAATGGATATGGATTTTCCGGCTTGAGCGATTGCGCCGATGCTGCTCCCGCCAAGAGAAGAAACACAATTAACAAACTCAATTTTTTCATTTATCTCCTTTATTTCAGCTAATCTGACAAATGTTTGTTTGAGAAACCGTTTGTCCGCGAACTACACAAATCTTACTAATCAGGACACAAAGACATTTTTTGGGCGTTTTTTCTGCGTGATTCGTGAACAGCTTGCTCTATTCTGTCTTTAAAAAATGTTGACAATCTTGTAGTTAATTTGAGTTCCTTTAGCCAACACGCCGCCAATGCTTTCAACAATGCCTCTTCCCTCCATCTTGAGGTGAAAGGGAAAGTCTGAAAAGAGCGTTATTTTTCCTTCTTGCAAAGCACTAGACACGTCAATCTTAAATTGACACTCTTGGGTAGTACCGGCATCATCAGAAATGCCAAAAGAGACGCTTCCTTTTTGGTCGTTCTCAGCTAGAAACATCCAATTTCTTGATTCATCTTCAGTTCGTCCCCTGCCGATAGCTCCGGTAGAAGTGCATTGCCAACGGGTGTAATTGTTTTTCTCTCCATTTTCAATCAGAAGTTCTGACTGAATAGTGACCTCAGTCATCAATTGAATATCGGCGGCATCCTCAATTACCGACATTAATGCAGTTCGTTTAGTTAATTTTCTGCTCATAATTTTAATCTTTACTTTCCAACATGCGGCAAAACATTCTTTCTGGTTTTGTGAATGTGCTCTGACACAGTGAAAACATAAGTGGTTTGTAGCTCTGCTGAAGTATTGGCGTTGATTGTGCGCTGTTTAATCTTGAATCATTTTAATCATCGGACTTTTCTTAATTCCGACCTTGGTTGTCAATTCTCCAACGGTATCTTGTTTCTCGTACATCGGCTGCGATGTTTTTATTTTCAACATTGGTTCGAGGAGGGGCAATTTCCAGCTTATAAACCCAAACAGCGTGTCCTCCGGGTAATCATATTGAACATATTGTTCGACCACGCGATTTAACTGGTAAATTGTGGACAGATGTTTGTTTTTGCCAGTCGCTTGGTCAATATAACCTTGCGGTTTCGCTCGCTTCATGACGTGTTTTTGAAAGGCGGCGATGAGAATTGGTGTGTCTGCGGCAGGTTTGCCCGTCACGCTAATATCGCCCGGGATTGGATTATCACCGGCTACATTAGTTCTGCTAAACACAATGTAGAGCATAAATTGAACTAGCAGCAGATCATCCCAACTTCCGTTTCTGCCGACACGAAGCGTGACATTGGCAAATGGTTCTTGTGTGCTTTCATCTCTAAACATAATTTTCTTAAGAGACCCAAACAAATTTAATGCGGAACGTTGGTAAGCAGCCTCGTTTTCCAAGCGTCGCTAACGAAAAGAATTTTAGGTAAATTCCTTTCTTGATGTAACTACATAATTATGCGGGTACGACACGGTAAGACTTCAGAGGATTCTCTCGCGCAAAGCTTTAGCGACGGCTTCGCTCTTTGAATGGACTTGGAGTTTTTCATAGACGTTACGTAGATGAAAGGAAACGGTGTGATAGCTGATATTCAAATGGTAGGCGGCGGTTTTATAGCTATGACCTTCAACCAGGAGCTTTAATAACTCTTTTTCCTGCGGCGTCAGATTGGAGTTTGATTGTTTGGGCGGCGCGAATGTTTGAAACAATTTAACGACGCGACGCGCCACTTCCGGCGACATCGGGGCGCCGCCTGCAGCGACTTCGCGGAGCGCTTCGAGCAGACGCGCGGGCTGCGTGTTTTTGAGCAAATAGCCGCAGGCGCCGGCGCAGATGGCGTCAAAAATTCGCTCGTCATCGTCGTAAACAGTCAGCGCGAGGAAGGAAATTTCAGGGAATCTCTGCCGCAGAATTCTGATCCCTTCGATTCCGTCCTTACCCGGCAGTCCGATGTCGGTCAGCACAATTGCGGGCGGGCGCAAACCGATTTTCGCGATTGCTTCTTCGACCGAACGAAAACTCCCGACGCATTCAAACCCGCTGGTTCCGCCAATCAACATTGCCAAACCTTCGCGCAGCTCGCGCAAATCTTCGATCAGCACGACGGTAATGATCAAAGGCGGAGTTTGGTTGGTTGAGTTGTCCGGCATCGGGGGTGTTTGCACGAAACAAGTTTAACAGAGCTTTTCGGATTTCTGACCCCGCTTATTTTGGCGGGTGTGGGAAAACAAAGCGAAATTAAAAGCCTCATCTGCGAATGGCATAGGCGCGAATAACTCGCTCGCGGTTGCGGCCTCGGAGACGGTTCGGATTGCTTAACCCCAGAATTTTCTTCTCAATCCGATTCGCACAATAATAGTCGCTCCATCGCCCGGTGCCGAATTTATTTCGAGTATGGCTTTTAATTCAGCGGCGCGTTTTTTGATGCTTGGCAGGCCGTTGCCGTCGGTTTCGCTTTCAGTTTCAAACCCCGCGCCATCATCTGCGATGATTAAAACGAGCCAGTTTTGTTCGACCTGAAAGTCTATCAAGACGGTGCTCGCCTGAGCATGGCGCACGATATTATTGAGCGATTCTTTGAAAATTAGATAAACGTTGCGCCGGACATTGGCGTTCAGCCGCAATTCCGCCGCGGTTGAATTAAACTGCAGCAGAACTCCGCGTTGCTCTAAAACTTCTTCAGCGTGGCGGCGCATCCGTCTGGTCAAATCAACGAGGGAATCTTTGCGCGGATTGATGGCCCAGACGATATCGCTCATCGCCGAAACCGATTCGCGCGAAGTTTCGGCGATATTTTCGAGCAAACGGCCGTCGTTAAAGTCATCCTCGCGGTTCACCTGTTTGCCCAATTTTTGCTGCGCGACTTCGCTTAAAATAGAAATTTTCGTCAGATTCGCTCCGATATCATCATGCAAATCGGTGGCAATTCTCATGCGGACGCGCTCCATTTCCAAAAGATGCCCAACCCGATAACGATAAACGGAAAAAACCAAACACCCGACAAGCAAGACACACCCGAATAAAAACCACGGTCGCCAATAAATCGGGGCGGCAATCCGGAACGAAAACGAGGCGGGCGAACTCGCAATTCTGTCGAGGGTGACGGCGCGAATCTGAAACTGGTAAGCTCCTGTCGCGAGGTTTGCAAAGTTAATCGTCCGCTCATCGGTTTGCGCCCAGTCTCCGCCGCTCAAACGATACTCATATTTCAAGCGCTCGCCCAAAGAGGCGCCCAAACCCAAAAAATCAACGCTGATTTGGCGCTGATCCGAATTCAACTCGACATCGTTAATTTCTCTTTCACCCAAAATTGAAACAGTCTGAGTTTCGCCGTTGATTCTAACACCGGTAATCAGAACGCGCGGCGGCTGTCTTTTTCGAGCGGGTTCAGGCGTGTATCTAGCTAGTCCTTTGGCAGTACCGAACCACAGATTATTGTTTTTGTCATGATAGGCAACCATGATATCAATGTTCGGCAAGCCGTCGGAGGTCGTAAAATTTTCAACCTGACCGGTTTCCGGATTAAGCCGGTCAACACCGCGCGCGCTGCCGATGTAGATTCTCCCGAAAGCATCTTCGGTCAGGCAATGCGCGCCCGCGCTTGAGAGCCCGTCACTGGTTGAATAACGGGCGAAATTTAATTCTTCGGAGTTAACATCATCAAGTCGGAGCAAACCGTTTTTGTTATTGGCGAGCCAGAGTCTGTTTAAATGATCAACGTACAAATCTCGCATCCAACCGTCCGGGACATGATCGGAG
Organism: Pyrinomonadales bacterium; assembly: GCA_038212235.1. Taxonomy (GTDB): domain Bacteria; phylum Acidobacteriota; class Blastocatellia; order Pyrinomonadales; family Pyrinomonadaceae; genus JBBQUS01. Next base: position 16,986 of record JBBQUS010000045.1, read on the forward strand.
AGTGTGAAAATTTTAAATTGCCCGTCGCGGTAGCGAATCAGTTCGCCGCCGCCCGCATCCGCGCCAGTAGCGATCCATAAATTGCCGCTCCGATCTTCGACAAACGCCGTCCCGATCCGATTCCATCCCGAATCGAACAGATAGGTATAATCGTGCCAAGCGTTTGCCGCCCTTTCCCATCGCCAGAGCTCGTTGTGATTGCTCGTCGCAACCCAGTAATCGCCGCGCGAATCTTCAAAAACACGAAAAATTTCTTTTTCCATCTTTGGGGGCGAAATTCTGTGCGGCAGAACTTTGGTCAGATTTTTAAATTGTGTTTTGGGCGGAAAACCAAACAATCCTTCTCCGGTCGGTATCAGCCACGCGCCTCTTGAATCTTGCCGGACGGTTTGTTGCCAGCCCCATCCGAAAGCGGTTACCTCCGCTGGCAGGCGCAGACCGGCCGCAGCAAATTTGCCCATGCCGTCAAACTGGTAAATGGTCTGTGCTCTCCCGTTGTTGATGCTGGCGAACATTTCGCCAGCCTGATTCTCAAAAATCGAATTAATCTCCGTCGTTTCGATTCCGTCCTGCTCGCCGTAAGTCGTGAATCCAAAACGCGACCATTTTTTTGCCCCGCATCGCGAACCCGTCCAAAGATTTCCGTCTGTGTCTTCAGCTACGCTCCAGACGTCTTTATCACACAAATGATTCTCTCCCGTGTAAGTTCGGCAGACTGAACGAGCGTCGGTTGCTTGCCATTGACATAAACCGTCCGTCGTCCCCAGCCACATTTGCCCATCGCTTCCCTCAAAAAGTGCCGGAACCCAGTCTGACGGTAAACCGTCCGCAGTGGTAAAAGATCGGACAACGATTGGCGCTTCGTCAGGTTCGGGATTTAGCAAAACCAGGCCCGCCGTCGCGCCGGGGCGCATTCCGGCCCACAATTTTCCGGCGCGGTCTTCCAGCAAAGAAGCCACAAGATTTCCCGGCAACCCGTCGGCGGCTGTAAATTGTCTGACCTCTCCATCGGGCTTGCGCCAAAACAGACCGCTTCCTTGAGTGCCGATCCACAAAGCGCCTTGCCGATCTTTGAGAATTGTGGTGACGAAAATTTGTTTTTGCAGAGTTCGAGATTCACCTAAATTAAGCGCGACAAACTCGTCCTGATTATTTAATTGGTAGAGCCCGTTGCTTGTCCCAATCCACACCGTTCCGTCCAGGTCTTCGAACAAAACCTGAATCGCTTTGGATTGGGGATTGCCGGGAACGAGCACTTTGAAAAGTGAATTGGTTGAGCTTTGAATGTGAGATTGAGGATTTTGGATTTGAGTCGGATTAAGTTTAGCCACTCCGCCGTCGGTGGCGAGATAAATTATCCCGTCGCGCGTTTCGAGAAAATCGTTGACCGCGCCGACGGGTAAACCATCATCGGCGGTAAAATTCGTAAAGGCGTAACCGTCAAATCTGGATGCGCCTTCGCCCGTGCAAAACCATAAAAAGCCGTGCGAATCTTGTTTGACTTTTTGAATCGTGTCCCGCAGCAAACCGTCGGCAACCGTATAAGTTTTTATCGGGAAACGTTCGGCATAAATCACCGGCGTCAAACCGCAAAATAAAAGAATTCCCAACAAGTTGTAAAATCTCTGCATGAGACGCCTCGATTTGCGTCGCGAAGCTGGCAAGATAATGCTCCTCAAGTTTTAGAGAAAATCGAATGGCGGGGAAATTATGCCATTAAAGTTATTTATCAACAAGATTTTTACAGATAAAATTGTTTACTCCTCCAACTCTAAAAATAATATTTTTAAGGAAGATAAGCCGCAGACGTCGGAAGATCGGCGGAAACACACTTTTGTTTTCATCGTAAAACCTCAGGCTGAGCCGATTTAGGTAACCGTGCGCCAGTTGACGGACATTAAATTGCGAGATCGGTTTTACGGTGTCGCCGTTGAAATCAAGCTGCGCTTTGTTATCGAACGATTAAACTGGACAGAAATCGGATTGCAGATTAAACGCCCCTACGGATGAACTCCGTCCGCCAAAATCTAGTCCGGTTGTATTAACAAGTGGTGAACGGCTGTCGCCGGTTGCCGTAGCGCCGCTTCAGCTCTCTTCAAGATTGTCAATTAGCTTGATTAAAACTTTGGGGCTCAAAGCGGCGGGTCGGCGCCAAATTCTTTTAAATATCGCTATAACTGCCCGATTTGATAGCTTGATAATCTACCGAACGAAATCTTGAAATTATGCGCACAAATTAAGTCAATTTAGTATAATCACCTCAAAAAACTGTTTCACAGATGAAATTAATGGTATAATTTACCCCTTCAAAAAATGCTGGTTATCGGTGAAAAATTCGGTCATTACAAGGTTCAAGCCGCGATTGGCGCGGGCGGGATGGGCGAGATTTTTCGTGCTCGCGACACCAGGCTTAAACGCGATGTGGCCATTAAGATTTTGCCGCAAAAACTGACTCAAGACGTTCTGGCAATCGAGCGTTTCAGGCGCGAGGCGGACGCGGCTTCCGCGCTCAATCATCCCAATATTTTGACGATTTTTGACATCGGCGAGCTTGATCAGATTCATTTTATCGCCACCGAATTTGTCGAAGGGCAGACATTGCGACAAAGATTGCAAAATTCGGCGATTCATCTGACAGAAATTCTTGAGATTGTCGTTCAGGTCGCTCACGCGCTTTCCGCCGCGCATGATGCGGGAATTGTTCACCGCGATATAAAGCCTGAAAACATCATGATTCGCGCGGACGGTTATGTGAAAGTTCTGGATTTTGGGATTGCCAAACTGACCGAGCGTGAATCTTTCAAAAACGATGCGGAAGCAGCGACTTTGATTCAAGCGGTGACGAGCCCGGGGACGATTCTCGGGACGGCATTTTATATGTCGCCCGAACAGGCGCGCGGTTTGGAGGTGGATGGCCGGAGCGATATTTTCAGCCTCGGCGTCGTAATTTATGAAGCAATTACGGGACGTCTGCCTTTTGCGGGCGAAACCGTCGCTGATGTCATCGCCTCGATTTTGAAAAGCGAGCCGCCGTCATTTTCCGAAATCGGGAAACATATTCCGCCCGAACTCGAATCAAGCATCACTAAGGCTCTGAACAAAAATCGCCAAGAACGATACCAGACCATCAAAAGTTTTTTGAGCGATTTAAAACAAGTCAGACAGCGTCTGGAATTTGAAACGGAATTAAAGCGTTTTAACAGCTCAAATCTCGCCTTCGCCGTTGGCTCGGAAATTTCTTTTGCCGAACGTGCGACGCAAATTATGTCTCAAAATTTAGCGCCGCCGGTGCGCAAATTCCGCACTCGCAAAGCGATTGATTCCCTCGCTGTTTTGCCGCTCGTCAACGACAGCCCCAATGCAAACAGCGAATATCTGTCGGACGGAATCACCGAATGTCTGATCAATTCGCTTTCCAAACTTCCAAAACTTCGGGTCGTGCCGCGGAGCACAGTTTTCCGTTACAAGGGACGGGAAACTGATGTGCAGGAGATCGGCAGCGCGCTTGGGGTGCGCGCGGTTTTTTCAGGTCGAATTGTCCAGATCGGCGATTCCGTAGTTGTCAAAGCCGAACTGGTTGACATCACCAACGAAGCGCACATGTGGGGCGAGCAATATCGGCGCGAAATGATTGACATTTTTACTTTGTCCGAAGAAATTGCGGAAGATATCAGTGAAAAACTGCGTCTGAAGCTTTCGGGCGCCGACAAAAAAAAACTTGCCAAGCGTTACACCGAAAACACCGAAGCGTACCAGTTTTATCTCAAAGGTCGCTATTTTGTGACGACAAAGCGCACCGAAGAATGGATTAAAAAGGGAATCGGCTATTTTCAAAAAGCGATTGATTTAGATCCCAATTACGCGCTGGCTTATTCGGGAATTTCCGAAGCCTACGCTTTTCTCGCCTCTTCAACTGGCGGATGGTCGCCGCGTAAAGCTTATCCGAAAGCCAAAGCCGCCGCTCTCAAAGCTCTCGAAATTGACGACGCGCTCGGCGAAGCACACTGTTCTCTAGGGTTTTCCTATCTGCTCTACGACTGGGATTTCGCGGCTGCCGAACGGGAATTCAAACGGGCTCTCGAACTAAACCCAAACCACCCAAACTCGCACGACGGTTATGGATTTTATTTAAAAGCCGTCGGCCGACACCGGGAAGCAATTAAAAAATGCCAGCTGGTGCAGCAGCTCGACCCGCTTTCGCCGTTTGCGCACGTCAGTCTCGGTTACGCTTATTATTTCGCCCGCGATTATCAGAGAGCCGTTGAAGAATGTTACAAAGCAATCGAGATGGACAAAAATTCAACTTTTGCCTATCGCAATCTCGGGCTGGCTTATGTTCAGCAGGGAAAGCTTGACGAGGCGATTCTGGCCCTAAGCAACGCTGCCAAACATTCGAGCGGCGGTCTGGCATTTGAGTCATATTTAGGATTTGCTTACGCTGTCGCCGACCAACGCGGGGAAGCCTTGAAGGTCTTGGAAAGTTTGGTAGAAGCCGACCGCAAGCAATATGTTCCGGCTTATAATTTCGCAATTATTTATACAGGTTTGGGTGATTTTGACCGGGCATTTGAATGGTTTGACAAGGCTTGCAAGGAGCGTTCCGGCTTTCTGCCGTTTCTCAAAGTCGAGCCGATTGTTGATTGTTTGCGCAATGATTCTCGCTTTTCTAGTTTGCTCCGCCGCATTGGACTTGAAAAATAAAATGCAGGTCACGCGAATAAATGTTTGAAATTATTAAGCGAATCTATTTGAGACAGCCAAAATAAATCCGAATGAAAATAGCACTGATTGGACACGGCGCGATGGGCAAACTCATTGAGCGGCTGGCCCTCGAAGATAATCACGAAATTGCCGTTATTATTCACGAATCGGATGCTCGTTTATCGGCAGACAAAATTGCCGCAAAACTCGCGGACGCGGAGGTCGCTATTGATTTTACTGTTGCCGCCGCCGTTAAAAGAAATGTTGAGGCTTGTCTGACAGCCAATCTGCCGCTCGTCGAAGGCACGACGGGTTGGAATGCTGAGCTCGATAATATTAAACATTTAGTGGGAGAAAAAAACGGCGCGCTCTGTTATGGAGCTAATTTTAGTGTCGGGGTCAATCTATTTTATCGAGTAGTAGATTTTGCCTCCGAATTGTTTGCCAAATTTGAGGATTATGAAACTTTTATCGAAGAACAGCATCATTCGCACAAAAAAGACGCGCCTTCCGGAACCGCTCTCAAACTAAAATCAATCGTCGCCGAACACATCAGAAAAGATTTTAGCGTTTCCGCGACGCGCGCCGGTCAGATTCCGGGAACGCATCGAGTCGGGTTTGACGGCGCGGCTGACCAAATCCTGCTCGAACACGTCGCTCGTTCGCGCGAAGGTTTTGCCGCTGGCGCGCTGCTCGCGGCTAAATGGATGATTGGAAAAAAAGGTGTTTACGAGTTTAGCGACGTCATGAATGAAATTTTACAAAAGTGAATTAACAGGGAATCAAGGGGATTACACTTTAAAATCTATTTATCCATCTATCTTCTTTATCTCTGTTAATTAATGTTTCTTTAAATGATGCTGCCCGAAGAAATTGAACTCCATCGCGATAAAATGTGGCGTCGCGATGAAACTTTGCGGCTTGAAACTGTCGCGGAAGCCGAGCGCTTTATCGAAGATGTCGGATTTTGCGCGGCGATGACCGACGCGCGCAAGGAAATGCCGAGCATTTATATCGCTGTCTGCGGGCGGCGCGAAGTGCGAACTCCAAAAAACGTTCAAAAAGATGTCGAATGCAGCACGGCCTGGGTTTTAAAAGATGAAGTTTTTAATCGCGGACGAGTTTATTACGGCAAAATTACCAAATCACAATCCATTTTTGTCGCGCCGCGTTTGATTTCGGCTTTTAACGCTTTGTTCGGCGTTCAAAAAACGCGTGAAAAAAAATCGTTATCGGCCAATGCGCTAATAATTCTCTCAACTCTCAGAAAAGAATGGGAATCAGCTTCGGGAGATTTGCGCAAAGAATCGGGTGTCACAGACCGCAAAGAATTTAATAAAGCGATGGATGAATTGCAGCACAAATTAAAAGTAGTCCCGAGCGAATGTTTATACGAACCGACCTTTACCTACGTCTGGACTTTGGCCGAAGCCCGATTTCCCGAGCAGCTTAAAGAAAAATTAAGTCGCGAAACTGCTCTCACCGAAATTGCCCGCGCCTTTCTGCATGGCGCAGGACAAACCAGCAGCAGAGAACTGGCTAAACTTATCGGTGTGACGCCGCTTGAAATTAATTTGGGATTCTTGAATTTGGTCGAAGAAAAGTTTGCCGCTTCAAGCGAAAGCGGAGTTTACCGTTTGAATCATCTTTAATAATTAAACGTTCCGAATCCGCATCCGATTGAAAAGGCTGAGTCTCAAACTAAACGGCGGGTTAAATCTGAAACTCAGTTTAAATGCAGATTATTTTTAAGAGTCGCTGCCTTCGCTCTCCGAGTTTTTTCCGCCGCCCGCGCCGCCTGTCGGCGGGTCACCGAAGGCCGCAAATCCACCGCCCGCGCCGCCCGTCGGCGGGTCGTTTGAGAGGGCTTCCGCCGATTCGCCGGTTAAAGCTTCGGCTTGTTCATCCGAAGCATTGAAATCACCTAGATTTTCGGTTTTAAGTTTTTTCATTAGTATTCCTCTTTTCAAATTATAAGACTTGTCTTTTAAGTTTAAGTCTTTCGAGTTTCAAATAAAAAGACGGGCTCCTGACGGTCAAGTTGTAATTTACGATGAACTTCCGCTGAGATAAACCACGTCGTTAGTTCTTAAACCGCGCAGGCAAACCAAATTTTTTCCATCCGGTGACCAGTCAAAATAGAAGACCTGATCGGAAGAATCAAAATGAGTGAGCTGTTTCGGCAAAGATTCATTGAGCGGATAATTCCAGAGATTATGCAAATTATCGGAGGCGTCGGTATATGTTATCGCTTTTCCATCAGACGTCCAGCGCAGAAGCTGAAATTGATTCTCGGTAGAAATCGGCAGCGTTTTAACAATCTTACCGTCTGCAATCGAAGTTATTCCAACTTGCCACTTTGAGTTGGTTTGTTCATCCAAAAAAAGAGAAACAATCTCTTTTCCATTAGGTGAGATTACTCCATTCATCACCGGATAATCAACTATTGTAGAGGTGTTTTGACCATCAATAGGGGTTTTCGACAAATAATATTTTCCCGAAAGATAGGCCATAAAATAGACCGTTTTTCCGTCAGGAGAAATTGCGGGATAAGTCTCACCGTTGCCATTGGTTAATTGAAGGAGATTACCGCCGTCTCGATCCATCCTCCAGAGATGAAACGCCCCGTTGCGGTTTGAAGCGAAAATTATGTAATTACCGTCGGGCGAAACTCTCGGATAATTATCAGCCGCCGGATCGAAGGTTAGTTGTTTGGCTCCGCTTCCGTCGGCTTCCATTACCCAAACATCCTGATTGCCGCTTTCTTCGGAAACATAAATGATTTTGTTATCCGGTGTCCAGGATGTTTGATAATACCTGCCGACTCCGGGTGTAATGCGCTTGATCCGGTCGAGATTGCCGGTCGCAGCCGTCCAAATATGCGAAACGCGATCCGATTCAATGGCCGCAATATCCCGACCGTCATTTGTGACGCTGACGTTTCGGTAGCCATTTAACCCTTTGGTGATAGATTGCGTTTCGCCAGTCGGATATGAAATTTGAAATACTTGCGATTGACTTGATTTTGCTTCGGCAGCGGTCATTACAATACCGTTGTTGCGCCAGGAGATTCGTCCAATTTCCCTCCACTCCTGCGAAGTAAAAGGACGCTCGCTCCCGTCCGAAACTTGGATTTCGACCAGATACATTTGTTTAAGGGCCGAATCGGTGGCGCGGGTGGCCGCTGTGATAATCGTTTTTCCATCGGGCGACCAGGCAAATCCTTCTCTGGAAAAAAAGTCAGGATCACGGTGAGTAGCCAAAGTCTTCAATATTTTTCCGTCGAGATCGGCAATCAATAGAGAGTGCGCGTTAACTCCGTTGTCAATAAAGCCATGCATGAAACCAAAGCTTTTGCCGTCAGGGGCAAATGTAACGGGCGAGTCAATTTCTTCCAGCAATTTGCGCGGCTCACCGCCGAGCGTTGAAACTAGATACAAAACGCCTTTGCCTTTAGCCTTATCGTGAACGACGCAATAAATAAAGCTGCTGTCGGGCGAAAAAGTCAGTCCCTTATAAAGATTTCCGGTTGACGGCAAAATGAGTTTCGAAGGAGCTGCTGTGACCTGCCTGATCCACAAACTTTGCTGGTCGGCATCCTGAGCCACGTACGCGACATATTTGCCGTCGGGCGAAGCGTGGGCAAAAACCACGTTGCCGGAATTGGTCAGGCGATTGATTTTATCCAGTTGGAACGGTTTCGCGGAATTATTTGTCCAGAACAGACCCTCGGTTCTAAAAAGATTCGGTTTGAAAACATTGACTAGAAATGCCAGTAGCAGAGCGCATAAAATGATGGCCAAAACACCGGATCGAGTTTTTATCTTGGCCGGATACGAAAGCAGGCCTCTCTTAGTATTTACTCCTTGAGGCTGAATTTTAGTCGGCGAAAAATCGTTTGGTTTATATCTCTGCGGGCGAAAGGTTTGGACTGAAAATTTTCTCTTTAAATCTTTTCCGGTGGTTGCATTTGTCGTTTCCTGCGAAAGATGAACTTGTTGAAGATTCGCTAGCTCTTCGACCAATTCGGTGGCGCTCTGATACCTTGAATCAACATCTTTGGCCAAACACCGTTTGATAACTGCGTCCAGTTCAGGCGTCACCAGCGGCGAAAACTGGGTCAGCGAGAGTGGTTCGCGCTCTAAAATTGAAACAATGACGTCGCTCGTAGTTTGCCCTTTAAACGGAATTTGTCTGGTGACCATTTCGTAAAGCGTCACGCCGAAACTCCAAATATCGCTGCGCGCGTCAACTTCGAGACCGCGGGCCTGTTCCGGCGACATATAGGTTGCCGTCCCGATAATAGTTCCCGTCAGAGTGTTGGGCGAAAGCGACGATTTACCATTGGCAAACTGTCCTTCGATTAATTTGGCGATCCCGAAATCGAGAACTTTGACGTAACCATCGGGGCGAACCATGATATTTTGCGGCTTGATGTCGCGATGGACAATGCCGGCCTGGTGCGCCGCGGCGAGCGCCGAAGCAATTTGCAGAGCGGTGTCCAAAACTTCGTCAAGCTGCATTTCTCGGCCGGTAAAAATTTGGCGCAGGGTTTGGCCTTCGATAAATTCAGCGGCGATAAAATGGAGCGAGTTTTCCTGACCGATCTCGTAAATCGTCAAAATATTGGGATGATTGAGGGCGGAAGCTGCGCGAGCCTCCTGCTGAAACCGGCGGACGAGGTTGGGAACCGAAACAAAATTCGGCGATAAAACTTTGAGCGCGACTTTGCGCCCGAGCCGAATATCCTCGGCTTGGTAAACTTCGCCCATTCCGCCCGCGCCGAGAATTTTTAAGATTCGATAAGAACCGATTCGCTGTCCGAAAGATAACTGATTTTGCTGCGTTTCAAAAAGGTTGTCAGGTTCATCAAAGTGAAGCGTTTTGACAAAATCAAGATCATTTTTTTGAAGCTCTAAAAGAGTCTCAACCTCCGCGCGGATTCCTTGATCATCGCAGTTTTCTGTGAGGAAAGCGTCACGCTCGGGCAAAGAGATCTTCACCGCCCGGTTAAAAAGAGTGATGATTTGTTGCCGACGATCAGCTTCCATGATTACTTAAACAATCCGAAAAAATATATTTTACAATTTAATAATCTCAAGAACGATTGGTGAGCGCCGAATTTACTAGACGATTAGAATGTAATCTTTAGTTATTTAAAGCTATTTGTTTGGAATCAGTTCATTCTCAGCTTCTTCCGAGTCAAGCTCGCGCCGAACTTCATCTTCGAGCCGAGCCGATTCGAGCGCCAGCGGAAGCTGCGCCGAACGTTCGGACAGTTGTTTAAGGGCCTGCTCGTTTCCGGCCAGCGCTGTTCCGCGCCGCGCCGCCGCTTCAATCATTTCCAGCCGCGTTTTTGATTCGGTAAGCAAGCCTTCCGCTTCGTTTCGGACGACTTCGAGACGTTTTTGATCATCGGCCAACTCATCTTTTAAAGTTTTTGTATTTTCGCTCTCTAAATATTTGAGTTTGTTTTGACGGCGTTTGACCAGTAACAGCTCGTTTTTGGAGCTTTTTAGAATTCGCGTCGCGGTCAGGCGCGAAGCCAGTGTTTCCCGGAAAGCATCGGCCAGCAGGCGATCCCTCCCCTCCAATTCTTTTAACGAATTGCGCTCCGCCGTCGTCAATTCGTGATCAAACCATTCAACCTCAGAAGTTTTGATTCCGTCAGCCGCCAATTGTTCGCGCAAATTTTTGAGCCAGTTATTTCGATACCAAAAGAGGAGCATCATCAAGACCAGGCCGAGCGCAAAACCGGCGGCGGCGGAAATTACCGCCAGAAAAAAGAAAAGCGCAGCACTGGCTGGATTGACGCCAAAAAGAAAAAACAAAACTAGAAAGACAATCGGCAGCGGGAGCGCCGTTAAAATTGGCGCAGTCCAGGCTCCATAAAGCGTTAAAGCTTTTTTACGATAATCGCGGCGAGTTAGTTCGTAATTAAGTCCGTCAGTCATTCGGAGCGCTCAAATGTTAGATCCAAATTTACCGATGTCAAACAAAATATACCTTTTCAATGCATTAAAACAAAATCTGCTATAAAATGTTGTTTGAGCAAACTCTAGGAAAATGCGAGGGTGATTAACTATGCGTTTTGCAATCAAAGAGCGTTTCGCCGCTTCGGTTATCTTGCTGATCTTAACTTTTTTTTTGACGGCTAACGCGCAGTCAGACAAGAAAAACAAACAGGATGGCGCGCGCCCCGTCACTATTCCGATTACGATTCGCGCCGGAAAACTAAAAACCGACGAACCGCGCGGGGAAATCATCGAAGCCGGAAATCTGACGATTAAAGAAAACGGCGAAGATCGGCAACTCCTCTCGCTGCGCAGCACTGCCAACTCGCCGCTGGCCTTTGCCATTTTAATTCAAGAAGACGTGGCCTCGGAGGTTAATCTCGAACTCAAAGGAATCGCCGATTTTATCCGCAAACTGCCGCGCGGCTCGCGCGTCATGGTCGCCTACTTGCGAAACGGAAACATTGACGTTCGACAAAGATTTTCCGAAGACCTCGAAAAAGCCGCCAAAAGTTTGCGAATTATTTCCAGCTCGAGCGCCGTCGCGCCTTTTAATCCGTATGTCGGCGTGGTTGAGGCGCTCGACCGTTTTGACAACCTGCCGATTGGCCGGCGCGCTATCCTGCTTGTTTCCGACGGCTTGGACGCCTCGCGCGGAATTGACAGCGCTTCGCCCACCCAGAGCGTTGATCTGGATCGCGCTATTTTAAAAGCGCAGCGCAGCGGAACCGCCATCTATTCAATTTACGCCGCAACTCAAAGCACCGGCAGCGGTAACTCAATTCTTGCTTCCTACGGCCAGGGCTCGCTCAATCGTCTGACTGAAGAAACAGGCGGCCGCGCCTTTTTCCAGGGAACGGGGACGCCGGTTAGCTTTTCTCCGTATCTGCGGGAACTCGGCACAATTTTGAGCCGCCAGTTTGCCTTGACCTTCCTTTCAACCGGCTCGAAGAAGGATTTGCGTCGCCTGGAAGTCAAGAGCGATAACCCGAACGTAAAAATCGAATACCCCAAAAATTACATTCCCAAATAGCCGATTTAGTAAATGATTTGTATCAGCTAAAATCTTTGAAAGACTGTTTAAACACGCCGCCTCGCCCGGCATCGCGATATTTGCGGTTAAACCCGTTGTCAAACCTCTCGGAAATGCCGGCGAAAACTCGGTCTCATTTTTTCTGGGAAATGATTAAATATTAATCTCAGCCAAAATAAATTTAACGCGATTGACATTAGCCGACGTTAAATTTATTTGTATAAATTAAGCTGTTTACCTGAGTAAAGTCTGCGAACACGATGATGGAAATCGCTTTTCACTTATCTGAACTCGAACGTCAAAAGCTCATCGAGCAATACCAGCCGTATGTTCGTAAACTCGCCAAGCAAACTTTTCAGAAACTCTCCGGCAAATTCGATTACGAGGATTTAGTTTCGTACGGCACGCTCGGTCTGGTCGAAGCGGCGGAGCGCTACGACCCGAAGCGCGGAGTTTCGTTTGTGACGTTTGCTCATTACCGCATCAAGGGAGCGATTTTTGACGGGCTTAAGCAAATGGGACTGCGGCCGCGCGCGGGCACGCGGCAGGCTTCACGCTTCGAACAAAACGCGGTGATGATTCTGCAATCGGCGGTTGATGATGAAACATCGGAAAATCTCAATCAAACCGTTGAGGATGAAGTTCATTCAATCGAAACGCTGATTGACAGTTTGATTCCCGCCTATTTATTGTCGCTCGAAAGCGAGGAAGCCAAAAACGTGCCGGACCGTAATTCGATTTCCGCTCAGGAAGAAATCGAGAGCGCCGAACTTGTCCGACTGGTTCGCGAAGTCGTTCAGGAACTGCCCGAACAAGAACGCGAATTGCTCGAAGCGATTTATTACAAACAAATCTCAATGACCGAACATGCCGCCGCTAACGGCATTACCAAATCTTGGGTTTCTCGTCTTCACGCACGCGCCGTCCAGCATATCCGCGACAAATTAAAAGAAATCGGCTTTATGATTACCGATGATGAACAAGCAGATTCGGGATCTGCAAAAAAAAATGAAAAAAAATCAAATAATGAGGAAACTTTTAGAAACCTTGTCAGATAATTAGAACAAATAAGTCAAGAAATAAAAAAACGACTAAAAATCGAAGAGCGTTAAGAGGAGAATTAAATTATGATTTCAAACGGTTTACAATCAACGAATATCAACATTAACTTCAATTTCAATGGAGCCGACAGCATCGGCGGCGCGAACGACATTATTTCCGAGCTGCGGGCTATCCTTAATCCGGGAACCGGTTCCTCAAACGACATTTTCGGCGGTAGTTTTTTTAATAACAACACGAGCGCGGTCAGTGACCCTGCTCCCGTCGAAACACCGTCAATCATTGAAGGCGACCAGCCAGCCGGCAGTCTTAAAACCGACGGCAACAAAATTACGACGGCGGGCGGATATACGATTGAACAAACCGCGCAGTATAACTGGAAAATCACCGGCCCGGACGGGAAAGAAACCAAAATTGAAGGCGATCCGCACGTACTCGAAGGCGACGGCGGTAAATTTGATTTTCATAAAAACTCAACTTTCGTGCTCGGAGACGGAACGAAAATTAACGTCACGACCGTGCCCTACAGCGGCAATAATGGCAACACTGTCACCGGCAAACTCGAAGTCATCAGCGGCAACGACCGGGTTGAAGTAACCGATATTGACAAAGGTCTGGGCAAAGTCGGAACCGTGACGCAGGATGGTTACGCGCACGCCAACAGTTTCCAAGGTCAGGTCTTTGTCCAGGGTAAAGAAACCGATGACTGGTCAATGAACGGCAAAGAAATTCTCGGTAACGACAGCGGAGATGACAATTTCAAACTCGGCAACGACTTACCGGCCGGCAGTCCGGCCAACACCGGCGGCACTACCAACACCGATCCGACGCGCGGCATTGATCAAATGTTCAACCGTTTCTTAAACAATAGAAATTGGATGATGAACGCTCTGAGAGATATTTTCAGCAACGCTTTTATGCCGCAAAACCGGATTGGGTCAAATCCTTTTAACGGAAACACGACTCCGCCGTGGCAAAGCGGTCAGCATCAGGATCGTAATCAGCAGCGCTCAAACGCAACACAAGCATTTCGCAACCTCTCGCGGATGTTTGATATCCTGTCGCGGATGTCGAATATGAGCGACCATCTTTCAGTGATGCGTCAACGCGCGCAAATGTTTACGCCCAGCTCAAGAATTGGATAGATTGGTGGCAACACCAATCAAGGGGCTCCAGTTTTTGAGCGCGTAAAAAAGTTTCGAGTCCGCGAGTTATAAGGGGTTTCTCGCGGGCTCGAAACTTTCACTAATTTAACGAAGTTTATTCTCCAAATTCGGTAAGAGTTCCGCTGAATTTGAACCTCTAAAATCTAAAATTTGACAATATGGAGAAAAATTGGGTTGGAGACGCTCCGAGCGCAGAGCAACAGTCCGAGTGGGCGGCGCTGCTGGCAAGCGGGCAAATTACGCTGGCTGAATACACCGGTTTGAGCCGAAAAGATTTGTATGTAATTGCGCAGCAGGCCTATCAATTACTAAATTCCGGGAAATTAGAAGAAGCCCGCGACATCTATTTAGGTCTGGTTGCAGCCGATCCCTATGACAGCGTTTTTCATTGTCATCTGGGCTCGGTTTTGCTGCGTCTGGGCAACCCTGATGAGGCCTTAAAAGAATTTGATGCGGCGCTCCAATACAACATCGCTAATGTTGACGCTCTTGCCGCGCGCGGCGAGATTCGCTTAACGCAGGGCAATCTCAAGGAAGCAGTCGCCGATTTGCGAAAGGCAATCGAGCTTGATCCGGAAGGAAAACGAAACTCGACCAGACGCGCCCGCGCCGCCCTCCTTTCTTTGAAAGAAGTTTTGGAAAAACAGCAAACGGAAGAAAAAATATAGCCAATCAAGCGTCCAAAATGCTAATAATTGTTTAATCGTTTGTAAATCCCTAAGCTTGAGGAAACTTTTATGTCCAGCTCCGATAAGATCAGACCGAACGGCTTGGCGCTGCCGCCTCTTTCGCGTGACGAACGGCTTCAGCGTCCCGCTTCCGCGCCAAAAAGCGGCAAAACTTTTGACTTACAGCGCAAAAATGAGCGGGATGAACTGCCTGTCTCTTCTCACGACCAAACATCGCAACACGAATCCGAACACAATTTAAGCGAGGAATCATGGCTGCGAAAACGCACCATTGAAGAACTGAAAACAATCGTTCAGGCGATTCAAAGCGGCGTGACCGACCCGTGGGCTTTGACCGATTTGATTTTTTACGCGCGTCACCCTGAAATGAAAGGCGTTCCGCTCACG
Source organism: Pyrinomonadales bacterium (assembly GCA_038212235.1). Lineage (GTDB taxonomy): Bacteria > Acidobacteriota > Blastocatellia > Pyrinomonadales > Pyrinomonadaceae > JBBQUS01. The sequence continues at coordinate 32,035 of JBBQUS010000045.1, forward strand.
CACGATTATCAGGATTTGCTCGACGAGTGGAACAACATCAGCGCTTATCTGGTTCACCCGACGGTCAATGAAATCGGTGATTATCTGGGGGCAAACGTGCTCGGCGGCGCGCTGGACGGAGTCGGCAAAGCGGATTTCAGCAAAGCGGTGGATACGGCCAGTAATTTCCGGATTAATCATGGAAGTTTGGGAAATTATACTTCCCGTTTTGACGATATTATTGCTGGAGCGGTTGAAAATTGTCCGGGACTTTCACCCGTCATTCTGAAAAGTTTACTCGCGCAGGAATCTAACTTTAATACCAAAGTCATTAATTCTTACGGTTACGCCGGAATAGCGCAGTTTGGGCGCTCTGCCGCCAGAGAAGTCGGACTTCAGGTCGGTATTGCCGGAAGCGCCTCTGACGAGAGGCTCGACCCATCCAAAGCGATTCCGGGAGCCGCTCGTTTGCTGGCCATTAAAGCGCAAAGATTGTCCGACATCGCTTTCTCGCGTTACGGTCAGCCAAATGGTTTGGAGTTTTGGAAATTTGTGACTGCCGCTTATAACGGCGGTGAAGCAACTATTGCGTTGGCAATGGGGCACGCTTATCGAGCCGGTTTGGAAACGGCGCGCAGTCGCGGGATGGTCGGTGCAGAAGCTGTCAGTTTCGCTCGCCGCTACGCTTCCGTTTGGGATAATTTAAAAGTCGGCGGAATGAACTCGCCGCTCGGGTTGGCCGCCGCGCGTTATTTCCCAAATATCGCCGGACAAAAGTATGCTGAAATCGGCAATTACCCTTCAACTATTGTTGCCAGAGCGCAAGGCCGAGCAGCTTAAAAAATATCAGAATAAAAAGATTAAGGCGTCATGATTTGAGGAAACTCTTGATAAATCATGACGCCTTAATCTTTCCTAAATATTATTTGAATTGATGTATAAACTGCAGTTTAAAGCTCAAACTAAAACAGCAACTTCAAAAGTAATCATCGGTTGCTTCTCAAAAAATTATCTGACTTTTGGTGCTTTAATCTTATTATTGTGAGTTAAGATAGATAAAGTTTGTCGTTTCCCAAGTTAGAAAGCTGATAACTGAAAAGAGTATTACCAAAAATAGAATACAGAAGATGGGTACTGTCAGAGCGGTTATTACTGCCTGTTCGGTTTTTCTTTGCCCGGAATTTCTGTAAACATATGCACCGGCAGTTAAACTGTTGAGCAACAAACTAAACAAACTGACAAATAAACTGCTTTCAAATAGACTGTGCTGAATTAAGTCTCCAAAAATAACAATTCCAAAAACAATTAGAGAAGTTTTGAATATTAATATCCAATTCATTGATTAATTGGCACTTCAGCAAGTACCGAACAGCCCATTTAAAGATTTTAGCTAAGAAAAGTTTATTGAAGAAATGATAGTCACGTGGGGATTTGAACCCCAGACCCCTACCGTGTCAAGGTAGTGCTCTACCACTGAGCTACGTGACTATAACGGGTTGGAAACGCTTGAAATTGAAATCAAAGCGAACTGACAAGTTAACAAATGAATTTCAGCCGTGTCAAGTTTGATAAATTCGGAAATTAACTAATCGTCATTAATTTTACAGTTGGCGGAAATAAATTAGCTGAGCAAATATTTAATCAAAACTTCCCGGTTAAATTGAAAATAAAAACGGCGTTCTGGTCTAAAAAGGTTTTCAAAAAATCAAAGTTTCGCTAAACTCACAAGCAAGAAATTATTCAATCCTTAACCGATCCATTTTTACCGACGAGACCCCAAAATGAAAAATAAACTGCAGACATTTTCTGCGCTCTTTTTATTGCTACTTGTGACAATTGGATGCTCAATGGCAAACAAGCTTGTCAATGAATACGACAAATCACGGCCTCCTAAAGTTCTCACGAGCGACGACGGGAAAACCCAGATATCAGTGCCAAGCTCCTGGACGGTGGACAAAGAATTGAATCCAGCGGCTAATATCCAAGCCTCAAACCGTTTGGGTGAACAATATGTCGTTGTCATTTCGGAGAGTAAGGCGAGCTTTGGACAAAAAATTGATTTCGATTATGTCACCAAATTTATTCAGGATGACATGCTCAAAAAGATGACTAACGGCCAAATTCTCGGTCAGACGGATGCGACGGTCGGCGGTTTTCCGGCAAAGTTATTTGAAGCGACCGGAGAGATCAGCAATGTCAAAGTTAAATATTTGTACGCGCTGGTTAACGCGCCGCAGAATTTTCATCAAATAATCACCTGGACTTTGCAGGATCGTTACGATGACAACAAGAGCAAACTGCAGGATGTAATCAATAGTTTTAAAGATACAGACGACGCTCCGCTGCCGACTCCGGCCAAAGTCAAAGCTAAAGGTTCCAAATAAAAAAAGGCGGCTCAAATTTGAGCCGCCTTTTTTACAATCATTTTCAAGTAAATCAGTAGCTTGCGTTAGCCGCCGAGACTACTTTATCGGCGGCGTCTTTCATTCCGTTGGCGACCAGAAAATTCATCCCCGAATCGCGCAAAACCTGTTGTCCTTCTTCGACGTTAGTGCCTTCGAGCCGGACGACAATCGGCAGCGTGACGCCGATTTTTTGTACCGCCGCTACCACTCCGCGCGCAACCATATCGGTTTTGACGATGCCGCCGAAGATATTAATCAAAACGGCTTTGACGCTTTCGTCCGACATCAAAATTTTAAAAGCCTGTTCGACTCGTTCCTGAGAAGCGCCGCCGCCGACATCCAAAAAGTTTGCCGGTTCGCCGCCCGCGTATTTGATAATGTCCATCGTCGCCATCGCGAGACCCGCGCCGTTGACCATGCAGGCGATATTTCCGTCAAGCTTAATATAATTCAGATCATATTTTGACGCTTCGATTTCGAGCGGTTCTTCTTCGCCCAAATCGCGCAGAGCAGCGTAATCTTTGTGACGATACATCGCGTTGTCATCAAAATTCACTTTGGCGTCAAGCGCGATCAAACGATTGTCTTTAGTCAGCAAAAACGGATTGATTTCGAGCAGAGAAGCGTCGGATTTTTCATAAGCTTCATAAAGCTTCATCATAAAGCTCGCCGCTTGATTGACCAATTCAGCCGGAAGTCCTAATCCGAAAGCCAAATCTCTGGCTTGAAACGGTCGCATCCCGACCGCCGGATCAATCGTTTCCCTTAAAATCTTTTCGGGCTCTGTCGCCGCTACTTCTTCAATATCCATCCCGCCCGCAGTCGAAGCCATAAAAACGTTTCTGCCGGTTTGACGGTCAAGCGTGACGGCCAGATAAAATTCTTTGTCAATCGGTAATCCCTCTTCGACTAAAAGAGTTTTAACTTCGCGTCCTTCCGGGCCGGTTTGATGCGTGACGAGCATCATTCCCAACATATTTTCAGCAATCTGGCGAGCTTCTTCCGGTGATTTGGCGAGCTTGACGCCGCCGCCTTTGCCGCGTCCGCCTGCATGAATCTGCGCTTTGACAACGACTATTTCAGTGCCGAGTTCTCGCGCCGCGCTTTCGGCTTCTTCCGGAGTTCTGGCGACAATGCCGCGCGGCACTGGGACGCCGTAACTTTTTAGGATTTCTTTGCCTTGATATTCATGAATCTTCATTTAGGTTCTCTTTCGACTCTTAAAGTTTGCGCTCAATAAAAATGGAACAAAGCGAGTTTAGCTTTGCTCCATTGAAAAGGCAAAAGGCGAGTTTAATGCTTTTGTTGACACTAAACTTTTCTCTTAATTTTAATAAATATAGGCGGCCTCTGCTGGTTTGTCACCATTTTGCCCAAACTGCACGCCGACAAATCCGCTGGTTGACCCTAGCAGATACCACACTCCTGACGATGGCCGTCAGACCGCCACGTCCGCTCGCCCGTCGCCGTCGTAATCAGCCGGAGCGATCAAATCGGTTGAAGCACCAAAGAGACGACTAAAAACAGAATTATTAGAACTATTAATGCGATACCAAACGGCCGATTCGGGGCGAAAGACCGAGACATCAGTTCGTCCGTCTCCGTCAAAGTCAAATGGCAGGCGGCGCACATTGCGAAGCGGTTGCCATGCCGGAGCATTATTTTCGGTACCGCGCAACGTTTGGATGTCAGCGACGATGCGCAGTTGATTCGCGCCGTTCGCGTCCATCGTGTAAATGCCGTTGACGCTTGTACCTTTGTGGGCAAAGGCGATTTTCGTATTGTCCGAAGACCACGACGGTTCGCGGTCGTCGGCATTGGTCAAACCGACTTCGTTCGTGCCGTCGGCGTTGACGACGGCGATGCCCATCTCTCGGCTGAAAGCGATTTTTGCACTGTCGCCCGACCACGCCGGAGATTTATCGGCGGTCGAGTTGTTTGTCACGCGCCGTTGATTTGTGCCGTCAGCATTGATCACCCAAATTTCGCCGCCGCTAACGAAAGCGATTAGCAGCAAGCCTACAAACGACGCGGCATAACGTGTGATTGACGCATTTTTTTGATTGAGTGTTTTTCATAAAAGATATAGGCGGAGACTGCCATCTTTTCAAGCGGCAGAGGAAATCGTTCGAGTTGCCGCCCGTTTGACTTCTCCTAAAATTGATTTTTCAATAGCGGATGAAACCTAATGGCCAGTTGGCTCAATTTTACGGTTTCAGGTCGCCGAAAGCCAAGATCGAAGAAAAGTAAATAAAACAGACGAGAAATATTATTTGGAGAACAGTCTAAAGAAGTTTGGTTGACATAATTTGTACTCCATTTTGAGTTTTTGAGATTCGTTAACGGTTCATCTGGCGGACAGTATAAGGCTAAACAGCAGAAAAGCAAAGAAAAAGTGAGCAGGCCAGAGGCGGCTTGCTCACTTGATTAAATTTTATTTAAGTTGCAATCACTGTTTGCGATATTTTTCGAGCAAACTGATCCAAGATTGTTTTAACTTTGCGTATTCGGTCGGACAGCGCACGGCGCGCGGTTTGGGCAGCAGCCCCTTGTCCACGAGGGTTTCGTATTTATTCGGGTCTTTGCCGTAGAGACTGCACAACAAATTGTAAAAACGCTGCTGGTCAAGCGAGTGCTCGTCATAAAACGGCAGATCAGCCGTGTTGTTTGATTTGGCCTGCAAGGCAAACAGTTCGGCGGCGGCAATGGTCGAACGAGCGCCGTTTTCTCTTAACTCTTCAAGACAAATATAAGTTGAAAGTCCGTCGGCTGAATCTTCCTCTTTGCCCGTCACGGGCAATTTATAAGCGTCAATCAGCGCGTGACCGAGTTCGTGCAGAAAGACAAACTGCGCCGCATCAAACATATCCTGCGTGGCTTCCGTGTCGCCGCGTCCGCTGTTTTTAAAGAGCGTGTAAAAATTATCGAGCAATTCGTAGCAAAGCGTCACCGAATGATCTTCGGGGTTATAAAACGCATTAACCTGGTTGCAGTCGCGCGTGACGAGAGTAATGTCGTAGGGTAGCGCTAGGTTTTTATTTAAATCCTTGGCGGCGCTCTCCAAAACCTTTTCCTGGCGCAAATTGTCGTTGATTTTCTGGTAACGCGAATCCTGCACTTCGACATATTCAACCAGAAAATCGCCGTTGTCGGGAAAATCGCTTTTCTTGGCGGTATCGGATTTGGTGTCGCCTTTTTTGCTTGGTTTTTTACTGGGATTGGTGGGAACTGGTTTTGAATTGTCGCCAATGGTGATGTCGCGGTTGCGATTGTCGTTATTGCCGCAGACGCAGCCGAATGCTATGGCTAACATCACAAAGATGATAAATAAATTTATGGCGTTTTCTCGCCTCTGTCGGGAAGTTTTGAGCATAAGTTTTGATTCCTAAATTTTTGTGAATGCGGAAAGCTTGATTCGCAAATTTTACTCCAGACTTGAAAACTGTCAACTGGAAATTTGCGTTCGGATTGATACGAATTTTTCGGGATTTATTGCCAACCTCAAATCAACTCGTCAATAATTGCTTTTATTTAATCTGTCTTTGCACGTATAATGCAGACGATTGCACATGATTTACCTCAGCTGTACGAAAAAATTCAATGAAAAAATGTCCAATTTGTAATCGTCTTTATAATGATCCTTCACTGAGCTTTTGCCTGGAAGATGGCGCGACGCTCATCGCACAAACCGGAAAGTTCGGGCAACAGCCGCCAGGCTTTGCGCAGCTGCCGCAAATTTTGCCCGGGAAGAAAAGAAGTCCGCTCCTGTGGGTGGCCGGTATTTTGGGCGTTCTAGCCGTTGTTGGTGGCGTTGGGATTATCGGTTTAATCGCGGTTCTCGCTTCTCTCGGCAGTAATAATAACAACGTCAAACGCCTTGCCAACACCGTTAATAACTCAAACGGCAGTATCTCTCCGGTTAATTCCAAAGTAACCGGCAGCAATCCATTGGCGAAAGACACCGGGAACATTGATTTTTCCAGATGGGGCGAACGTAAAACCGCGATGGGCGAGACAAAACTCGTCGGCGACGAATTTCAAGTTTCAGCCGCGCGGAATAATTATTACTATGTCGTTATCTCATCGAGCAAATTTGAGGATAAATATTTAACTAATAATGCGACGGCGAAAGTGACGACTCACAGCGTCAGCGGCGTTTCGCCCACGCTCGGTTACGGCCTGGTTATCAACAGTGATGTGAACCCGCTCAAAAGCGATTACGCTTTCGTCATCCGTTCTGACAATCAAACTTTTCGCGTCCTTCGGCATCAGGATAACGAAGAAGAAACCATGACAAATTGGGCTCAGGCCCCGCAGATTCGCACCGGAACGCAAACCAATCAGCTCGAAGTTCGTTCCGCAGCGGGCAAATTAACGTTTTATATTAACGGGCAGTTAGCCACGACTGTGACCGATGAAAGTGATTCGGACGAGGGACTGGTTGGACTTTACACCAGCGATACCGCACCAATCGGTTTTTCCGCCCTGCAAGTTGTTAAAAACTAAAATTCATCTGCTCCAACTATCCAATTACTTGATTTGTTTCAGCAATCCGGCCAGTTTTTCGGTCAACATTTTCAAATCGAAGTTTTGCGGGTCGTCGTGCGCGTCTTTGATTCCGGCGTCAACTGCCGCGTGAAAAGCCGGAATCAGCCAGCTGCCTCGCCGGACTGAAGCGCAAACATAGAGCAGAGCCAATCTTTCATATTGCTTTTCGCTAAAACCGGGCTGCGGCGCAATCGCGTCATTGGTTTCGTGCGGGATGCGGCCGGGATCGCGGCGGCGCGGCTGGACCATTTCAATGTGCAGCTGCAAGCCTTTGCCGTCAGCTTTTAAAAAATCGCGGGCTAATTTTGTGCCCCAGCCTTGAGCGACCGTTTCGTTAAAGTTTGTGACCGTGATTGATTCGCCCGCGCGATTGACAAAGACATGAGCCACGGGGAGTTTTAGCCATTTTTCGAGGTTGTTTCCGCTCCATTGGCCGTCGTTTATTTCTTCTGGAAAAGATGCGTCTTTCAGATATGGATCAGAGGTATCGTGAATAATAAAATAAAGAGCCTGAATCTGCTCGCCGGTCGGCAGTTTGGCAGTTGAAAGCGGCAGGTCGAGCGAGCCGCCAAGCCTGTTTTCAGCAAGATTTTCGGCCTTTAAAAATGAACGCAGACTTTCTTTATTAATTTTAACCGGCTGACCAACCAGCTTTTCAAGCGGTTCTGGCAATTTTTGGAGCGGTTCGCCAACCTCGCCTTGAATCCCGACCCGGCGCAGCAGACAGCGCGCCTGCTCGTCGGGAGCGCCGATAAATTGCAGAGTTTTATTGTCAAACGGGCAAGAGCGACTGAATTCATTGGCTTGAGCTTTTGCCGTCGTGAGCGATAAGCCGCAAATAAAAAACAATAAAACCGGCGCTGCGAGCCAAAAATTTGTGATTCGCAGCGGGCGTTTGAAACTCATATTGTTCTCGTCACTTTTGAAAGCGAGCGCGGCGCGTCCGGGTTTAAGCCTTTGGCCGTTGCCAGATGCGCGGCGAAAAGCTGGGCTGGAATAACAAACGGAACGGGCGAGAGAAATTCGTCAATTTCTGACGGCATTTTGACCGAACGAGAGGCCAGCGCCGTAATTTCGTCATCGTTTGAGATCGCAAAAGTATCTGCCCCGACCTCCGTCAAACGTTTGAGCAAATCAATTGTGCCCTGTTTGGTCAAGCCTTTTGGCGCAAATAAAATCACCGGAAACCGGCGCTCGACGATTGCCAGCGGCCCGTGAAAAAAATCGGCGGATGAAAACCGTTCGGCGATGATGTAACAGGTTTCCATCAATTTGAGCGCGAGCTCGTAAGCGTTCCCATAATTCATTCCGCGCCCGACGACGACGCAGTTTTCCATAAAAACGTAACGTTCAACCAAATGTTTAATCTCACCGCTTTTTTCGAGCGCGAGCGCGGCAAAGCCGGGAATCTTTTCGACCGCCAATTTGTTTTCCGAGAGCGCGTTTGCCAAGAGATAAAAGTGGAGCATTTGTCCCGTATAAGTTTTAGTGGCGGCGACGGATTTTTCCTTGCCAGCGTGAATTAAAAGCGTTTCGTCGGCAATTTTAGCCATCGTCGAATCGGCTTCATTGGTAATTCCGAGCGTAAACGCTCCCGTCGCTTTGGCCGATTCCAGAACCGTGTTGATGTCCGTTCCTTCGCCCGATTGCGAAACGCCGACAACCAGGGCGCGGCTCAAATTTATTTTGGCGTTATAAAGCGTATAAACGGACGGAGCGGCCAGAGAAACCGGAATCCCGACCGTTGTTTCGAGCAGGTAACGGCCAAACAGGGCGGCATTATCCGAACTGCCGCGCGCCACTAAAACGATCAAATCAATTTCGCGTTTGCGCAGAAACGCGCCGAGCTTTTCGACCTTGTTTTGTTCGGCGGAAATAGTTTTAACCAAAACCGCGGGCTGTTCCGCGATTTCTTCGAGCATTAATGACATAATTTTAAGTTGACTCTGGTTCAAGAACGTCATAAATATAACTGAACTTTCTTTTTCAATCCATCTGGAAGGATTAATTTTTATGTCAACGCAAATACCCGAATCTGCCACTGGGCGCTTGCTTTCACTCGACGTTTTTCGCGGGATGACGATTGCCGGAATGATTCTAGTTAATAATCCGGGAACCTGGAGCGCGATTTATCCGCCGCTCGAACACGCCGAATGGCACGGCTGGACGCCAACCGATTTTATCTTTCCGTTTTTCGTCTTTATCGTCGGGGTTTCAATCACGCTCGCGCTCGGCAAACGGGTTGAAACGGCGCGGGCCACTCACGGCACGATTACGAGCGGCGTCTATTGGAAAATTGTGCGCCGCGCCGCGTTGATATTTTTTCTCGGACTGTTTTTGGCGGCGTTTCCTTTTTTTGATTTTGAAAAGGGGACTTTGATTGATCTTTCAACTTTGCGAATCCCCGGCGTTTTGCAGCGGATTGCGGTTTGCTATCTCATTGTTTCGTTTATTTTTCTGAAAACCAATTGGAAAACTCAAGCTCTCATCGGAGTTATTTTACTGTTTGTTTACTGGGCATTGATGACGCTCGTGCCGGTTCCAGGCTGCGAAGTCACGACTTTTGACGACAAAGCGTGTAATTTGGCCGCCTGGATTGACCGCTCGGTTTTCACCGTCAACCACATTTGGCGACAGGCAAAAGTTTATGACCCGGAAGGTATTTTGAGTACCGTTCCATCGGTTGTGACGGCTCTTTGCGGGGTTTTGACCGGACACTGGCTGCGCACCACTCGAAGCGATGTCGAAAAAGTCGCGGGATTGTTTTTCGCAGGCGTCTCCGCCGTCGCCATCGGTTACGTCTGGAACGGCTGGTTTCCGATTAACAAAGCTCTCTGGACGAGTTCGTACGTGATGTTTACGGCGGGCTTGGCTTTGTGTTTATTGGGTTTTTGCTACTGGCTGGTTGATATCAAAGGTTACAAACGCTGGGCGCAGCCTTTTGTCATTTTTGGCGTTAACGCCCTCGCGCTTTATTTCTTTTCGGGAATTTTTGAGCGGTTGATTGAAGCAGTCAGATGGACAAACGCCAGCGGCGAAGCGACGACGCTCCAGGATTGGATTTTCGAATCAGTTTTTCTGCCGTTGGCGTCGCCCGTTAATGCTTCGCTCGCTTACGCGATTTGCTACGTTCTTTTCTGGCTCGTGATGATGTGGCTGCTGTATCGCAAACGAATTTTTATTAAAGTCTGATTTACTTTTTATCACTCTGGGCGGCAACGCGTCCGGCGTCGCTCTCTCTCTCTGGCTGCGCTGAAGAATCTGTTTTAGAATTGTCGCGCTGATGCATTTGCTGCGCGATTTCGGTTGAGTTTTCATAAGACGATTCCTGCGCGACTTGATCGGCCTGATAGTTTTCCCGTGTTGTTCCGCTGCCGGATTTTCCGGTGTCCTGTTTGGTTAATTTTTCCATGTTTTTAAAACTCCTATTTTAAATTTGACTCTATACTTTAGTCTCTATACTTTACCAAAGATCGCTCTCAATCAGCGTTTCGTAAGAATCCCGCCGCCGGATCAATTCGACCGCGCCGTCGCTGCTAATCAAAACCGCAGCCGGAAGCGGGCGTCCATTGTACGGAAACATTTGCGCCAGACTGTAGGCTCCGGCATTGAGGAGCGCCAGCACTTCGCCGGGCGCGACATTTTCCGGCAGCAGGCGATAATCCGGCAAACGTTGGCGACCTTCGATGTCAAAGTAAACGTCGCCGCCGTCGCACAAAGGACCGGCCAATTTGTACGGGGTTTGATGCTGCGCGTCGGCGCGGCTGGCCGAAACTAAATGATAATACCAGCCGTAATTATTCATCGAAAGCATAATATTGTAACCGGCATCAGTCAGCAGCCATCGGTCATTTCGGATTTCGGATTTCGGATTTTGGATTGACTGCGCTCCAATTGGTCTGGTCTTTTGATTGCGAACGGTGGTTAGGATGATTCCGGCATCCGCAATAATCGAACGTCCGGGTTCGAGCAGAATCGTTAAATTATCGAGCAGGTGTGCGGCGTTTGCCGCGTTTGCCGCGTCTCTGACGACTCGCATCGCTGCGCTCAAAACTTCCGCTGGGTCTAAATCGGCGGCAAATAAATTTTGTCTTTCGCGCGGCAGAGCGAGCGCGCTTGAATCATCGCGCAGATAATTGGTGGGAAAACCGCCGCCCAAGTTTAAATGTGAAATTTTGATTCCGGTTTCATCGTAAACTTCTTTGAGATGCTGGAAAAGTTTAAGAAACGCTTCGGCAAACGGAGCGGCGGCGGGCGTTTGCGAGCCGAGATGCAGGTGAATTCCGCACAGATGGACAAACTCGGATTTTCCGAAACTGCGAAAGGCGGCAAAAACTTCGTTTGAGGTCATGCCGAATTTGCTGGTCAGCATCGCAGTTTGCAAACCGTGCATGGTATCGGTTGCGATTTCCGGGACGAGCCGGAGCGAAACGTTGGCGCGTTTGCCAAGCGCGGCTGCGACCTGTTCAATCTGCGCGACTTCGAGCAGGGAATCGGCTTGAATCGCGTAAATTCTGGCGCTGATGGCTTCCGCGTGTTCCTCTGCGGATTTGCTCGTTCCGTTAAAAATAATTTGCTCGGGCGCAAAACCGATTTTGAGAGCTTTGAATAATTCGCCGCCCGAATTGGTCTCAATGTCAGCGCCAGCCTCTTTGACGGTGCGCAAAATCGCCATGTTCGAATTGGCTTTAGCCGCGTAACAAACTTTGAGCGGCAAACCGAGCGCTTTCTCAGCCTGTTTTAAGCGGGCAACGTTTTCTTTGATTCGAGTCGCTGAAAAGACGAAAAGCGGCGTTCCAAACTTTTCGCTCAGCTCAACTGCGTCAACGCCGTTAATTTGTAAACGTCTGTTGCCGGTTTCCAGATAATTTTTAATTGCCCACGACGGGAAATTTTCTTGTGTCGTATCCATTTGCAATATTTAGTCTGCGCTAATTCAAATAATTACTTTCAAAAATAGTTGATTACATTAAATTGATAATTGATAATGCCTCAGATGGCGCGTTGCCGGTTTTTAATTATTCACTATTTTGCTTGATTTGTTGAAATCTCAAAATATTTTTTAAACGCGGAGCCGGTTTGAGCGTATTTAATTAGAGGAGAAATTTTTGTGTTTGAAGACGACGATCAAAAGCCGTTCATTGATGCTGAATTAGCGGAAAACCCCGAGCCCCGCTGTCCCTGTTTGCTGCTGCTCGACACTTCCGGCTCAATGAGCGGCGAGCCGATTCGCGAATTAAACGCGGCCCTGCAATTATTTAGAAGAGAATTGGTCGCCGATTCGATGACCGCCAAACGGGTCGAAGTCGCGCTTCTGACGTTCGGGCCGGTCGAGCTTGTCACGGATTTTATTTCCGCCAGCAATTTTATTCCGCCGACGCTTGAATCCAAAGGCGATACGCCGCTTGGCAAAGCTCTCGAAGTCGGGCTCGAACTGCTCAGAGCTCGCAAACAAAGGCTGCGCGATAACGGAGTTGATCTGTATCGCCCGTGGATTTTTCTGATTACCGACGGCGATCCGACCGACGATTGGCGACGGATGATTGAACAAATAAAGACCGGCGAAGAACATAAATCGTTTTTATTCTTCGCGCTGGCGGTTAATCATGCCAAACTCGACGTGCTGCGGCAGCTTTCGGTGCGCGATCCCGTGAAACTGAGCGGAATCCAGTTTCGCCCGCTTTTTCGCTGGCTCTCGGATTCGCTCAAAGCGGTTTCACATTCAAATCCGGGCGACCGCGTCGGGTTACCCGATTACAAACCTTACGGCTGGGCTGACGTTTAATTTTATCAAAAGTGTCGTCGTTTTTTGCGAGCGGTAAATTTATGTCTGATTCTCATTGGAAAA
>JBBQUS010000046.1:0-44076 GCA_038212235.1 Pyrinomonadales bacterium
TGTACAGTCAGGCGTGTAATCGTGTGATGACCATGCCGGTTATCTTTCATCTGCCGCTATTTTACACAGATTTTAGCGGAAGGATTACTAAAGTCTTGCGCTCAAAGCGCATAGTTTCCACTAGCGTACTGGAACAATGAATTTTTACATTATCTTAATTTACCTTGAAAGTTATGACCGAAAATGAATATTTTGAGACTGTTGAAGCAGTCTGCGAAAACCCAAGGAGATATACGCCGACCGGAACATTTTACGAAGCCGTTAGCTTTCTTGAGGGAAATAAAATGTGTTCAGGTGTCGGCAAGAGAAATTATCATATGCCTTTTACGCCGTTTCGTAAGTGGATTGTAAAAAAATTTAAGATTCAAAAATCAATTCCGATAATTGATTGGGTTGAATTTCGAGAAATGTTTCTCTCCGATTCAGAAGCTTTCAACAACTTGAAAAGTTTATACAAAGAGTTTGCTAATAGTTCTATCAAACAAAAACAAGAGGCGTGACAACAATCACGCCTCTTTGACAGCTCTTTGTTGATAATCCTTAGCCGACCAAATCTAAAAGATGCCCCATTCTTAGCTTTTTAGTTTGCAGATAATTTAATTTCTCCGGAGACGGCTCAATCTCAAGGGGAATTCGTTCGACGATTTCAAGGCCGCCGTCGCTCATCGCTTTAATTTTTTCAGGATTATTCGACATCGCTTTGACGCGCCGCAAACCCAAATCTCGCAAAACCTCGACGCACTGTTCGTAAACGCGCAAATCAACTCCTAATCCAAGCTGCTCGTTGGCTTCAATCGTATCGGCTCCGGCATCCTGCAGAGCGTAAGCCCGAATTTTGTTGATGATTCCGATGCCGCGCCCTTCCTGAGCTTGATAAACAATCGCGCCGCGTCCTTCGGCTTCAATCATTTCCATCGCCTTTTTTAGCTGCGGGCCGCAGTCGCATTTAATCGAGTGAAAGACATCTCCGGTCAAACATTGCGAATGAATTCTCGCCAAAGTGGGAATTTCCGGATTCAATTCGCCCTTATATAAACAGACAAATTCTTCGTCACTGACTTGCGAAAGATAGCCGACAATGCGAAACTCTCCTACTTCAGTCGGCAGATTCGCTTCGGCGATTCGACGGACTGATTTTTCGGTAAGTTCTTTGAATGTAGAGGACACGATAGCGTTTTGATAACCGTTTATTCTTTCAAGCATTTTTTAATTCCGCTGCGTTAGTTTAAATTTAACACATCCGGGTTGCTTCTGAACGGATTGTGCGGATTATCAGAGCACTTTTCGCTCAATGTTGTCAAGCAATTGATTTTTACTTGTAAATTTCGACCTTATTATTTCGCATTTGACCCCGTGAGCGGATTGAGCGGTTTCATCATAATTTATTTTTCTTAAGAATTTTAATAAACCTTGCAACCGTTTTCAAAAACTTATAATCATAACGAAGCATTTGACGGTTAGTGCAAAATTGAACAAGCAAGGTTAGACAGGAGGCAAATTTATATGGCAATGGAATATTCTGGAACGATGACTGCGGCGCGAAGAGTCTTAAATTCGCGTGTGCTGGTGCAAATGCCGGTTCAAGCAACTTGGACTGACGATAAAAACGGAGAACAAATTTCGGTCAGCGGAATGACGGAAAATGTCGGAACCAGCAGCGCGCTGGTAAATTTCGATAATCTTCCGCCTGTCGGTGGCGCGATTCATTTAAAGATGTTGGACGAGGATGCGACTTTGATTGAAGTCGCAGCGAGAGTCATCCGCGTCGAACGCGACCCGAGCAAGCCTTTGGCCGCTTTAAATGTTCTCGATCACGTTGAAGAATGGCAGGAACGAGTTTTTACGACGGCTCAAGAAGTTGCCGCTCGCACTTACGCCAACGACGAAGACGAGTGGATTAACTAAAACGAACAAGGGGTAACAGCAATTATATTAAGACTCAAGCGGCAAGAGGAAATCTCTTGCCGCTTGTTTATTTTAAACCGTTGTTTGGACAAAACTCTCGTTTGCCGCGTGAGCGAATTTTGGTTCTGCGAGCGCGGCGGCCGATAACAAAACCAGCGAAATCCACATTAGCTGGGCGAGTAATAAATGGGTTAACTGCATCCAGACGGGAGCGAGAAAAATCAAGGTGGATGTTCCGAAAATTACCTGCGCGCCGAGGGTTAAAAGCGTCGAATTAGCAAAGATTCGCGTCCAATCAGAATTGCGGGCTGAACGCAGAGGCTGCGCTAAAGCAATTAGATAAATGCTCGTCAGCACCGATAAAAACGGGTGCCAGAGTTCGAGCGCGATAAAAACTTTTAAAACCAGGGGAACATCTTGCTGATTGAGCGCGTCGGAGAGTTCGTGACCGGGAAACAAGGTGTTGCCGAGCGCGGAAACAGCACCGCTCATTCCAATTAAAATCACCAGAAACAACCCCAGTCCGACAAACATTGCACGCCGCTCGTTAATACGGATTTTCAGCTTTTGGCCGCCGCTCGCAAACCAAGCTGTCAGTGTCAGAAAAAGCAGCAAAATCAAAGTATTGACCAGATGGAAAGACATTGTAATTGCGCGGTTTAACGAAACATTATCGGCGACGAGCTGAAATTTAACCAAAAAAGCGCCGATAGCTCCTTCGGTCAAAATAAAAAAGAGCGAGAAGACAGTAGTCCGGCGCACCCAACTCTTTTTGCCGAAAGTGAGAAACGCCCAAATAAAAAGAGCCAGCACCAGAATACCGTCCAAACCGGTTGTCACGCGATGCAGAAATTCGATCACCGTCGCCAAAGTCGGGTCAAGCGGGACGAGGTTAACGCCGTCGCACAGCGGATAATGACTGCCGCAGCCGTCGCCGGATTTGGACGCGCGAACAAAAGCGCCCCAAATTATCACCAGAACGTTGTAGGCAACCACGAACCAGGCAAATTTGGCAAAAGCGTTTAATGGTTTTGAAGATTCGACGACTCTCATTATTCTGATAAATTTTTATTAAAATGAGTTTGGTAAGTTTTAGGATAGCATAAGGCAGCCAATCAAACCCCCTCTGTTAAAATGACAAAAACTTAATGGAAACAGAACATTTTTTTATTTGCCCGTGTTGCTGGGAGGAAATTTCCGTTTTGCTCGATTTATCGGTTGACGAGCAAAATTACATCGAAGATTGCGAAGTCTGCTGTCGCCCGCTGGCGATTTCATATCGAGCTGAAAGTTTTGAGTTAATGGATTTTGAGGCGAGCGGTTTAGAGTGAAGAAATTAAGAATTGACCGATTACTGGTCGCACGTCAATTAGCGGATTCAATCATAAAAGCGCAGGCGCTAATTATGGCCGGCGTCGTCCTGGCCAACGAACAGCGCGTCGAAAAGCCCTCCGAAGAGTTTGAGCCGAACGCTCCAGTCCGAATCAAAGGACAGACAGCGGCCAGCCGGTATGTCGGCAGAGGCGGCCTCAAACTTGAAAAAGCTTTGAGCGATTTTGGGCTGGATGTGAGCGGCTTTGTTTGTCTCGATGTCGGAGCCTCAACCGGTGGATTTACTGATTGTTTATTACAGCACGGCGCAGCGAAAGTGTTTGCCGTAGATGCCGGACATAATCAGATTGACTGGAAACTTCGACAGGATTCGCGCGTCGAAGTCCGCGAAAAAGTCAACGCGCGTCATCTGGTGCCTCACGATTTTACTGAAAGATTTGATTTAATTGTAATGGATGTGTCGTTTATCTCCGTCACCAAAATTTTTCCGGCAGTTGTTCCGCTTTTCAAAGAAAACGGCAGAATGATTGTCCTAATCAAACCGCAGTTTGAAGTCAGGCGTGACGAAGTCGGAAAAGGCGGAATCGTCAGAGAAGCGGAAAAACATCAACGAGTAATCGCGGAAGTCCATCAGGCGGCGAGTCAAAATAATTTAGTTGTTGGCGGAATTATTGATTCGCCGATTCTGGGAGCCGATGGAAACAAGGAATTTTTGGCATTTTACGAGCGCGGCAAAAATCAATGAATTATTGCCGCAGCCGCTAATTGCGCGGGTTCGAGAGTGGTCAGATGTTTGACGCAGGCCGCGTCCAGCGCCCTGTCAACTCGTTCTTCAATCTGACATTTATTGTTGTTGCAGACGGCAGCGAGTTCGGAAACAACCAGATACCGTGATTTTTCCAGAAGACGCTGCTCGCGGAACGAGAGAGGTTTTTGACGGCTCAGAAAAGTCAGTTTTTTGAGCACGTCGGCAACTTCAAACAGTTGCCCGTGCCGAACCTTTTCCGAATAATCACGATGACGAGTTTTCCAATCGGTCGGAATCGTAGTGAAATCATCGGATAAATCACCAAACAATAAATGACAGTCGTCAAAGGAAACCGGCAGACGCAGCCCAACCTCGTCAGCATTTTGAATCGGAACATGAATAGTTGAATTATTAAATGACAAACGCAGTTCGTACATCGAAAATGCGTTCGTTCCAACCTGTTTTTGTTCGATCCGTTCAATCAATCCGATTCCATGATTGGGATAAATTACCAGTTGTCCGACTTCAAAGTTCACTGATTAAGACCTCCAAAAATTCGCTCCGGGAAATTTCTTACATTACAAAAAGTCACAAACAATTTAATTAATTTAATTGATGATTTTTTTAGTGCTGAGTTTAGGAAATTGTAACAACCAGCAGCGAACAGCGTCAAGGAACAGCTTTTGAGAAAATTCATTAGACTTTTTCCAAAACAGGCGCGTCTTAAATTTAGTGCGGGCAAAACTCTGCTTGCGCTAAGTTAAATTAAAGTTCGTGCGGCGCAACGGATTTTTACTCTCCTCAAAATTATCGCCGCGCATTGCAAACTTGAGAAATTTAAGGAGAGAAGATCATGAAAAAATCACTGACAACTTTATTTGTAACATCTTTACTATTTTTTGCGGCAATCTTGGCCGTCACCGTTTCAACCGCTACCGCAACTAACGCGCAGGATTGGAAGCGTCCGAACCGGATTTCCAAAGGCGACGTTGACCGCATCATCAGAAATGTCGAAAGCCGCACTGACGTTTTTGTCAAACAATTTGATAACGCGCTTGATAACAGCCGTTTAAACGGCACCCGGCGCGAAGATAATTTGGATCAGCGCGCTCGCGATTTGGAAAGCGCTGCTAATAATCTGCGCAGTGAATTTGACCGTCGCGACCGTTGGGACGATAACCGCGATGAAGTTCGCAAATGTCTCAACATTGCTTCTGATATCAATGTCGCCATGCGAAATCGTCGCTTTAACCGACAGACCCAAAATAACTGGGCAAATGTTCGCAGCGAGTTAAATACCTTGGCGCGTGTTTACAATTTACCTGGAATCGGCGGCGCTTACCGCTAAAAAGTTCAATTAATTGTTAAATTATTAAAAGGTAAAAGCTTGAAAATAACCGTTCAAGCTTTTACCTTTTGCCTTTTCTGCCTTAAACTTTTACGGTTGATAAAGCGTAAACTCGAGCGCAGGAGAAAATCCATGAGCTTAACCGGAAAACTTTTACAAGAAAGATATTTAGTTCAAAAACAAATCGGCGCAGGCGGAATGGGAACTGTCTATGTCGCCACCGACGAACGTTTCGGGAGCACGGTTGCCATCAAGGAAACGTTGTTTACCGATCCGGGTTTGCGACGCGCTTTTGAACGCGAAGCCCAGCTGCTCAACAGCCTGCGTCATCCGGCCCTGCCGCGCGTCAGTGATCATTTTACCGAAGGCAACGAAGCGTTTATCGTGATGGAATACATCGCGGGCGATGATTTATCCGCGCTGGTCGAGCGCGACGGAGCCTTCGCAGTCGCAGATGTTCTGCGTTGGGCAGACAGTTTGCTCGACGCGCTCGATTATTTGCACAATCAGAAATTTCCGGTAATCCATCGCGACATCAAACCGCAAAATCTCAAATTAACCGCGCGCGGCGAAATAATTCTGCTTGATTTTGGACTCGCCAAAGGAAGCGCCTCGGAATTATCGCAGGTTTCGATTACCAAAAGCATTTTCGGCTACTCGCGGTCATATGCGGCGCTCGAACAAATTCAGGGAACCGGAACCGACCCGCGCAGCGATTTATATTCGCTGGCCGCGACCTTGTATCATCTGTTGACCGGAAAGCTGCCGTTTGATGCCCTGACGCGGGCAACCGCCGTTTTAAACGGCAATGAAGATCCTTTGCCTCCGGCTCACACGCTCAATCCCAAAATTCCAACTAATGTTTCGCAGGTTTTATCAAACGCGATGGCTTTAAACGCCAGTCTGCGTCCTGCTACCGCCGCCAAAATGCGTTTCGAGATCGCGGACGCCCAGGAAAATCCAACGTTTTACGATGGTGAAACGATGCTTTCCGATTCAGCAAAATTTTTTACTCAAAACACGCAATTGATGAACTCCGATGGTCAAACGAATCTTTATCAAGTTCCTTTAACGAACGACGGTCTGACGGCAAACGCTTCGCCAAACGCGACTGTCCCGCAAACTGCGGCGACCGAGCTGCTGGCAAAATCAGCCCCGCCGGCAGGTAACCCGAGACAGTTTGCCGCCGCCGCCTCGAATACTCGTTCTTCTCAGGTGCCTTTGAAAATCGCCGCTGCGGTCTTGCTTCTCGGAGGAGCAGTTTCCGCGCTGTATTTTGGCAGCAATCTTAATTTATCGAGAGGAGATGATAAGACCTCTAATCCAACTCAAGCCTCACCTCTCATTTCCGCTCCGGTGGCAAATACTGATCAGTCAGCAAACCAAAATGTGTCAACGACAGTTACCACTGAAACAAATGGTGTTAACCAACCCGTTACAGAAAACAAATCTACCGTTCCAGCTCAGAATAAAACAGATCAATCGCCAGCAAAAACCAAGGCGTCCAAAAATAAATCGGCAGTAGCAGCCAAACCGGAATTCGACGGCCTCAGTGATGAAGATCAGGCAGAACTGCAAAATATCGGCAAAGAGATTAACGACGCGATGGCGGATTCAAAAGACAAAGACAATAAACTTGAGAGTATTCCGCCGGAGATTCGTTCAAACGACCCACTCAATCCGGTTGATAAGGATAAGCTCATCATCTATGTCAAAAAACGCCAGCAGGAAGCGATGCGACAGGTTGAGAAGGCCAATCGAGTGCGCGCCGCCAAAGGACTGCCGCCGCTGACTCCCAAACCGCCTCGAATTGAAGTTCATGCGCCGCAAGAATCTGATGATAACTCTAACAATTAGAAATTGTTTTATAATTTGCTGCAAAAAAAACGCTCAAAACTGCATCTGAAAGACGAGCTGTGCTTTTTCTGGTATTTAAGATTTAATTTTTTAGAATTAATTAGTTGGCACACAAAAATGGTTGAAGCCGGAACACTCTTACAAAATCGGTATCTGATTCAAAAACAAATCGGCGCGGGCGGAATGGGAACGGTTTATGTCGCCACCGATCAAAGACTTAACAGTCCTGTTGCCATTAAGGAAACTTTGTTTGACGAAGAGTATCTGCAGCACGCTTTTGAACGCGAAGCGCAGCTGCTCAACAGCCTGCGCCATCCGGCTCTTCCGCACGTAATAGATTATTTTGCTGAAAATTCCCGCCAATATCTCGTCATGGAATATTTCGCGGGCGCGGATTTGTCCGAGTTTCTCAAACAAAAAGGTGCTTTTCCGGTTAACGAAGTGCTGGCTTGGGCTGACGATTTGCTCGACGCTCTCGATTATCTGCATTCACAAAAAACGCCGGTTGTTCACCGCGACATCAAACCGCAAAACCTCAAATTAACCGACCGAGGCGAAATTATTTTGCTCGATTTCGGTCTGGCGAAAGGCAAGCTGGACGAAGCTTCGCAAATCTCACGCACTCACAGTGTTTTCGGTTACTCACGCAACTACGCTCCGCTCGAGCAAATTCAAGGAACCGGAACCGATACGCGGAGCGATATTTATTCGCTTGGAGCAACCATTTACCATTTGTTGACCGGAAAGCCGCCGGTTGACGCGCTGACCCGGGCGACGACCTTCGTTAACAATCAGCCCGATCCGCTCGTTCCGGCAACCGTCTTTAATCCAAAAATTCCTTTTGCCGTTGCCGAAGTGGTTCAGCAAGCTTTGAATCTAAATCCTGATTTGCGTCCGCAGACCGCCGCCAAAATGCGAGATTCACTGCGAAAGGCCGAGTCAGGTGCGGATTTATCTGATCCGGAAGATACTCAAGTGCCGGCAGCCTCCGGTAGATTCATGGCGGCGGCTGTCGCCGGCAATGCTTTTCCTGCCAATTTGGAAAAATTAACCGCCTTGCCCAATCGCGTAATTCCGCTCGCTGCTGTGAAAGAATCGTCGGAGAGTTCATTTGAACGAGAGCCTTTGGATTTCACGACCGGCGCTCGCGCAAAACGTTCGTCGCTTTCGCTGGAAAAATCTTTGAGTATTGCAGCAGCGGTTTTGATTTTAGGCGGCGGAAGCTTCGCGGCCTGGTACGCAACCAGCCAGCGGTCAAAAGTCAATAATCCTACCGTTAACTCAAATGCCGTTGCCGCTGTCTCGCCGGTTGCGAAACCTTCGCCGACAGCCGTTATATTCAAACCCGATGAGAAAGTAGCGGATAAAACTGAAGATAAAAATCAAAGTCTAAAATCTGGCGCAAACATTGCGGCGATCAAAACCGCAGAAATTTCAAACAAAGCAGTTCCGGCTAAAGCTACGGATGCCGAACCGAATCAAGGAGAACGACCAGCAACGGTTCCCACTGCTCCGATTATTGTCAAATCCGCTCCGCGAACCGAAGATTTAAAACGCTCTAATGATGATCAGGATGCTGATAATTCCGCTTCGCGCAAAAAGCCAAACAAACCTCAACCCGATGATACGGAAGATGTTATTGATACTATTAGAAGACAAAAGAAGGCTGAGAATCAGCCGGACGAAGACCAAACAGAAAGACGCGACAGACGTGAGCGCCGAGTTCAGATGGACCGCAGGCGGCGGCAGAGATTGCCGACGTTGCTCGGCGCGCCGCAGTAACAAATAAATTTCAATTTGCTTCCGGCAACGCCGAAGCGATTATTTTGGCCAGCTCCTGTGTAAGTTTTTCAGCGTGGGCGCGAATATCACCGTCTTCCGGAACGGGCGGCAGCTCCCACAAAGGATGGTAAAAGATTTCGACCCTGCCGAGTTTCGGGGATTTCATCTCCTGCGACCAGACGTTGTTGCCGCCGCGAACCGTGACGGGGAGAATCGGAACTCCGGTTTGAAGAGCGATTCTCACCGCTCCGGGTTTAAATTCCAGCATCTTGCCATCGGCAAAACCGCGTGTGCCTTCGGGAAAAACGACAAGTGAGCCGCCTGAACGAAGCCAGCCAAGCGACATTTTAAGCGCGTCTTTGCCGCCACGTTCGACATTAACCGGAAACGCGCCCAAAGCCCGTATAAAATCGCCGACAAGAAACCAGCGCGTAGCCACATCCCAAGCCATATAACGCAATGATCTTTTGATCGGAAAGCAAATCCAAAACGGATCAAAATAAGTTTGATGATTGGAGCAAATCAGCAAACCGCCGGGACGCGTTTGCGGGATGTTCTCCGCATTAATGTATTTAATGCCGAAAAAAAGCCGCGACAAGCTGCGGCCGACAAAACGAACGGTGTCAAGCCCCCAATCGGGCATCGAAGGGGGCTTGGCGACAAAATTTTCGCGGTTTTGCCGCTCTAGGTCTGTTTTAGTAACAGGCTGCGCGGTGCCGGTCTGGGTTGAGTTCAAACTAGATTATCTCCAAAATTTTGATTTAAACTTGGTCAACAATTGCCGCCTTACTCGGTTGCGGCTTCGGCGTTTTTCACCTGGCGTCCGACCTGAACGCTGGCGGGTCGCAAAAGACGCTCGCCGAATTTATAGCCGCGCGAATATTCCTTGGTGATGACATCATCGTTGTCAGCCGGCACAACATCAACGGCTTCGTGCAGTTCGGGATCAAACCTGGCATTGACCGACGGGACAGGTTCGACGCCGACGCTGGTTAGAGCCTTTTCAAAACCGTTTGCCGTCGCGCGGACGCCCGGAATCAACCCTTCGACGGCCGTGCCGTTTTCCGCTGAGGTAATGGCCAAATTGAGATTGTCCATAATCGGCAAAAGCGTCTTCAGAAAATTAAACTGTCCCTGCATGGCGCGCTCTTCGAGCGATTTTTTCAGCCGGTCGCGCATTTCGGCAGTTTCCTTTTCGAGTCCGGATTTGAGCTGCTCAAAACGCGCTTGAACTTCGACTAATTTTTTCTCGGCGGCTTCGCGCCGCTCTTTTTCCTGTTTGAACTCGCTTTCGAGCGCAATAAGTTCCATTGATTTGATTTTATCAGTGTTTTCAGCCATTTCCAGTGTTTCAGGGCGTTCGCCATTGACATTAATTCGTCTTTTATCAGTCACTTTTACTTCTTCCGTTTCAAATTCGTTGTTCATTTCAAGATTTTCTTCTTCGTTCATTTTTCTGCGATCCCACCATTTTTTCAATAGTGAACGATAAATAGTTAAAAGTGAATCGTAAATTGTAGCCACAAAATATTCCGAATCTAAACTAACGATTCACTTTTCTACTATTCACGATTTATGGGCTGACGGCAACAGCCGCCGCCGGTTCCGGCGCAAAAATTATTTCGTCGCCGTCGGCGGAGACGTGGACGTTCTGCCCGGCTTGGATTTCACCTTTGAGCAAGCGGACGGCCAGCGGATTCTGCACCAATGTTTGAATCGCGCGTTTGAGAGGTCTCGCCCCAAACATCGGGTCATAGCCTTCTTCAGCCAGCAATTCCTTGGCTGAATCGTCCAAGATAATATTAACCCCGCGTTCGGAAAGCATTTGACGCAATTTTTCAAGCTGAACATCAATAATTGACTTGATTTCGTCGCGCGTCAATTGATGGAAAATTACAATGTCGTCAATTCGGTTCAAAAATTCCGGTTTGAAATGATCTCGTAAAATCTCCAGGACAGCATCGCGAGCCGCCGTTTCGTCCAGAGCGTTGGCTTGAATTTCGCGCGAGCCCAAGTTACTCGTCATAATCAAAACAGTATTTTTGAAATCAACCGTTCTCCCTTTAGAATCGGTCAGGCGTCCATCATCAAGAATCTGCAGTAAAATATTAAAAACATCCGGGTGCGCTTTTTCGATTTCGTCAAAGAGAATCACTGAATACGGGCGACGCCGAACGGCTTCGGTCAGCTGCCCGCCCTCTTCATAGCCGACATAGCCGGGAGGCGCGCCGATCATCCTGGCGACCGCGTGTTTTTCCATGTATTCGCTCATGTCGAGACGCACCAGTGCGCGTTCGTCATCAAACAAAAATTCGGCTAAAGCGCGGGCAGTTTCGGTTTTCCCGACTCCGGTCGGGCCTAAAAAGATAAACGAACCAACCGGACGATTCGGGTCCTGCAATCCGGCGCGAGCGCGCCGGACAGCGTTGGAAACCGCAATTAAAGCTTCGTCCTGCCCGATCACGCGGTGACGCAAACGGTCTTCCATCGTGACAAGTTTCTGCATTTCGCCTTCGAGCATTTTTGAAACCGGAATTCCGGTCCAGCGCGCGACGACCTCGGCGACGTCCTCTTCGTCAACTTCTTCTTTGAGCATCACGCCGTCGGTTTGCAAATCGGCCAGATGTTTCTGCTCGTCGGTTAGCTGCTTTTCCAGCGTCGGAATCATGCCGTACTGCAATTCGGCGGCGCGGTTCAAATCTCCGGCGTTGCGCGCTTGCTCAAGCTGAATGCGAGCCTGTTCAAGCTGCTCTTTGGCTCCGCGCATTTTCTCGATCTCGGCTTTTTCCGACTGCCATTTGGCTTTCATCCCGGAAGATGTTTCGCGCAAATCAGCGATTCGCTTTTCGATGTCGCCAAGTCTGGTTTTCGATTTTTCGTCGGTTTCGCGCGACAAAGCCTGACGCTCGATTTCGAGCTGCAAAATTTCGCGCTCTAATTCATCAATTTCCTGCGGCAGACTGTCTATTTCAATTCTCAAACGCGAAGCCGCTTCGTCAATCAAATCAATGGCTTTGTCGGGCAAAAATCTGTCTGCGATATAGCGATTCGAGAGAGTCGCCGCCGCCACAATCGCCGCGTCTTTGATGCGGACGCCGTGATGCACCTCATAGCGTTCTTTTAAACCACGCAAAATTGCAATCGTGTCTTCGACGTTTGGCTCGCCGACATAAACCTGTTGGAAGCGCCGCTCGAGAGCTGCGTCTTTTTCAATATACTTTTTAAATTCGTTGAGCGTCGTCGCTCCAACGCAGCGCAGTTGGCCGCGAGCCAGCGCTGGTTTGAGCATATTTGAAGCGTCAATCGCGCCTTCACCCGCCCCGGCGCCGACTACCGTGTGCAGTTCGTCAATAAAAAGCACGATTTGGCCGTTAGCATTTTCGATTTCTTTTAAAACCGCTTTCAAACGGTCTTCAAATTCGCCGCGATATTTCGCGCCGGCCAGCATCGCCCCCAAATCGAGCGCGACCAGACGCTTGCCTTTTAAAGTTTCCGGAACGTCGCCCGACACAATGCGCTGAGCAAGGCCTTCAACGATGGCGGTTTTGCCAACGCCGGGTTCGCCGATCAAACATGGATTATTTTTGGTGCGACGCGATAACACCTGAATCGTCCGGCGAATTTCATCGTCGCGTCCGATGACCGGATCGAGTTTGCCTTTGCGCGCCAGATCGGTCAAATCTTTTGAGTATTTTTCGAGCGCCTGATAATTTGATTCGGCGTTTTGGTCTGTGATTCTGGCTCCGCCCCGAATTTGTTCAATAACCTTTTCCAAATCTCCGCGCTTAATTCCGTTTGAGCGCAGGATTTTTCCGGCATCGCCGTCTTTTTCATCCGCCATTGCGAGGAGCAAATGTTCGGTTGAGATGTATTCGTCTTTTAGTTTTTCGGCTTCTTTCTGTGCAATGTTAAAAACATTGTTGAGGCGCGGACTAAAATACTGCTGCCCGCCGGAAACTTTCGGAAAGCGGCTAATCGCCGCCTCGACCTCTCGCAAAATAGTTTCCGCCTGCGCTCCGACTTTACCGATAATCGGTCGCACGGTTCCCTCTTCCTGCGACAACATCGCAGAAAGCAGGTGTTCCGGCTCAACCTGTTGATTTTGATTTTTCTCGGCGGCCTCGATAGCGCCCTGAACCGCTTCCTGTCCGCGTAAAGTTAGTCTCTCTAATCTCATAATCGTCACCAGCTAAACAATAAGTGAATGTTATCACTTGAAATTCATTAACAAAAATTAGGTAAAGGGCGTAGGTCAATATTCCCGCACCCTTTATTCAAAAATTTCCCTTACCTTTAACCCAAGTTAATATTTTGGCTACTGCTAATCTACTTTTCCTCTGTAAAACCTAATGATCAAAATTTACACATAATTTATAGAAGCTTTTTGCGTGTATAATGATAATAAAATATGAGTGTTTTGTTGTCAATTATACTTCCAAAAAAATCTCATCCTGCTAGTAATTTCTTTTTCGCTCGCCGATGTGACAGAAATCAATTTGAAAGCTATATTTTGTTAGCGCTAATCAACATCTTCTTTTAATCAATGAAAATATTTCGAGAAATTCTGTTTCCGTTAATTGCTGTTTTGGCGGCATTTCTGGTCGGCGGAATAATTATTTTAATTATCGGCGACAACCCGTTTGTCGCTTACGGCTTACTGCTTGGCAGCGCGCTTTCATATCCGGAGGGCATTGGCAACACGCTCTTTTATGCGACTCCGTTGATTTTTACGGGTTTGGCGGTAGCGGTGGCTTTCCGCTGCGGACTTTTAAACATCGGCGCGGAAGGCCAGCTTTACGTGGCGGCGCTGGCGACGGCATTTGTCGGAATCAAGTTTGGCGGAACGGTTGTCGGCGAGGTGAATTATTCGTGGATGAGCTTGCCGAGCATTTTGCTGATTCCGCTCTGCATGTTGGCGGCGATTGCCGCCGGCGCGATTTGGGGCGGCATTCCGGGCATTTTAAAAGCTCGCTTCGGGTCGCATGAAGTAATCAATACGATCATGCTCAACTTTATCGGAATCGCTCTCGTCGGTTATTTCACACAGTATTATCTCAAAGTTCCGGGCGATCCGATTTTAGAAACCGCGCCGATTGGCGAAGCCGGACATTTGTCGCGTCTGAGCGATTTTCTGCCCGGGATGCCGTCGCATATTCCTTTGAACGTTTCATTTTTGCTGGCACTGTTGATGTGCGGTTTGGTTTATCTTTTTCTCTGGCGCACTCGCTGGGGTTATGAATTACGAGCGGTCGGAGCCAACCCGAGCGCGGCGGAATATGGAGGAATTTCGCCTCGTAAACAAATCGTTCTGGCGATGACCATTTCCGGGGGGCTGGCCGGGATGGTAGCGATTAATGAAGTTTTAGGTCATCGTTATCGCTATTACGACGGGTTTTCAGACAATTACGGCTTCACTGGAATCGCCGTCGCCCTGCTTGGGCGCAACCATCCTTTGGGAGTGATTTTTGCTGCTCTGCTGTTCGGTGTTTTGTCGCACGGAGGCATTTTTGTTGACGCTTTTACGCCCAAAATTTCCAAAGATTTGGTGCAGGTTTTGCAAGGCGTAATTATCCTTTTCGTGGCCTGCGAAGCCGCTTTCAAAGGCATTATTAACTTCAAAAAATGAGCGAACTACTACAACTGACTTTTTTTTATTCGGCTATCCGGCTTTCCACCCCGCTTATTTTCGCAGCCCTCGGCGGTTTGTATTCTGAGCGGTCGGGCATTATCAATATCGCGCTCGAAGGTTTAATGCTGGCCGGAGCTTTTACGGCGGCGGCGGTAACGGCAACGACCGGCAGCGCGCTCGTCGGCGTTTCAGCCGGAATTTTAGCGGGCGTCGCGCTGGCAGCAGTTCACGCGGTGGCGACGATTCGTTTTAGAGCCGATCAAGTCGTCAGCGGCACGGCCATCAATATTTTAATGCTCGGTTTGCCTCAGCTTTTGAGCGGAGCGTTTTTTCTCTCCAGCGGCTCGACCCCGCAAATTCCCAGAGAACATCTAATTCCCACTCTCAATACTTTTTTCGGAACCAGAGCGCTGGATATTTCCGTCGTCTCAATCCTGGCGTTTGTCCTGGTTCCGCTGACCTGGTATGTGCTGTATAAAACGCCGTTTGGTTTGCGGCTTCGCGCGGTCGGTGAAAATCCGGAAGCTGCCGATGCGGCGGGCGTCAACGTCGTCAAACTGAGGTTTATCGCGGTTTTAATATCGGGGGCGCTGGCGGCGCTCGGCGGAGCATATCTGTCGGTCGGTCAATCCTCCCTTTTTACCAGAAATATGACTGCCGGACGCGGTTTTATCGCGCTGGCCGCGCTGATTTTCGGGAAATGGAAACCGCTCCCGACACTGCTCGCTTGTTTGTTATTTGGCTTTACCGAAGCCGCTTCGATTTCGCTGCAAGGTTTAAAGAATGCGGCGGGCGAAGAATTACTGCCAACGCAGTTTATTCAAATCATTCCCTACGTTTTAACGATTGTCATTCTGGCGGGTTTCATCGGTCATTCGCGCGCTCCGAAAGCGCTCGGGCAGCCTTACGAGAAACAGTAGTAATAACATCCCAAAGCTAAAATCCAGACACTCACTTCCAACTTCAAATTCAACACTTGATTGAGCGAAACGGCTTGCCGCATTGATTCTAGGCGCGAGTTTGTGATGCAGATGTTTTGGATATTCGCAAACAACATCAAACGGAATATTTTTTTGACTGCTGAACGCCGAAACGTTATCTTCAAATTATGAAAGTCGAAACAACAATTTCAATCGAAGCCGATTTGCTCGAACAGATTAAAAACGCGGCAAAGGATTTTCGCGGTCGTTCGGAAATTGTTGAGAAAGCATTGCGAGAATATCTGCCAAAGCTAAAGCCAAAAACAGGAAAGCGAAAATTAACTTGCGAGGAAGAAATCGAAATTCTCAATCGAATCGGCACGGAACAGCGCGAGGAGATTTTGGAAACTTTGAGTTATCAGGCTGATTTGTGAAGCGAGGCGAACTTTATCGAGTAGAAAAACCGTCGAAGCTTGACCCGAAAGGTTTTCGCGTGTTTGTCATTGTCAGCCGTCAGGCTTTTATCGAAAGAACTTATCCTTCGATAATATGCGCTCCAGTTTATTCAAATTGTAACGGCCTGTCTTCGGAGGTTGAGGTTGGCACTGAAGAAGGATTAAAACACGATAGCTGTATTCGGTGCGACGAACTTGTTAGTTTGCAAAAATCGGCTTTAACAAATTTTATTGGCTCGCTCTCGCCGGAAAAGATTCAGGAACTAAATCAAGCCTTAAAAGTCGCGCTCGAAATTGAATAAGCGAGATGCTTTGCTGTATCAGCCCAAACACAATTGCCAGATTAAAACGTCTTCTGATTAGCTGTTCACTAATTCCCCCTCGGTATTGAGAAAATTCAACTCAATATTTCTAATTTCGCGCAGTTTCGGCTCAATTGTTTGACGGTCGCCGACAACCAGAATCGCCATTTTTTCGGTTTCGAGATATTTTTGCGCGACGCGATTGGCGTCCGCGACGGTCACACCGGCGATGTTGGCGGCGTAATCGTTAAAATAAGAATCCGGTAAATCGTAGATAACTACGCCGGCCAGCTGGCCTGAGATTTGCCCGGCGGTTTCGAAATTTGCCGGATAGCGGCGCACGAGGCTTTGTTTATTGTATTCCAGTTCTGTTTCCGTGATTGGTCTCGAACTGCGAATTTCATTTAATTCTTTCAAAATTTCGCTGATTGCTTCGCGTGTCACTGAACTGTTGACGCTTGTGGCAGCCGCAAAAGGAGCCGCGCCCTGGCGGTATTCAAAACCTGTTCTGGCTCCGTAAGTGTAGCCTTTGTCTTCGCGCAAGTTCATGTTGATGCGCGAAGTAAATTGTCCTCCGAGCAGTGAATTCATCACCTGCAAAGCAAAATAATCGGGCGTCCGGCGTTCGACGCCGATTTGTCCGATGGTGATTACGCTCTGCGCCGAACCTGGTTTGTCAATCAAATAAATCGCCGATTTTTCGCGCGGCGGCGCGTCCGGCAAAACAACTTGCAGAATTTCGGCCGGCTGCCAGCCGGCCAAAGCATTTTCCAGTCTGGCTAAAATCGCTTCCGGTTCGACATCGCCGACGACAATCAGCGCGGCGTTATTAGGGCGGTAAAAAGTTTGATAGAAATTCTGCAAATCCTCGCGCGACAGTTCGCCAAGGGTCTCTTCGTCGCCGACCAGCGAGTTGCCGTAAGGATGATTTTTGCCGTAAAGAAGCCGGTTGTAGGCATTGGCGGCAACGGCGTTCGGATTATCTTTTTGCTGAAGGAGGGCAACCAGCAGCCTGCGGCGCTGCGTTTCGAGCTCGGGTTCGGGAAATACCGGATTGATTGCGACATCGGCAAAAATATCCAACCCGCGCTCCAGATTTTTGGTCAGAGTCAAAAGCGAAACGCTGGCCGAATCCCATCCCGCGCCAGTGCCAAGCTGCGCGCCGATTTTTTGCAGTTCGTTGGAAATCTCGATGGCAGAGCGCGTCTTGGTTCCCTGATTGAGTAATCCGGCGGTCATTGAGCTCAGTCCAAATTTTTCGAGCGGGTTTGCCGCCGCGCCCGTCTTGAAAATCAGATTGAGTGAAACAAGCGGCAACTGTCCGCGCCGGACGAGCAAAACTTCCAAACCGTTTGAAAGAAAACGCCGGTTAATTTCAGGCAAAACGAGTTTGGGATCAGGTTTTGGCGGCGGCGGAACAAACAGCCCGCCCAAATTTTCATTGTGCACCAGCTGATGTTTGTTGTTGCCGACCTGTTTAGTTTCGGCAATTGAGCCGGTTCCGTTGGAAATCAAACCGGTGGTCGGCGCAGTCGCGTCTCTGATATCTTTTGGAAGAACTGTTAGAGCAAGCTTGTTATCGGTCAGATATTCGTTGGCGACTCGCTGAACATCGGCGGGCGTCACCTGACGGAATCTTTCCAAATCCTGCTCAAAAAAGTTCGGATTTCCGCGCATGGTCGCATAGTTATTGAGCTGATCGGCTTTTCCTAAAACCGTTTGCAAACTATAGATGTATGCGGCTTCGCGAGTGTTGAGCGCGCGCTCCATTTCTTCGGGCGATGGAAGTTCAAGCTTGATTTGTTCGATTTCCGCCTGGATTACTTTTTCGATTTCAGCAGGCGCGGTGTTCGGTTTGGAAGTTGAAACTATCTGAAACTGTCCGGCAATTTCGCGGCAGAAATGCGACGCGTAAACATCCTGCGCGATTTGCTGGTTGAAAATCAGTTTTTGCTGCAGGCGAGAGCCGCGCCCGCTTGATAAAATCGAAGCTAAAAAGTCCAGAGCCGCTTCGTCTTCGTGATATTCGGGAACGGTATGCCAGCTGAGATAAACTCGCGGAAGTGCGACCACGTCCGGCATTTCGCTGCGAATCGCCTTTTCTAAATGCGGCGCGGGCGGATTGGGACGGACGATTTCCGCGCCTGCGGGCAGCGTCGCAAAATATTTTTCAATTAATTGGCGAGCTTCGGCAGAGTCAAAATCCCCGGCTACGACGAGTGAAGCGTTATTTGGAACATAAAAAACGCGAAAGAAATTTTTAACGTCATCAAGCGAAGCCGCCGTTAAATCCGCCATTGAGCCGATTGTCAGCCAACTGTAAGGATGAGCCGGCGGATACATCTGTTCGGCAATTTGCTCGCCGACCAGACCGTACGGGACGTTATCATAACGCTGGCGCTTTTCATTTTTAACCACTTCGCGCTGGTTATCCAGTTTTTCCGGCGTCATCGCGTCGAGCAAATAACCCATCCGGTCAGATTCGAGCCAAAGCGCGAGTTCAAGAAAATTTGACGGCACGACTTCGTAGTAATTTGTTCGGTCGGTATTGGTCGAGCCGTTGACGTTCGCTCCGGCTTCCTGAAGCGGGGCAAAATATTCCCGGTCGTGATGGAGCGAGCCTTCAAACATCAAATGTTCAAACAAATGTGCAAAGCCGGTTCGCCCGCTGCTCTCGTTTTTTGAACCGACGTGATACCACAAATTAACCGCGACAATCGGCGTGCTGTGATCTTCGTGCAAAATAACGCGCAACCCGTTGGGCAAATAAAAATCGTCGAACTTCAGTGAAACTTGCATTAAATTATTGTGCAGTGTCCGCGCGCCTTTCCGCAAATACCCCAAGCAAAAGTTAAATAGCACTGGAAGAATAACGAAGGCTGTCAGCAAGATGCTGACAGCCTTCGTTATTTTTGAAATTTATTCCGAAAGGTCTGTGTGTTAAGAAAAGTTTCCTAACCTCTAATTTTGCGGAGGCGGTGGTGGGCGCTGGCCGTCACGACCTCCGAAATCAGGCGCATTTTGTTTTAACTGTTGGAGCTGAGTCTTTTGCTCAGGGGTCAACAAATTGATAATTGCCGAATCCGTTCGCAGGCGATTAACTTCCAGTTCGATTGAAACTTGCGAGCGAGCGGTCAGAATCTGACGAACCTGGTCTTCGTTAAAAGTTCCGGTTTCCGTAGCAGCTTTTAATTGATCCTGAAAAGTTTTCATTTTATCAAAATTCGCTTGAGAAGCCGTCCGGTTGTTTTCCATCAATGTTTTAATTTGTTCTTTCTGCTGGTCTGTCAGATTGAGCTGACGCAGCAAACCGGGATTTAATCCGCCCATCGGCGGCGGTCCGGGCGGGCGGCCAAAACCGCGTTCGCCGCCGTCTCGCCCCGGGCGACCATCTTTATTAGTTTGGGCAAAGGTAATGGTTAAAATGCCAGCGGCAATTACCAATACGAGCGGCATAAATATTTTTAAATACTTCATCTAATTCTCCTTTTGAATCTTTGACGATTCCGGTTTTTGAAAGCTGGAAGCTTTCTTGTTTGTCTCTATTGTATTCTCTTTAGTTCCTGATTTTACGTTAAGAATCAAGCTAGAAAAGTAAACATTTGTAAATCCGTTGGAAGCCAAATAATCGTTTCGTTATGCCAGGCTGCCTGTTATCGAGATCAATGAGCGACGAGCGGGAAATTAACCGTCAACGTTGTTCCCTGATTAGCGCCGTCGCTGTGCGCTGAAATGTTTCCGCCATGCAGTTCGGTTAAATGGCGCGCCACTGTCAGACCGATGCCGAGCCCTTTGTTTGAGCCGTGATTTTGAGTGCCCTGACGAAAACAGTCGTAAATGTGCGGTAATAATTCCGGCTTGATGCCGATCCCGGAATCTTTGACGAGAAGCTGCGCGGCGTCGCCCTGATGTGATAAATCAACTACAATATAGCCGCCTGATGGCGTAAACTTGAGCGCGTTGGCCAGAAGATTGCCAACAATCTGCTTCAAACGCTTTGCCTCACCAAAAATCTCGGTTCTCGGTTCGGAAAAACTTGCAATTAAAACGACGCTTTTTGAGATAGCGAGCGGCGTAAAATCTTCAATCAGATTCTCAATCATTTTGCGAAAATCAATTTTCGTTTTAATAATCTCCATTTTGCCGCTCGCAATGCGCGCAACGTCCAACAAATCTTCGATCAGTTCATTCAAAAATTGAGCGTTGCGACCGATGGTT
This sequence comes from Pyrinomonadales bacterium, assembly GCA_038212235.1. Taxonomy (GTDB): domain Bacteria; phylum Acidobacteriota; class Blastocatellia; order Pyrinomonadales; family Pyrinomonadaceae; genus JBBQUS01. The sequence goes on from JBBQUS010000046.1 coordinate 20,497, forward strand.
TCGAGAGCTTTAGCGTTCTGCTCCTGATCCAGACGACCGTCCTGCAATAAACGCGTCCAACCCAACACCAAATTGAGCGGCGTTCGCAATTCGTGCAGAAAAAAAGCCAAGAATTCATCTTTAATCAAACCGGAAGAATCGAGCTTACGGTTTTCAGTCGGCTCGGTTTTGTTCGAAGATTGCTGGTCAGTCTCAAGTTCGACTTTTTGCTGAATTACTCCGTCCGCTTTTTCGCGCGGTATTCTTTTCGTCAGACCGTTTGGCAACAAATTATCCATCGTGACTTGAATCTCCTCAATTTTATAAAACAAACTTTGGCTTACAGGACAGTTCAGGAAATGCAAAAATAAGGACGCACAGGAATAAAATAAAAAGGTTTCGAGTTATAAATTTTAGACATCTTCTTCACCAAATAGTTTTCGTTCTCTGTAAATAATGAATTCAGTATTTGTAGGAAATTGTACATTTGAGATGGCGGGTCTGCCGTTAAGAGTCGGTCAACTGCGTGTAAAGTTTTGTAGCGCGGGCGTTCCGGCGATTAACAAAACTTCATTAATGCGGCAAACTTCTCTGTATGTAAACTGTTTTATCAAACGGAAATTCTGTTGCAAGAGCAGGAAGGTAATTTGAATTTGAGCGAAAACTCCGAAAAAAAGTGCGTGTGCTGGTGATTGATGACGACCGGGCGATGTCTGAGCTAGTCGCCGAATATCTGGATGTCGAAGATTTTGAAGTTGAGATTTCACATAACGGCGTGGACGGGCTCGAACGCGCTCTGTCAGGCGCACACGATATTGTGGTGCTTGATGTAATGATGCCGAAGATGAACGGTTTTGAGGTTTTGCGCCGCTTGCGAACCGCCTCGCCAATCCCCGTTTTGATGCTGACCGCGCGCGGCGATGACATTGATCGGATTGTCGGGCTCGAGGTCGGCGCTGACGATTATCTGCCCAAGCCATGTAATCCGCGAGAGCTGGTCGCGCGGCTGCGGGCAATTTTGAGACGCGCCAAACCTGATGCGGACGAATATATTTCCGTTTCACCCCGCGAACATAATTTCAAACGAATTACCATCGGGGATGTCGAACTTGATGCCGGAACCAGGCTCGTCAAACGCAGCGGCGAAATCGTTGAGCTAACGAGCGTCGAATACGAAATGCTGCTGCTTCTGCTCGAATCCGCCGGGCGAATTGTCCAGCGCGAAACTCTGGTCAGAGCGGTTTTGGGGCGCGATTTGTCGCCTTTTGATCGCAGCGTTGATATTCATATCAGTCATTTACGCAAAAAAATCGGTCACTACAACGGAGAAGTTGAGCGCATCAAAACTGTTCGCGGCGTCGGTTATATCTACGCTCAGTCTCCGTAAACCTGCTCGGATTACGAGAATTTGTCGCGAGCCAGGTTTGCTCGCCTAAATTGATATAAATGCACAGTATCTTTCTCAAAATTTTTATCTTGTTTTGGCTGGCGAGCGCCATGGTCGTCACGGCTCTCTTTCTGTCAACTGAGATGACAACTCAGCGCCGAACTTTTCTTCCGCGCGAAGCCGTTAGTTCAGTTGAAATCTATGCCGCCACCGCCGCGCGAATTTTTGAGCGCGAAGGCGTTGAGCAAGCTTCGCTCTATTTATCAACCGTCCGCCAAAAAACCAATGTCAAAGCTGTTTTGCTTGATGAAAACGAGAATAATCTGACGAATCGCGACACAACTGATTTTCCGGATTTAATTAATTCTTTAATTGAACAGACAAAGCAAACAAACGCCACTGCGACAAAAATGTTTGATGCGGAGCGCTATTTTGCCACCGTCACGGAAACTCCCGCCGGACGCCGCCTGATTTTTGTTGCCACAATGCCGCCGACCTCGTTCCCCCAACCGTCTTTCCAGACGCAAATCTGGCGGCTGCTGGCGGTGCTGCTGACAGCCGGGCTGGTCTGTTACTGGCTCGCAAGTTATGTTGCCGCGCCCGTTAGGAAAATTCGCAACGCCGCGCGCCGTTTTTCGGAAGGAGATTTAAAGACGCGGGTCTCGCCAGCGCTCGGCAAACGCCGCGATGAACTGGCCGATATGGGGCGCGATTTCGACCAGATGGCCGAACGCATCGAATCTCTGATGAATGCCCAGTGGCGGCTGCTCGGCGACATTTCACATGAGCTGCGTTCGCCGCTGGCCAGATTAAACATCGCTCTCGGTTTAGCCCGCCAGAAAATCGGTGCAGTGGCTAATGGTTCGCTCGACCGCATCGAGCAGGAAGCGGTGCAAATGAACGAAATGATCGGTCAATTGCTAGAACTTGACCGATGGCAGTTTGGCGAGCGCCATTTGCCGCGCGAACTGGTTAATCTGGCCGAACTAATCCGGCAAATAGCCGATGATGCCGACTTTGAAGCCGAAAGCCAAAATCGCTGCGTTCGCTTTGTCAGTTCGAAGGATTGTCTGGTCGAGTGCTTTCCGCAGCTCTTGCGGAGCGCCATCGAAAACGTCGTTCGCAACGCCGTCCGGCATACCGATGTAGACACGAGCGTCGAAATTTCGCTTGATTACGTGTATCAAAAAGGCGTTTCACAAGCCGTTGTCACCGTTCGGGATGCTGGGCCGGGCGTTCCGGAAGAAGCGATTGAGAATATTTTCAAACCTTTTTATCGAGTTGACCAAGCGCGCGACCGTGAAAGCGGCGGCGCAGGGCTGGGGCTTGCCATTACCGAACGCTCCGTCAATCTTCATCGCGGCAGTATCATCGCCGTCAACGCTCCCGTTAAGGGTTTGATCGTCCGAATTTTTTTGCCGGCCCTGGTCGAAACCTCAACCGGGTGATTTTAAAATCTGCTTTTGATAAATGATAAATGTGCGCGAATTATTTGGAGAAACAGATATTTATCTGCTTGACCAAATTTTAAAAGATAGATTTAGTTTTAATGCCAGCATCCTTGACGCTGGTTGCGGCAGCGGGCGTAATCTCGTCTATTTTCTCCGAAATGGAAATGAAGTTTTTGGAGTTGACCAAAACCCGGAGGCGATTGAAATGGCGCGGGCGCTGGCAAAATCCCTCTCTCCTGAGCTGCCTGCGGAGAATTTTCAGGTTTCGTCAATTGAGCGGCTGCCGTTTGATTCGAATTGTTTCGACGCCGTAGTTTGCAGCGCCGTCCTGCATTTTGCTCAGGATGAACCGCATTTTGAGCTGATGCTGGCCGAGCTTTGGCGAGTATTAAAGAGCGGCGGACTGTTTTTTGCGCGGCTGGCTTCTTCGATTGGAATCGAAGACAAAATTGAGTTGATTCAAGACCGCAGATATTTGCTTCCTGACGGCTCTGAGCGTTTTCTGGTAGATCAGGAAATGCTCTGGGCGATAACCGAGCGCATCGGCGGTCTCTGGCTAGAGCCTTTAAAAACGACCAACGTCCAAAATCTGCGCTCAATGACAACCTGGGTTCTGCGCAAGAATTTCACTTGAGAAAAACAGTATTGCTCAATGCAAATTTCAAAATTACGGCGAAAGAGAGGTGGACGCTTCCATTTTTGCTGCGATTATTTGAATCAAAGAAATAGCCGCTCGTGCCAGTTCGGGTTTGAGACAATAATGCGTTTTCTGCCATTGCGCCTCATAAAATTTGATTATTATTTTATCCATATCCAGAGATTCTTCTTCATTTAACTTGGCACGGCCTTTGCTGGCGGAGTGAATCGAACAGGTTAAATTAAAATTTTTAATTTAAATCAAAGTAAAAAAGCTCTTTACCATAAGGAATTTCTTATGAAAAAATCAGACTCTAATTCCAACTCTGATTCTGACTCTGATAATTATCATACTCCGGCGACGGTCGAAGAATTAACGCGGCGCAACGTCGAAACTATTCGCCAACTCGAAACCGCCGCCAAAGAAAGGCAAACAAAAACCGAACGGTTGGCTGAAATAATTGCCGGTTTTTGCGGGAGCATGACATTCGTGTGGGTTCATGTTATCTGGTTTACCGGTTGGATTTTAGCAAACGGAGTGCCCGGTTTTGAACACTTTGATCCGTTTCCCTACACATTTCTAACGCTCGTCGTTTCGCTTGAAGCAATTTTTCTTTCGACTTTTATTCTCATCAGCCAAAACCAAGAAACCCGTCTCAGTGATCGCCGCAACCATCTGGATTTACAAATCAATCTTTTGACAGAGCAGGAGAACACCAAAATGCTGCAAATTCTCTCGCGAATTGCTGATAAGGTCGGCGCTGTAATTGATGATGATCCAACCGTTTCAGTTTTGGAACAGGCAACACGCCCCGAAGAATTGGTCAAACAAATCGTGGAGGCAACCGAAGGCAACTTTCAAGCGGAAACGATGCCGGAAAATTCAATCTTTAATCTGAGTAAATAATTAATTTAATTTGAATCAGCAATGAGCAGCACACCCAAAAATCTCCCGGATCGCTGGGATCCCGAACCTCGCTGGCCGGCGCTAATCGCAGTAGTTGCGGTCGGCGGACTCTACACGGCGCTTCCGTCATCGCTTATTATCGGCCCGCGCTGGCTGTTTTTTGTGATTGTCGTGGCCCTCCTGATTCCGACAGTGATTACTCATTGGAGGAATGACCATCGGCTCAATCGAATTTTCGGTTTTAGCGTGACGGGCGTTGTCACGTTCGGGATGGTCGCTGCAGTCATTTTGTTAATCGGCGCGCTGCCCGAACACAAAGAAACGCCGACTCAACTGCTGCTTTCCGCCGCTTCGCTGTGGGTGACGAATATTTTGGTTTTTGCCTTGTGGTACTGGCGACTTGATGCCGGCGGCCCGCATGGACGCGATAAAACGCCGGGGCACACAGACGGCGCGTTTCTCTTCCCACAGATGACGATGACGCCGGAAGCAAAAACCGACGCCGACGAGCACGATTGGTCACCGAATTTCGTTGATTATTTATTTCTCGCCTTTAACACCAGCACCGCGTTTTCGCCAACCGACGTGCCGGTACTCGAGCGGTGGGCAAAAGTCTTGATGATGCTCCAGTCAATGATTTCGCTGACTGTGCTCGCGCTCCTTGCCGCGCGCGCCGTTAATATTCTTTAGCTCTGGAGTAAAGCAATTGCATGCGGAAAAAATAATTGCGACCGCCAACCGTTTTGACCGGCAGTTATCGTTCGCCGCGCATCTTTTCGACGTTTGATTCGAGTTCGACGACGAGCTTGCGGACGGTCGGCTGTGTGAGCGGCTCAAACCAGCGCAGCGCTTCGTCTAAAGTACAAAATTTTGCAGTCGAGAACCGCTTAATCAGCAAGTTTATTTTGAAAAGAACGCAGACGGCCCTGAATTTCAGTTGGTGCGCCTGACTTTCGTAAATGCGTAAGAAACGATTTGATTCGCGGCCTGACAACCACATTTTGCGGCATCTCTAAAATTAATTTTAAACGTTCGCAAAATGTGTCAAAGTCAGCCAAGTTTCGCTCGAAGATTTCCTGTAAAAATTCAAAATCTTTGTCGCGTCCGGCGATAAATTTACTTGCGGCTAGGTCATGCACTTCCAGACAAAACGCCGCAATTTTACCATTTGTATCTATCAGAGTCTGGAGCCTATGCTGCCATCCGGTCGGCAGAACCACCGTCGCCATTCCAAGAGGATCGGCAAAATAACCGAATTGTTCTTGAAATTCACTGGCAAACCCAAGTTCCGCAATAACGGCGCGAAATGTCTCAGATTTTGCCCCAACCAACAGGAAATCACACTCGATTGAACGTTTGACCAGTTCGGGAACATCGGCGGTGACCGCATAAAGTGATTGCGAACCAACAATAATCGGTATTTCAACGGCGGCAACTTCGCTAACTCGCCGACTAAGTTTGTAAAGTTGTTCCTTCTTCACAAGCGGCGAGAACTCCGAGGCGCTCCTCTTTGGTCAAAATACCGATAAACGGCGACGATTGTCGCAATCGTTTGCCTTTGCTTGAATTGTCACTCAAAATCAGCGCGAGTTCAGTTACAGAACTGTCAAAAACTATTTTTTCCCATTCCAGCAATGTTTTTAATTCACCAATTGACAGGTGTCCCGATTCGCGCCAGCGCAAAAGGTTTTGGCTGACTATGGCAAGCGTTTCCTGCGGCTGGAGGCGCAGCTTTTCGACAACCCGGAGATGATACGCCAAAGAGAAATTTTCTATGAACTGATGTGTGCCCAAGGCTGCCATTTTCCTAAACTCACGAATCACTAAACTTATTGCTGTAACTAAATATTTTAACCGGCAGTTATCGTTCGCCGCGCATCTTTTCGACGTTTGATTCGAGTTCGACGACGAGTTTGCGGACGGTCGGCTGTGTGAGCGGCTCAAACCAGCGCAGCGCTTCGTCCAGAATGCGAAGCTGATGCTGTTTAAAATTTGGCAGACCCGCAACCGAACCGAACTCTCCGTTGTAAAAACCGACTCGCGGAGCGTGAACCGAATCAGGAATTGTTCGCTCAACAGCAAGCATCATGGTCGGAATTCCGGCAGCTTCGACTCCGCGCGCGAGCAGTCCGCAGGATTGATGACAAAGACGTGAAGCCGGAACGATTAGAGCGGCCTGGACTTCGTATCGTTTGAGTCTGTCAATTATTTGCGGAACGGTTGTCTCGACAAACCCGGCCGCGTCCGGAATGTATCCCATAAAGCTCCACCAGACCGGATTTAGCTGACCGATGACGGCGTTTGACTGATAATCAAGCAGACGTTCGATTGGAACCTGCGAGTTCAAATCCTGGCGCACCGCCGCCGGATCGTAACCACGCGCCGTAAATTGTAAATCGTCCAAACCGACTTCAAGAGGAATTTCGCGCAGCGTCAAATCGCCGCCGCGCCCCCTGGCGTCAAACTCTTCGGTTCCATCAATAAAAGCCCCGGCTGACGAAATCAAAGCTAGATTCAAGAGCGGCAAGGCCCGGCGCGCCGGAGTAAACGGCGAACGTTTATTGTAAACAAAATTATAACTTTTTAAATCACCGTTCCAGCGCGAGTATTTGCCGCGCCAGTCGTTTAGGTTTTCAATCAATTCCATATTTTAAGAGTCCAAAGTCTTAATTCCAAAGCCCCAAAGTCTCTAACATTTCAATCTCGAAGTTTAAGGGTTTGCGCTTTAAATCTCAAACTGTTACCGAAGTTTTGAGCGGCGTTATGTTTTGGAATTAAAATTTCATTTTAAACTCGCTCGATCCTTTCGTTGAAAATAAATTCTCGATGCTTGTTTAATTTGACAAATCCTGCGTCGAAATCTAACAGTTCCCGCTGTGGATAGCCACATCCAGATACCGTGTCTCAATCTCTGCTATGGAACTCAAAATATTCGTCTAATCAGGAAAGTTTTAGGAGATTAAAAAAGTGAGTTTAGAAAAAAACAATTATTTATTCAACGCCGGAACGGCACTGGCATTTGGTTTGGTAATATCTTCCATTATTTTGGGATGGTCTTATACGCGCATCAAAAAAGGCGACGAAGCAATTACGGTAACGGGTTCGGCGCGAAAACGCATTAAATCGGATTTAGTAGTCTGGAGCGCCGGGATTTCCTCGCAATCGGCAAAACTAGCGGATGCTTACCGCCAGCTTTCAGATAATATTCCGCGCATCAAACAATATTTGGCGAGCAAAGGAATTGCCGAAAATCAAATGACGGTTTCTTCGATTTCATCAACCACCCTTCACGAGCGAGATGCTCAGGGAAATGAATCCTCAGCCATCACCGGTTATTCCCTGCACCAGCAAGTCGAAGTTAAATCAAACGACGTTGAGCGCATCGCGCAGATTGCCCGCGAGTCAACCGAACTGATTAACCAAGGGATTTTGCTTGAATCAAGCGCGCCGCAATATTCCTACACCCAAATCGGCGATTTAAAAATCGCCATGCTCGGCGAAGCGGCGAGAGACGCCAAAACCCGCGCCGAACAAATCGCATCGAGCACCGGCAACAAGATCGGAACCGTGCGTTCGGCCAAAATGGGCGTAATGCAAATCACAGCGGCAGATTCAACCGAAGTTTCGGATTCCGGGATTAGCGATACAACTTCGATTGATAAAGACATGACCGCAGTCGTCAACGTCAGCTTTGCAGTCGAATAAATCTTATTAATTGCTTGATGTCTATCTGCTAATTGAGTATTTATGAAACTTTATATACCTCGTCTAACTGTAGCCTTTGCTGCTTTCGCCATCAGTGTTTGGGCCGCTTCGCTTTGGTTGCCTGAACAGACAAAACCTCTTTTAGAAGATGTTATCGTTTCCAAAGCGCCAATTATTGCTCCGCTTGCTGCGGCCACTCCACTGCAATTGCAATCGAAGCTAGAGCCGCTATCTAAACCAAAACCCAAACAGCTTAAATCCATTCCCTTCAACCGTCATAAAAGTTTTTATGGCGTTGTGGATACTCTTAAACGGCTTGCCGCCTTCGTAGGTAAAAAGGGCGTGCAGACGTTCTATATTTCAAACATTAGGGATGAAGGTGATAACGAAGGCGAATACGCTTACGCTTATTGGAAGCAGGACAATTCAATCATTATTCTGGATTCTCCGCAGGACTTAGAGCCCTCAGATTCACAACTATGGTGGCTGAGTAGCAAAGCCCGAATTGATCTAAAAAATATTGTCCCGTCAGAAGAATACAACAAAAGCTTAGGTTGTTGTTTAGTTGAAAAAGACTGGGCTGATGAAATATTGGGGCGGTGCAAAGCCGGATACAAACTACAAGTTATCGGTTATGGAAAACAAGTTTTAAACAACGTCGCACCGAGCAAATCATTAAAGCGACGGCGAAAATAACACTTAATCTTGCAAAAGGTTATTCTAACGGTATTTTTCCCTGCCTCGCTCAATCTGGCAAAGAGAATAAATTTAGCGTAATCGTCAGCTCTATTTTAATCGTAATATTCCAATCCCAAGTGCGTGATTAAATCTTCGCCTTTTAAATGCCGGAGGGTATTCTTGAGCTTCATCAGTTGAATAAAAATATCGTGTTCCGGATAAAGTCCGGGCGCGGTTTGCGGCGCTTTAAAATAAAACGAGAGCCATTCCTGAATTCCGCTCATCCGAGCGCGTTGCGCCAAATCTAAAAATAAGGCCAAGTCCAGACAGAGCGGCGCAGCGAGAATCGAATCCCGGCACAGGAAATCAATTTTAATCTGCATTTTGTAGCCGAGCCAGCCAAAGATATCAATGCTATCCCAGCCTTCTTTGTTGTCGCCGCGCGGCGGGTAATAGTTGATGCGAACGACGTGCGCAAAATCTTTGTAGAGTTCGGGGTAAATTTCCGGCTGCAAAATGTGTTCGAGAACTGAAAGTTTTGATTCTTCTTTGGTTTTAAAACTTTCGGGATCGTCCAAAACTTCGCCGTCGCGGTTGCCTAAAATATTGGTTGAATACCAGCCCTCAAGCCCAAGCATCCGAGATTTCAAACCGGGCGCAATCATCGTCTTCATAAACGTTTGTCCGGTTTTGAAATCCTTGCCGCAAATCGGGACGCCCTGTTTGTTGGCTAAATCGAGCAGAGCCGGAATGTCAACGCTCAAATTCGGCGCTCCGTTGGCAAAAGGCACTTTTGATTTGAGCGCGGCATATGCGTAAATCATCGAAGGCGCAATAGCTTCGTCGCTGTCGTACAAACCTTTTTCAAACGCTTCGAGCGTGAGATGAACTGCCGATGCCTGCAAATAAACTTCGGTCGAAGCAGCCCAGACGACAACCAGACGGTCGCAGTTATTCTTAAGCTTGAAATCGGCGATGTCGGCCATCAGCATTTCGGCCAGCTCCATTTTGTTTTTGCCGGTTTTAACGTTGGTTCCCGTCAAACGCTTGACGTATTTTTGTTCGAAAACGGCTGGCATCGGTTTTAATGAGTTAAGCTGTTCACCAACCTGCGCGATTAAATCTTTTTCCAAAACTCCGGCTTTGGTCGCTGCTTCAAATGCCGAATCGGCGAAAATATCCCAAGCTCCGAAAACAATCGAATCCAAATCCGCCAGCGGCACAAAATCCTTGATTTTCGGCGAACGATTATCGGTACGTTTACCGAGTCTGATCGTCGCCATTTGCGTTAAAGAGCCGATTGGCTGCGCTATCCCTTTGCGAATAGCTTCAACTCCGGCAACAAAAGTCGTGCTGACCGCGCCAAGTCCGACCAGTAAAATACCAAGTTTGCCGTCTGCCGGGGCAATCTCCGTTCCCGCTTCAATCATTTAAGATAATCTCCAATTGCAAAATAAACCGTTATAGTACGCTAAAGTCGGTTTAAAGAGAAATTGACCGGTATCAACTCGACAATTTTGAAAATTTGGTTTTCGAAAGAGGCATGAATCGCCTCAGAAAGACGACGTGAAAGTAAAGAATCAAAATATCCGGTTATAGAGCAGTTCGTTTCGTCTGGTTAGTAATCTGGCCGGATTATTGGTGATAATCGCGTAGATTCCGAGTCTAGCGGCGCGTTTAACCCAAGCTGGATGATCCGCAGTCCAGATCACGGTTCGAAGTCCAGCCAAATGCGCTTTGTGAACGGCGCGAGTCGAAGCGAGCGTATAATGAAGCGAAATCTCATCAGCGTTAACCCGCAGAGCAGGTTTGATCAATTCGCGCCCGGGCCGCAAAACGCGCGACGGGTGCGGTTTGTACAAGGCGGCAATTCTCACATCGGTTGAAAACTTTCTGATCTCGGACAAACATCGGTGTTCAAAACTTTTGATGACAACGCGGCGCAAATATCCGAAATCATGCGTTAGCTCAATAATGGCGCGGGCGAATTTAGTATAATTTTCGTCTTCGCATTTTAGTTCAACGTAAATCAGCTTGTCGTTCTGACGCATCAGTTCAAAAAACTGTTCCAGGGTTGGCACTGTTTCACGCTTGTAAGCATTATCGGCATATTTTTCGTGGCGAAAATTAAACCAGGTTCCAACGTCAACTTTTGACAGTTCGCGCGAAGTCAAATCACACAATTTCGCTTCCTGAAATGCCGTCCGCTTGAGCGTCGAATCGTGAAAAACCACCGGCACGTTGTCACGGGCGAGGCGAACGTCACATTCGACGCCCTCGGCTCCGTCTTTGAGAGCGCGGCGAAACGAAACAAGAGTGTTCTCCGGCGCCAGTGCCGAAGCGCCCCGATGCGCGATTATTAATGGAAGATTTACCACAAAATACTTTGATTTTTGGCCGATTTAGCTGCGATAAACCCGGTAATCAATTTCCGCGAAAATATTGTCGCGGTTTTCTATCCGGGCGAGCCGCGTCGCATCAACATTTCCATTTTCCAAATCTTTCGCCAGCAAATCAAACCGGTGAATGTGCGATCTGAATCTGCGCGCGGCGTATTCGACAGTGGTTCCCTGATAAATCTGAAACGCCCAATCGCTCGACTGTGCCAGCAGTAGTTCTCTGGCCAGTTGGTTTAAAGCTCGATATTCGACTTCGTTCGGCGTCTCGTAAATGTTGGCCAAACGCGTCATCCGTTCTTCGGCGACGTGCTGATAAGGATACATCCATTGCGTTTTTTCGTTAAGCCAGACTTTGTAGTAACCGCGTTCGCCCCAGGACGAAGCCGACGGCTGCTGACGCTGAATCGGAATGTCAGAGTCGAGAAAATCGCCGGGCGTGATGGCCTCGATTTCGTGCTGGTCAAAATGCAGCTGGCGAAAAACAAAATCCAAAAACTGCGGTCCTTCAAACCACCAGTGTCCGTAAAGTTCTGCGTCGTAAGGCGAAGTAACGAGCGGCGCGCGGCCATCGTAATTGTTTCGCAGCTGATGAGCCTGCTCGATTCTCTTATGAACAAAATCCGCTGCGTTTTGCGCCGCTTTTTCAATTGCGAGCGCCGGAATGTATGGCTCTTTGCGTTCCTGCGAAACGTCTTTTCCCGAAATCCGGTAATATTTTAATCCCAAATGCCGCCGGTTGCCGTCTTTGTGCAAATGGGGCTTGAGATATTCGAGCGGTAAATCCCAACCGATGTCACGGTAAAATTCGCGGTAAACCGGATCGCCCGGATAACCGACGATTGAACTCCAAACCTGCTGGCTGGTTTCCATGTCGCGGGCAAAAACCGCCACCCCGTTTGGACACCGGACGGGCGCGTGAACGCCGTAACGCGGGCGCGGATCGCCGTACAAAAGCGCGTGCGCATCGGCGATAAAATACTCGATTCCGTTTTCGGCGAGTAAATTTTCAAGACCGGGCTCGTAGGCGCATTCGGGCAGCCAAATGCCTCTCGGAGCGCGCCCGAAATGTTTTTTGTAGTTGGTGACGGCAACCGTAATTTGCGCCCGTTTGGCCGTGTCCGAAGACATCAGAGGGAGAAAGCCGTGTGTCGCCCCGCAGGTGATAATCTCCAAAACGCCTGCGTCCTGCAATTGCCGAAAAGCGCGAACCAAATCTTTTTTATAAACATCGTGCCAAAGCTGAGAAGCGCTTTCGAGCATTTCAACGTACATTCGCGCTGCTGGAAGAAAATTTTCATCTTCGCGCCCGACGCGTTCAACTTCTTTGCGGGCAAGCTCGAGCAAATTTGCCAGATGATGCGTGTATCTCTCTTGCAATAAAGAATCCGAAAGCATTTCGCAAAGCGGCGGAGAAACGTTCATCGCGAGTCGCGGAGCGGCTCCGGCTTTGTGCAATCGCTCAAAAATAAAAATGAGCGGCAGATAAACTTCCGTAATCGCTTCAAAAAGCCAGTCCTCTTCCAAAAACTCCGGATATTCGGGGTGACGCACAAACGGTAAGTGCGCGTGCAAGATTAAGCTAAAGTAACCTGTTGGCATTTTAAGTGACAGGTGACAGGTGACAGGTGACGGGCGACCAGAAAAATCTTGTGTTTTCCCGTCACCTGTCACTTGTCACCTGTCACTATTTTAAAAATTCCGCGCTTGAGGCGAAGAACTGCCCCTGCTGAAAATCGCCTTCGCCCGCTTGTTCGTCAAACGGGGTATCAACGAGAGCCGCGCGCAGTTCCGGTAAACGCAGCTGTGGAAACAGAATTTCGGGAAAATTGATCGCGCTGGCTCCGACGGCAACCGGTGCGAGACGCATCCAGCCGACCGCATTTTCGTCCGTAAACATTTCGACAAACTCGCTTCCAAAAATTGATTCAAGCACCGTCCTCACATTTTCCCGCCCGAGCGCATCAGGATTGGCCTCTAAAACTTGTCTCAGCCAAGTGAGAGTAGCGGGTGAAAGCAAACTTCGCAAATCCTCAAACGAAACTCCGGAAGCGAGCGAAACCAGCAGCCACCGCAGTTCGGCTAAATCAAGTTCGCCCTGGACGAGAGGGCCGAAATGATTTGCGACGACCAAGGTCGAAGCGTCTTCGGACACATCGCCTGTTTCCTCGCTGATTCCAAAAGCGACGCCCAAAACATCATGCGAATAACCGGATGCAGTTAATACTTGCATAAACTGCTTGTTTGAGACAATCCAATCTTCCTCAGTGTCGGCGCGCGAACTTGGAGCGGCGCGCGGCGTGTTGACCGGATTTGACGAAAGCAGACGGATAAACGGGCGATTTGCGGCATAAAATCCTAAGTCAACTCGATACCTCGTATTGGAATGAACGTTATACCACCAGTTGCCGCCCGGATTGGCCGGCGCAAAACTTTCGGCTCTGGTTTGCAGATTAATTAATTTGGTGACGAGTTGATAATTGTTAGCCCGACTGCCAAATGCCTTTTGCAAAGTTTCAAACGGATTGCCGCTCAAATTCCAATAAAGAAAAACTCTGTTTGGCGATTGAATATAAAGTTTCGCCGTATTGGTGGACGGTAATTCGGGCAGTGATTCCGTGACCAGCTCATCTTTTTCAACTATCTCCGGGCTGGTTTCGCGCGCTCTGGCAATTGCCGCTTCGATTTCGTTTTTGGCATCCGCGTCGTCTGCGGCTTCACTGATCGCTTCTTCCTCCGGTTCCTCCGGTTGCGGCAGGGTTTGCCGATAACCGACACGATTTTCTTCGTTGATTGTTTCTTCGTTGATTGTTTCTTCGCTGGCTGCTTGCTCGTCTGCCTCGTTTGTTTCGGTACTCTCCTTTTTGCTTTCTTCAGGATTGAGAAAGGCTTGAACACTTTCCTCCACTGTTTCAATTACCTCGGCAACGGCCTCACCGACCGATTGGACAATGCCGCTGATGATATCTCCGATACTTTCATTAGATTTTTCATTTTCTGACATAAAATTATTTAATAAAAATTTGAAAATTGTTTTTTGATAGAATTGTGCGCCCCTTTTCTAATATTTCTCTTTAAAGCGCTTGAAATAAAGTAATTTGTCCGCGAATTTCTTGCAACCTCACCGCCTCGGAATCATAGAAAACGGCGGCGAACGAAAACCGGAAAGCAAGCTAATTCACCTGATTGACGAGCAAAATGCTCAGTCATTTATTGGTGAAGGCCCTTCTTTATCTTTTCGCTTTTAACTGACTGGCTGCAAATTCTCGGCGCGGCTAAGTTTAATATCTATTTTACCGATTTTGGCTTGGATCTGAGCTCGCAGCGGCAAATGACGCGCGTCGTCCGTGATCCAGATAAACATCTTTCCATTACCGGCCAGCGGACGTTTGTCACCAAAAATCTGCGGTTCAACGCGCAAAGCCCAAAACCTGCCGAGAAAGCTTTTTTGCTGCTCGCGAGCGACAACCTTGACCGGAACATCATAAACAACGCCGGAATCGCTGAGACTGATGTTAAATTCTTTGCCGATGGCGAGCGGCTGACGCCTCAGATAATAAATCGCCGAGATAATATCCTGCACCGAAGTTTCAAGCGGCGAAGTAATCATGCGCGGCGGCAGCATCAAGTTATTAGGATCGGTTTCGCGGTAAGTTATTTTGCTGGCTGTGTAATCAAAATTGGCCTCGCTGTTGCGAACACGCTTATTATTTTCGTCGTAGTGAAGAGTCTGAAGAATTCGAAAATTATCGGTCTGCACAATCGAATCAAACTTTTGCACGAAACTAAGTTCGCCGGGCGCAAAAATCGAAGCAAGTTTGAGCAAATTGCCCTTGGAAACAGCTTCAGCTTTGAGCTGCATTTTATTGGGTTTATTTTGGGGATCTTCGGCAATTTTAAAAGTCATTTGAGCGACGTCCAAGCCCTTCAACCCCAGGCGGCTCAACGTGACTCCGTATTCAAGTGTTTCACCGATTTTGAAAGGCTCGTTTCCGGGGACGTCCGAAATCAACCGCGCAAGGTTTGTTCCGCTTTGATTATTTTCTGCTTTTTGCGTTGCCGGCTGCGCCAACGACGCTAGTCCCAGAATGACGAGAAACGTGATGCTGCTTAAGAATCGCACATGACTTTTCATTTTTTGACCTTCCCAAAGACAATTTGTAATTAGAAATAAGCCGCCTTGACAAAGAGCAAACCCCAGGCCGCCAAAAGACCAAACGCGGCGCGGTACTCACGGTATTTCAAATATAAATTAAAATCAAATTTATTTATCGTCGGAGCTTTCATCTGATCTCGCCAAGCGACTATTCGCGGGACAAAAAGCGGAACGCTGCTGGCATAAGCCGGGTAATCATCAGGAAAGAGTGTCGCCACGTCTCTGGCTTCGATTCGCATCACCGGCAAATATATTCCCAAAAACAATGCGGCAAATAGCAAAATCAGCCAAACATTCGCCGCCGCAATCGTAAAACCCAAACCGAGAATAAAACTACCCAGATAAAGCGGGTTTCGCGTGCGCGCGTAGGGACCAGAAACCGCCAGAGCCGCATTTTTGCGAATGTGTCCGGCCGCCCAGGCGCGAACTAACAAACCAACCACAGCCACCGAACCGCCGATGACCAAAGACCACAAAGTTGGTTTTGCCAGCAAAACAAAGATGCCTCCTGACAAAAAGCCGAGCGGAACCCGCCAGCGTTGAATAAATGTGCCGCCTTTTCTCAAATGTCAACTGAAAACCGAAAACTGAGAATCAACCGCAATAATTCTCAATTACCCTGTTTAAGATTGGTTTCTTGGATTTATGATTATCCGCTAAATAAGTAAATCACGCCAGTTTGAATCACTCTGGCAATGTTTTCCGCACTATCCTTGCACCGACATTAGTTAATACTTTAAACCAGAGAGTATTTGGTTTTCCGTTGTCCGTTCTCTGTTTTTCGTTCAATTCTCTTTTTAACTGCCTGTAAAACCCGCTCCACCTCAATATCCAGACAAATCCAGTTATTGCATTGACGTCGGTGGCAGTTTTCACGGCAGCCGATATCAAAACGTTCGACGCAAAGATCGCCCGCTCTGGGGCTGCCGTTGCGCCACCATTCAGTCGGTCCAAAAATGCCGACAACGGGCGCGCCGGCGGCGACCGCCAGATGCGTCGGGCCGGTATCGCCGCCGACATAAAACGCGGCGCGTTTTGATAATTCGTAAAAGCCTTTGAGCGACAAACTCGCCGCCAGCGTCACGCCGCGTCTGGAAGCCGTCTGAACGCGCTGTGCCAAAGATTCTTCGCCCGGGCCAAAATTAATAACAGACTTTAAATCAAATTCGCTAAAGATTCGGTCGGCCAAAACTCCAAATCTTTCAGCCTCCCACAGTTTTGTCGGCCAGCCGCCGCCCGGATTGAGAATGACAAAATCGTCGCCGATTTCGCGAATCACATTTTCAGCCTCGCGCCGGTGTTCTGAGCCAGTCGCTACCGGAAATGCATAATCGTCGCCGGCCAGCGGAATTTCAACTCCCAAAGCCTTTTCTGTCAGCCGCAAATTTTTCTCGATGACGTGGATTTTTGCCGGAACTGAAACATTTTCAGTCAGCAAAAAACGGCTCAGAGGTTCGCGTAAATTTTTTTTAGCAAATCCGCTGCGCCGCGGCGCGCCGGTTAACTTGGCAATCAAACCGGATTTGAGCAATCCCTGGAAATCAAGCGCGATGTCGAATTTCTGCGCCCTTAACTGTTGAAGCTGTTGTCTGCCCAAACTCAATTTCGCCGCCCACTTTTTTTCCCGGCGCAATGCGCGCGTGTCAATTTCAATGAGATCAGTCAAAAGCGGATTGCCGCGTAAAATTTCAGCAGCGCTTTTCTCAACCGCCCAGGAAATTTCCGCCTCCGGCAAAGCCTCGCCTATTGCTGCCAGCGTCGGCAAAGTGTGAACAACATCACCGATGCTGCTTAATTTGACGATTAAAATCTTCATCAATTAATAGTAAATCGTAAATCGCAAACGGTTTCAAAACAAGCGTTAATTTGTTTACAAATATTTACCGCTGACTGTTTACCTGTGCCAGCAAATCGGTGGTCGAATGATTTTTAGCGTCTCCGGCGATGACGACCCGGCCTCCGCATTCACGCACAACATCGCGCTCCGGCACCGTATCTTCAGTATAATCTGTTCCTTTGGCGTGAAAATCCGGGCGAATCGCTCTGATCAAATTTTCAACCGTCGGCTCCGTGAAAATTGTGACGTAATCCACCACCTTTAGGGCAGCGATTAATTCGGCGCGTTCGCGTTCGGGTTGAAACGGACGACCGGCGCCCTTTAAGTTTCGCACCTGTTCATCAGAATTTATTCCGACAACCAAAATATCCGCAAAATTTTTCGCCGCTTCCAGATAACGAATATGGCCGACGTGAAGCAAATCAAAGCATCCGTTGGCCAAAACGATTTTAGCTCCGTGACGGCGTTCAATGGCGACGCGGGCAATCAAACGATTACGGTCTAAAATCAGAGATGATGATTTTGATGTGTCCAAAGCCATTTTTAAAATTGTCCTCAATCTTTCTCAACCAAAAGTGATTTCAATAACTCCTTGCTTGAAACCGCCGCCGTGCCGCGTTTCATGACGGCAATTCCGCCCGCGTGATTGGCAAGCTGCGCGGCTTCGGCAAATGTCGCTCCGGCGGATATTGCCAGCGCGTAAGTCGCCATCACGGTATCGCCCGCCCCCGTCACGTCAACCGGCTCGCTCGAACCAACGGCAACTAAATGCAGCGGCTCCGCTCCCGGTTCAATCAACAGCATCCCGTCTCCGCCGCGTGTAATTAACAAAGACTTTAAGCCCAGGCTTTGCGTCAACTCAAGACCTGCGTCGGTCAAACTTTCGCCGTCGCCTAACTTTCTTCCAAGCAATTGCTCCACTTCATCCTGATTGGGCGTAGCAGAATCAGCGCCTTGAAATTCTCGCAGGCGAAAACGCGAATCAACTAAAATCGGAATCTGTTTTAGTTTACCAATTTCGCGCACGGCGGCGATTATTTTTTCTCCGGCGACGCCATAATTATAATCCGAAATGACGATGGCCGAAACACTTTCAGCGGCGAGATACAAATTATCAACCAGCAAAGTCTGCAATTCATCCGTTATGGATTTTTGATTTTCGTAGTCGAGCCGAATCACCTGCTGCCTCGGCGCATGAGTCTGCCCGGCCAGAATTCGCATTTTGGTTGTTGTCTGCCATTTGTCCGAAGCAATCAAATACTTTGTTTCAACGTTTGCCGCCGCCAGATTCTCGCTCAAAATTTTTCCAGCCGCATCATTTCCGACGACGCCGAGCAAAACGCTCTGTCCGCCCAGCGCGGCAATATTTGCCGCCGCGTTTGCCGCTCCGCCCGGCAGGGTTTCGGTTTGTTCATGACGCAAGATAAAAACCGGCGCCTCGCGCGAAACCCGGCTAATGGCGCCGTAAACAAATTGATCGGCAATCAAATCACCGACAATCAGAATCTTACAGCTACTAAACTTGCGGACAAAATCATTGAGTTTTTGGATATTTAAAAAAGAATTCACAAAAAATTAGAAAAAGGACGGCAGCCGCAAAAAATGCCGCGCGTCCTTTTTATTCTGGTGTTCATTTTAACCGGCGAAGCTAAATCCGCAGGTAATTAATGCGTATCGTAACTGGCAATCGGGAAATCACCGGATGTCCCAAAGAAAACGGCCTGGAAACCGCCCGCGCTGCCCTGAGCATAAAACACGCCGGTCGAATCGCGCCAGACGGCAAGATCGGTTTTGCCGTCGCCGTCGTAATCCCCTTGAGCAAGGAAATCAGTTGCCGGCGCTCCAAATTGAACCACGGTAGTAGTATTCGTCATACTTTTCAAAATATACCAAGTCAAAACCGTGCCGGAGTCGCGCACTACGCAGATGTCTGTTTTGCCGTCACCGTCATAATCGCCGGGGGCGAAAAAGTCTGAACCGATACCGTATTGAATTGTTTGAACAGTTCCGTTACTACTTTTTGAAAGGTAAAGAATCGCGGGCGCAGTCATGGACGGAGCGCGCTGGACGGCGTAATCAAATTTGCCGTCGCCGTCATAATCTCCCGGAATCGCATAATCGGTTGAGAGACCGAATTGAACCGAACTGAATGATCCGGCGCCGGTTGCAGGGTTGGTCAAAAAGTACCAAACAAGCTGATTATTGAAACGGCGAACGACCGCAAAATCCGTTCTTCCGGCGGCATCATTATCCCATTGGCGAGCGACTGGCTCATCGCCTGAGATTCCAAACTGCTGCACTCCTAAAGTGCCGGTGCTGCTGCGGAGATAGTAAAAAGTTCCGTCCGTGTCGCGATAAACGCAGATATCGCCTTTGCCGTCGCCATCGTAGTCACCGGGGCAAGGCACATCGGTCGTGGCAACACCGAACTGCGTCGAGGTGTAAGTTTGCGTGGCGCTGAGGCGGTTATACCAAACACTGTTGGTCGGGCGGTAAACGGAAAAGTCAGCTTTGCCGTCTCCGTCATAATCCAAAGCTCGGCGCAAGCTCAATTGCGCGAATGATGGGGCAGCCAGCAAGAGCAGGAGGGCGAGGGGAACACCTGCTTGAAAGGCTTTACGCAGAACTGTAAACATATTCATTAAATTCCTTATTACCGATAAAATATGGAGGCTGATTTAGCAAAGCAAACCGCAGAAGTGATGGCAACCTTAGATTGCTAAATCAACTTTAAAACAAAAGCAGCAACGGTTTCAAGTTTATATTTTCAACTTTTCACCAAATACTTAAAATTAACGGCAGATTAACACATGAGGCGCAAAAACCTGCAGCGCACTTTTGGGAGTTAATAATGGATTTAACTCTATTTCGTATATAAGATATTAAAACTCTGCCAATAGTTTGAAAATTCCGCTTTAATTTTCATGAAGACCCTAAAAAACTTTAATAAGCCGCGGGAATCAGCATTCCGCTTTGTCCCCACGGAACGGCGGAAAATCCGCTGGTACTGCCGTTGACGTAAAAAGTGCCCGATTGATTCGGAGCCGAATTTGGACGCCAGACGGAAATGTCGGTTTTACCGTCGCCGTCGTAATCACCGGGCGTCGGCAAATCACCGTTGGCTCCAAACTGGACGGCTCGGAGCGCGCCATTTGAACTATTGAGCCAGTACCAAACTCCGGTGGTTGACCGCCAAACCGCAAAATCAGTTCTCCCATCGCCGTCAAAATCGCCCGAAATAATGCGGTCGGTGGTCGAATCGCCGAAAGTGCTGGTTAAAAGCATTCCGGTTGATGATTTCAAAACAAAAAATGTGTTTGCCGGGGACAGATTGGCGGGACGATAAACGGCGAGATCGGCTTTCCCGTCGCCGTCAAAATCGCCGCGCAGAGGTTTGTCGAGACTAAACCCGAACTGCTGACTGGCAAAACCGCCGGTGCTTTTTAAGATAAACCAGACGAGTTGATTGTTAACCGCACGGGTGACGACAAAATCGGCTTTGCCGTCGCCGTCAAAATCTTCAGCCATCAAGGGCACATCGCCAGCAGTTCCCCAGTTGACTGATCGAAACGTACCATTTGAACTGTTGAGCACGTAAAACACCCCCTGACCGCCAGTACTGCCGCCGCGCCAAACGGCCACATCGGCTTTGCCATCGCCGTCGTAATCTGCCGGAACCGGTATGTCGCCAGAAAAGAAGCCAAAATTAACCGGATTGTAGCCATTTGTGCTTTGCAAGTTGTGCCAGAGCATTGTTCCGCCGGAGTTTTGAATTGCGGAGAAATCGGTCCGCCCGTCATTATCAAAATCAAGTACGGCGCGACTCAACAAATTTATAGTACCTAGCTGTAAAATCGGGAAATTTTGTCCGGCAATTTGGATATAGCTAGCCCGAATAGCTCCTGTGTTGGCAGCGACAGTATAATTAACTGTTGTATTTCCGCTTCCTGGATTGCCTGAGGTGACAGTTATCCAATTATTTTGACTTATTGCAGCAAAATCGCAATTAGCCGCAGCAGTGACGTTAATGCTAAAACTACCGCCTGCCACTGGAACGTTTGGCATTGTTGCAGGCAAAATAAAACTACAAACCGTTTGATTTTGGATGGCATTGGCGATGTTTAATCTGCCGCCGGATTTGACCACTCCGTTCCAATTTGCGAGCGGTGTGACCGTGTTCATCAAAGTCGCTTTGAGCGAAGCCGCCGAAAGATTGGGGTTCGCCGCCGCGAGCAAAGCGGCCGCGCCGGTCGTGTGCGGAGTCGCCATCGAAGTTCCGCTCAAGCTCGTGTAAGAGGCGTCCGAATTTCGATAGGTGCTGAGAACGCCGACCCCCGGCGCGGCTAAATCCACACTCATCGCGCCGTAGTTGGAAAATGAAGCTTTATTATCCGCAGAATCAGAAGCGGCGACGGCTAAAATGCTCGGAGTCGTATAACTGGCCGGATAAAAAGGCGCGGGTTCGATGTTGCGGCCGTTATTGCCGGCAGCGAAAACCTGCAAGACATCGCTGTTGCCGAGCGCGTCAATAGCGTCTTTGGTCGCCTGGTCGTAGCCGCACGCCTCGGCGCAGTCGCCGTATGAATTGTTGGTCGCGCGAATATTGACGCCGCGGTTCTTCATCAAACGCACATAATTATAGGCGTTAATCAAAATGCTCGAAGTTGAATTGCCGGCTGCGTCGTAAATTTTGACAGACATTATGCTGACGTTCCAGCTGACTCCGGTGACGCCTTTGGCATTGTTGCCGACCGCGCCGATGGTTCCGGCGGTGTGCGTGCCATGCCCGTTTTCGTCCAACGGATCGCCATCGTTCGAGAAAAAATCGTAACCGTAATAATCATCAACAAAACCGTCGCCGTCGTCGTCAATCCCGTTGCCCGGTATCTCGCCCGGATTACGCCAGACGTTGGCGGCCAAATCCTCGTGAGTGTAGCGAATTCCGGTGTCAATATCGGCGACCACGACGCTTGGGCTGCCGGTTGTCGTGTTCCAAGCTGCGGGAGCGTCAATCTTGGTCATTCCGTACAGTGAACCGTAACTCGGATCATTCGGAGTTTGAGCCAGCCGATAGATGTAATTCGGCTGAGCCGCTTCGACTCCGGCGAAACTGTTGTAATTAGTTAAAGCCTGCTCGACGGTTAAATTCTCCGGCAGACGGACAAGCTGCCAGCCGAGATCCGGAAAATTTTGCACGACGCTCGCGCCCACTTGCAGATTGGCCGTTTGCGCCGCCTCTGACATTGCTCCGTTGGTATATTTAACAAGCAGTTCGTCGTCAATATAACCTTTTCCAAAATTAAACTTATCGGAAGCGACGGCCGTTACCGTTAAAAGCAACGCAACAAACAATGAGTTGATGACAGAGCAGAAATTTTGCACAGAACTTTTGACCTCAAAATTATGGAGTTTTTAATGAGTAGGGAAAAAACGCCCCGCGTTTTCGCTTTCATCATAACTTTAATAGCGAAGATGGGCAAAGCGCAGCCAGACCGCATTCTTCGCATTTAGGCTTTCGCGCCTGACAAATTTTGCGTCCGTGCGCGATCAGTTGATGCGAAAAGACAACCCAATCCGCCTGCGGAACGATTTCCATTAAATCTTTTTCAATTTTTTCCGGTGCGGTATTTTCAGTTAAACCCAACCGCTGAGCCAGCCGCGAAACGTGCGTGTCAACTACGACTCCCGAAGCGATTCCAAAAGCATTTCCCAACACGACATTGGCTGTTTTTCTGGCAACGCCCGGTAAAGTCATCAATTCTTCCATCTTTTGCGGAACTTCACCGCCAAATCCGTCCAGGATTCGCTGGCAAGCTCCGCGAATGCTTTTTGCTTTGTTACGGAAAAATCCGGTTGAGTGAATATCTTTCTCCAGTTCTTCTGAGTCAACCGCCAGATAATCCTGACAATTTTGATATTTGCGAAACAAATCTGCCGTCACCAGATTAACGCGCTCGTCCGTACACTGCGCCGACAGAATCGTAGCGATGAGAAGTTCGAGCGCGTTTGTGTGCCGCAGCGCGCAATTGGCTTCCGGATAATTCTCGCTCAGCCACGATAGGATTTCCGCTTCCCTCTCCTTCACTTTTTATCTCCTTAACTTATGTCTTTCTACCTTAACTTTTTACATATCTTCAACAAAAGGCGGGGCGAGGATTTTAGTTGCTCCTCGCCCCGCCTTGCTGTTTGTTATTGATGTTGCTGATTGATAATGATGAATGATGGCTTAGTGCTCTTGGCCGTCAGCCGTCATTCATCATTCCTTGTTATTGATTATTGGTCGAAAGCGTTGGGAGTGGCTAAATCGCCCGACTGCCCAAACACCGTCGTCACCACCCCGCCGCCGTTGCTGCTCAAGCGATACCAGACGCCCGTCGAGGCTCGGAACACCGCAATATCCGCCTTCGCATCCCCGTCGTAATCCGCCGCCGCCGGCGCATCCCCAGAT
>JBBQUS010000047.1:0-44068 GCA_038212235.1 Pyrinomonadales bacterium
ATCAGCTTGCGCGACCTCGGATCTGGAGTGTAAAAGATGATAATGCGAGATGCTGCTAAAGACAAGAGAAAAAAGTGATGGTCGGAAGGTGTCTCTAAAGTATCAAAAAGCAATGCTTTAAAGACATACCTGAATAGTTACCTGTTGTTCACCGCGTCCGATAATAAAGGTTATGAACAGCCGCGAGTATTTCAGCGTTATTGTTCGTTGCTGATTTCCCGGCTGATTTCCGGTTAAGGTTGTTGTTAAGTAGTTAAGTAATAGTAAATATTAGCTTACTTTTAGCTTACTTAGCGTTTGATGGTAAAGGAACGGAATTTTGATTTGGTCTGTAGCTGATCGGAGTTAACACAACCTGATATCAAAAAAATAGCCAAGCAGCAATAACCAGATGACTTTAAAATAGTCACTGTGATAATCATAATTTGTCATAAGATTGGTTTCAATTTTGAGATGTCGATTTCAGATGCCGATGAAATAAAATAATGATGTTAGTTTTAGCATTAAAAGTTCCTGCAAAATTCCTCTCTAAAAGTCCAGTTGCTTGACATTATATATCTAAACTGTTAGGTAATTTAGTTTCGGCTTATTTTATCTTTTTACTTTTGATTCTTTAATGAAATAACTAGGAGAGTATTTTTTGAGCACTCAAAATTCATATTTATTCACGTCTGAATCGGTGACTGAGGGGCATCCGGACAAAATTGCCGATCAGATTTCCGATGCGATTCTTGATGCCATCCTGGAGCAAGATTCGACTGCCCGAGTCGCCTGCGAAACGCTCGTGACTACCGGACTCGCAATTATCGCCGGTGAGATTACTACCACTGCCAAGCTTAACTTTACAGATATTGTTCGCGAGACGATTCGCGGCATCGGCTATACCGACGCCGCTTTTGGCTACGACTGCAATACTTGCTGCGTCCTTAATGCACTCGGTACGCAATCACCTGATATCTCGCAAGGCGTTGATACGGGCGGTGCCGGCGATCAGGGCTTGATGTTCGGCTTTGCCTGTAACGAAACCCCCGAGCTGATGCCGATGCCGATTCAGCTGGCGCATCATCTGACGATGAGATTATCGGACGCGCGCAAAAGCGGCGAACTTCCTTATCTTAGACCGGACGGAAAATCGCAGGTCACGATCGAATACCGGGACGGCAAACCCGCCCGGGTTGAGGCGGTAGTAATTTCCACGCAGCACGCCGAAGACGTGACGACCGAGACGCTCCGCCGGGACATTATGGAGAAAGTGATTAAACAGGTTGTCCCCGGAGAGTTTATTGACGAAAACACCAAGTATCACATCAATCCGACCGGACGTTTTGTGATCGGCGGCCCGCAGGGCGATGCCGGGCTGACGGGCCGCAAAATTATTGTTGACACCTACGGCGGCTACGCGCCGCACGGCGGCGGCGCGTTTTCGGGCAAAGATCCGACCAAGGTTGACCGCTCAGCCGCTTACATGGCGCGCTACATCGCTAAAAATATTGTTGCGGCCAGGCTCGCTGATCGCTGCACGGTTCAGCTCGCCTACGCCATCGGAGTAGCCGACCCGGTTTCCGTACTGGTGAGAACCGAAGGAACCGGGCGAATTGACGACCACCGTTTTGAGGAGATTGTCAGAGAAAACTTCAAACTGACTCCGCGCGGAATCATTGAAGAGCTTGACCTACGACGTCCGATTTATCAGGAGACGGCCAGATTCGGACACTTCGGTCGAACCGGCGAGCAGTTCACCTGGGAACGAACCGATAAAGCCGAAGCTTTGAGAACCGCCGCCGGAGTCTAAAACCCCCGTCTTCGCTCTCTCAATATTTTTAACCTTATCAGCCTTGTCAACCTTTTAAATTGAAAAAGCTATTGAAAAAGCTGCGGAGTGATAAATAGTTTATCGCTCCGTCTTTTCCGATTGAATGTTGAACGCGTCGCGCAAAAAATTTTAAATATTAGTAAGGATCATTTTTATGTCATTTAACTACGATATCAAAGACATTAATCTCGCCCCGCAGGGAAAACAGCGAATCGAATGGGCCGACCGCGAAATGCCCGTTCTGCGCCTGATTAGAGAAAGATTCGCGGCGGAGCGCCCCCTGACCGGTTTAAAGCTGGTGGCGTGCGCGCACATCACAACCGAAACCGCTAACCTCGCCAGGACCCTTCAGGCCGGCGGCGCGGACTGCACTCTGATCGCCTCCAACCCGCTCTCGACACAGGACGATGTGGCCGCTTCGCTCGTCAGCGATTGGAATATCCCGGTCTTCGCGCATAAAGGCGAATCAACCGAAACTTACCTTCGCCATGTCAATCTGGCGCTCGATACCGAACCCGATTTGATTATTGACGACGGCTCGGACGTGGTTGCCACTCTGATCAAGGAACGCCAGCATCAAATCGGTAAGATAATCGGCTCGACCGAAGAAACTACGACCGGCATCGTCAGACTCGAAGCGATGCAAAAAGCCGGCGTCCTGCCCTTTCCGGCCATGGCCGTAAATAACGCTCAGACCAAACATTTTTTTGACAACCGTTACGGAACCGGACAGTCAACGCTCGACGGCATCATTCGGGCCACCAACATTTTGCTGGCCGGACGGACAATGGTTGTCGTCGGCTACGGCTGGTGCGGCAAAGGAGTCGCCCTCAGAGGGCGCGGAATGGGCGCAAACGTGGTCGTCTGTGAAATTGATCCGATCAAGGCCGTCGAAGCGGTGATGGACGGTTTTCGCGTCCTCCCGATGTCGGAAGCGGCGGCTGTCGGAGATATTTTTGTCACCGTCACAGGCAACCGGCACGTCATTGACCGTGAACATTTCGCAGTTATGAAAGACGGGGCGATTGTTTGCAATTCCGGGCACTTTGATCTGGAAATCAATCTCTCGGCTTTAAAAGAAGTTTCAAACGGCCAAGCCTTTACCGTCCGCCCGTTTGTCGAAGAATATACAGTCACCGCGACCAACCGCCGAATCATTGTTCTGGGCGAAGGAAGGTTGATTAATCTCGCCGCCGCCGAAGGCCATCCGGCGAGCGTGATGGATATGAGCTTTGCGAACCAGGCGCTCTCAGCCGAATATCTCGTAGTCAACAAAGGCAAACTGGCCGCCGGAGTTCATGTTTTGCCCCCTGAAGTTGATACGGAAATTGCCGGTCTCAAACTTCATTCGCTCGGAATCAAAATAGACTCGCTCACTCCGGAGCAAATCGAATACATGTCGAGCTGGGAAACCGGAACCTAAATGATCCAGGTTCGCCAACCTCAGCTTTAAAGACACCGATAGAAAAACAGAAAAACAGAAAAACAGGAGAGTCGGATCGCTCTCCTGTTTTTCTGTTTTTCTGTAGTTTGCCGGCCAGTTTTCTTAGCTGCGAGCTCTGGCCAGCAGATACCAGCCGACGCTGCTAAAAACAATCAGCGGAGCCCAGACAGCGATCACCGGTGGCAAAATCCCTTCGGTTCCCAGAGTTTCAAAAAGCCCAACCGCAGTGGTAAAAAGCAGCCAGATGAGAACGACCATCGTGAGCGCGAAACTCAAACTTCCCTGCCGGCCGCGTCTCGATAACGCCAGCGGAGCGCTAAAAAAGACGATGACTAAGGGCAAAAAGAGCGTCGAATAATTTTTTTGTAGAGCGACCTCAAATCGCCTCGCTTCAACCTGTGAGTCAGCCGTCTCTCTTAGTTTCAACAACTGCTCCGAGCTTGGATGAGCTGCTTTAAATCCGATCTGATTAAAGGGGTTATCGTACGCAGGCAAGCTTAATTTCTGGTCCTCCGGTAGCTTTTCAATCTTGATAAAACGCGTTTCCCAGCTGACCAGCTTGATTTGTCCGTTCAGACTGACGTTTGCTCCGCCCCATTCGGCAGATTCGGCTCGAAAGACTTTTTGCAGACGTTCGTTATCACCAGTAAACTGATATAAATTAACGTCATGAGCTGTTGCGTTATCAGACCCTTTGTTGCTGACAAATGAATATATTCCCTCAGTTCCGGCCACCCAGAAATGGCCTTCCTGACTGCCGGTGCTGCCGGTCCCGCCGCGCAGCTGCGCTCTCAAAATGTCCTGCCGCGGATTGGTAATGGGGAGGATTTTTTCCTGCAATTCCCAATTGATGGCGCCAATCAATGCCGCTAATAAAATGCTCGGCAAAATCAACACATAGATACTCTGTCCGGCCGCTCCCCAGATAACCGTCTCATTCTGTCTGGCTTTAACCGCATAAGTTGTCAGGACGGAGATCATCAAAGCCGTCGGGGCAATTTGCCATAAGACGGTCGGCGTCAATAAAAGTAGATATTTGAGTAGCAATACCACGCCGTTAGAGCTGCTGGTCACTCCTTTGAGCACTTCAAAAATCGTAAAAATATGAAAAAGTGAAACCAGCGCCAGACAAGTGAAAACAAAATACCAAAAGAGATTTTGCAAAAGGTCTCGTTCGAGCAGCCCGAAAAAACCGAATTCAAATCTGGTGAAAGTGCTCGCCTTCCGGTTTTCATAGACACTGCCGGAAAATCCCCCGGCTGGCTGGCGAAATTTTAACCACCCGAAATCAGGCAGTCTGAAGCGGCCGCGAATCTTGCGGCTCGAACGCCACAGTGAGTAACAGGCGGCCAGACCGACCGACGCTGTCGCCAGCCAGCCGCCAACCGCAGATGGCACCAGTCCGGCCCTCGCCGACTGCTCGCCCAAGAGCGAAAGCAGATAGTAAATAATCAGGATAATAAGCGAGAGGACGCTTCCCCAACCGCGCCCGCCGCGTCCGAACTGCAGACTGACGGCCACCCCGAGAAGAGCGAGAAAAATCGGCGCGACCGAAAGCGCCAGACGGCGATGCCATAAAATTTCGGCTTCGACGCGCTCTTTTCCGGTTTTTTGCCTGGCAAAGGCGGTCAGCTCAAACAAACCCATTTCTTCGGGTGCGCGCTCGACGCTCTCCAGTTTCTGGCGGAGCTGCTTTCTCCCCGTCTCAAGCGAAACCCGCAGCACATTGACGCTGTCGAGCGTCACCGGCTGTTGGACGGAATTAGCGGGAAGCGTCGTCACCACCGCGTCGTTTAAAACAAGCTCGGATTTGTCCTCGGAAGAATCAATCCGCCCGCTCCGCGCCGTAATTAATTGCAGCTGACCGTCTTTTTGCGGCAGATAAATAAAGACCTTTTCCCAAATTCCCAGCTCATTGTTGCCGTCCCGGACGTAAATCACATAATTGCTGAATTCGGTGTTAAAAACTCCCGGTTCAATCGGTGATTCGAGCTTAATCAAAGCCGTCTCAACCGCGACGCGGCGAATAGCTGCGGCGGCGAGCGGAACGCCTTTCAAATTGATCAGGAGCGCAATCCCGGAAACGATTAAGCCGATTACGAGACACGGCACCAGAATCGTCCGGGTTCCGACTCCGGCAGCCTGCATGGCCGTCAGTTCGCTGTCGCCGCGCGTTTGACCGAGCCCAATGACAATCCCGGCCAGCAGCGCCATCGGGCCGGTAAAAGCCACGACCGAAACGAGCAAAGCGGCGCTCAGTTCCAGGAGCAGCCGCGCCGGGACGTTCGCGCCAAAAAGGATTTCGCCAAAACGACTGCCCTGCTGCAAAAAAAGGATCACCGTCAGCAGCAGCCAGGAGAGAAGAAAATAAGGCAGGATTGTCCGCCAAAGATAAAATTCAAATATTTTTTTGGCAAACATTACTTGAAGGGTTGACTGGAAAATTAACCAAATTATTTCCCAAAAAACATCAGGAATTGAGAATTGAGATTTAAGCCGCCAGTTCGGACGCCGGGATGCTCTCCGTCAAATCAAAATCTGCCGACCAGAACGTCGGATCATATTCGAGAATTCTCCGCAGCAAACGGTGCGTGACGGCTTCGAGAGAGTTTTGAGAAACTTCCAGCTGCTTAACCGATTGAACAAATTTCAGCGGCGGAACGACCACAGCCTGCCGCAAAACTCTGAGCAGACGAGGCGAAAGAGAATCTTCCCGACGGTGACCGACAACGCATTCGCCGCACACCAGGCGCGCCTCGAGCTGATTGTAATAAGCCGGGTTGTCTTTAAATTTAGTTTGACAGCTTCCGCAGCGCTGAAAGTCCGGCAGAAAGCCAGCCAGGCGGAGCAGCCACAACTCAAAATAGGTCACAACCAGGCGCACGGCGGCCAAATCTTCGCGCTCCTCATCAATTGCCGCAAGACACGCCCGAACCATCCTAAACAATACTTCATTCGGTTCGTGCGGCGGCGCGACGACGGTCAGCATTTCCGAGAGATACGACAGCGCGTTGAGAACATTGAGCCGTGCAGCCAGATGAAAATATGAAACCACGACTTCGGCTTGAAAGAGACTGCCCAATTCCGCATCTTCCTTGTGCCCGTAAATAATGTCGGCGACGGTGAACGGCTCCAGACAACCGCTAAAACGGCTTTTAAGGCGTTTCGCGCCGCGGACGCTGAGCCTCACCATCCCGGCGTCTCTCGTCAGACACCAGATAATTTTGTCGGCTTCGGCCAGCGAATAATTCTTTAAAATGATCGCTTCAGTTTCAACGACTTTCATCTCTTAAAATCAATAAACAAAAAAAACAAAATTTCTAGAGCGGTAAAAAGTAACAAATCCAGGCGAGAACCAGCCCGATTCCGACAAATTCGGCAAAGACCTTGACTCCATGCCGCATCATCTCATTGGTCGTGCCGCCGTTAAAGATGCCGAAAGCGACGGCTGTCAGGAGCGCAAAAATCAGGAAAAATAAAAAATGAATCATTTGCTTTCTAAGACTTTCGTTTAAGAGAAATATCAACTACGTCAAGCAGGGATAGATAATTTAACAAACCGGCCAATGCCAGGCTTCTGCCGCCATACTCAAAAGATGCCGAGCGAAAAGCATCCTGCGCCGCCGCGGATTGGAGATTGCCGCCAAAAACAACTTTGAGCAGCAGATAAACCGCGTTTCCGGCAGCGGCCAGCTGATGCAGCCAATACATCATTCCATACTCCGTCGGACTTCCCGGATAATAGAGACCGCCGAGCCAGACGCCCAAAACCATCAGCGCCAGTGAACTGCCGGCGAGAAGAAGCCCTCTCCGCCAACGATTTAACATCAAATGCCCAAGCCCCGGCACCAACCACGCGAGGGCAACTGTCAGTACTGTTTTCTCCATGTTATTTGAATCTCTTGGTGAGGTACTGAGTTAGCTGTCGAAAGTCCGACAAAACTCAGTTGTAAATTTAATTTTTTGCTGATAAACCTTCTTTTTACAGAACTTACAAACCTCAACAACTGTCTTAAGTTAATCTTCTTTGTCAATCATTTTCCGCACAGCGAAACCTTTTTGTTAAGCGAGACGCAGAGAGCAAAACTCAGCCCTCTCTATCGTTTAGTATAAGTGAAACTCGGTCTTTAGTTTAGCAAAAGCCGAACTCTCTTTAATCCACCAGGCCTCAATGTCACTTAAAGGCTCTTTGTTTTCGATCAGCTGACGCAGGCCAACACCACCGTTGATCACGTCAAAAGGGTTTCGATCATAAACATATTCGTATGGCGGAACTTTCCATTTAAAATCTTCCGGAGACATTTGATATGCCGCCTGAATCAAGGCCACACCGGTCAGGAAGGGTTTGAACCGATTTCGCTCGAGAACATGCAGCTGCACTCCGCCGCACGGCTGCTGGCCGTGTTTTTGAAAAGTCGGCATAAAATTGTTCGGGCGGAAATAAACGCCCGGCAAATTTAGCTTGTTAAGAGCCTCTGCGTATGCCTGCGCGTTCAAAAAGGGCGCTCCGACAATCTCAAAAGGGCGGGTCGTGCCGCGCCCTTCGGAAAGCTGCGTCCCTTCAAAAATCACCGTTCCCGGAAAAACCGTCGCCGTTTCGACCGAAGGCATATTGGGCGAAGGCATCACCCACGGGGCATCAGTTTCGTCATACCACAAACCGCGCTGCCAGCCCTGCATTTTGACCACTTCCAAATCGCATTCGATGCCAAACTGATGCTGAAACATCAAGGCCAGTTCGCCAACCGTCAAACCGTGCCGCATCGGAAGCGGAAACTGTCCGACAAACGAAGCAAAATCGGGTTCGAGCAGATTGCCTTCGACCGCCACTCCGTTGATCGGATTCGGACGGTCGCAGACAACTACTTTTTTCCCCAGACGCCCGGCCGCCCGCATACAGTTGGCCACCGTGTAAATAAAAGTGTAAACGCGGCAGCCGACATCGAACAAATCGCAAACCAGGATGTCAACGTTTTGTAACATTTCCGCAGTTGGTTCGCGCGTTTCGCTGTAGAGCGAATAAATCGGAATTCCGGTCACAGGGTCTGCGGCGTGAACGGTTTCGATCATATTGTCCTGGGCATCTCCGCGAATACCGTGCTGCGGCCCGAAGAGCGCGGTTAAATTGACTTCAGGCGCTGCTTTAAACAAATCGGCGGCATGCTCAAAATGGTGATTGACCGAAGCCTGATTACACACCAGGCCGATTCTGTCAGCTCCAGACCGTTTTTCAGCCAAAAAATTTTCAAGACCAAGTTTGACAGGTTGTTTCATAAAATTTCGCCGGTAACGCTGAAGATACACATTTTTTCAGCAATAAAATTGTCAGCCAAAAAAGCTTTAATGCTCGCCGCTCCGTCAGCAAACATGTTTATTCGCCTCCCGATATTCGGCGGCGGCGGCGAGAAATGCGTTAAAGATGTCTTGCGAAAATTGATCGTTTTCCCAACCAAGCTCCGGGTGCCATTGAACTCCGACCACAAAACGATTCGCGCGCGGGTCCTCGACAGCTTCGATGACGCCGTCCGAGGTCCGTGCGGTAATTTTCAAATTTTCTCCGATTTTCGAAACTGATTGATGGTGATGACTGTTGACGGTTATTTTCTCAGCCCCGCTCAACGTTATCAGCCGGCTCCCGGCTTCAACCGTAATGAAATGCGAGCGACGCGCGGGCGACCCGGTTTGCCGGTGCGCCAGCGGATGCCGCACTTCGGTTTCAATATCCTGGATCAATTTTCCGCCTCGGGCGACATTTAACGTCTGCATTCCAAAGCAAATTCCCAGAACCGGCATCCCTCTTTGTTCAGATCCGGCGAGCATCAGCAAATCCATTTCGTCGCGGAGCGGCTCGACTCGTCCGAGATTGGGACGCGGCTCATCGGAATATCGCAGCGGATCAACATCAGAATCGCTGCCGGGCAAAAGAATGCCGTCCAATTCATCCAACAGTTGTTCGACAAATTCGGCCTGGGGAATCAACGGGAGCAGTAGGGGAATGCCGCCGAGCGCCTCAATCGCCTGGCTGTATTCGCGTCTCAGATAAAAATCTCCCTTCTCGGCAAAACGCATGGTGATGCCGATTCGTGGGCGCTGTCGTCTGATTCCTAGCACGGTGTTTTTGCTCATTAAATAATTTACAGCTAAGATTACTTTTAATTCTAACCAAAAGTTTCGAGAAAATCATTAACCGCTCAAAAATATGCTTGCGAATCTTTGCTTGTTGCTCAAATTCGGACAAACCGTTACAGACCAAAACTATTTTATCAAACAACGCGCTCAGGTTATCCGGTTAATCTGTCTGCTGGCCATCGGCGGAATTTTAGTTTCGTGCGGTAAACGTCGGCCGCCGGTTCCGCCGACTCGCGCAGTCGCCGGCAATTATCTGAGCGCCGCGCAGAGGGGAAATACGGTTCTCTTAAAAATAACGATTCCGCCGCAGACCAGGGATATTAAGCAGATAAGCATTTATCGCTTAAATGAATCATTAAACAGCCAAGCACCTCTCTCCGAAGATGATTTTGCCTCAAAATCCACGCTCATCGGCGTAGCTGCCGCCTTAAGCGATAATCGTTCGGGCACTGTTTATTACAACGATCAATTAAGCAATTCGGCGCCCGCTAATCGCCTCCGCTATGCGGTTCGATTGGTATTCGCCGATGGCCGACGCTCGGCTTTGTCAAACTATTTGATGATCGAACCGACCTTTCGCATTCCTCTTCCGCCGGTTCTCGCGCCGCTCCGCGTCAGTCAATCGGCAATTCAATTGGAATGGCAAAAACCGGATGCCAATCTCGATTCATCAAAACCTGCGAACGTAGTGGGCTACAATATTTATCGAGTTCAGGAGGCGACAACAGCGTCAGCTCCCCCCCCCTCGCCGCAGCAGCTGACTTTTCAGTTATTAAACTCTGCTCCGGTAACCGAGGCGTCTTTTAACGACTCAACTTTTCAATTTGGCAATAGTTACCGGTATTTTATCCGCGCCGTCTCTTCGAGCAGTTCCGGTAATGCCGCAGGCAATTCTCAGATTGAAAGTCAGGATTCAAATGTCCAGACGGTTGTTCCGCAGGACACCTTTGCTCCGGCCGCGCCGCAAAGTTTAACCATCGCCGCGGCACCCGGCCGGCTCTCTCTGTTTTTTGCGGCCAATGCCGAATCCGATCTCGCCGGTTATCTAGTTTACCGCTCCGTTGAGCAAAACATTCCGCTCGCGCAGTGGCCAATATTGACTCCAAACCTGCTTACGACCAATACCTTTCAGGACGCCGCCATTGAAAGCGGACAAAAGTATTTTTATTATCTGAGAGCGGTTGACAAAACCGGGAACATTTCCGAACCGTCGGAAACAGCGTCTGAGACGGCTCCTTAAATTTAATAAAAGAAAATAGCGAGAAGTTAACTGCCTTGAATATGAAATGGGAATTTAAACCGAAAAAAAGATGAAAATTTGTCGCTTTATCACCAACGAAAAAAACACCGTGCAGTTTGGCATTTTACATGACGAGTGGATTGAGCCTGTCACCGCACAAGACATTTACCAAGCGTCGGAAGCGTCGCTCAGAATTCCTACAGCCGCAGATAAAATCGCTCTTAGTGATGTCACTCTCCTTCCGCCCGCCAACCCCACCAAAATTGTCTGTATCGGTCGTAATTATGCCGAACACGCCAGAGAACTTGGTAATGCCGTCCCGACCGAACCGCTGCTTTTTTTAAAAGCTCCGACTTCATTGATTACAGAGGGCGAAGCTATTCTGATTCCGCCGCAGTCTCAACAGGTCGAACACGAAGGCGAGCTGGCCGTGATTATCAAACGAACGGCGAAAAATATCGGCGCAGAGGAAAACCCGCTCAATTATGTTTTGGGTTATTCACTCCTCAACGACGTCACCGCGCGCGATTTACAGCGCAAGGACGTCCAGTTTACCAGAGCCAAATCTTTTGACACTTTTTGCCCAATCGGGCATTTTATCGAAACCGAATTGGACACCACCGCTCTCGCCGTCACCGTTCGCGTTAATGAAAAAATTAAACAGCAGGGCAACACCAGGGACATGGTTTTTTCAGTCGCCGCGATAATTCGTTATATTTCCGAGCAGATGACTCTCCTGCCCGGAGATATTATCGCCACCGGCACGCCGTCAGGCGTTTCCAGGCTTGAGGCCGGCGATGTCTGCACGGTTGAGATTGAAGGTCTCGGAACACTGACCAACCCCGTTTCTTAAAACTTGATGTACTCTGTCGCAGCCGATAATTTAAGCAAAACTTTTGGCCACAGACGAGCCGTTGACGGAATTTCTTTTACTGTCGCCAAGGGAGAAATTTTTGGGTTTCTCGGCTCCAACGGGGCCGGAAAATCTACGACGATGCGAATGATTGCCTGTCGTTCGCCGCTGACCGGCGGGCGATTAACCGTTGAAAATTTGGATGTCAGGACGGACGAGAAAAAAATTCGCTCAATAATCGGAGTTGTTCCGCAGGAAAATAATCTCGACCCGGATTTAAATGTTACTGAGAATTTGTTTGTTTACGCAAGTTATTTCCGGCTTGGTAAATCGGAAACGGCCGCGCGGGTGGCCGAACTACTAAAATTAATCCGCCTCGAAGATCGCGCCGACGCGCGGGTTGACGAATTGTCCGGCGGCATGAAGCGCCGTCTGATCATCGCCCGCGCGCTGCTCCACCGGCCGCAGATTCTTCTTCTCGACGAGCCGACGACCGGACTCGACCCGAATGTTCGTCAGGAAATCTGGGAAAAACTCGAAGAGCTGCGGCGCACTGAAAATCTGACAATTCTCCTCTCGACACATTACATGGACGAAGCGGAAAAACTCTGCCAGCGGCTGCTGTTTCTCTCAAAAGGTAAAATCGTGGCCGAAGGAGAGCCGTCACGTCTGATCGAACGCGAAACCGGCGGCCGCTATGTTCTCGAAATCCGCGAAACTGCCTCGCTCCCGCTCCAAAACGCGCCGGACGGAGTGCGGGCGGCGGCGCGCGGCACGAACCATCTTTATTTTGCTGAAAATCCGGATCAGCTCGCCGGCTTAATGAATTTTTACGGCTCTCGGCAGATGTTTCTGCGTCCGGCTAATCTCGAAGATGTTTTTCTACAGTTAGCTACTGACGAAGAAAGCTAAAGATTTGAACATATTTATCGCAGCGTCTAATCTTCAAGAATGAGTTTGTCGTCGAAAATATCAGCCGAAAACGCTGCTTTTGCTCCGTCTATCAAGGTCTTAGCCTGCAAATATGACGGTTCTGTTCACCGTTCGTGGAACGTCCGGCTCCAAACGGAAACTGCCGAATTGTGGATATTCAAAGGCGTTTTTGAAGAGGAGATTTCGCACCCGCTTCTGGGCGTGATCAGACCCGGAACGGTTTCGATTGAATTTTACTGGAAGAATCATTGTTACAACGTCTTCCGATTTCATCAACCGGAAGGCCCCCTCCGCAGCTTTTACTGCAACATTAATCTGCCGCCCGTTTTAGAAGGCGATGTGCTCAGTTATGTTGACCTCGATATAGATATTTTAGTTAAACCGGATTTGACATATCAAGTGGTTGATCTGGACGAATTTCTGGAAAACGCTGCCAAGCACCGATATCCGCCTGAAATTATTGAAACGGCCTACAGGAGCGTCGAGGAGCTGGAACTTCTAATCAATAACCGAAGTTTCCCCTTTGATTTTAAAAATTGAATCTAGCTGCGACAAAAATTGATTTGAGCGACACTCTGTCGGTCTGGCGACGAAATTTTTTGGTTTACCGGCGTTTGTGGAAAACCGAACTGTTGGCGCCGATTGTCGAGCCTATTTTTACTTTTTTAGCTTTCGGATTCGGCGTCGGCTCGCTGGTCACTTCAGAGGTTAACGGGCTCAGTTATCTGGCTTTTGTCGGAGCGGGCGTGCTCTCTCTGATGGTTTTTATCAAAACTATTTTGGAGGCAACTTATGGAGCATATTTTCGGATGGTTTTTCAAAATACCTATGACGCCATTCTCGCCACTCCGATCAACGTCGAATCGCTCTGCTTCGCCGAAATAATCTGGGCGGTCAGCAAATCCGCCATTGACGGAGTGCTGATTTTGCTGGTGGTCTGGATTTTTGGAGGCGCGACTTCACTCTTTGCGCCTTTGGCGCTCATCCCGCTTCTTCTCGGCTGTTTTTTTCTGGCGGCTTTTTCACTCTCCATTACCGCCAGGATTTACGATATTGATTATTTTAACATTTATCTGGCGCTCTTTTTTTCTTCGGTATTTCTGACCGGAGCGTGGTTTCCGCTCGATATTTTGCCGTTCTGGTTAAAGGTTTTGGCCTATCTCTGGCCGCTGACCTCGGCCGTTGATTTGGTGAGAGCGTGTCTGGTAGGCAGATTCGCCTGGTTTCACTTGCTTGAATCACTCTATTTGCTTATCGTTTCTGTTATCTTTATCGAACTGTCACTTCGTTCCCTCAGGCAACGGATGGTTGTTTGATTTTTCCATGTTTAAATTATTAACAGATGAATAAATTAGAACTTTTACAAGAGCGCTCTTGGCAGGCAGAGGCCGGCGGCGGCGCGGCGCGACTCGAAAAACAGCGCGCGAGCGGCAAAATGACGGCCCGCGAGCGGATTGATTTTTTTCTCGACGAGAATTCCTTTGAGGAATTCGATAAATTTGTGGTTCATCGCTCAACCGATTTTGGTTTGGATCAACAAAAATTTTTGGGCGACGGTGTAGTTACCGGCCACGGGCTGGTGGATGGCCGTGCGGTTTTTGTGTTTGCCCAGGATTTTACCGTTTTTGGAGGTTCTCTAAGCGAAACTCACGCGCAAAAAATCTGCAAAGTGATGGATTTGGCCATGAAAACCGGCGTTCCCATGATCGGTCTTAATGATTCGGGGGGAGCGCGAATTCAGGAAGGAGTGGTCTCGCTCGGCGGTTACGCCGATATTTTCCTGCGCAACACTTTGGCGAGCGGCGTTATTCCGCAAATCTCCTGCATCATGGGACCGTGCGCGGGCGGAGCGGTTTATTCACCGGCAATCACGGATTTCAACATCATGGTCAAAGATACTTCGTACATGTTTATTACCGGCCCGGATGTGATCAAAACCGTCACTCATGAAGAAGTGACCAAGGATGAGCTGGGCGGCGCGATGACTCACAACCAGAAGAGCGGCGTGGCGCATTTTGCGGCCGATTCGGATGAACACTGTCTCCGGCTGACCAGGGAATTATTATCTTTTATTCCGTCCAACAACATGGAAGACCCCCCCTTTGTGCCGTCATCCGATCCCTCTGATCGCCTCGAAGCGAAACTTAATACGCTGGTTCCCGAAGTCTCAACTCAGCCTTATGACATTCGGGATATTATCAATCTGGTTTTTGACGATAATTATTTTTTTGAAGTGCAGCAGCATTACGCTCCCAATATCGTCATCGGGTTTGCGCGTTTGGGCGGATTTTCAGTCGGCATTGTGGCCAACCAACCGGCGTTTCTGGCCGGAGTTTTGGATATTGACGCTTCGGTCAAAGCGGCGCGCTTCGTCCGCTTTTGCGATTGCTTTAATATTCCGCTGATTACCTTTGAAGATGTTCCGGGTTTTTTGCCCGGCGTTACTCAGGAGCATTTTGGGATTATCCGGCACGGAGCCAAACTGCTCTATGCTTTTGCCGAAGCCACCGTCCCCAAAATCACTGTTATTACCCGCAAGGCCTACGGCGGAGCTTACTGCGTAATGGCCTCAAAACACATTCGCACCGATCTCAATTTTGCTTATCCAACAGCCGAAATCGCCGTCATGGGAGCCGAAGGAGCGGTAGGAGTTTTGATGAAAAAAGAAATCGCCGAACACGGCGAGGATTTTCGCCAAGCTAAGGTAGCCGAATTTGAAGAAAAATTTGCCAGTCCCTACATTGCCGCCGAGCGTGGATTTATTGACGAAATCATCGAACCGGCGCAAACCCGTCCGAAACTGATCCGCGGGCTCACTCTTTTGCAAAACAAAAAGGATTCCAATCCTCCCAAAAAACACGGTAACATCCCTCTTTAAAGACAAGTGTTTTTAAATTAAATAAGAATTACCTGATAAATACAATATTAAGAGGTTTGATGAAGAGTCTGGAGTCAGACTCTTCATCAAACCTCTTAATATTTATCTTCCGACTACTTGAAATAATCGCCTCTAAATTCTTCAAGTAAACGACTTAAACTAACTTTCCCCACTTTCAAACATCTTCAACAGCTAAAGTAATGCTTGAGGGATAACCCACAATTCTTGTTTTTCTTTAAGCCTATTCGACGCTTTGACGAGCATAAACTATTACCAGAAGAAACCTCAACAGACATCTTATTATTTGCCCACTAAACTCTCACATCAAGCAATTTGCGTCCGCACGGGTGTTTGACAAAGGAAAAAGGCAAAGCCAGATATCTGCTTTGCCTTTTTTGGAAGTGCCCAAGACGAGAATCGAACTCGTACGGATCTCTCCACACGCCCCTCAAACGTGCGCGTCTACCAATTCCGCCACCTGGGCATAAAACGCGATTGCTAAAATCGCTTCAAATTTTCAAAGAAACTACTTATTCGAATTACTTGCGGCCGGCGTCGCGGACGTGTTTGAGTTGATGACAACTGCAGTATTTGCATTCGGCGCTGCCTGTTCAGTCGCTGAAACAGGCGACGCGGCGACATTGGCGTTTGCTTCCGGAGAAGCAGTTGTCGTCACGGGTGATTCAGACGGATTAGCGGTCGTCTCCAAAACCGAACGAGTTCCGGTTAAAGCCGGCTGCGCCAGCAGAAAACCCAGCAGCATAAACGACGCTGCCGCACCAATCGTGATCCTCGCCAGCACGCTCTGAGTTCCGCGCGGGCCAAACGCCGTGCTCGAAATATTGCTCGTAAACAAGGCTCCGGCATCAGATTTGCCCGGCTGCAGCAAAACAGTTGCGACCATAATGATGCAGGCAATAATAAACAATCCGTAAAAAATATTATAAACCAATTTTTCTTCCTCGAAATCTACAAATAATTAATTATCTTGGCAAAACTCGCAGCGTCGAGACTGGCGCCCCCAACCAGTGCGCCGTCAATATCGGGGAGCGCCATCAAGCCTCTGATATTGTCGGGCTTAACCGAACCGCCGTACAAAATTCTGACGCCAGCGGCAATCTCGGCTGAATGTTGTTTTTCAAGCTCGCCGCGAATAAATTCGTGCATTTCTTGAGCCTGTTCAGGAGTGGCGACACGTCCGGTGCCGATTGCCCAAACAGGCTCGTAAGCGATGATGATACTTTTCATGTCAGCGGTTGTCAAATCACGCAACCCGCCTTTTAACTGCTCTGCAACCACTTCCCTGGCTCTGGCTGCTTCACGTTCCGACAATGTTTCGCCAACGCAGACAATCGGCGTCAATCCGGCGGTCAGAGCCGCAGCCGTTTTTTGGTTAACGGTTTCATCAGTCTCATAGTAAAACTGGCGGCGCTCGGAATGCCCGACAATAACGTGCGTGCAGCCGGCGTCGCGAATCATCCGCGCGGCAACTTCACCCGTTTGTGCTCCAAATTCTTTTTCAGTCGAGCAATTTTGCGCGGCGACCTGGATGTTTGAGCCTTCGAGTTTGTCAGCCACTGATTTTAAGGCTGTAAAAACCGGCGCGATCACGATTTCGCAATGATTGGCGTTAGTGACCAGCGTCTTTAAATTTAAAGCCGTTTCGACCGATTCCGAAAACAATTTGAACATTTTCCAGTTTCCGGCAATCACAGGTTTTCTCATAAAAATTCTTCAGAATCCGTTGGTTGAATGATAAATCCGTTTTTAGATAATTGCTGGCCAAGGTAGCCGACCAGATATTCAATCGGGGCATTAATCTTTAAGTCCTGATTTGTTTCTAAATCAAGGAGAGCTTTTTCAATAACTTTCCAAATCTCTGTTTTTTGGAATTTAGTGTATGGATGTTTCATCTGCCGCTCATTTGTCGTTGAGAGCGGCCACGCCCGGCAATTCGTCGCCGGCCAGAAATTCCAGAGTCGCTCCGCCGCCCGTCGAGATATGCGAGATTTTATCGGCTAATCCGGCTTCATTAACGGCTGAGACGGAATCGCCGCCGCCGACAATTGAAATCGCGCCCGCGTCGGTCGCCTCGGCGACGGCTTTGGCAATCGCAATAGTTCCCTGATCAAACGGTTTTTCTTCAAACATTCCCATCGGCCCGTTCCAGACAATTGTTTTAGCTCCCTCGAGAGCGTCGGCAAATATCTGCGTGGTTTCAATTCCGATGTCGAGTCCAACCAGTCCGGCGTTGGTAAAAGCAATCGGAATGGTTTTGCGAGAGGTCAGCGGTTCGTATGAGTCAACAACTTGATGATCGGTCGGCAAGAGTAAATCCACTCCGGCGGTTTTAGCCAGTTCCATGACTTCGAGCGCAGTCGGCATCATGTTGTCTTCGACCAGAGACTTGCCGACTGTGTAGCCCATAGCTTTAAAAAAAGTGTAAGCCATCGCGCCGCCGATCAGCAGTTTGTCAACTTTGCGCTCAATCAGAGATTTGATCACCGGAATTTTGTCCGAAACTTTCGCCCCGCCCAAAATTGCGACAAACGGGCGTTCCGCGTTGTTGAGCGCTTTTGAGAGAAAGTTAAGCTCTTTTTCCATCAACAGACCGGCGACAGAATCTTTGACAAATTTGGTGATTCCCACCGTCGAGGCGTGAGCGCGGTGCGCCGCCCCAAAAGCGTCGTTGACGTAAACATCACACATTTCCGACAAATGCTCGTCAAAACCGTTATCGTTTTCCTCTTCTCCTTCATGAAACCGAAGGTTTTCCATCATTACAATTTCACCATTCTCCATTGCTGAAACCTTTGAGGCTAGATCACTGGGATCGCTGTTATCTTCAAAATGAACCGCTCTGCCAAGCAACTCGGAAAGGCGTTTTGCAATTGGTTCTAGTGAATAATCACTTGCATTGTAAACAGTTCCCTTTTCTTCAGCTTTCTTTTTTTCTTTAAGAGGTCTGCCCAAATGCGAGGCTAGAATCACTTTTGCAGCCTGTTCAACCGCATAATTGATGGTCGGCAGCGCCCCGCGTATTCGAGTGTCGTCTTCAATTACGCCGTCTTTCATCGGCACGTTAAAATCAACTCTGATAAAAACTCGTTTGCCGGATAAATCCAAATCTTTGATAGTTTTCTTGTCCATAACGCACATAGTGAATCGGCAACAGTAAATATTGAATCGTCAATGGCTAATCGCGGAACGATTTTCTCTTGACGTTTCACTATTTATTATCACTATTTACCAATTAAATCCCTTTTCCAGCGATGAACTTAATTAAATCCCTGACGCGGCACGAGTAGCCCCATTCGTTGTCGTACCAGGTTAAAATTTTAACCAAATTGCCGTTGATGACTTTGGTGTTTTCAGCGTCAACGATTGATGAATTTGAGTTTCCTCTAAAATCAATCGAAACCAGTGGTTCTTCCGAAAAAGCGAGAATTCCTTTTAATTCTTCGTTCGCGGCGTTTTTTAAAACCGTGTTGACTTCTTCCGTCGTTGTTGCTTTCTCAACGTCTATCACTACGTCAACGAGCGAGACGTTCGGGGTCGGGACGCGGACTGAAATGCCGTCGAACTTGCCTTTGAGTTCGGGAATCACGAGCGCGACGGCTTTGGCCGCACCGGTCGAAGTCGGGATCATTGAAAGCGCGGCGGCGCGGGCGCGGCGCAAATCTTTGTGCGGCAAATCGAGCAATTGCTGGTCGTTTGTATAACTGTGAATCGTCGTCATCTGCGCCGATTTGATGCCGAATTTTTCGTGAATTATCTTGGCCACCGGAGCCAGGCAGTTGGTCGTACACGAAGCATTTGAAATAACGTGATGCGACGCGGCATCATAAGCATTTTCATTGACTCCCAAGACGATTGTAATGTCTTCCCCTTTGGCCGGCGCGGAAATAATTACTTTTTTAACAGTCCCGCGAAGATGTTTGGCGGCATCTGCGGCATTGGTAAAACGCCCGCTTGATTCGATGATAATTTCTGCACCGACTTCCTCCCATGGAATCAGACTCGGGTCTTTTTCGCTAAAAACGCGAAACTCATCCTGGTCAACTTTGATGGTATTTTCAGTGTGCGAGATTTCATTGGAAAGATTACCCAAAACCGAATCATATTTTAAAAGATGCGCCAGTGTTTTAGTATCGGTTAAATCGTTAACCGCGACAAAATCAATCTCGGCGTCTCCCAGAGCGGTGCGTAAGACGTTGCGACCAATGCGCCCAAATCCGTTGATGCCAACTTTAATTGCCATTTGAAAAAAATCGTCCTTAGTTTGATAAAATTTATTAATTGGTGAAAAGCGAAGATTATGCCGATTTTAGAGGCCTGTCAAGCAGTTAAAAAAGTCTTTTATTTGAGTTCTCGAGAGATTTTTGAAACCGTCGGCTTTTCTGAGACGTACAAACCTTTCGATATCCCGCAGCCATAATCTTGCGGATTTATTTCAATCAACTAAATATTATTTATGCAAAGAGTTTCCAATTCAATGCTTCACCGTATTTTGCCCGCTGTCGTTCTAAGTTTGTTCTGCGGCGGCGCCAATATCATCTTGGCGCAGACACCGACTCCGAGTCCGACGCCGCAGTCACCACAGATCACAGAAGGAACGCCGGTTCCCAACGTCTCTCCGGCGCCCGCGCCCGACGCCAAATCAAGCGTTCCGGTTCCCGATGCAAACGTCTCGCATCCAGTCGCGGCGGTTTCTCCGGTCATCAGCCGGATTG
This sequence comes from Pyrinomonadales bacterium, assembly GCA_038212235.1. Lineage (GTDB taxonomy): Bacteria > Acidobacteriota > Blastocatellia > Pyrinomonadales > Pyrinomonadaceae > JBBQUS01. The sequence continues at coordinate 20,024 of JBBQUS010000047.1, forward strand.
GCGTTGATCCGTCTCAGACCATGACTCTATCGCTTGCTGATGCGATTCGGCGCTCTCTCGAAAATAACAATACAATCGAATCGGCCCGTAACGACGTGCAAATCAACGAAACGACTCTGCGTTCGCTCGAAGGTATTTATGATCCTATTTTTACAGTGACGCCAACCTATACGCGCAATACCGGAGCGCGCAACAGCTCCGGTCAATCAACCAACGACTTTTCTTTAAACTTGGGCTTTGACCAGTTTCTGCCGGCTGGCGGCGGCAGAATCACTCCGTTCTTTAATAACAGCCGGAGCGGTTCCGTCTTTTCGACCGGCAATTCACTCAATACCGGCACTACGACAGTAATTAACAATGCGACTTCCGGAGCGTTTTTCAGCTCTTCGCTCGGTCTTCAATATACGCAGCCGCTCTTTCGCAATCGCTCGATTGATAATTCCCGGCGGCAAATCAAAATTCAGCGCAAGCGGCTGCAGCAGTCTGACGCCGATTTTCGCCGCCAGACAATTGAAACCATCGCTCAAGTGCAGCGCGCTTATTGGGATTTGGTGTTTTCTCTGCGCGACCAGCAGAATCGTCAGTCCAATCTTGATTTGACCAAGGAAAATATGCGTCGCGTCGAAGCGCAAATTACGGCCGGCGCGGCTGCACCGCTCTCTCGCGCCGAGGTCGCTACTGAACTTGCCAACCGCGAAGGCGATCTGCTGCTGGCCGCGCAGCAAGTCTCAATTTCAGAAAATACTCTCAAAGGACTGCTCTTAAAAGATCCGAACGCGCCTGAATGGAATGCTCCGATTGTCCCGACCGATCAGGCCAATTTTGACGCTCAGCCGATCAAGCTGGAAGACGCGCTCGCTGACGCCAAACAAAATCGTCCCGAACTGCAGCGCCTTAATCTGCAAACCGAAATCAATAATATTGATCTGCAATATTTTCGTGATCAGGTCAAGCCGCAGATTGATCTGGTTTCATCATTCTCGCTCAACGGGTTTACTCAAAATATTCCGGGCACCGGCACGACTTCGGCAAACATTCCTCTCTTTCTGGTCGGAGATACGCTGATTGATCCAAGCTCATATCTGTTTTCACAAATCAACATCTTGCGCATACAGGCTGGATTAACGCCGTTGTCCCAAAATAATGTTCCGACGCCAACTCTGACAAACATCAACAACGGCTCGAACGGCAGTTTTTTCAGATCTTTTAAAAATCTGTTCAATTCAAGTTCACCAACCTTTACGGTCGGCGTCAGCATCGGCTTTCCGTTTCGCAACAAAACGGCGAAAGCGAATCTGGCCGGAGCGAATGTTCAGCGCACACAGCTCGAAGCGCAGACCCGTTCGCAAGCCGAAATAGTGATCAGCGAAGTTCGCAACGCCGTCCAAAACGTGGATACGGCTCGCTTGAGAATCGCCACCGCTCGTTCGGCGAGAGAAAATGCGGAGATTCAACTTCAAGGCGAGCAAAAGCTTTATGATCTTGGACGTTCGACGACTTTCCTGCTCTTTCAGCGTCAGAACACCCTCGTCAATGCGCAAAACGCCGAGATTCGCGCCCAAACCGATTACAACAAGGCAATCGCCGAATTGCAGCGCTCAACCTCAACCACTCTGAGAGCTAATAATGTCGTTTTAGATGGTTTAGCTTCTCAGTAATAAAGCGCAAAGCCGCGAAAACTACTGTTAAAGCCGGGCTTAGCTTTAAGGGTAAAGTATTTGATAAAGAGTCGCTGGGCTGACTCTTTATTTTTTGCTTTAACTTTTAAAACGATTTATTAATGTTTTGCATTTAACTTTTCCCTGACAAATCACTTGAGCTCTTTGATGAAAATCTCTGCCACAATCATTGCTTTTAATGAAGCTGGAAATATCAAACCTGCCTGCGATTCGGTTGCTTGGGCAGACGAAATTCTGGTGGTTGATTCCGACTCAACTGATGCAACAAGGGAAATTGCCGTTAGTTGTGGAGCTAAGGTATTAGTTAAACAATGGGAGGGGTTTTCGCAACAAAAGCAATTTGCGGCTGATCAAGCAAAATTTGATTGGATTTTAAGTCTGGATGCCGATGAGAGGATCTCCGATGAATTACGCGATGAGATTTTACGAATTAAAAATCTTCCGTCTGAAACTCTTCCGGCTGGCTATCAAATTCCTCGACGCAGTTTTTATATGAACCGCTGGATCAAGGGCGGTGGGTGGTATCCGGATCGCCAGCTGCGTTTTTATGATCGGCGGCGCGGTGCCTGGAAAAAGGTTTTAATCCACGAATCGGTTGCCATAGACTCATCCGCCCGCATTGAAAATCTCAAACATGACATTTTACATTATAGTATTCCGAACGCGAGTTATCATCACCGTCTAATCGGAGAACGCTACGCGCCGCTGGCCGCCCGCCAAATGTTTGAGAGCGGGCGACGCACTTCGCCGCTTAAAATAGCGACAGCCGGATTAACGACTTTTCTGCAGACTTTTATTCTCAAAAGCGGCTGGCGTGACGGATTGGCCGGCTTTTGCATCGCTCGGTTTGCCGCTCAACACGCTTTTTTAAAGCATTTATTGTTGTGGGAAATGCAGGAAGAAAAGAGAAAAAAGGAAAATGGAGAATTGTAAAACCGATTTGAGCTCTCCATTTTCCTTTTTGATTTCTAATTAGAACGGGATATCTTCATCGGTGGCGCCGCCGCCGGATTCAAAATCATCAATATCTTCCGGCGCGGTCGCGCGGCCGGCACTTTTCGATTCTTGATAATTTGAGCGAGGGGAAGATTCGGAACTGCCGGAGTATTCACGTCCGCCGCCGGAACCGCCGCCCTCATCGCCGCGACTGCCGATAAACTGCATATCGGTTGCATGAACTTCGAGCGAACTGCGGGTTTTACCCTCTTTGTCCGTCCACTCTTCGATTCGCAGTCGCCCTTCGATATAAACCGGACGACCTTTGGTTAGATATTTAGAAGCGTTTTCTGCTTGTTTATTCCAGAGTGTAATCCGAAACCATGTCGTCGTATCCTGCATCTCACCACTGTTGCCTTTCCGTTTTTCATTGGTGGCCATGGTAAAACTGCAGACCGGCGTGCCTTGCGGAGTGTAGCGAAGTTCGGGATCTTTGCCCAAATTTCCGACCAGGATTATTTTGTTGAATGACATTTGATTTTCTCTTTCGTGTTGAATTTAATGTTTGTGGCTGCGATGTTATCGCGCTCTGTTTGCTCCGGTCAAGTTTTTAAACCCCCTCAGGAGCGAACAATCAATTTGCAATTTACCGATGATTGTTACATCTTTTAATTTTATGTTATTTCCGACTGATTTGGCGATTAGAACTCACCTCAAAACTCTGCGCCAACTCAATTTGTTTAGCTGCCTTATTTCCGCCGCTTTTATTTTACTTTCGTTTTCCCAAACGGCTTTGGCAGATGACGATAAATCTTCGCCGCCGCCGCAATTAAAACTCTGCTGGCAGATTTTAAACCTCGAACTGACCGCCGTTCAACCGGCAGCGCAAAATGAAAGGCTTTTTTTAGCAGCCTCCGGCGGCAAGCTGATGGCGGTTAATTCGGCCACCGGCGAGACTCTGTGGCGAACGGAGCTGGGCGGCGAAATCGTCGGACAAATGCCGGTCGGAAAAAATTTGATTTATGCGGCCTCGCAAATTGAGGCGAGCAAAGACAAGCAGGCCGCAATAGTCATTCGCGCGCTCAGCGTTGAAACCGGTCTGACCGTCTGGCAGGGCGAATTATCTTCTGCCGCGCAGTTTACTTTGGTGCTGCAGGGCGATTTTTTAGTGGCGGCCAGCAGCGGGGGCGGAGAAACAAACGCGATTTTAAAAATTATTGCACTCTCGGCCGATAAAGGAGAATTGCGCTGGACGCAAACGCTGGCAACTGATTTATCTACCGTGCTGTCAACAATTGACGATACTGTGGTTTTTGCGACCGGAGATAAAGTCATGCACGTCTTAAAGATTTCAGACGGTCGTGAAATACACCGTTTTGCAATTCCAGCTCAAGCTCGCGAAAAAATTGTCTTCGGAAAAGGACTTTTATTTTTCGGCGATAAATCCGGAAATGTTTTCGCGGTTGCTGCGGCGGACGGTAAAACATCGTGGACGCTCCGCCTGGGCGGAGCCGCGCAAAATATTTTGACCGCGGAAAACGGCGTTCTGATTTCGTCGCTGGATGATTTCGTTTATTTTCAAAGTGTTTTAAGCGGCAAAAGGATTTGGCGCAAACGCCTGGCGAGTCGTCCGCTCGGCGCCATTTTGATTGGTGAGACTGCAGTTTTGCTGGTAGCCTCGGGCGAAAACAGCGCCTCCGTCCTCGAACTCAAAAAGGGCAATGTTTTAAGTAAGGTTACCTTGGGCGAACAAAATGTTGCGGTTTCCGCTCCCTTTGCGAACCGGGGTTATGTTTCGATTCCAACCGCCAAGGGGCTGCTCACCTATTCGCCGGTTTCCGCCGCCTGTCCGGCAAAATAAAAAGATGCGGCTCTCAATTGAGAGCCGCATCTTTTCTTAATAATTTCCTTTATATAACAACCTAGTGTTGAATCTGGCTGCTGTGTTCTTGGTTCAAAAGCATGGCATACATTTGGTCTTTAACGGCTAGTTTTTTCTTTTTCAAAATCGCTTCTTCGTTTTGCTCCTCGTCACTCGGATAATGCAGGGATGATAACTCGTTTAAACGAGATTCATATTTTTTGTGTTCGGATGCCAATTGTCGAAAAACCGGATCGGATTTCATCAATTCTTCACGAATTGAGTTCATGCTTGATATTTCCATAGGCTTTGGTCTCCTTAAACTCCTAGTGCACTTCTAATTAATTTCACGCCGAATTTCAAACAGCTTTTGCAAACGCCGAGATCTTCGGGCGTTACGAAAATATTACAGCAATCTGTTTTCTGCTTCAAGTTTTAATATTCATTTTTTTGGATTCATATCCGAAAAAATACAAGTCATTAAAAGCCCGTCTTCACTTGGGTTTGAATAATAATTTTTGCGGCGGCCGACGATTTTATAACCCTGTCGAAAGTAAAAATTCTGCGCCGTCAGATTTGATTCGCGGACTTCGAGCCAGCTTTCGCCGACATCTTCCCTGACAGCTTGTTCAAAAACTGTCTCCAGAAGCTTTTTTCCGATTCCCTGCTTTCTCAACTCCGGCAGCACAGCAATATTCAATATTTCAATCTCCGGCGTTATCAGACGCGCACTAATAAAACCTTGAATTTTTCCATCATTGAATGCTACATAAAGCCTAGCCCATTGATTAGACAGTTCTTTTTCAAACCCATCCTTTCCCCAATCGCTCAGATTGCAGAGCGTTTGGATTTTCAGCACCTCAGCCACATCATCCGGCAGCATTTGACGAATTTTATAATCAGCCATTTTTTTAGATTTATTTTTTAATCATTACGGCTTCGCGGCCATAGATCAGCTGGCTAGGACTTTGATTCACCTTATTTTCACGAAACAAATCGAAAGCGCCCTGTCCCACGCAAACGGCTAAGTTCTCAGGTGGTCTGACAACTTTCCAATTCTTTATTTGCTCGTTCACGGCAAACTCAAAAATGTCCGGCCAAATTTCGTCCGGCGCGACCAGCCGCAATGTATTTCCATCTTTTAAATCGGTCAAAATATTTTTAAGCTGACCTATCCGCATTGGCTCGGCAATCCTATTTTTTCTGCCGCGAAAAGTTTGCGCAAAATATTCTCCTCGGCCGGCAGACCAGAGCGCGCAGCTTGTCTCAATCTCTGACTCGCCAAAAATCATGGCTTCGAGTGTCGGAACGCCGATCACCGGAATTTCTCTAACTGCGGCCAAACCTCTGACGATGGCTAAACCAATCCGCAAATCTGTAAAGCTGCCGGGCCCGATGGCAACCGCTAGCAAATCTATTTCTTCAATTTTTACTCCGGTCTGATTTAATATATTTTGAATTTCAGGAATCAAACTGCTCGACTGAAATGAATTCGGGTCGCCTTGCCAGAGCTCGCAAACGCTGCTGCCGCTCAAAATGGCCAGACTTCCGCCGCGCGTCGCGGTTTCAACACTTAAAATCAAATTCTTTTTTTTAGTATTCATAAAAAACTGATTTACTAACTCAGATCGCTATCTGCTGAGGTCACTTTAACTGCCTGCAAAAAAACTCTTGACGGCTTTCAAATTGCGCCCCAGATGTCTGTTAAAACGCAGGACGATGTCAGCAAACTGATAGGGAAAGCGCGGTAAATTATCAAAATGAGCTTCAAGATTGATTGAAGCTCCGATCGGATTTGGATGAAGACGTTTTCTCAGCTGCTCTCGCAAACCTTTCCAATCGCGCTCCTGCAAAAACTTTTCCAATCTGACAATTTTTACCCGGTCAGCCCATTCTTTTTCGAGCGCCGGCAGAAACCACTTGGGCAGAATATTTTTAATTTCGTCAGCAAAAGGGGTGTCCTCAATTTGCAGATTTAAATAGAGATGCGTTACGGCAATAGCGCAAAGAATCCATTTCCTTCTTTTCTGCCCGTTGGCGTCCAGACACCGGCTCCAGTCAAAATCGGCGGAACGATGTGCGACCAAATAATAAATATCCCACAATTTTTCCTTTTCGGCTCCGCCGTCATTGAGCCAGTGAACGCAGATTAGACGCAGATTATCTTCGGGACGCAAAACTCGAATTTGAATATTTTCCAGATTAATCAGCCGTGAATTGCTCAGCAAATTACTCCAGGACAGTTTATCAAAATGGCGCAGCCCTTTGTGCAGATCAACGATTCCCGGAGTGAAATCAAGCTCTTCGATGATGGTGTGAGCATTTCGATAATCCTCAGGCGCGACGCACAAATCAATATCGGCAGTCTTTCTCGATTTTTCTCTGGGATAAAATTGTTCGACCGACCAGCCTTTAATCAGAATCGGTTCAATCTGGTTTTTACGCAGTTTTTGAAACGCGAGAATTATCTGCTGCCGGTAAAGGATTTGATGAAGGGCCACGCGCCGCCCGGCATCTGCCAGAAAAAACTGTTTGCCCGGATTTTGCGCCTCCATTTAACCTAATAGTGAAACAGGCGAAAGATATCTTTCGCCTGTTTCACTATTTCTCTAAATATCGCTAAAATTTCGGTCTGAATTTGAAATCGAGCTCGCCTTAAAAAAACAGAAGCTGTTGAAGCTTGGGAGAAGAAACCGTTTAATCAAACTCGACGACAATACCACATAACTCTCAAAAACGTTTTGAAACGCGGCTCCGACTAATTAATACGCGATTTTAAAAAGCTGGAAAGCCAGTAATCCGCAACTCAAAGAATTAAGGAAATGGCTGACAGAGGCCGGTTCCTGAAACACAAATTGCCTGGCAGTTAGTGGTCGGATTCAGCGGTGTTCCACATAACCCCGGGACGGTTGTTGGAGTACAAGGTGTCGCACAGGTTGCAGCTTTGGCAGACATCGGGTTAAGCAGCGAGGTGACAATCGGCAGGGCGATGACCGAAGCTAAACCGATTCTTTTGATAACTTCGCGGCGGGAAATCCCCATTGTTTTCAGAGAAAACTCAGTTTCTTTTTCGAGCAAAGATTCTTTTTCCAGCTGATCCAGGGCGAGCCAAACAAATTCGTCTTTGACCGAAGCGTTTAGTTCTTTGCCGACTAATTTGGCAATCTCGGCAATGTCTTTCTGCCCGTCACAATGTTTCCAAACTAGAGAGGCAGTTTCGTTTAGACAATGCGCTTTATCGTTTGCCTGGTCGTAAACCAGAATTTCATCAGGTAGTTCCTGGATAATCAAGCCTTCCGTGCGGGCCAAAGGTTGTTTTTTAATCATCGTTTCTCCTCAAGCAAAAACAGTTTTTTGAATTTATAACATAAAATCTGCGGTTGACAAGTCTTTTCACTGACAAATTTGCAAAATAGCAAGCGCAGTTGTTTCGGCTTCACCGCGCTTGCTTTGAATAATTCTGGCTTGGGTGACCACTTTTTGCAAGACTTGGAGCACAAACTGCGGGTGTCTGAGAGAATTATTGGCATGTTTTAAAATCTCTAAAAGGCCATGTCCCGGAGACAGACTTTGCGGCAGCCAACTTGCTCCGCTCTCGTACTGCGTGAGAATGACAAGGCTCACGGCGAGCGGTTTAACAGCCTGCCGGCCGCCGAAATGCTCAACTTCATAATCAGTCTGCTCGCTCAAATTTGTGCTGCTTTGGCGAATCGAAAGCGGCTTTGGAAAAGGATGTACCAAACCGTTTTTATCCAGCACGGCAAAATCGTCGGAATAATAATCAGCTCCGGCTTTCACCAGTTCCGCCGTCAGAGTGGTTTTTCCCGAAAACCCCGCGCCCGGAATCAATATCAGACAATCGCTCAAGGCCACAACCCCGGCGTGAATAAAAACTCGTTCAGCAGTAAATTGAGAAACGCAGTATTTCAATTGCCCGCGAAGTGCATCGGCGACCCAGTGCGCGCCCGGAAACCGCAATTTTTCATCATCATTTTCGAAGATTACGCTTTCGGTTTCGTTAATTTTAACTCCAAAGATATGTTCGACGTGGCCGCTCGTTAGTTCTCTGGAATAAGGAGGCAAAAATGAACGGATTTCTTCGAGCGTCATGCCAGCAGTTGCGAGAATTCCGATTCGAACTCCGAAGCACTCAAAAGACAGTCCTGTCACCCAGTCAACATCTTTTAGTTGATCGGGTAATAAGGGCTCAATGGCTAAACCCGGAGAAATTCCGACAAATCTATTCTTTGCTTCAACAGTATTCACACGAAGCTACTAAGATAATCGGTTGGGCTGAGTTAATCAAATATCTCCTTAAACTTGGCGATGTTGATTTCGTTTCGTTTAAATAAAGCTTCGATCCCCGATTTGTCAACTGCTTTCAGATACGCCTGGCGCGGTTCAACCAGACCTTTCATGACCAGTTCAACGAGAGAATCATTTAAAGTCGTCATTCCGTATTGTTTTCCGGTTTGCATGGCCGAGGCAATTTGAAACGTTTTACCTTCGCGAATCAAGTTGCTGATGGCCGGAGTAATTATCAAAACTTCGAGCGCGGCAATTCGTCCGCCGCCAATCTTTGGAAGCAGCGTTTGGGCGATCACGCCTTTCAGGGATTCCGAAAGCATGACGCGAATTTGCTGCTGCCGGTCGGCGGGAAACTGGTCAATAATACGGTCAACGGTCGAAGGAGCGGTTGTCGTGTGGAGCGTGCCGAAGACCAAATGTCCTGTTTCCGCAGTTTCAATGGCAATCGAAATTGTTTCGAGATCGCGCATTTCGCCGACCAGCAAAATGTCCGGGTCCTCGCGCAAAGCGGCGCGCAGAGCGTCTTTAAAACTGTCTGTGTGATTGTGAACCTCGCGCTGATTGAGCACGCAATTCTGGTTTTCGTGAACGAATTCAATCGGATCTTCAATCGTGATAATGTGATCCTGGCGATTTTTGTTGACGTGATCAATCATCGCGCAGAGCGTCGTTGACTTACCGCTGCCCGTCGGGCCGGTGACGACGACCAGACCTTTGTTGAGATTGCACAAATCGAGAATGGCTTTTGATAACCCGAGCTGCTCGGCGGTTAAAATCTTGGTTGGAATGATGCGAAAGACTCCGCCCATTCCCTTCCGATCCATAAAAACGTTGGCGCGAAAACGAGCTAAACCTTTGATTTCGTAGGCGAAATCCGTATCGTGACGCCGCTCGAACTCTTCGCGATTTCTCTCCGGCATAATTGAATGGAGCAGATCTTCCAGAACTTCGGTCGTCACCGGCTCCAATCCTTCCTGCAGCAGCGCCATCTTGCCGTCAACCCGAACCATCGGCGGGATTGACACGCTTAAATGTAAATCCGAAGCTCTCATTTCGGCCATTTTATAAAAGAGCGCATCCATTTTTGGGGCCGCTGTGTTCTGGGACGGAGCAGAATTGTTAACCGAATTGTTGGAGCCGTTTCCATTTTTATAAGTTGAATTAATATTTACAGCTTTTGGTGATGCGGCGGCGGAAGCGACCGGAGGTTTTTGAGCGGGTAAAGGCTCCGAATTTTCATCATATGTCTCCTCCAATTCTTCGGCTAAGCTTTCTAAAAGTCCCGGCAAATTAGAGCCGTTCGTGGTCTTTGCTAACGGAGTGGTGGTTGGGGTCTCAAATTTTTCGGGAACGTTTGACGTTTGCGAAAGGGGGTTAGAGCCGTATTGATTCGGCGGCGCGACCGAAGCGGGCACAGCCGAATTTGGCGGGTTTGTGTTGGCCGGACTCGAATCATTATTTGATGTTTGGAGCTGTCTCAAACCCGGCTCCAGCTCAATTTGCGGAACACTGATTTTTTTGATGGTGGCGGTTAAACCTGACGGAGATTTGGCCACGGTCGCCCCGAATAATCCTAATTCATTGGTGTAGCGAAACGAAATTTGCGGCAGACTTGAGAGCCGTAATTTTTCCTCGAGCGGAATTATCGGAAAAACCAACTGGCTGACGACCGCCGGCGTTACGACCGAATCATCAACCTCGGTTTTTTGAGTGCCTGATAAAAAATGTATTTTAGTGTCCGGTTCAATTTTAAGTTCGTCCGCATCCGATGCGGCAAACATTCTGAGCAGAGTTTCTAATTTCATGTTTGTATTGTTTGCAGAGGTTGTGGAGGAGGTGGCTCTTGGTATCAAAATACCGCAGTTGATTTAAACATCTTGTAAAATATTTAAACCTTCTTTGTTATAACAAAGTACCTTCGCTTTGTCATGCAATTTTTTAAATATTGAATTTTGTGATTCACTAAGATTATGAGCGAACATAATTTTACGAATCGTTTAAAGGATGAAACGAGCCCTTATTTGCTCCAGCACGCCCATAATCCGGTGGATTGGTTTGCCTGGAGCGACGAAGCGTTTGCCAAATCAAAAGCCGAAGACAAACCTATTTTGTTGAGCATCGGCTACAGCTCCTGTCACTGGTGTCATGTGATGGAACATGAATCGTTTGAAAACGAAGAGATCGCCGGTTTGATGAACAAGAATTTCATCAATATCAAAGTTGACAAAGAGGAAAGGCCGGACGTTGATCAGATTTACATGAATTTTATTCAACTCACTTCCGGTCATGGCGGGCATCCGATGACTGTTTTCCTGACTCCAGACGGAGTTCCGTTTTTCGGCGGCACTTATTTTCCACCCGTCAGCCGTTACAACATGCCTTCATTTCCCGAAATTCTGGAATCAGTCGCGGCTGCGTACCGAGAGCGGCGCGAGGAAATCGAAACGTCGGTGGTCGGTATTTTGGGCGAACTGCGGCGCGTCGGGCTGGCGGAAAAATCGAATTTGTCGCTTTCCAGTGATCAATTGGATTCAGCCTTTCGCAGCATCGCCAAATCTTACGACCGGGTAAACGGCGGGTTTGGCAGCGCGCCAAAATTTCCGGCTCCGATGACGCTTCGGTTTTGTCTTAAATATTGGGCTCGAACCGGCGACGCGCAGGCTCTCGACATTGTTACAAATAGCTGCCGCAAAATGGCGATGGGCGGAATCTACGATCAGCTCGGCGGCGGTTTTCATCGCTATACGGTTGATGCGATTTGGCTGACGCCGCATTTTGAGAAAATGCTTTACGACAACGCGCAGCTCGCTCAAATTTATCTCGACGCTTTTCAAGCCACGAATGAGCAGTTTTTCAAACAGATTGCCGTCGAAACTCTCCGTTACATCGAGCGCGAGATGACCGACGCGCAAGGCGGTTTCTATTCGGCGACCGATGCCGATTCGGAAGACGTCGAAGGCAAATTTTTTATTTGGACGCCTCGTGAAATCAAGGAAATTTTGGGCGCGGAAAACGGGCGATTTTTTTGCTTTCATTACGACGTTTCCGAATCAGGAAACTTTGAAGGTGAGAATATTCTAAATGTTCGTCAAACGATTGAAGAATCAGCCAAGCAGTTGGGCGTTTCACTTGAAACTCTCAGCGAGGCTTTAGAAAACGGCAAAAAACTTCTTTATCAAGCGCGGCTAAAACGCGTTCCGCCGTTTCGCGATGAAAAGGTTTTAACGGCCTGGAACGGGCTGATGCTGAAAGCGTTTGCCGCTGCGGGAGCGATTTTGGAAAATCATGATTTTATCCACACGGCGAGAAAGAATGCCGACTTTCTGTTGACCAGTCTGCTGGATGAAAATGGTTATCTGCTTCGCTCCTGGAAAGACGGACAAGCCAAAATTCGCGCCTTTGTCGAAGATTATGCCAATTTAGCCGACGGTTTAATCGAACTTTACCAAGCCACGGGCGAGCTGCGCTGGCTGACGGCGGCGAAGGATTTAGCGGATAAAATGCTCGAAGAATTTTGGGACAAAGAAGAAGGCGGCTTTTTCTTTACCGGTGAAAACCACGAAAAGCTGATTGTTCGCTCCAAAGATTATTTCGACAACGCCACGCCTTCGGGAAATTCTGTGGCCGCCGATGTGTTATTAAAATTAGCGGTTTTAACCGGCAGTGAAAATTATCATGCTCACGCAACCGCCCTTTTTCGTTTGATGAACAGTTTTATGCGCCGTTATCCGCAGGCTTTTGGGCGGGCGCTCGCCGCTTTTGATTTTTATCTTAATCCGCCGAAAGAAATTGTCATTATCGGCGATGATAACAATGAACGAGCTGCGCTGTTGCGCGCGGTTAATTCGCGTTACATTCCCAATAAAGTTGTGGTCATTTCCGAACCAAACCAAACCGAGGCGGCAGCCGCCATTCCATTGCTGCGGGAACGCCGAATGATTGACGGCCGGGCAACGGTTTATGTCTGCGAAAACTTTGCCTGTCAACAGCCGGTAACGACCATAAATGAATTGAACGAACAACTTTGGGGCTGAAACTTGGAACTAAAGATTTGCGTAACATGGCCAACAGTCCGCATTCAGAAAGGAAATTTTAAAATGTCGCAATTAAAGAAAGCTTGTCTTGGGATAGCTGCGTTTGCTGTTTTATCGGTTAACGCTTTGGCTCAAGATTCAAAACAGATGTTTGCTTACCCGACCGCTAAAAAAGTTGAACAAACCGATGATTATCACGGAACCAAAGTCGCCGATCCGTATCGCTGGCTGGAGGATTCCGATTCGCCCGACACTCGCGCCTGGATCGAAGCCGAAAACAAATTGACGTTTGATTATCTCTCAAAAATCCCGCAGCGCGAACAAATCAAACAACGTCTGACTAAACTCTGGAATTATGAAAAATATACCGCTCCGTTTAAAGAAGGCGGGCGTTATTTTTATTTCAAAAACAACGGACTTCAGAATCAAAGCGTTTTGTACGTTGCCGACAGTTTAACCGATTCGGGGCGCGTTTTGCTCGATCCAAACACTTTGCGGGCGGACGGAACGGTGGCCCTCGGCGGTTTAGCAGTTTCCGACAACGGAAAAATGCTGGCGTACGGGCTGGCTCAAGCGGGCTCGGATTGGCAGGAATGGCACGTTCGCAATATTGATACCGGCGAGGATCTGGCAGACGACATAAAAGACGTTAAATTCAGCAACGCTTCGTGGACTAAAGACAATAAAGGCATATATTATTCGCGTTTTCCGCGCGGCGATGAAAAAACCGATTTACAGGCTGCCAATTATTATCAAAAACTTTATTATCACGAAATCGGTCAGCCGCAATCTTCGGATCAGCTGGTTTATGAACGTCCAGACGATAAAGAAATGAGCGTCGGCGGCAATGTCACGGATGACGGAAAATTCTTAATCATCACGGTCGGCAAAGGAACTGCGCCGATGAATATGGTTTATTACAAAGATTTGACTCGGCCGGACGCCAAAATCGCCGCGCTCGTGGACAAACTAGAAAACGATTACAGCTTTATTGATAACGAAGGTTCGACGTTTTATTTTCGCACCGACAAAGATGCTCCGCGCGCCCGCGTGATGTCCGTTGACGTGTCGGTTAAAAATCCGGTCTGGCGCGAAATCATTCCCCAAGCCAAGGAAAGTTTGGGGGGCGTCAATTTTGTCAATCACGAGTTTGCGGCTAACTATTTAAAAGACGCCGCGACGCAGATTCGGATTTACGACCGAAGCGGCAAATTTGTCCGCAATGTCGAACTTCCGGGACTCGGAACGGCGGGCGGTTTTGCGGGCAAAAAAGATGAAACCGAAACTTTTTATACTTATTCAAGTTTTAATTCCGCGCCGACGATTTACCGTTACGACATGAAATCCGGAAAAAGCGAAATTTATAAATCCGCCAAAGTTGATTTCAATTCGGCCGATTATGAAACCAAACAGGTTTTTTATAACAGCAAAGACGGAACCAAAATTCCAATGTTTATAACGTACAAAAAAGGTTTAAAACTGGACGGCACGAACCCGACTTTGCTTTATTCATACGGCGGCTTTTCGATTTCGATGACGCCCGGTTTTAGCGTTCAAAATCTCGTCTGGCTGGAAATGGGCGGAATCTACGCGCAGCCTTCGATCAGGGGCGGAGGGGAATACGGCGAAGAATGGCACCTGGCCGGAACCAAACTGCACAAGCAAAACGTTTTTGACGATTTTATCGGCGCGGCTGAATATTTGATCAAAGAAAAATATACGTCGCCTGCCAAACTAGCTATTTCAGGCGGTTCAAACGGCGGTTTGCTGATTGGCGCGACGCTCAATCAGCGGCCTGATTTATTCGGTGCGGCGCTTCCCGCCGTCGGCGTGATGGATATGCTGCGGTTTCAAAAATTTACCATCGGACGCGCCTGGACGAGCGATTACGGCTCAAGTGATAACGCTGATGAGTTCAAAGCGATTTATGCCTATTCGCCGATTCACAACGTCAAACCCGGCTCAAAATATCCGGCGGTTATGGTTACTACCGCCGATCACGACGACCGCGTAGTTCCCGCGCACAGCTTTAAATACGCGGCGACGATGCAGGCGGCGCAAACAGGCGACCATCCGGTTTTGATTCGCATTGAAACCCGCGCCGGACACGGAGCCGGTAAGCCGACCGCCAAAATTATCGAAGAAGCGGCCGATAAAATGGCTTTTTTGGTCAAGGAATTAAACGTCCAATAAAATAAACAGAAGTCGGAAATGGGCGCGAGATGACTGTTATATTACGCCCCTTTACGACTTCTCTTCCACAAAAAATATCTGACTGCTGCAATCAGCCGATGCTGTTCTGTTTCAACTTTGTCAGCGGCGCCGAACGCCGTTTTCTCTCGCAAATAATTAGGAGCTTCCGGTTCATCGCCGTCGTCATGACGCATGTGTTAAAAGTAATTTGAAAATTGCCCGGTTTGCGCAATTTTTTAATCAAGCACTCGTCTGCTCCCAAACCAGAGTCGTGCAGTTTAAGAACTTAGATTTCACAAATGGTCTCAACTGAATTACCGATTACCAAGAAATCATTTATTTAACGAAAGGTAAAAAAAAGCGGGCTAGAGTTTCAAGATTGGCGCTTAGCTTTTTCCTGTTGAAACGCTCGAAATCCAGATAATTATGCCGGATAATGAAGAAAAAGGCTTTGACATTAAATTTGAGATGTTACCGCCAAAATTACAAATGCAGCTCTGGGTGCTGGGGCTTGACGCTAATACGAGCAAGGTCAATATAGCCTACAAATCCGGGAGCTTTATGACCGGGTTGGCATACAATTACGGAGGCAACATCGAAGCCTCGCTCAGCGTACGCCGCTTTTCGACGACCATCGGGGTTAATCCCGCCAACGGCGATGCGAACCTCGGCTTAGCGTTTCGCGGATTTAGTTTTGGGAGTTCGGCGAGCATCACCCAAAAATCGGTAGGTTTTAATTTTGGCTATGGCGCAAGTTTGCTGCCTTTTCCATGGGAACTTTCCGGGACATTTAACTCGGCGGCCACCGGACTGCAAAGAATGGCGGGCGACATCGGTTCAGCCCCCAATAACCCGCTCGCTTGGTACAAGCTCCACAGCGACGATGTCACGGCCATCACAAATGCGGTTAAATTAGGTCAACAGATTGCCAAATCAGGCGACAAAACAAATCCGCTTGGCGTTGGATTACGCATCAATTACACTCCGCAAACCGGATTTATGATTTACGGCGGAGCCGCTCTGATGTTTTAAAAAACTTTCTCAAGAGCGATAAGCAGAGTTCGCACAAAGCGGTAAATATTTGCTCTAAACTGTGTGATGCTTTTAGATTTGATAAATTTTCGCGGGCTGGAATTCGGCGGCGGCGTTTAATTCGATTTGAGGAACCATTTGGTCAGAGTTTGATCAATTTCTCGTAATCGTCTCGACGGGAAAAGTCGAAGGCCGGTTCAAATTTTGGCCGGTCGGATTTCCGCTTCGCAAGTCTTTGTTTGAATCAGCCAATGCCTCGCTTTTGATCTTCAGGGGCAGATATCTATCAAAGATGCCCAACTAAATCGAGCGACTCAAAGTTTTTTTAGCTTTGACTCCGGCGGCTCAAACAATTCAATTGCTAGATTCCTTTAAGAACTAAAAAAAGAAATTTGAATCGCTGCAATAAGCGACATTACAATGGCGGCATAAACTCCCGCTACAAGATCGTCAACTACGACGCCAAAACCGCCCGGCAATTCCTGCATTCCGTCAATCGGGTACGGTTTCCAGATATCAAATAGACGAAACAAAACAAATCCGGCCAAAATCATCCACCAGGCGGCGTTAAAAGGGATAAACATCAGCGCGATAAACTGTCCGGCCACTTCGTCAATAACGACTTGCTGCGGATCCTTTTTATTGAGCAGAACACACGCCCGGTCAGCGGCCCAAATGCCGATTATGCTGGTTAATAAAACCGCCAAGATATTGGCTTCGACGCGCCACGCTTCGAGTTGTTCTGCTTGCCATCCATGCGCTAACTCAAACTGCCAAATCGCCAGACCAACAAAACGCCATAGCAAATACAATCCGACTCCAACCAGCGAACCCCAAGTGCCGGGCGCGAGTTTGATGTAACCGACTCCGCACGTCGCCAAAGCTAAAGCCAAATAATCCAGCGGACTTTTTTTGGTCTCAATAAAATCTATTTCAACAAGTTGTTGGTTTTCAGCAAACTCAGCTTTGGTTTGCTGAATATGTGATGGCTTTTCCATTAAAATCTTGGTTTGAATCAACAATGCGTCCGAGCAAATCGTAATCGTGCGCTTCGGTAATTTCGACGTTGTAAAATTCTCCAACTACGGGCGCAAAATTCTCCGGCGCGTCGTTAATAAGAATGTAACCGTCAATTTCCTGAGCCTGCCCTTCGGTGCGGCCTTGCCACAATAAATCTGATTCCTGCGACGCGCCTTCAAATAAAACGCGGAATGTTTGTCCGACTTTGTTGGTGTTTATGCGTTTTGAAATTTTTGCCTGTTCTTTCATCAAACGCGTTCTACGGGCTTTGGCGGTTTTGGTATCAACTTTATCGGGCAAATCAAAAGCAGCTGTTCCCTCTTCGTCCGAGTAAGTAAAAACGCCGACGTTATCAAACTCGCAAGTTTGAACAAAGGTCATCAACTCTTCAAAATCGCTGTCGGTTTCGCCCGGAAAACCTACAATAAATGTCGTTCGGATCACAATGCCGGGAACACGAGAGCGCACTTTGGCAATCAGCCGTTCGAGGCTTTCCCTGGTTCCTCCGCGCCGCATCAGTTTTAAAACGTCGCGCGAAGCGTGCTGGAGCGGGATGTCCAAATATTTAACCGCTTTCGGCTCGCTTGCTAAAACGTCTAAAAATTGGTCGGAAACGTGCGTCGGGTAAGTGTACATGACGCGCACCCATTCGATTCCGTCAACTTCGCAGAGCCCGCGCATGAGTTTGGCGAGCGCGTCCCGTTCGCCCAAATCTTCGCCGTACCGCGATGAATCCTGCGCGATCAAAACAAGTTCTTTAACCCCTTGCGCGGCGAGGTCTTGGGCTTCTTTTAAAATCGAGCCGAATCTTCTGGAACGAAACGAACCGCGCATTCCGGGAATCGAACAAAACGCGCACGGACGGTCGCAGCCTTCGGCGATTTTGACAAACGCCGTGTGCGAATCAGTCGCTCGCATCCGGGGCGAATCGTAATCGTAAATATAAGTGGCGGTTTTATTGCCGATGGGCAGGAGCGGTAATTCTCGGAAATTTACTTTTTCATCCGCCGCCTGCAAAATCTGGTTGATTTGGTTGGTCCCGATAAAAGCGTCAACTTCAGGCAAATCCCGCATCAGATCGTCGCGGTAGCGTTCGACCAGACAACCGGCCACAATAACGCGCGTCGCCCGGCCTTCGGATTTCAAACGCGACGCTTCCAGAATCGCTTCGATAGATTCGGCTTTAGCCGATTCAATAAACCCGCAAGTATTGACGACGACCGTTTCGGCTTCGTCGGCGTTGTGCGTAATTTCATACCCGGCTGCTGCGAGCCGTCCCATCATCACCTCGCTGTCAACGAGATTTTTCGGACACCCTAAACTAACAAATCCAACTTTTTTCATTTGATATCTACCAATTTATTGTTCGCATTGACCTGTCTTCAAATCAATTCCCCGAGCCAATGCGATACCTACGTCTAGATCGTTGTTCCATTCTATTTTCACGTCATCCATCATAATTTCACATTCGTCGTTTGAGCCGATTTTCCATCCCCAACTATTTCGTAAAATAATCAGAGCATCGTGAGAACCCGCACCGCCGCTGCCGGGCATAGCCAAAAACAAAGGTGCGGAATAAACATCAACTCAATATTTTTTATCGGGACTAACGCTAGTATATTGATACGAAGCTAGAAACGGTGCTCCCATTTTTTGATATACAAAAAAAATCGGGAAAGCAGCGATGACTAAGATTGCAATCAACGAGATTAATCGAAAAAATGTATTTTTTCGAGATTCCTTAAACATTGGTAATCTGTCGTCAACGACTAAACATCTTCACGCGGAACTCATCGCTCACCGTATAAACTTCGGTCTTCTTCCCGGAAAAAAGCCGTGATTCGCGCAAAATCATCGGCAAACCGCCGTGGGTGTTTTCAACGCCGTAGGCTTCGCTCGTAAACATCGCCTGCGTTTGCGTGTTCAAGCGCTGCGGAACGCCGTAGCGAATGGCGTATTTCGCGGGCGGGACAAAACCGTTGGTTCGGCGCGGATTGCCGATTTCAATTGAATTGTCAAAAACCGAAACCCTGGTCGGAACGTCTCTAATCGCTAAATCGCGATGAACGAGCGAGTTAACCACTGCTTCCAAGACCGCGCGGCGATGATACTTTGAACGCGCTTTGGCGACTGAATTTGAATTACCGTTGGTCGAAAAATTTTTCGGGCGCTCTTCCCACAAATCGCAGTAACGTTCGATAAATCCGATAATCCGTTCGTAAAGTGTCAGCAAATTCCCTGCGATTTCTATTTTTTCAACCACCTGACCGCTCGAAGTTTCTCCCGCAAATCTGGTTAAGGTAACGCCCGAACGCGGCACGAGCGACAAAACGCGGTCGTTTTTCCCAAACAAAAGAATGGCAGCAACAGTCGGCGTGAATTCGTCGCGGTTGCCGGCGGCGAGCAGCAAATCGCGCTTTAAAAATTCACCCGTTGCATAATTCGCGGGAATCTGGTTTTCGTCAAAAGCATCGCCCGCAAAACCTCTCGCAAAAGTCCAGAGCAGCATGTCGTCAATATCTTTTTCCGATGCGCCCATGACCGGCAGATTTTCATACGCCAGCGGGCGGATTTCATCGAGCCAGATGGATAATTCTTCGCGCGTCGCTTCGCGCTTTTCCGCTCCGAAACGCAGGTAAAATCGGCCGTCTTTGGTACGGTACGGGCGACGCTTGCTTTCGATATCGAGCGCGACTACGCTGCGGGCGTTGTCAAACGACACAATGTCAATCAGAGGCAGGAGCGGCGGCATCAAGTCTTCCCGGCAAATTCGCGACAGTTCATCGCGCACGGTGTCAGGATTATCAACTCCGGCCACGCGCAATTGGTCATCAACTCCAAAAATAATGGTCCCGCCGTCGGTGTTGGCTAATGCGCAGATTTCCTGAGCGATTCGTTCGATGTTGGAAAGCCGAACTTTGAGTTCGAGGTAAGTGTCTTCGCCGCCGCGAATTAATCGCAGTAATTCCTGCCGCGAAGTCTGCGGCTGCGGAACGTTAAAGACGTATTCTTGCAAAGAGCGTTCGCCGCCGGCTTCGGAACGCGAGTTATAGCGATATTTTTTTCGTGCCATTTTTGTCAAGACGGCGCACTTAAATTTTTTAGAGCCGCCCGAATGCTGTAATTGTCAGCTCAGCATTGCTGGATTTCTAACCGTCTTAATTGAAACATAAAAACCCGAAAATTGAAATTGCGACGGCAGACGCGACCGCACAACTTTGTGCAACGGCATTTTCTGGAATTTTCCAGGCATCCACAGTTTGTTCTTAAAAATTGAGACTCTTTTTATAAAACAGGATTTTGTATTGTTGCCGTCAAACCTTAAGGGTATCAGCATAATCCAGGACTCATAGCCAGGCGGAAAAACCTCACTGAAGCGTATTTTTGTTTTACTCGAAAAACTAAAAAACCTACGTTTTGAAAGCTGAACTTCCGGGTCAACTTTTTTGACAGAAGAAAATATGAAATCCAAAAAATGGAAACCGCTCACTTCCCTCACAATCGCGTTAATGTTCCTCATTTTTTTTAATGAGCGGAACGATTGTTCGTTCCATCAGACCGTTGCCTGAACAGTATCTTAAGGCTCTCAGAAGCCGTCTTGGAATGACTTATGCCGCAGCCGGCGATCCGGGCGGAATCAGCTGCTCGGCCTTAATTCGCCAATCGCTCTTGGAAACAACCGTTAACGCGGAAACCCGCGCAACCGTTCATCGTTTACAGTGTTTGTCCGGAGACCTGCTGCGCGGGTGCGGCGGCCAGTTATCGGTTGTTCAGACGGCTGAAAATCTTCATGCGCTAAATTACTCGCAAATGCGGCCGGGCGACGTGGCGATTCTCGGTGACGGAATTCACGCTCTCGCTTTTCTAAATGAGCGTCAATAGGATTCATTCCGACCAAATTGCAGGTCAAGTGGTAACCCTCGATGAAAACGGAGGAAGCGGTGAATGGTTTTCCTATCCGGTCACAATAATGCGCTGGAATGCTTTGTCTGGCCGATTCCTGATTCACTGAAATTTTAAGTCTTCGATTGTTGCACCTAAAGCGGTTTGTTTTCGGAAGATTGTTGTCAACGATTAAAACTAGACGTTGAGCAACCAAAATTCTTTGTTTGTTATTTCATGACTATTTTTTCGGTTTTCTGATAAAATTCGCGGCAGAGTGCAGACCGAAACCGTCACAACTTATCTTAGTCTTGGCTCAAATCTGGGCGACCGGGCTGGAAATCTACTACTGGCCGTGCGCGGATTGCTCGAAGCGCATATTTGCATCACGCGTCTTTCGGCAGTTTACGAAACCGAGCCGGTCGGAGTCATTTCACAGCCGCCGTTTCTCAACATGGTGGCCGAAGCTCGCGTTAACAACGTTTCTCCCCTGCAATTGCTGGCGCGGATGATGCGCATCGAATATTTACTGGGCCGCCGCCGCGAAAACACTGAAAAGACTCCGCGCACGGTTGATCTCGATTTATTAATCTTTGGCAATTCGCAATACAAATCGGATTTGCTGACGGTTCCGCATCCGAGACTGCATTTGAGAAATTTTGTGCTCGTTCCGTTTGCCGAAATCGCCCCGCACGCCGTTCATCCGGTATTCCAGCTGACAATACGACAGTTGCTCAAAAACTCATCGGATGAGTCTCGGGTGGTGCGCTGGCAGCCGCGTTCGACCGAGAATTTCGAATTCCAGGATTTCGGATTTTGAGACGGTTCAACCTTATTTGGTCATTCTCGGATTGCATTTATAAATTTCAAAATCTACAATCCAGAATCATTCATGTCATCTCATACAAACGAAAATTTGACGAAAATAACCGTTCCGTCAATTCGGACGGCCAAGGAGCTGGGCGAAAAGCTGGTTTGTCTAACGGCTTATGATTATCCGACGGCGCGCGTGGTTGATGAAGCAGGAATTGAGCTGATTCTGGTTGGAGACAGCGCCGGGAATGTGGTTTTCGGCTACGAAAACACGATTCCAGTATCAATGGACGAAATGCTCTTTGCCGTTAAGATGGCACGTCGCGGCGTCAAACGCGCCCTGCTGATTGCCGATATGCCATACGGCTCGTACCACATTAATCCCGATGAAACTGTGCGCAATGCTTTGAGGTTTATCAAAGAAGGTGGAGCCGAAGCCGTCAAACTCGAAGGCGGCCGTAATCGTCTCGAGACGATTAAAAGGCTGGTTAACGAAGAGATTCCCGTCATGGGCCATCTTGGACTGACTCCCCAGTCAGTGAATAAGCTTGGCGGTTATCGGCTGCAGGGAAAAACGCAGGAAACCGCGCAAACGTTGATTGATGACGCCAAAGCGCTCGAAGACGCGGGTGTATTTTCAATTGTTTTGGAAATGGTTCCGCGAGAGCTGGCTCAACTCGTTACCGAAAGCGTAAAAGTTTCAACCGTCGGAATCGGAGCCGGGACAGATTGCGACATCCAGGTTTTGGTGCTGCATGATTTACTCGGTTTAAACTTTAACGAAAAGCAGGCGCGCTTTGTCAGAAAGTACGCGACCCTGCGCGAAACAATGACCGGAGCCATTCAGAACTGGGCCAACGACGTCAAAACCGGCAATTATCCAAACGACAACGAATCATTCGCTATGCCAAACAACGTCAAAATCAGAGGAGCCTAATATTTGCATTACTCACTAAAATGAACGGAATTTTGCTAATTGTTGAAGACAGATTTCAAATTAACGGTCGAGGCATCATCTTAGCGCCGTCTTTACCACTCACTTATAAATTACCTAAATCGGCTATTGTGACGCTGAAATTACCGGATCTGTCGGTTTTAAAAGTTGAGGCTGATTTTCCAATCCCTTTTATTCGTATTACTGACCCTCAATTACTGTCACAATACCGCGGTGAGTATGTTTGTATGCTGAAAAATATTGATAAGGAAGCTGTTCCGGTTGGGACCGAAGTTTGGCTTGATTAATTAAATAATTCTCGACAACTGCATTTATGGAAATTATTCACCGGCGGCAGAGAATGTCGTCAATCTCCCGCAAATTGCGCCGCGAGCAGGACAAAACTATCGGCGTCGTGCCGACGATGGGCGCTCTGCATGAAGGTCATCTGAGCCTGATTCGCGAAGCCCGTCAAATGTGCGATATAGTGGTGGTTTCGATTTTTGTTAACCCGACGCAGTTTGGCAAAAACGAAGATTTTGCCAATTATCCCCGTGATCTAACTGCCGACACCTCGCTTTTGACCGATTATAATGTTGACTATATTTTTGCGCCGCCCGTCGAAGAAATTTATCCTGACGGGTTTTCGACTTATATCTACGTCGAAAATTTGTCCGATTCGCTCGAAGGAGCCGCGCGTCCCGGCCATTTTCGCGGCGTCGCCACAGTTGTCGCAATCTTATTTAATACGATTCGCCCCGATTTTGCTTTTTTTGGTCAAAAAGACGCACAGCAAATCGCCGTTCTCAAAAGAATGACCAAAGACCTGGCGTTTGAAACCGAAATCGTCACGATGACTACCATTCGCGAAGAAAACGGTTTGGCAATGTCTTCGCGCAATGCCTACTTGAGCGCGCGTGAAAAACAAGCAGCTTCGATTATTTATCAAGCACTGCGCGAAGCCAAACTCGCCTATCGCAACGGCGAACGCAGCGCCGACCGGCTGATGACAGTTGTTTCAGATAAAATCAACTCTGAACCTTTAGCAAGGCTTGAATACGCGGCAGTCACCGATGCCGAAACGCTGGCCCCGCTCGACCGGCTCGAAGACGAAACTGTCTTGATTTCCGTCGCGGTGCGATTCGGCAACACCCGACTGATTGATAATGCGATTCTCAACAAAAAGTAAAATTAGAACTTATTTAAGTTTGACTAAGTAGTCGTTCACAATTAAACTGAACTATGTTTGAAGCCTGAAAATCTTATTCTCAGACTTTTTCCAAACGCCGCGAGTGCTTGCCTAACCGCATATTGTAAGTGCCCTCTCGACTCGTAATCCTCTGCAGACAGCCA
>JBBQUS010000048.1:0-41959 GCA_038212235.1 Pyrinomonadales bacterium
CACCCCGTCGTTACCAACGACGCACGCTTTGGTAGGAGACTCTTGGAAGAACAAGAGGTAATGACAGATTATCAATCAGCATTACAGCTATCTATGCGACTTCGTGTCGCACACAAATCATTGGAGCGAAGGCGGAATTACGTTCTTTCATGGCGGGAACAAACTTCTATTCAACGAAACTTCCCGCCTCGCTCAATTCGGTCGTTATGTGGCTTAATGTTGTGATTGTCCTGGAATGCTGGCAACAATACAATACATTTTTTATCTTCTATGTGGCGCGTTTTACTACCTTCTGATTGCTACATTTATGGGCGTTGCTGCTGGATTTGGACTGCTTGCGTTAGTGCTTTTACTGCTGCCGTTGATGCTTTTCGGGCTTACTTCAGGTATGAGTTTTTTCTTTCCACGAATCGCTGCCGCAAGCGCAACAATTTTTGTTTTACCTTTTTTATATATCGGCGTTGCAGCAATTTTTACAGAATCACCTGGAGTTGAGCCTTCAATTTTTGTTATTCCAGCCGCTGCGGTCATTTTGGTTTCAATAATCGCTTTATTATGGAGCAAAGGTTCGTTGTGGTTGGGGCAAGAGCAATTGATGCGCAAAGTTATTATCGGGATTTTTACGGCAATACCTGCATTGTTAGCAATATTCTTGCTCATATCAATTGGAGTGTTTCTATCGGGATTTCAACGCGCCACATAACCAATCATTGGAGCGAAGGCGGAAACACGTACATTCATGGCGGGAACAATTTTCTATTTACATTATTTCCCGCCTCGCTCAATTCGGTCGTTAGCTTGCTCGCCTGTGACTAACGAGTTAATTTGAGGAGAATATGATGAAACACTATTTTAGGAACTATGCCATAGCTCTGGTGGTCATACTTTCTGCTATCGGTTGCGCTTTTGCTCAAAACACACTGCAAACTGAAGTTAAAGTTGTCGGCGGCATCACAACTCTTTATGCAATTGATCCGCTGGCACGCACGTTTTGTTTTGGCGATGGGCGTGAAGGCGGCGCGTTTGAGCAAAATGAAGCCAGAAATCGTTGCAGCGACATTGACTTTAACAGTTACTATGAAGGCAACTTTACAGT
Organism: Pyrinomonadales bacterium; assembly: GCA_038212235.1. Taxonomy (GTDB): domain Bacteria; phylum Acidobacteriota; class Blastocatellia; order Pyrinomonadales; family Pyrinomonadaceae; genus JBBQUS01. Next base: position 1,097 of record JBBQUS010000048.1, read on the forward strand.
TGGAGTCGAGGGCGGGCGTATCGGCACAATCTTAGATTTGGGTAACTCCGCCGAATTACAAAAACGCTACGGCTACGAAGCTCGACTTTATCCATTTTGATGTTTGAAAAGAAAACGCAGGGCGTTTAAGCTATGGTCTTTATTCCGCCAAGAGTAAACAACCAAATCTTATGCCCTGCGAATTATTGCAAATTGTTATAGCATTTGCCCCACTCTTTTCCAAGCCCATCTTTGAGCACGTTAAAGTTTTGCTTTCGGGTGCGATTCTGGCTGTTAACCGGCGCACCATCTCGGAAGTTTTGCGCACTCTCGGGCGCAGTTCGGACAAGCACTTCCAGAATTATCATCGTGTTCTGAGTCGCGCCCAGTGGTCTGGGCTTGCCGCCAGCCGGATTTTGCTCTCGCTGCTGGTTGACGCTTTTACTCCTCACGGGACAATCGTCATCGGATTGGATGAAACGATTGAGCGGCGATGGGGCAAGCAAATTAAAGCTCGCGGCATCTACCGGGATGCGGTGCGTTCCTCGCGCGTCCACACGGTCAAATGTTCCGGGTTGCGCTGGCTGTCAGTGATGCTGCTGACGGAAGTCGGATTTGCCGGACGAGTGTGGGCATTGCCGTTTCTCACTGTGTTGTGTCCATCCGAGCGATTCGACACGGAGCGCGGGCGCACTCACCAGCCGTTAGCCAAGAGAGCGGCCAGAATGTTGTTGCTCGTTGCGCGTTGGCTGCCGGAGCGTCACATCGTGGCGGTTGGCGATTCCAGCTATGCGGTCTTGGATTTGCTTTTCGCGGTTAAAAACAAAGTGACGATGATTTCCAGATTACGCCTGGATGCCGCGCTCTATGAGCCAGTGCCGGAGCGCAGCAAGCAAACAATGGGACGACCACGCAAAAAAGGACAACGCTTGCCGACCTTAAAGGCGATTGCCGCAGAAACGCAAACCAAGTGGAGACGAGTGAGAATCTCCAACTGGTACGGAGCGGGCGAGCGAGAGATTGAAATTGTCAGTAATACTTGCGTCTGGTTTCACATTGGCAAAGAAGCCGTCCCCATTCGCTACGTGTTAATCCGAGATGTGTTGGGGAAATTCAAAACACAGGCGCTACTATCAACTGATTTGGAGGCAGAACCGGAACAAATCTTGAAATGGTTTCTCCGGCGCTGGCAAATTGAAGTCACCTTTGCCGAGTCACGAAGACATTTGGGCTTGGAAACACAAAGACAATGGTCGGACAAAGCAATCAATCGAACAACACCAAGTTTGTTCGGGCTATTTTCGCTCATCGCGTTATGCGCCGAAGAGTTGTCACGGCAAAACAAACTGAGTTTGCGCAGAACTGCGTGGTACGAAAAGCGAGCGGCGACGTTTTCCGATGCGATAGCCGCAGTCAGGCGTTTAATTTGGAAGGCGGAGAGTTTTCAAACATCGGATTTGGAAGCAGAGATGATAAAAATCCCCAGTCCATTATTGGAGCGGCTGACGGAAACGCTCTGTTACGCCGCCTGAAATGGATAAAGTCCAGATTAGAACTTTAACTTCATAATGAAGCGTATTCTACACATTATCCCATCACTTATGAGCGGGGGGGCAGAGCGTCAACTAGCCAATCTTGTACGGCAAACCTCATCCAAAGAATTTTCGCATTTCGTTTGTGCGTTTAAAGATGCCGACTTTTTTGCGCCGGTAATTCGCGCCGCCGGTTACGAAGTTTACAATCTAGACTTAACCGGCAAGCACCCGTGGCTCGCTGGTACTGCCAAGTTGCGCTCGATAATTTACAATTATCAACCTGATGTTATAACAACATGGCTTTTTGATGCGAATATTGTCGGGCGGTTAACTCGGGTTTGGAATCATAGAATTCCGATTATTACGACCCTGCATTCTTCAGATTACGAATTAGCAACGATTCGCGCAGCTAATTGGTCTCCGGTCAAAATAGAGAGTTTTCGACAAATCGATAAACTTACCACGCTTTTGACCAAACCTTATTTTGCTGCTTGCTCGCATTACGTTAAAAATTCGTTTCAGAAACGGTTAGAGATCGCTGATTCGCAAATTAAAGTGATTTATAACGGAATTGATCCAACTTTGTTAAAGTGCGCCGTTGATGAACCGCAACGCATTCGTCAAGAATTTGAAATTCCAGCGAATGGGTTTGTTTACGTAACAGTCGGGCGGCTTGACGTTCTGAAAAATCATGCTCTGTTGCTACGCGCGTTTCCACAAGTTTTATCAGAGATACCGCAGGCTTATCTAGCGATTGTCGGCACAGGAATTTTAGAGCATGAATTAAAATATTTAGCCCAAACGCTCGGAATTAATCATCGGGTTCGCTTTTTAGGACGGCGCGGCGATGTCGGCGCTTGTTTAGAAATGGCTGATGTATTCACGTTTCCGACTTTGCTCGAAGGTCACCCGTTGGCTCTCGTTGAAGCTATGTTCAAAAGATTGCCGTGCGTGGCTTCTAATATTGAGGTTTTGCAGGAAGTGTTAATAGACAATGAAAACGGTTTACTGTTTAATTCAAATGACGAGAGCGATTTAGCAGCAGCTATGATTAAATTATATCGTGAACCGAAAACAAGTCAGCGATTAGGTAAACGAGCGTTATTAGATGCCGAGAAAAGTTTTCATATTCGAACAATTGCCGCCGAGTGGGAAGACTATTACCGTTTTGTTATCAATCAAGCAAATCAAAATTAATTATTGTTAAGTAGTCGTTCACAATTATGTTTACCTATATCAATTCGAGCTTTTAGTCATAAGCGCCGTAAGTGTTTTTACTCCAAAATTTAACTAACCACAGGATAGTTAAGTTTAATTGTGAACGACTACTTACCGGATTTTATGCATACACTTTATCTATGCTATTTCGGATTGCGCGAGCCGCTTGTGCAAACACAGGTTTTACCTTATTTGCAGCAGCTGCGAGATGATGACGTGAAAATCAGTCTGCTCACGTTCGAGCCGGATTTCAAACAAAAATGGAGCACGGATGAAGTTGAGCGGCAAAGAAACGAATTGTGCAGTCAAGGTATTGATTGGTATTGTCTTCCCTATCACAAAAAGCCCTCTGTTCCGGCAACTTTTTACGATGTAATAGCCGGAGCGCGTTTCGCTCGTCAAATGATTTTGAGAAACGGAGTTAACGTCCTGCACGCTCGTTCACATGTGCCGGCAATGATGGGCGCAGTCGCTAAAGCCGGAAAACGAGATGTCAAGATGATTTTTGACATTCGCGGTTTTATGCCGGAAGAATATGTGGACGCGGGTGTTTGGCGTGCAAACGGCAAGCTCTACCAAACAGTCAAAAGGGTTGAAAGGCGATTGCTCAAAAATGCCGACGCGTTTGTCGTCCTGACCGAAAAAGCCCGGGAGATACTCTTTCCCGAAAGTGCAAAGAATGGTTTTGACAAGCTCAATCGTCCGATTGAAGTGATTCCGTGCTGTGTAGATTTAAAGAAGTTTGAGGCCGCAAACGATCAAGCGCGCCGGGAAATCCGAGAAAAGCTCTGCATCACAAATCGGCGGGTAATAGTTTATGTCGGCGCGCTCGGCGGCTGGTATCTCACCGATGAGATGGCGGATTTAATGGCGGCGGCAAAAAAGCGAGATTCTCAGACATTCGCTCTTGTCTTGACCCAAAGTCCGGCTGAAATGATCAGACAGCTATTGATTAAACGCGAATTTGCCGAAACTGATTTTCTGGTCACAAAAGTTTCGCCCGAAGAAATACCCCGCTATCTGAGTGCGGCTGATGTTGCTCTCAGTTTTATCAAACCGTGTTACTCGAAATTATCATCGTCACCAACTAAAATCGCTGAATATTTAGCCGCCGGTCTGCCGATTATTTCTAACGGCGGGGTTGGCGACGTAGCCGAAATGATCGAAGCAGACCAGGTTGGAGCCATCGTCAGAGATTTCAACCAAGAAGAATATTCGATGGTTTTGCAAAAAATTGAAAAGTTATCCGGTGAAAAAGATTTAGCTGAAAGATGCCGCCAAAGCGCGCGCAGACGATTTTCGCTCCAAAACGTCGGCGGGGAAAAATATCGTCGGCTTTATCGAAATTTATTCGAGAGCAACGATTGATTTTTTGCGGCAACTACTATTTTTGCAGTAAAGTTCTAAAAGAGGCTGGCGAACAGCGAAATACTCGCGCCTTCCCAACAGTTTTTTATGAAAAACGTTTTGATCACTGGCGGAGCCGGTTTTATCGGCTCTCATTTGGTTGATAAAATGCTCGCTGAACAAAACTGGCGGGTAACGGTTATTGATGATTTTAATGATTTTTATAATCCCCAGATTAAGCGCGCCAATGTTTCATCGCATCTTAACGAGCCAAATTACAGTTTGATTGAAGCAGATATTCGCGATGCGGCTGCGCTGCAAACTATTTTCGAGCGGCGACATTTTGACGTTGTCGTTCATTTGGCGGCGCGCGCGGGTGTCCGGCCAAGTCTGGATGAACCATTGCTTTATACTGAAACAAATATCAACGGAACGCTCAATTTACTTGAACTTTGTCGCCGGTTTGGAGTCAAACAATTTGTTTTTGGTTCGTCCTCAAGTGTTTACGGAGCAAACTGCAAAGTTCCGTTTAGCGAAACGGATTTGGTTTCGCATCCAATTTCTCCGTACGCCGCGACCAAGGCGGCGGGCGAACTGCTTTGCTATACGTACACTCATCTTTACGAATTGCGGGCAGTCTGTCTCAGATTTTTTACAGTTTACGGGGCGCGTCAACGCCCTGACCTCGCTATTCGCAAATTTACCCGGCTAATTGCGGACGGAAAACCGATTCCGGTTTTTGGCGATGGGAGAACTCGCCGCGACTACACTTATGTTGACGATATAATTGCCGGAGTGCGAGCGGCGATTGATTACCGTCAGAGCGATTATGAGATTTTTAATCTCGGCGAATCACACACCGTTGAACTGAGCGAACTAATTTCACTAATCGAAAGCAATCTCAATAAAAAAGCGATCATTGAACGCTTGCCGGCGCAACCCGGCGATGTTCCGCAGACGTTTGCCGATATTACCAAAGCCAAAAAGCTGCTCGATTACAACCCGCAAACACAAATCGAAGCCGGAATCGGTAAATTTGCCGAGTGGTTTGCGCAGCAAGAAAATTTGCTGACAAATACTAAAATCGCGATCTAATCTTTCGTTTCATGAAAACGGCTAGATAAATCCAATTTGACAATTTTGACATGAAAGTTTTAGCTCTCGCCTCATATCCGGTAGAAGCCGCCGCCACACGTTACCGATTGACGCAATTCATTTTGCCGCTGCGAGAGCGCGGGATTTTTCTCGATGTTCGTCCGTTTCTTGATTCACATACTTTTGCCAATCTTTATAAACGCGAACGCCTTTTGAGCAACATTCCTGCGGTTGGTTTTTCCCTTCTTTCCCGCGTCAAAGACGTCTTCGATGCTGCTCGGTTTGACGCTTTGCTGATTCAGCGCGAAGCCATGATTTTCGGACCGCCGGTATTTGAATGGCTGTCGAAATGGCTTGGAAATCTTCCCCTAATTCTTGATCTTGATGATTCAACCTATGTTTCATATCTCAGTCCGAATTACGGTCGGCTGGGGAGCTGGCTCAAATACTTTAAAAAAACCGATGATTTAATTTCCTGGGCAAATGTGGTTACTTGCGGCAACCGGACAATTGCCGCATACGTTGAACAAAAAGGCAAGAAAACGGAGATTATTCCGACCGTAGTTGATACCGATGCTTTTTGTCCCGTTTCATCCCCGACAGCCGAAGATAAGCCGGTTATCGGTTGGATTGGAACACATTCGACGTTTCCATATTTACAAAAAATCTTTCCGGTTCTGCAAAAGTTATCTCAAACGCACAGTTTCCGCTTAAAAGTAATTGGTTCAGGCGTTGACAAAATTGATTTATCGGACGTTGAGTTAGAAAATCCAGCTTGGAAATTAGACCGGGAGATCAAAGATTTTCAATCATTTGACATCGGCCTCTATCCGATTGACGATTCGCTTCATGCTAATTGGGCTGCCGGAAAATCGGGCTTTAAAGCAATTCAATATATGTCCGTCGGAATTCCGTTTGTTGTCACCCCAATCGGGGTTTGCGCGGAGATCGGAACGCTCAACCAAACGCATTTTGCGGCCAATACTCCGGATGATTGGGAAAGCTCTTTGAACAAATTATTGAGCGATGTCAAACTGAGACGAGAGATGGGAGCGGCTGGTCGCGCTTACGCTCTGGCCCATTTCACTGTTTCGCAGCAGGCCGACAAACTGGCCGAAGTTTTATACCAAGCGGGCGGAAAGAAATGATTCGGAAAAGAAGAGGAAAATCAGGATTATTTTTGCTCGCCTTGTGCGCTTTGCTTCCTTCGGCTCTGAAACGCCCGCTTTATCGCGTTTTTTTTGGCTACAAAATCGGAAAGCGGGTTAAAATCGGATTAACTATTCTGGACGCGCAAAGCTGCGAAATTTCAGATGACGTGACAATCGGACATTTCAATATTTTTATTACTGTTGACAAATTATCAATCGGCGACCATGCGCGCATCGGGCATTTCAACATTTTGCGCGGCGGAAGTGAGATTTCACTCGGTCGTTACTGCGAAATTTTGCGGTTTAATGAAATCAATTCGATTCCCGATCCGATTGTGGTCAATCCGGTTGACCCGCGTTTTATTTTGGGAGCCGGAAGCGTCGTGACGACTTCGCACAAGGTTGATTTTACCGACCGCGTAGAAATCGGAAAGTGCGTTGTTCTAGGCGGTCGCAACTCGTCGCTCTGGACGCACAACCGGCAACAGACCAAACCGATTGAAATCGGTGATTACAGCTATCTCGGGTCGGAAATTCGGATTGCCCCGGGCGGCGCAATTCCCGCTCGCTGCGTTGTCGGAATCGGTTCGGTTATTACCAAAAATTTTCTTGAGGAAGAAAGTCTGATTGCCGGCGTTCCGGCAAAAGTCATTAAAAAACTTGATCAAGACGCGCTCCTTTTAACTGAATATAAAACCCGCGCCGACCTGCCGGACAATTTATAAAAGATTTGTCGAGGCAGCCAAGTTTATAAGTTTGATTGAGAGGATTTGTTTACTTCTAGTTTGACTGCAAACACTGTTTTTGCAGCGTTTAAGAGTGAGAGACAACAAAGAGAGAGTTGCAATTAACTTTTGATTAAAATCGTAATCTTAAGTTCACGCGGCAGCAATCACGATGTGCGAGTAGTAAACAGAAATCAGCTTTTATATTTTATTTGCATCTTCGCTGCCGTCGTTGCCGCGATTCTGACCGCGCCTGAAGGTATTGTCGGAATGGCGTTCGGGGCGCTGGCTGCTTTTATCATCATTTATTTTATTCGCCGCCAGGAAGATAACGTTTTTTTGCAGCAGGTGTTTCTCGGCGGGCTTCTTCCGCGTCTTCTTTTTGCCACCGTTGTTTTTTATGCAAAGGCCTATGACTTTTTCGGCGGCGACGCTAAAACTTATGATTCCAGAGCAGATACAATCATCAGGGTGTTGTTTGGCTATTCGCTTCCGGAAGAGTTAACTCATCAGGCTTTTACAACGTCAATGAGCGGGTGGGGAATGAACTGGCTAGTAGCGTTTGTTTACTTCTTTACGGGGCGCAATCTGTTTGCAGTGATGATTATTGAATGCGTGATCGGAGCGGCAACGGCCCTCCTCGTTTATCGAATCACCCTAGAAATTTACAACAACAAAAGCGCCGCCAGAATCGCGGCGTGGCTGATTGCGCTTTTTCCGGCGATGATAATTTGGTCATCACAGGCATTAAAGGACGGGATTATCGTTTTTCTGCTGGCATTGATGATGATTTGCATTCTTGAATTACAGAAAAAACTAAATCCTCCTTATATCTTTTTCTTATTTTTGTCTTTGTTTGGAATTCTCTCTCTGCGATTTTACATTTTTTACATGGCCGCCATCGCCGTCACCGGCAGTTTTTTGGTTGGAACAAGCAACAATGTCAAACAGGTTTTACAGAGAGTAACTGCTTTTGCGATTGTCGGTTTAATTCTAATGTACATCGGAGCAATTAAGACAGCCAGCACAAATTTTGAAAATTACGGTAGTTTGGAAGCAGTCCAGCGCAGTCGCGAAGACCTCTCGCGCTCAGGATCAGGGTACGGCAAAGATTTAGACGTTTCAACCACTGACGGAATTGTTGTGGCTCTCCCGATTGGTCTAACTTATTTAATGCTGGCTCCTTTTCCATGGGAAGCGGAGAATCTGCGGCAGGCTTTGGTCATTCCCGAAAGCATCATTTGGTGGTGTTTGATGCCTTTTCTGGTGATCGGGCTTTGGTACACAATCAAATATCGCTGGCGCAATGCGATTGCCATTCTGATCTTTACCTTAATGCTGACGTTCGCTTATTCAATTTTTCAGGGCAATGTCGGAACAGCTTATCGCCAGCGCACTCAGATTCAGGTTTTTCTTTTTATTTTTATCGCCGTTGGAATTGTCATTCAGCGCGAAAAAGCTGAAAACCGACGGGTTTTGAAACGTTAATCAGCGGGAATCTAATCTAAATTCTTAATCTGCTTGCCAAAGTCTGTAAAACGTTCGGCGAATAAATAACAAAAGTGTGCGGAATTGTTGGAATAGTAAATAAAAACGGGCGAGCGGCGGAGCGAGAAACGCTCCGCCGGATGAATGAAGCGATCATTCATCGAGGGCCCGACGAAGATGGGTTTTATCTGAACGGAGGCGTTGGCTTGGCCATGCGCCGCCTGGCGATTATTGATCTCGCCGGCGGGCAGCAGCCGATTTTTAATTCTGACCGAACCAAAACGATTGTCTTTAACGGCGAGATTTATAATTTCCAGGAATTACGCCGCGAACTCAAAGAGCAAGGGCATCAATTTTACACCCACAGCGATACCGAAGTTATTATTCATCTTTATGAGCGAGACGGCGTTGATTGCGTCCGGCATCTGCGCGGAATGTTTGCCTTTGCCATCTGGGACGAAACTGCCAAAACGCTTTTTATCGCTCGCGACCGGCTGGGGAAAAAACCGCTGCTCTACTCTCATCAAAACAACGGCGATTTAATTTTCGGCTCCGAATTTCGCGCTCTCCTCGCGCACGAAAGCGTATCCCGCGCGATTGATTTAGAGGCAATCCACCATTATCTCTCGTTTCTCTGCGTTCCTGCGCCGCTGACCGCTTTTCAGCAGATTCGCAAATTGGAACCCGCTCACTGGCTGCTCTGGAAAAACGGCGAAATCAAAACAGAGAGATATTGGCTGCCGGATTTTTCCCGGAAAATTAAAATTTCGCCGGTCGAAGCTGAAGAAGAAACGCTTCGCGTACTCGGCGAAGCGGTTAAGCTGCGGCTGATTTCCGAAGTTCCGCTGGGCGCGTTTCTGTCGGGCGGCGTGGATTCCAGCGCGGTTGTGGCGTTGATGGCGGAGCAGAGCACACAACCCGTCAAAACGTTTTCGATTGGATTTGAAGAGCAGGATTTCAGCGAACTCAAATATGCTCGCATTGTGGCCAATCATGTCGGAGCCGAACATCACGAGTTCATCGTTCGTCCTGATGCGCTTGAGGTTTTGCCCTTACTCGTCGAGCATTACGGCGAACCTTACGCCGATTCATCGGCAATTCCGACGTATTATGTCGCGCGCGAAACGCGGCGGCATGTCACCGTTGCTCTCAACGGCGATGGCGGCGATGAAAGTTTTGCCGGTTACGAACGCTATGCGGCAATGCGGTTCGCGGAACGTTATCGCAAATTACCGAGCTTATTGCGCGAATCTGTGATTGAAAAAGCACTTGAATTGATTCCAACCTCAGAACTAAAGCGGAGCCGAGCGCGTGATCTAAAGCGTTTTGTTCGCGCGGCTTCGCTCTCCCCGGTTGAACGCTATTTTCGCTGGAGCAGCGCATTTTCAACGGATTTTAAGGCGGAACTTTACAGCGAAGAATTCAAACGCCAAACCGCCGCGTTTGAGACGAGCCGGATTTTGGGCGATTGGTTTGCGCGCGGCGACCGTCTTGGCATTGTGGACAAAACAATGTTTACCGATCAGCAAACTTATCTGCCTAATGATTTGTTAACCAAAGTTGATATCGCGTCAATGGCCGTTTCGCTCGAAGCGCGCTCTCCGTTTCTCGATCATAAAGTCATTGAATTTGCGGCTTCGCTGCCGGAAGAACTAAAATTAAGAAGCACGGAAACTAAATCCCTGCTCAAAAAAGCGGCCTCCCGTCTGGTCCCGCGCTCCGTTTTATATCGGCGCAAAATGGGTTTCGGAGTGCCAATCGGAAAGTGGATGCGCGGTGCAATGCGCCCTTTTGTCAATGAAACCCTGCTCAGCGCAAAATCGCTTAACCGTGGTTACTTTAATCCGTCAACGGTGAAAAAAATCGTTGGGCAGCATACCAGCGGGCAAAAGGATCACAATCAGCAGTTATGGACGCTCTTAATGCTCGAACTATGGTTTCAACATTTTATAGATTAAAGTTATGACTGATGTGATTATCTGTCCGGCCTGCAGCAGCTTGCAAAACCGTTTTTGCGGAAATAAAAATAGTTTTCGGGTTTTCGTTTGCCAAAATTGCCAAACGCTTTTCACTTTTGCAGAAAACGAAAATCAGCTCTTTGATTACGATCAATACTATAATCCTAACAATTTGACCGTCCCGGATTTTATCAATAAGCGCTTGGACGAGATTGTCAGTGGTTTTGAACCTTACCGTAAAAACAACAGGTTGTTAGATGTTGGTTGCGGAGCCGGCAGTTTACTCAAAGCAGCGCGGCGTGCCGATTGGTTAGCCGAAGGCGTCGAGGTTTCAAAACCATCTATTGAATTTTTACAAGCACAAGGTTTTCAGGTTTTTCACGGCGAACTAGAAGCCGCGCATTTTGCAGAAAATTCATTTGATGTCGTCACAGCCAGCGAAATCCTCGAACATGTTTCACAACCTCTCAATTTGCTCAAAGAAAGTTTGAGAATACTGCGGCCGGGCGGACTTCTCTGGGCAACCACCCCGCATGGCAGAGGTGTTTCGGCGAGAATTTTAGGTACTGATTGGACGTGTGTTTCTCCGCCTGAGCATTTACAGCTTTTCTCAGTTAAAGGAATGAAAGAGCTGCTTAAAAAAGCCGGTTTTCGGAAAGTCCGGATTTTTGCTCAAGGAACAAATCCGTTTGAAATTATTCATGGATTGCGCGGCAAAACGAATCAGCAAAATCAAGAGCCAAACCATGAGCATTCATTTGACCGGGTTGACACCTCTTATCAACTGAATCAGGCGCTTTCCGCCAGCGCGCCGCGCCAGGCAGTTAAGACTTTTTTAAATACAGTTTTAAGTTTAGTAAGATTAGGTGACTCGCTGAAAATTTGGGCCGTAAAATAGAGAATTATTCAAAGGGAGAGTTTTTATGAAAGGTATTGTTTTAGCAGGAGGATTGGGGTCGCGTCTCAAGCCTCTGACCAAAGTCACCAATAAACATCTTTTGCCGGTTTACAACCAGCCGATGATCTATTATCCGATTCAGACGCTGATTAATGCGGGAATTGACGATATCATGATTGTCACGGGCGGAAATTCGGCGGGAGATTTTCTCAAGCTTTTGGGAAACGGCAAGGATTTCGGTTTAAAACATATCAATTATACTTATCAGGAAGGCGAAGGCGGAATTGCGGATGCGCTTTCTCTAGTCGAACATTTTGCCAATAATGAAGATATCTGTGTTGTTTTAGGCGATAACATTATCGAAGGTAATATTCTTAAAGCTGCCGAGAACTATCGCACGCAAGGCAAGGGCGCTAAGATTTTGCTTAAAAAAGTTTATGACCCGCAGCGTTTCGGTGTACCCGAACTGGATAATAGGAGAGTTCTTCGGATTGAGGAAAAACCGCTTAATCCAAAATCGAGTTTAGCGGTTATCGGAATTTATTTTTATGATCGGACTGTTTTCGACATTATCAAAACTCTAAAACCCTCAGAGCGCGGAGAACTCGAAATTACGGATGTCAACAATCATTATATTTATCAAGGGGCGATGACCTGGGATGAGCTTGACGGTTGGTGGACGGATGCCGGAACTTTTGAAAGTCTGCTCCACGCAACAAATCTCGTGGCCGAAACCGGAGCCAACAACATGGAGGTAAAAAACAGTGCAACCGCAACCAATGCTTAAAGAAAACTTGTTTACAAAAGGAAAAATTCGCGATGTCGTCGTTTATCCGCTCAAAAAATTTGTGGATGAACGCGGCTGGCTGGCGGAACTGTTTCGGAATGATGAGCTGGCTGAAGAGTTTTATCCGACGATGGGTTATATTTCAATGACCGAACCGAATGTCCAGCGCGGCCCTCACGAACACGTCGAGCAGGCTGATTTGTTTTGTTTTCTGGGGCCGGGCAATTTTAAAATTCGTCTCTGGGACAACCGCGAAAAATCCGAAACGTATCGCAATATGATGACTCTGTTTGTCGGAGCGGACAATCCGCAGGCCATTATTGTTCCGAAAGGCGTCGTCCACGGTTACAAAAACGTCAGTACCATCGAAAAGGGCATGGTCATCAATTGTCCCAACCAGCTGTTTATGGGCGAAGGGAAAAAAGAACCGATTGACGAAATTCGCCACGAAGACGATCCTAACACGATTTTTCGAATGGAAGATTAACCTGGTTTTGGGTTTTGGGTTTGCGATCCTGGATTGTTTTTATGGCTGCTTCAAATGAACTAGATTCAGCTTTAATATTCAAAGTTCAAAACCGCAAAGCTAAAATCGTCCGCGCGATTGCGCGGCTCAACACGGGCGGTCCTGCGCGTCACGTCGTCTGGCTGACGGCAGGTTTACCGGCAGATAAATTTGAAACAACTTTGGTTTGCGGAAGCGTGCCGCCGAGCGAGGGCGATATGAGTTACTTCGCTGCGGAAAACGGTGTCGCACCTCTCATCATCCAGGAAATGAGCCGCGAACTATCTTTCAAAGATACGGTTTCGCTCTGGAAGATTTTCCGCCTTTTGCTGCGCGAACGGCCCGACATTATTCATACACACACCGCCAAGGCAGGAACTCTGGGCAGAATCGCCGGTTTCGCGTATCGCTGGCTGACTCCGAAAACTTTAATCGGTCGCCCGCGCCGCGTCCGTTTTGTTCACACCTATCACGGTCACGTTTTTCATAGTTATTACGGCAAAAACAAAACATTTTTTTTTCTCACAATTGAACGAATTTTGGCGCGTCTGGCAACCGACCGCCTGCTGGTTTTGAGCGAACAGCAGCGCCGCGAGATTCACGAAGAATTTCAAGTCGGGAAAAAAGAGCAATTCCGAATCGTGCCGCTCGGAATTGATTTAGGCGTTTTTGCAGATGGCGCATTGCGACGAAATATGTTACGCGATGAATTGCAGATCGGCGAAAATGAGATTCTAGTCGGCATTATCGGAAGATTGACCGAAGTCAAAAATCATCGGCTGTTTCTCGAAATCGCAAGTCTCTGGCAAAAATCAGGTTTTTCGAATCTGCCGACGGTACGTTTTGTCATTATCGGCGACGGACATTTGCGCGAAAAGCTGGAATCGGAGGCTCAATCATTAGAGCTAACGAATAAAATTCTGGTTTTTACCGGAGAACGCCAAGACCCGCAAGTCTTCTATCCGGCACTCGACATTGTGGCGCTGACTTCTCTTAACGAAGGAACTCCGCTGACTCTAATTGAGGCAATGGCAAATTCGCGCGCGGTCATTTCTACGGCGGTCGGCGGTGTCGTTGATCTCTTGGGGGCGCAAACCGCCAAACCGGAAAGTTTTGAAATCGCCCCGCGCGGTGTCACAGTTGCTTCTGAAAACCCGGTTGGATTCGTTGCCGGCTTGAAAACTTTGGTTGAGGACGAAAAGCTGCGAAATGAGCTTGGCAGCCGCAGTGCCGAATTTGTCCGAAAGAATTATTCAAAGGAACGTTTGTTGACCGACGTGGAAAAGCTTTACCGGGAACTACTGAACAATTGATCGTTTCCACTGTTTGCCCGGTTCAACCGGCAAATTTGTTTTGAAACGACTTCGCAACAAGTTTATACTAGGATTCTTGCAAGCTGGCTGCGAAAAACCGCTCGAGTCAGCGCTTTCAGCAATTTAAACTTTCCCGTTTAAACAACTTCATCTGTCAGAGAACGATTCATGACGTCTTTCTCCTTTCATCCGATTTTATTGCTGCTAACGGCATTTGCGTCAGCGATTGCGCTAACTTTCCTGGTGCGGAGCGCGGCGCGGCGAATCGGTTTTATTGCCAAACCTAAAATAGATCGCTGGCACAAACGCCCGACCGCACTGATGGGCGGCGTGGCGATTTTTTTAGCGACGACGCTGGTCGCGCTTGGCTCTGTCCCGATGACGCGCGAAATTTTGATTGTGCTCGGCGCCAGTACGCTGATGTTTTTAATCGGATTGATTGACGACATTTTTAATATCAAGCCGTATCAAAAACTTTTCGGACAGTTGATCGGAGCCGCTGTGATTGTCGGAAGCGGTTTGCAGCTTCATTGGACGGAAATTGAAAGCGTCAACATCGTCATTACCCTTTTCTGGCTCATCGGAATCACTAACGCCGTTAATTTGCTGGATAACATGGACGGTTTAGCAACAGGCATTGCCGCTATTGCCGCTGCTTCGCTTGGAGCCGTTTTATACGGCAGCGGTCAAACTGGTGTCTTGCCGCTCGTCGCAATTTTCACTGGGGCGCTGCTCGGTTTTCTGGTTTTCAACTTTAATCCGGCGACGATTTTTATGGGCGATTCAGGCTCGCTCTTCATCGGTTTTTTTCTGGCCAGCTCGGTTTTACTCAATCAGGGCGGCGGTCAATCGCGCAGTTTGGTTTCGGTCTTGGCGGTTCCCGTTTTAACGCTTTTTATTCCGATTTTCGATACGACCTTTGTCACTATTTTGCGGAAACTCTGGGGCCGCAAAGCTTCTCAGGGCGGCCGTGATCACACTTCGCACCGTCTGGTTGCGCTGGGGCTTTCGGAGCGGTCGGCGGTTTTGATGCTTTATATTTTTGCGGTTTGCGCCGGAGCGCTGGCGCTGCTCGTGCGCAACCTGCAAATTGACCGCAGCATCGCTGTCATCGCAGCGTTTATCGTAGCTCTGACTGTCGGCGGAGTTTATCTCGGACAGGTCAAAGTTTACGATGAACAGGACGCCGAAGCCGCCAATCAGCAAGCGTTGTTTGGTTTTCTGATTGATGTTTCGTACAAACGGCGCATCTTTGAGATTTTTCTCGATATTTTTCTCGTTAGTTTTTCCTATTACGCCGCTTATACTCTGCTTTTCGGCTCGCTCGAACGGCGCGGCAACTGGGATTTGTTTATCAAAACGCTGCCGGTGCTGGTTATTCTGAAAATTTTCGCTTTTCTCTTTGCCGGTGTGTATCGCGGAATGTGGCGATATACGAGCATTGAAGATCTTTTTAACTTTGCGAAAGGCGTCGCGCTCGGTTCGATTTTGAGCGTTTTGGCGGTTTTGCTGCTCTACCGTTTTGAAGGATTTTCACGCGCCGTTTTTGTTCTCGACGGCATTATTTTGCTAATTGTGCTGACCGGCAGCCGGATGGCGTTTCGGCTTTTTCGTCAACTGCTGCCTCTTCCGCAAGTTGAAGGCGGGCGCAAAATTCTAATCTTTGGAGCGGGCGACAGCGGCGAACTGGCTTTGCGGGAAATTCAAAATAACCCCGATTTAAACTACGATACAATCGGTTTTGTTGACGACGACCCGCATAAGAAAGGCAAGGTTATTCGCGGCTTGCGCGTGCTCGGCGGCAACAGTTTAATCCCGGCCATCTGCCGCGAACATAATATTGACGAAATTTTGTTAGCGGCCAAAAAGATTAGCGCCGAGCGCCTCCGCGCGCTGCGCCGCGAATGTCGCGACGGCTCAGTCGAGCTTAAACGCGCCGCTTTCCGCGTCGAATCACTTGACGATTTTTTTGATTAAAGTCAGTGTAAAGTTTGATTTTTATAATTTAAAGTAATCAACAATTTTGAACTTTTGACTTTGGGTTTTGGACTTTGGACTTTTCTCTCAAACTTGTCTCCGTTTGGCAGCGCGTTCTGCTTGTGATTCCGGCATTATTGCTCCTGGCTGGCGCGACCGTTGGATTTCTCTGGTTTTTCGCCAATGCGATTGCCGCCAATGCTCAACAACCCGACCTGGTTACCGATGCCGTTTTTATTTCTCCCGCCGATCCGCTCGCGCATTCCCAACTGGCGACCTTTAAAATCCGAAGTTTCGTCCCGACTGACCTGCCCGAAGCCTTACAGCAATTTGAACTAGCCGCCGCTCTCTCGCCCAACGATTATCGTTACTGGTTTGCGCTCGCCCGAATGCGCGAACGAAGCGGAGATTCGGAAGGCGCGGAACGCGCGGCCAGACGCTCTCTCGAACTCGCTCCCAATTATGCGCAGGTTCTCTGGCTGAGCGGTAATATTTTGCTCAGACGCGGGCAGCAGGCGGAAGCTTTTGAGCAAATGCGTCGCGCGTCCGAACTTGATGCGCAGTTCGCTTTACATTTTGTCGCTGCCGCCGCACAAACAATGCCAAAAGACGATTTTAACGCCCTGCAACAAGTTGTCGGCAATGCGGTTTCGGTTCGCTCCGCTCTTGTCATTTATCTTATTCAAAATAGACAATTTGAGGCGGCAACGAACGTTTGGCAAGAATTACCTGACAAAAAACAACATGAGATTGGCAATGACCTCGCAAAGGAGTTGCTGGCGGCGAAAAGATATCGTCTGGCCTTGTCGTTTTACGAGCTGACGGCAGCCGCAGACACCGAAAGACCAGCGCTCGGTCATTTTCTAAACGGCGGTTTTGAAAATGAGATGGCGGCTTCGAATGCAAACCCGTTTGCCTGGCAAATCGCCGACGGCGCGCAGCCGCAGATTGCTCCTTTCGCTTCGACAAAGCATGGCGGAGAGCGGAGTTTAATTATTTATTTCAACTCAGTTTCTCAGACAGATTTTCGCAGCGTTTCGCAGACAGTCGCAGTCGAAGGCGGAACGGAATATCATTTTGAAACTTTTCTCAAAACCGAAAAGCTGCAATCCGGCGCTCCTGTTTACTGGGAGATGATTGATGCCGGCGACAAACGCGCTTTGGCTAAAACAACAGCCGTCCCGACGGGTGACAACGATTGGCAAAAACTCTCAATTGATTTTAAAACTGCGGCAATGACCGAAGCCGTCACGTTTCAGCTGACGAAAGATGCCTGTTTGCCGCCCTCGTGTTTGATAACCGGCAAAATCTGGTTCGACGATTTTACTTTGCAGAAAACCGGCAAATAACCGAAAACAAAACGATTGAAAAATTTAGCCGTCTCACAAAATAGAAAACCGGCAACCGTTGCCAACGGCAAGGCGGCGAACGGCGAAATCGAGAGCGCCGCCAGCAAAATTCTGGTTTTTGCGCTTTACGCGACGGTAGTTCTGGCCACTGTCTTATTTGGGATGGTTGACTCCGGAACGCTCTCTCTTTTTTGCCTCAGCGCGGGCGCGCTCGGCTGGTTGTGGTTGATTGACGCCTGGAAAACCGGAGAACTGCGGTACAGCCCGAGTTTTTTGCAGTTGCCGGTGTTAGGTTTAATCTTTGTCGGGCTCATTCAATTGCTGCCGCTCAGGAGCACAGGCGATTCGTTATCAGGCAATTTGCTTAGTTTACCGATCAGCAGAGCGCTGTCGCTCGATGCGTTTGCGACCAGACTCGCCGTCGTCGAACTCATCGCAATGCTGATTTATTTTGCTGCCGCTCTGGTTTTCATTAATACAACCAGGCGTTTAAGAGCGGTTGCAACCACAATCATAATTTTGGGATTTGCGATGGCGGTTGTCGGTATCATTCAATATTTTAGCGGCGACGGCAGAGCTTTGTGGCTGCGCGAATCACCGCAGGCTGTGCCTTTTGCTTCGTTTATCAACCGGCATCATTTCGGGGCATTGATGGAAATGACGCTCGGGCTGACGCTCGGACTGCTTTACACGGGCGGAGTTGATCGCGAAAAACGCGCCTTGTACATTTTTGCAGTTATTACCATGGGCGTTGCCCTGGTTTTGACGAGTTCGCGCGGCGCTCTGTTAAGTTTCTTTGGGTTATTGCTATTTTTAACCCTGGCTGTTTTCTCTCGCCGCTCGAAAAAGAATTTGACAAACGAAAACACTGCTTCGGAAAAATCAGCCATGACTAATCGCCTGGCACTGCTCGGCGGCGGGATGGGCTTGATTTTAATAATTTTCGGGGCGGTTTTGCTGCTTGGCGGCGATTCGTCTTTAATGAGAGGTCTCGGCGCGACGGGAGGCGCGGGCGATGTGTCGAGCGGCAGACTCCAATTTTGGCAAACGACGCTTCTGATGATTCGAGACTTTCCCTTTCTCGGCGTTGGCTTAGACGCTTTCGGCGTGGCTTATACACGCTACGACGCGATGAACGGTTATTTTCGGATTGAGCAGGCTCACAACGATTATCTGCAAGTTCTGGCAGAAGCCGGGATCATCGGGCTGGGATTGATTTTAGCTTTTATCTTTTTATTATTTCGACGCGGGTGGCAGGTTTTTTCGACAACCCATGACCGCGTCCGGCGGGGCATTTCAATTGGCGCGCTCGCGGGATGTTTCGGAATACTCATTCACAGCTTTTTCGATTTCCCGCTGCGTACTCCGTCAAATCTGCTGACGTTTTTAATTCTGACAGTTCTTGCAACCGTAAGCGTTGAAAACCCAATTTTACGCCGTCATAAAAACAGGACATAACCGGGTACTTTGAATGTTTGCAGCTACCTTTCCCGCCAGGAAAAAGCGCTTGCCCGCACAATGCTGTTTGTTACATACCTAGGGGCAACGCATCTTAATTTTCGAAAAAAGACTGGATATGGCATCTTCTCTCTGAACATTTTAAGTTCAACGGAGAAAGTGTTAATGGATGAATTTCGAGAATTATCTTTATTTGAGCATCTTTCAAAGATTGCAGACCCGCGCATTGAAAGAACCAAAAGACATAATTTGACGGACATTTTAGTAATAGCAGTTTTAGCGACAATTTGTGCTGCCGAGAGTTATCCGGATATGGAAGAGTTTGGCATAGATAAAGAAGAATGGTTGAGAACATTTTTAGAGTTGCCAAACGGGATACCTTCGCATGATACGTTTCGGCGGGTCTTTATTTTGATCAAGATGCCGGAGTTTCAAGCCGTATTTTTCAGTTGGGTTAAAGGACTGACAGAATTAAGTTCGGGCGAGATCATTGCGATTGACGGCAAGCAGTTAAAAGGTAGCCAGCAGAAGGCGCAAACAATCAATGAAGGATTGCCAATGGTGAGCGCGTGGGCAGAAAAGAATCGTGTTGTGCTAGGACAAGTTAAAACACCAGAGAAATCAAACGAGATAACAGCAATACCGGAATTACTTCGACTTTTATCACTGAAAGGGTGCATCGTGACAATTGACGCAATGGGGTGTCAAAAAGAGATCGTCAAACAAATAGTTGAGCAAGAAGCCGACTATCTGATTTCACTCAAAGGCAATCAAGGCAATTTGCACAAGGACGTAGTCGAGTATTTTACTTGGGCACGGCAGATAAAGTTTCGTCAGATAGAATTTGATTACTGCGAAACAGTTGAAAAAAGGCACGGACGAATCGAAACCCGACGTTGCCTTGTGACAGAAGATATTGATTGGTTAGAGCAGAAGTCGGACTGGGCTGGTTTGAAAAGTATCGTAATGGTTGAATCAATCCGAGAAGTGATCGGCAAATCCACAAGTTGTGAAAGACGTTACTTTATTAGCAGCCTTTCGGCGGATGCCAAAAAGAACTTGCACTGCGTGCGTTCACATTAGCAAATTGAAAACTCTTTGCATTGGATTTTGGATGTCGCTTTTCGGGAAGATTATTGTCAAATTAAAGCTGAGAACGGAGCGGCGAACATGGCGATTTTACGTCACATTGCGTTGAACCTATTGAATAAAGAGAAAAGTTGCAATCGTTCAACCAAAGGGAAAATGTTAAAAGCCGGAAGAAATCAAGACTATTTGCTCAAAGTTCTTAACATTTAAGATGCGTCGCCCCTATTACATACCGAACAGATATTTCAAACTGAAGTTGTCAAGGTTAAAAGCGCCGTATTCTTCATCCGAATAATCAATTTATTGGATTGGGAATTATTAAGATGTTTCAGGATATTGCCAATCACTGGTATTTCAAATCAGAAGATTTGAGAAGTTTTTGATTGCAAGAATTTTGATAGAGCAATAAAGTAAAGTTATGGTTTGTCCTTACTGCCACCGGAAACTTCGGTTTTGGCGATTTCGATGTCGAGTCTGTCAGCGATTTGTCTGGCGTACTCCTCAAGTGATTATTATTGGAGTTTTGACTTTGGTAGTATTTGTCGGGTTGATCTGGCTGGTTGAATTTTTAGCGACGAGAAGTTGAGATTATCCCAGCAGAGTATCGCAAATTCTGACGGCCGTTTTGCCGTCCCAGAGCGGCGGAACTTTGACGTTTCGAGAAACCGTCCGGTGATTCAAAATTTCTTTCGCAGCGTTAACAATCGTCTCTATTTTTGTTCCGACAAGGCGATTTGTTCCCATCTCGATTGTGATTGGACGTTCAGTATTCTCGCGCAAAGTTAGACAAGGAATTTTAAGAGCGGTCGTTTCTTCCTGCAATCCGCCGGAGTCGGTCAAAACCAGCTGCGCTCCGCTGTAAAGCCGCAAAAAATCCAGATAACCAAGCGGTGAACTTAACAATAAATTTTTATTTTGCTCGATTCGTTTTGCAAATCCAAACTCGTCAATTCTGCCGCGCGTCCGCGGATGAACCGGAAAGACAACCGGCAACACGCTTGATATTTCCTCAAACGCATTGAGCAAGTTCTCGAACGTTTCTTTCTCGTCCACATTTGACGGGCGATGCAGGGTCAAAACTGCGTAATTTTTGTTCGTCAATTTCAGCGATTCGCGAATCAGGGATGTTTCCGCCAGCTTCAAATTTTCAAAAAGAGAGTCAATCATGACGTTCCCGACGAACTTGATTTTTTCAGGAGCGATTCCCTCTTTTAACAGATTTTCTCCCGCGCCAAGCGAAGGCGTCAGCAGCAAATCGGAAATTTGATCGGTCAAAATGCGGTTGATTTCTTCGGGCATTCGGCGGTCGCGGGAGCGCAGACCGGCTTCGACGTGAGCAACTTTGACTCCGAGTTTTGAACAGACCAGAGCGCAGGCAATCGTAGAGTTGACATCGCCCACGACAACCACCCAGTCCGGTTTTTCCCGCAACACAACCGGCTCAAATTCAATCATCACGCGCGCGGTTTGCGCCGCATGACTGCCGGAACCAACGCCAAGATAGATATCGGGCGGCGGTAAATTCAAATCGCTAAAAAATGCGTCCGACATCGCCGCGTCATAATGCTGTCCGGTATGAACAAGAAGCGGCGAAAACTCGTATTTTCGCCGCTTCATTTCTTTGACGACGGGCGCGATCTTCATAAAATTAGGCCGCGCGCCGACGATGTTTAAAACTTTTAGCATTCATCATTTCGCGACTGTCTTTTTTATTTCGAGACAGCCGCGAATTTAAATTTACTCGTTCTTAAATTCAAGCAACTTATCTTCGATGTCGGTTAATTCCTTTTGCAGATTTACTTCCATCGAGGTTAAAACTTCATCCTGTTCGAGCTGAATAGCTTGATCCTCCGGATTGCGTTCAAGCTCAAACTGCAAATCTTTGTTGACGCTATCTAATTGTTTATTAATTTCGTCGCGGCGTTTTTCCAGCTGCGCCCTGGTGTGTTTGACTTCCTTCATCATTATTCCTTTGGTCGAGATAGATTATCAAAGCCCTCTTCCGTTTCCCCTTTTTTTAAGATTCAAGAGCGAGTGGCCGCCGTTTTACAGTCGAACGATTCGCGCTTTGCTGGAATTGCGTGTTTCTTCTTTGAGCGCGTTGCGCGTATCAACAACAAGTTTTGACAGCTCGCAAACTCTTTTGTAGTCAACGGTTGTGTGTTCGGTCACGATCACGACGCAATCCGCATTTTTCAGTTTTTCGTCGGTCAATTCAACGTTGTAGAGCGGTTCGCCCACGCCTAAAGTATGGGCATGGTCAAAAGTCACTTCCGGCACAAACGGGTCGTGGAATTCAACTTTTGCCCCATTAGCCCGCAGCAAATCAATAATTGAAAGCGCGGGACTCTCACGCATGTCGTCAATATCTTTTTTATAGGCGACGCCGAGAATCAAAATGTTTGAGTTTTTGAGCGCTTTGCTGTCATCGTTGAGGCTGTCGCGAACGAGATTAACGACGTGTTTTGGCATACTGGAATTAACTTCCTCGGCCAAACTGATAAAGCGCGAATCAAATCCGTGCTGTCTGGCTTTCCAAGACAAATAATGCGGATCCAGCGGGATACAGTGGCCGCCGATTCCCGGTCCCGGATAAAAAGCCATAAATCCGAATGGTTTAGTGGCAGCGGCGCGGACGACTTCCCAGGTGTCAATGCCGAGGGTGTTACAGAGTTTAGCCATTTCATTGGCCATTCCGATATTAACCGCGCGGAAAGTGTTTTCCCACAGTTTACAGGCTTCGGCAACGCGGGCGCTTGTCACCGGATGAACTGTTTCGACAATTTGCGAATAAAGCTGAGCAGCTACTTCAGTGGAATCTTTGGTCACACCGCCGACCACTTTAGTAATGTTGTTGGTTAAAAATTGCGGGTTACCGGGGTCAACTCGTTCGGGCGAAAAAGCAAGCAGAAAATCTTCGTCCAATTTAAAACCTTTTTCCTCAAAACCGGGTAGCAAAACTTCGTCAGTTGTGCCCGGATAAGTGGTTGATTCGAGAATAATTAATTGCCCGCGCCGCAGATTTTCCCCAATCTTTTCCGCCGCCGCCAAAATATAAGACATATCCGGGTCTTTGGTTTTCCGCAGCGGAGTCGGGACACAAATGATAATCACATCGCAATTTTTTAAATGCGAAAAATCGGTTGTCGCCTGCAGTTTGTCGTTTTCAACGCATTCGGCAACGTGTTCAGACGGAACATCCGGAATGTAGGAGCGTCCGGCGTTGATCTCAGCAGTTTTGCGTTCATCAACTTCAAATCCGGTGCCGGTAAATCCCTGTCTGGCGAATTCGACAATCAGAGGCAATCCGACATAGCCCAATCCAATTACCCCGATATGCGCTTTTTTCTGTGCTATTAAATTCTCAAGTTCCTGTCTAATCATAATATTTTTGTTTGTTAAATAAGATTAATTAAGGAGAGTGAAACTATCGCAATAAGGTATTGTTGTAGCTTGTCTTTAAAGACTATTTGAAGCTAACGCGAGTGTCAAGAAAGCGCTTTAGTAAAAAACTCCAAAGCCAGATTTGTGCTTGTCCGATACAAGCGAAATGTTACAATTATCAGGACTTCAAGGCCTTATCATGGAAACCGAAATCTATTCAAATCATCCGGTTGCAAAAGCGATTATTTCAGGCAAAGCTCCGGCGCAAGCCAGAATGGCAGCGGCAAAAGGAATTTTGCCGCTGCCCAGCACTGACTTGCTCGAAGTTTTAGTTTATCTGGCCGGAGATGAAGATGATGATTTGGCACAGACCGCGCTCGCAACTTTTATTGCGCAGGAAAATATTCTGGAAGCGGTCGAATCCGCAGAAATCGCTCCCACAGTGCTCGATTTTATTGCCGCCACAAGTTCTTTTGGGCACCCGGTTTACGAAGCCCTGATTAATAATCTGAGAACCCCGGACGATGCAATTGTAAAGTTCGTTTCCGGTTCGAATGACAGCGATTTGCTCGAGCTCGCCACTTTCAATCAACAGCGCCTAATTCGTACCCCGGCTATTCTCGATGCGATTTTAGCCAATCCGGCGCGCACCGCCGAAGCCGAACGCCGCGCCCAGGAAACGCGCCGCGAATTTTTTGAAAAATCGCGAGGCGCCGAACAAATCGCAGCTGAGCTGCGCGCTCAGGGCAATACGGCAGCCGCCGAGTTTGTAGAGCAAGCCGAATTTGCCGATGTTCTGGTTGATGAACCGGCTGAAGGCCAGTTGAGCGTTGAAGATGTTTTCTTTCTCGCGCAGCATATCGAAGTTGCGGACGATGAGATTGACGATTCATGGCTGGCTTTTGATTCGATTGAGGAGCTCTATCAGGAAACAGAAGAGCAGCGTCGCGCGGTTGTTGAGAAAATTCTTAACGAATCGGCTTTGAACGGTGAAGCAGCGCCCGAACGCACTGCGATGATTCGCCGACTGATGTTAATGGGAATCAAAGATAGGTTGAAATTTGCCATGAAGGGCGACCGTGAAGCGCGTTCGATCCTAATTCGCGATTCCAATAAACTCGTTTCAAAAGCGGTTTTGATGAATCCGCGGATTACCGAGCAAGAAGTCGAAAAAATCTCGGCGATGCGCACCGTCCCGGACGAAATTTTGCGGCTCATCGGCATCAATCGAGCTTGGGCGCGAAGCTATACAATCATTCACAACCTCGCCCGTAACCCGCGAACTCCGTTGGGAACCGCAATGAATCTTTTGCCCCGCATCCAAACTAATGATTTGAAAGCCATTGCTAACAACCGCAACGTTTCCGAAGCCATCAGAAAACAAGCCTTTAGAATGCTGGCGATGCGAAAATAAGCTTGAACAATAAACACTGCGGGTAAACCATTGATTAAAGTTTACGACTCACCATTTGGTAAAAACCCTGCCTGTTTTAATGAATGTTCCGGCGATGTCTGTCAAAGTGTGGCTGGCGGCTCCCCACCATAATCCGATAAATGCTACCAAAAGAGCGAAATCACCGATGTTTTGCCGCGTCCACATTCCTAAGTTTTCCCAGGTTTCGCGAATTTGTAACAGGTTCGGCGGCGCAGCATGGCGCAGCATGGCCGCAAAATAAAAAATTAGAGCGAAAAATAAGGTCATCACTCCGGCAAAATAAATGACTCGTAACAATGTCCCGAAAACGAGTCCATGTGACCAGCGGGAGCGATGTGCAAAAAAGGCTTTATACGGGAACCACAACAAGCGAAAGATGCCCCAGCGCGTATATTGAATTGACTGAGTATCCAAATCCGGCCCGAACATTAAACCGCCAAACAAAAATGCCGCCGTCGTCAAAGCTGCCAGGGGAATATTGTCGGTAACACGCCAGGTCATGACAAATGTTGGCGCGGCGAGCAGGCATGTGATGGCATCGTGTGTTTTTCCGTTTGGCATAACCCATTGTGAATAGTAAATCCTGAACGGCAAACCGTAAAGCGAAAGCTCAATTCATATTTGCGATTCACCCGCAAATTCCGATTTAATTTTGCGTTTTGCAAACAGCCAAATGCATCAAAGCGCTTGTTTTGCTAGACTTTAATGATGGCATCAGCTTTGCACTTTGTTTCTCGGGTTAATACATTTTAATGAATATCTTCTGGCAAAAATTAAGCGTTACGCTGCGAATGATTAAGTTTGAGCATACATTGTTTGCTCTTCCGTTTGCTTTCCTAGGAGCGATTTTGGCAGCGAGGGATTTAACCGCAACCGGTTTGCCGACCCTCTGGCAAATATTTTGGATCGCAATGGCGATGGTCGGAGCGCGTTCGGCGGCGATGGCTTTTAACCGCATTGCCGACCGAAAAATTGACGCAGAGAATCCGCGAACGGCTAATCGGGAAATTCCTGCTGGAAAATTGTCTGTAAATTTTGCATGGGCATTTATGCTGGCGGCTTGCGGGCTATTTGTTTTAGCTGCGGGGATGCTTAATCAACTGACTTTAATTTTATCGCCCGTTGCGCTTTTTAGTATTTTGTTTTATTCCTACGCCAAACGGTTTACGGTTTTTGCGCACCTTATTTTGGGCTGGGGTTTGGCGATTGCGCCGACCGGCGCTTGGATCGCGGTACGCGGCGCACTTGACTCGCCCGTGCCAATCTTATTGTCTCTGCTCGTAATGATGTGGACTGCCGGGTTTGACGTTTTATATGCTTGTCAGGACGTTGAATTCGATAAAAAAACAGGTTTGCATTCGATTCCCGCAAAATTTGGTATTAGCGGTGCGCTGATGATAGCTAGGATTTTTCATCTGCAGGCGTTTTTGGTTTTGATCGGACTTTATTTATTTACTGAGTTGGGCGTTTTAGCATTGATCGGAGTTGTTTTAACGGGAGCGCTACTTGTTTATCAACACACGCTCGTTCGCACAAATGATTTAAGTCGTTTAAACGCTGCATTTTTTACGACCAATGCTTTTGTCAGCATAATCTTATTTGTAACCTTTGGCGGCGCAGTTGTTATTGCGAAATATCCGAATTAACCGGTGAATTTATTGATAGAAATTTGGAATCCGCGATTAGTAACTTAATAAGGAGGGCAACATAATAATGAGCAATCACCGATTTATCTTTGTCCAAGCTGTTTTGGGAACTGGCTTGCTGCTTGTTTTGAGTTTAACTGGTAATGCTCAAGCGCAAAAGTGGCGGGAAATCTGGGCTGATGAATTTAACCAGGCAAACGGTGTTGCCATTGATTCGACCAAATGGACTGCTGAGACGGGCGGGTCAGGCTGGGGAAATCAAGAGCTCCAATATTACACAAATTCAATCAATAATGCCTATCACGACGGAAAGGGCTCGTTAGTAATCAAGGCGATTCGCGAGACTGCGGCTAACTCTCAATGCTGGTATGGGCCATGTCAATATTCATCTGCGCGCCTCGTAACAAAGGGTAAATTTGATTACAAATACGGTCGTTTCGAAGCTCGCATCAAAATCCCATCGGGTCAAGGCTTGTGGCCTGCTTTTTGGATGCTCGGCAACAATATTGACCAAGTAAATTGGCCTGTGTGCGGTGAAATAGACATCATGGAAAATATCGGGCGCGAACCGTCAACCGTGCACGGGACAATTCACGGTCCTGGATATTCCGGCGGCAATAGCATCGGGGCTCCATATACTTTGTCAAATGGACAGCGTTTTTCCGATGACTTTCACGTTTACAAAGTCGAGTGGGAACCGACCGTTATTCGCTGGTATGTTGACGGAAATTTATATGAGACGCGCACGACTGCCAGCATTCCGGCTGGAACAACTTGGGTTTACGACCATCCGTTTTTTCTCATCTTAAACCTTGCGGTCGGCGGCGGCTGGCCGGGCAATCCGGATCAAACTACGGTCTTTCCGCAAACGATGCTGATTGATTATGTTCGCGTCTATAAACAGAGATTTCCGAACAAATGACAATGAGACTCCCAACGATTCAAGGCGTTATCAAGCGGCGGATTCTGGTTAATTTCCGAGCGGAACCGGCGGCGATTCAACGGATTTTGCCCGGAAGTTTTCGCCCCAAACTGCAAAACGGATTGGCGATTGCCGGAATCTGCTTAATTCGACTCGAACACATGCGCCCGCTTTATGCGCCTGAATTCGTCGGTTTGGCGAGCGAGAATGCCGCGCATCGAATCGCCGTTTTGTGGGACGAAAACGGGAAAAGGCGCGAAGGCGTTTATATCAACCGCCGCGACACCGATTCGTTTATCAACGCCGCCGTCGGCGGAACGCTGTTTCCCGGCGAACATCACAAAGCTCATTTTGAGATCGAAGAAACCGCGAGCGAAATAGATTTTGCGATGAAGTCCGATGACGAGGAAGTTTCGGTTGAAGTTAAAGGCAAAGTTGCAGACGCTTTGCCTGAAACTTCAGTTTTTTCTTCGCTCGCCGAAGCATCTAAATTTTTTGAAGCAGGTTCTCTCGGATTTTCGGTGACGCACGACGTACACAGTTTGGACGGCGTGACTCTGCAAACTAAAGAATGGAAGGTCGCGCCGCTTGAAATAAGCCTGGTTCGTTCAAGCTTTTACGACAACGAATCAATTTTCGCCAAAGGAGAAATCGAATTTGACCACGCTCTTATCATGCGCGACATCAAACACGAATGGCATAGCGCGCCGAGTTTTGCATTAAAATAACTTTGGATTGGAGACTAAAAATGATTCCCGCAACTACAACCAAACGCAATTCAAAATTGTACGTCGGCGCGCTCGTTCAACCGATTGAGATAAATTTCTCTCTCCTTAAAAAAATGAGCGCCGATGATTTTTATGAGTTTTGTGAACAAAACGGAGATTTCCGCATCGAGCGCACCAAGGAAGGAGACGTCATCGTTATGCCCCCAGCCTATTCGGAAACAGGCGGAAAAAATTTCAATCTCGCCGGTGAATTTTATATTTGGGCGAGACAAGACGAAACCGGCAAAGGTTTTGATTCCTCAACCGGATTTACCTTGCCAAACGGTGCTGTTCGCTCGCCCGATGTTTCTTGGATTCGATTAGAACGCTGGAATGCTTTGCCGTCGGGAAAGCAAAAAAAGTTTGCCCAAATCGCCCCGGATTTTGTGATCGAATTGCGCTCGGAAACCGATAGAATTAAAGATTTGCAAAAGAAAATGCGTGAATACGTCGAAAACGGCGTTTCGCTCGGCTGGTTGATTGATCCGCAAAACAAACGTGTTTATGTTTACCGCCCTGATTTTGAGACAAAAGTTTTAGAAAATCCGAAGGAAATTTCTGGCGAACCTTTGCTTGAAGGTTTTGTGCTGAATTTACAGGAAATGTGGGATTAGCTTATGAAATTGTCAAAAATCTTCATTATTTTTACTTTTCTCTTTGCTTTTGCTTTCAATGCTTCGGCACAAAATGTAAGGGCAAACAAAATTAAATTTTCGGCAGCAGATAAAAAAGAAATTTTGCGGCAAGTTTTTGACGATGGTTTTGAAAAACTTATCAGCGATGAAAAGTTCGCCCTTTGCACAATTCCAATTGTTAACGATAAAAAAATTATTCTTGTAAGAATTGAAAGTGAAAAAGCATCTATCTTTCCAAATACGGTTGGAGAATATCGTCTGAAGTTTTTGACCAAAAAAGAAATTGAGTCTGAGATAAAAAGCAACAATGGTGATTGTTTTTTTGAGTTAAACACTTTGCACGTTGAAAATTCTACTAAAGCAAAGGTTACTTTGTGGAGATGGATAAATGTAATCACAGTTATTAACGGTAAATCTTGGTATCCGTCAAGATGGGTCGGCGCAACCGGGCTAGTCTATGAAGCCACAAAAATTAATAGAAAATGGCAAGTGAGATTTTTGAACGGAACGGCTGTTGTTTCTTCAATTTATAAAGTTTATGCAATTTTCACACGATACGAAATTAAATTTTATTGCTCAGAGAGTTGAGCGAGGCGAGCGTTTGACGTTTGATGAAGGCGTCGCGCTTTATCAAACCGACGATTTAAACGCGCTTGGGAAACTGGCGGATTTTGTGCGGCGCAAAAAGCACGGCAAAACGACTTATTTTAATGTCAACCGTCATTTTAATCACACCAATATTTGCGTCGCCGACTGCAAATTTTGTGGTTTTTATAAACGCGCCCGACAGGAAGGCGCTTACACACATTCAATCGCCGAGGGCGTCGAAATCGCCCGAAATGCCGTTGGCGAAGGCGCGACCGAATTGCATATTGTCGGCGGACTAAACTCAAAACTGCCATTTGAATATTACACCGAATTATTTCGCACTTTGAAAATCGAGTTTCCCAAATTACATCTAAAGGCGCTGACAATGGTCGAGCTGGATTTTTTCGCTCGCTTTTACAAAATGTCGGACGAAGCGGTGATCGAACAGTTAAAGGCCGCCGGAATGGATTCGTGTCCGGGCGGCGGCGCGGAGATTTTTGCCGAACCGACGCGCTCGCGCATCTGCGATCACAAATGCGACGGCGCACGCTGGCTCGAGTTATCCGGCAAAGTTCATCAAGCGGGTTTAAAAACCAATGCGACAATGCTTTACGGTCACATCGAAACAATCGAAGACCGGGTTGATCACGTCATCAAGCTACGCGAACAACAGGATAAAACCGGCGGTTTTCAATGTTTTATTCCGCTCGCGTTTTATCCGAACGGAACGGCCTTGTCTTCTCTGCCCGGCCCCGATGCGATTGATAATTTAAAAACAATCGCGGTTTCGCGTTTAATGCTCGACAATTTCGATCACGTCAAAGCTTACTGGGTAATGCTCGGCAAACAAACCGCGCAGACAGCTCTGCATTTTGGGGCGAACGACGTTGACGGCACAATCACCGACGGCGGCGAACTAACTGAAAGCTACGCGGTCGAAAACGGCGAAGTCAAAATGTCAAAGCAGGAATTAATCACGATGATTGAAAACGCCGGATTCGAAGCCGTCGAACGCGACACAGTTTACAATCGCGTTGATAAAAAGGCGGCTTAAATTATGACTGTCAGATTTTCAATTATATTTGCGCTTCTGTTTTGCCTTTCGTGTCTTCTAAAGACAGAAGCGCAAACCACATTGAAAAGCGGTAAAATTCCTGATGACTTGCTTATTACGCTTAAGAAGCAAGTGGGTTGGGGCGGAGGCTGTTCTGAAGTAACTATAACGGCAAAAGGTGACTGGTCAGAACAATTATGTGGAGGATTACCTGCGGTTAGGAGGCTAAATGCTTCACCTTTAAACGGAAAATATGCAAAACCACCTAAATATTTAAAGCCAAAATTATCCGTTGAAAAACTAAAATTATTAATTGCCGAGTTTGAAGAGATCCAGTTTTTTAAGTTTGGGAAGGATTTTCCGCAAGAAAACGATAAAATACATTTGTCACTTTCCGATCAAGCTACTGAGATAATTTCGATTCGGATAAATGGGCAGACTAAAGAAGTTTCTAATTATCTTGGCGACGAGTTAAATCGCACAAGACTACTAAAAGATTTGGCTGAAAAAATTAGAGGTGCGAGCATTTGGAATTATGAAAACGGCAAAATTCCCAATAATTTTCAAGTATCGTACCGAATTACTGACGGAGATAAAATCAAGCGCGATTTTAAAATTGAATTAACCGGAAAAGTCACCGAAAGCTTTTACACAAGTATTCCCTTTGAAATGGAAAAGGGTAAGTTTGTGCCGCGTTTTGATAAGTCTAAAACTGTCGGAAAAGTTTCAAAACAACAGCTTAGACAATTAATTGACGAATTCGAAAAAATCGGCTTTTCTACGTTTAGATATTCTATTTTATCCAAATACGATGGCTGTTCAAATGAGCCTGTTTCAACTTTGGAAAAAAGAACTCATATCAGTGTTCAAATCAGTTACGCTCACCAAATGTATGCCTCATTATACGAAAACTGCACTTCGAAGCCTGAAACCAATGCAGCGAAATTTGAATATATGAATGAGGTAATAACGAAATTGTTAAAAGATATCGGTGTTGCAAAATAGCCTGAAAATACGAGCGCTATTTTGAGGTCAAATTAACGCTCGAAAAACTTTTTCAGGAGAAAAAGAATAGCGACTTAACTTCTAAAATGAGTAAAAACTCTGCTCAAAAAAAACTTATCCGCATTTTACAGAGCGCTTATTCAGGCGAGATGGCGGCGGCTTATGCTTATCGCGGGCACTGGAAAACTTTGCGGACTGGCGCTGAACGCGAGCGAATCCGGCAAATCGAAAACGAAGAATGGATTCATCGGGAAAGCGTCGGCCTGTGGCTGGAAAAATTAAATGCTAAACCAAAGCGAACGAGAGAAGTTATTTTTTGGACAATCGGCAGATCTTTAGGCAACGCCTGTTTTGTTTCCGGCTGGTTTTTGCCAATGTATTTTGCCGGACGCCTGGAGAGCGGCAACGTCAAAGAATACGAAGACGGTGCCGCCTTAGCCGGTGAAATCGGTTTGAATGATTGCCGAATTGAACTGCTCGAAATGGCGAGAGTTGAACTGGAACACGAAATTTTCTTTCGTCAAACCGTCGCCAAACATAAATTGCTGCCGCTGATGAAATTGGTTTTTCGCTGGAGTTGAGCGAGTTTTTGGATTTCTATTTTTTGATTTTGTAAACAATATTTTCATCAGGTTTGAGATTGGCGGCGGGGCTTGAATCAAACTTTAACTCGGTTAATTCATAGTTTTCGCTGAGCTTTAAAACCTTAATAATTCGGGCATTAGCGCAAGCTGGATCTGGAGATTTTTGACTCGTCGCGTGACAGCGCAGCGTGATCGAATTAATTTTGCTGTTGCTCTCCGGTAATCTCACCGCAATCCGAAAATAACCGCTCCGGTCAATCCGCAGAAATGCATTATCCCAATCCGAACGGCTTGCTTTATCATTTGAATCTTTGATTTCCAGGGAAACCGCCGCGCCCTTATTTTCGGCAAACGTTTCGACATAAAGATAATTGCGCACGTCGTCAATCGTGTTAACGCCCAAATTTGCAGGGTTGATTCGTCCTTCGCGCGCAGCTTCCTCCGCCATAATGCGATAAATCCAGGCGTTTTTATCCATGACGGTTTCGCGTGAACCGGCCGATAAATCCGCGCGAAAGGCGTTTGGCGCCAAACGCAAAGCTGAACAACCCGTGTCAGAAACATTGTTATTGTCGGTCTGGTCAAAAATCAGCGGATGATTGCCGAAAACGCGTTTTCCGGTGAAAGCTTTAGTTTGATGATTCGCGCCCTGATAAACTTCGGAAATAATCTTTCCGTCTTTGATTTCGATTTCGTAAATCCATTCGATATCAGTCATCCGTCCCCACCGCGCCATCAGCGCGGCTGATTGCGTGCCGCCGTCTTCGTTGGTAAAAATCGTAGTGTAACGAATTCGCTGAGCGCCGTCCGCCGCGCCCGATATTTCGTAATAAGTAATCAGCGGAATGTCGGAAAATTTACCGATTGTGTTTGGGCGCGCATAAATAAACGGCGCATTCTGTCTGGCAATAAAGTTTGCCCGAAAAGCCTCAAAGCCTTCATTTTCCTTTGAACCGGCGGGTATTTTGGCGAACATCCGGTAATCTGATAATGATGCTGACAATGGTGAGATTGAACTTACGACGACATCTTTGACTGCTGCAGGGGTTTGAGCTTTGTTTAGTGTGACCGCGATTTCATTGTTTCCCGCCGTCAGTTCGCCTAGAAATACTTCATACTCATGCTGAACTTTTTTTTCGCCCGAGAGCGATTCTTCACCGGCGTATAAAATTACGTCCTGGTTGTATTTACCGTTGATAAAAATAGTCAGGACGGCGGCTTCCGTGCCCTTTTTCTCCCATGACGCGCCGAAAACGCGGGCATCAATTGTCAGCCAGGTTTCGGTCGGACTGTTTAGTCTAAAGTCTTGTCTGACCAGGAGATCGGCTTTCTCAAATTTAGGCTCGCTCTCGCATTGCGCTAAAACCATTGCTTGAGAAGAGAAAAGGAGGAGAAAAAAGTTTAAGACAGTTTTCCAGTTCATAAATTGCTCCGCGTATAAATCGGATTGGTAAAAGCCAGCATCTTCTTCATCGAGTCGCGAATTTCGAGCCGAAAATATTCGCCGCCCTTTGGTTTGGCAACAAACGTTGAAACAAAATCAGGTTTGTCGAGCGTGATTTTTTGCAACGTCGTCCCTCGCGAAACAAGCGCAACGGTCGCACCGACGGGGAATCCGGCTCCCGAGAAGTTAAATTTCGCCTCTTTGCCCGGCGAAACGGAAAGTGTGTCACCAATCCGAGCGCGCGAACCGCTGCTCGTGCCGGTGAAGTTTAAACTGTATGTCGGATTTTCGGCAATCCAGACGCGCCCGATTTTGACGGCTGCAAGAATGTCTTTTTGAGTTAATTGTTTCGCGCCGACAAAATTTGTCGGCGTTCCAATCGGAGAGCCATTTTTCTCGCCCGGCGGGTTATGCGAATCGCTCGAACCCACGGCGCGAATTTGCTGTCCGGTTTGCAGCATTTGATCCCACTTTTTGAGCGCGGCTTCGTCCTGAAAATCCCAAGCTCCGTTCCAGATTTCAACCGAGGAGAATGACCGCCAGGTATCATCGCCGTAGCTCCAATCACAGCCGCCGCAAAGAGCCGTCGGATGATTAATCGAAAATATAAGTCTGAGATTATTAATCTCAGCAACAATACTTTCCAAATGAGCAGAATCTTTCGGTGTCACGCGAAAATCAATCCATTTTCCGGTTGGCAATCCCCAAACGTTAAAATGTCCGCCGTAGGTGGTTACTTCTTCGCCGCGCATGACCAGCAAATTTTTGTCGGCGGGCGCAAGCACGTTTAGTTCCGCGTGATGCGAAAAAGTGTTGTGGTCGGTGATGCTGACAAAATCGAGGTTGGCGGCCCGCGCGTAATCCAAAATCCCTTTGACTGTCCAAGTGCCGTCGCTGTGAAAAGTATGCATATGCAAATCGCCGCGAAACCACGTCAAGCCATCGGCTGTGGGCGGTGCGAGACGCTGACTTCTGGGAAAATCAAAAGTTTTCGCCTTTTCCTCGGCAAGCTGCTGTGCGGCTTGCCGGTCAATTTCGTTGATTTTAATTTTAATTGTTACTTCCGCGCCTTCCGGCGCAATTTTGTAAAGCCCTAAAATCACTCGCCAATTACCGGCCGGAAGCTTTCCCGCGATGTAGCCGTTTGTAGCCGCCTTTTCAGAAATAAAAATGACATTTCGGCGTCCGCCGCTCCACCCTCGGAAACCGCAAACGTCAGAATTCGTTTTGGCAACGCACGGATCGAAAACGCCCAAATCCAGAACATTTATGCCGCCTTTTTTGTCGTACTCATAAGAAACGGACAGGCTTTTGACTTCGGCCGGAACTTCGAACGGAACATAAAAATAACGCTTGGCATTTTCTGTCAGCGGCGGAATGTTAACTTTCTTTTCAAACGTCTGGGCTGGCGCTGAAAATGGAACGAACAACAAACTCAGCGAAATAATTATTTTCAACATAAAAATAAAAATAGTAGAAGCGAACTTTTTTGTTTCGCTTCTACCCCAAATTAACATCTGAAGGCTAATCAAAAGTTGAGTCGGACGGCAAACTGCATCACGCGCGGGTCGCCTTGCAGCGAGGTGATGGTGCCGACGTTGGAACCGGAAATGTCTCGATTCGGGAGGGCGAAATTAGCGCGGTTGAGCACGTTGAAAACTTCCCAGCGAAACTCGAGCTTTGAGCTTTCGTTCCACAGCCCGAAGCTGCGGTGCAGCGCGAAATCAAGCGAGGCGAATTTCGGCCCGCGAACCTGATTGCGCAGCTGATTGCCAAAGCGTCCCGCGCCGACGGTGAGCGGTTGAAAAGCTTGAACGTTGAACCAGCGATCAATCGTCGGGTTGGACAAATTCGGATCGCCGATTTGATCCGGCAAAGTAGGCTGAAAAGTTCCGACGCTAATCGGATCGCCACCCTGCGAAACGGTAAATGGTCGCCCGGTGCGATGATTAAAAGTTCCGGCCAATTCCCAGCCGCCTAAAACTGCTCCGGCAATACCCTCTTTCAAAAACGGCTTGCCTTTGCCGAACGGCAGTTCCCAAATCCCGTTGATAACAATCCGATGCCGGACATCGAAGTCCGAATAACCGTACCAGAGCGACGCGTCGCGCGAATTGGGCAGGCTCGAACTGGAACCATTGGCGGTTAAATGTTCACCCGTATTATCTTTTGATTTCGCAAAAGTATAAACGGCGCGCACCGTGTATCCTTCGGAAAATCGTTTTTCAAGCGTTGTTTCAAGCGCATCGTAACGCGATTTACCGAGGTCGTCGCGGTATTCGACGATGCCAAACTGTGAAAACGGTCGCGGCTGCGCCGTCGCAATCCCGTTAATCAAAATAGAGGGATTGGGTTGATTTAAATCGCGCAGAACATACAACTTGGTTCCCTTGGTCGCGACATAATTGGCTTCCGCAAACCAGCTTTTCCAAAATTGATATTGAACGCCGATTGAGCCCTGCTGCATGTAAGGCGTTTTCGAATCCGGATTAATGGCGCGTAATTGGAGATTGCGGACTTGAATATTATTTGGATCAAGCGTGTTTGCCGGGAAACCGTTGGTCAATGTAATACCGGTAGTCGGCGAAGTTCCTAAAACCGGAAACACTCCGTTTGGAGTTTGGGCTTGAAATTGAACGACTTGCGGCGGATTCAGCGAAATTTGGTCTTCAGAACCGATCCGGTCAAGCAAATTGTAAAAAATACCGTAACCGCCGCGCACCACCATTTTGTCCGTGACCGAATAAGCGAATCCGACGCGCGGAGCGATGTTGTTGCGGTCGGGTTTGACCAGTGTGCGCGCGCCGAGTTTTCCGTCTTTGGCCGTGACGAGCGAAGCCAAAGCCTGTGCTTGTGTGTTAGCTTGAGCTGCGGCAACTTGATCAAAATTAGTTTGTTTGTTGTTCGCTTCGTAGTAGGGCGAGCCGAAATCATAACGCAGCCCAAGATTTGCGGTGAGCTTGGACGTTACTTTCCAATCGTCCTGACCAAAGAACGAATACATATGTCGGCGTTGGCTCACCTGGAAAACATTGGTCAGCGCGGCCTGCACCGGAATTCCGGTCAGAAAATCGGCGACCGCGTTGCCGGTTGCGCTTAGGCCCGGCGACAGCGCCGTATAAATGCCGCTAAAAGCAAAGCGCCCGCGCGTCACCGGAATATCAAGAAAATTGAGTCGGAGCGGAGCCAAAACGTCGGTTCCAAATCTGAAAGTGTGCGCGCCGCGAATCAAAGTCACCGAATCGTTGAATTGAAATTGCTTTGAATTCTGGAACTTAGGATTAAAATCCGCCGATCCGAGACGCGGCGAAAAACCGCCCGTCGTCAGCAAAATTGCCGGAAGACCGCCCTGAATGAGCGGGTCGTTTGGAATTCCCGGGACAAAATCTGAGCTGGAACCATTTCCAAACGGTTCCTGCTGCGTGACGGCGTTAGCATAGTTGTAACCAAATCGAAATTGGTTAATGACGGTTGACGAAGCCAGATAATTCCAGCCAATTAGCAGTGAAT
Organism: Pyrinomonadales bacterium; assembly: GCA_038212235.1. GTDB lineage: Bacteria > Acidobacteriota > Blastocatellia > Pyrinomonadales > Pyrinomonadaceae > JBBQUS01. The sequence goes on from JBBQUS010000048.1 coordinate 37,943, forward strand.
GATTTTTAACCGTAGTCAAACCGCGCGCCGAACTGTCGCTCCCGTCGGCAACGCCGCCAAAGACGCCGGGCAGGAAACGGTCGCGTTTGCCATATGAATAACGACCGAAAAGATCGTTTTTGGCGTCGAGTTTGTAATCAAGTTTTGTTGTTATGCGGTTGTTATCGTCAGAAATTCCCGGCGTTCTGACAAAGTTGTTCGAACGTCCGGGCAAATTCGGAGCCGGATAAAACGCCGCCAGACGTGCCGCCGTCGGGTTAATATTAGTAAGAATATTTCCCGAATATGGGTCACGGATAACAGCCAAGCGCTGATACGGGTTCGCGGCTGTTCCGCTCGTAAAACAAGGGTTAGCGCGGGTTGTCGCCGGGTTGAAAATCTGTCCGCTGCGAATAAATTGCCCGGTTCCGACGCATTGCCCGGCGGCGTTCGGTGCGATGACTTCAAACAAATTGCCCCCGAGCCGGCTCGAAAAATCTCCGGCCAGCTCGCTTTGCAGCGGAACTTGCCCGGTCAACAAAATCCCTTGACGGATTCGTGTTCCTTCATAATCGGCAAAGAAAAACGCTTTGTTTTTCCAAATCGGGCCGCCGAGGTTTCCGCCAAATTGATTCTGCACGCGTTGCGGACGTTGGCGCCCGACGCGGTTTGAGAAAAAGTCATTGGCGTCAAAAACGCGGTTGCGGACGTATTCGTAGCCGACGCCGTGAAACTGATTGGTGCCTGATTTAGTCGTGACAATAATCGCGCCGCCCGCCGCCCGTCCGTATTCAGCCGAAAACGGCGAGGTGGCGACTTTAAATTCCGCCAGTGAATCAACCGACGGTCTGGCGACCTGAGTCGAAAATTCCTGAACGTTTTCCGAAATTGTGTTGTTGTCCTGCCCGTCCAGAATAAAATTGTTCTGCAGCGAACGCGCGCCGTGAATGTTGGCCGAACCGGTGCGCCCCGACGCAGTGCCGCCGCCCTGTTCCGTGTATGGATCGTTTTGGACTCCGGCGACTTGTGATAATAAATCGTCCCAACTGCGCTGCAAAAGCGGTAATTGTGTGATTCGGCGATTATCAATGACGCTTCCGACGACCGCATCTTCGCGCTGCAAAAGCGATTGATTTTCGGTCGTCACATCAACCACTGCGGACGTGTCTCCAACCGAAAGCTGAAAATCAATTCTGGCCTTTTGCCCAACATTCAACTCAATGTCCTTGTGCGAGTCGGTTCTAAAACCCGGTTGCGTAATTTCCAGAGTGTATAAATTCGGGCGCAGGTTGGTGAGCGTATAATAACCATCGCTGTTAGAATTTGTCTCGACAGCGATATTGGTGGCTTGGTTGGTGGCGACGATGCGCGCTCCGCTCACGACCGCACCCTGCGGATCGGTAATTTGTCCGGTCAATCCCGCCGTATCAACCTGCGCATTAACAATGGCCCCCCAGACCAGCAAAATTAAGCATAAATTAATTAAACGAAGGCAAAATTGTGTTTTAAGCATTTTATAAAAACTCCTTTAACAAATGTTTCTTCTCCCTTCAAAGCGCAAATAATTTAGTTCAACCGGTTCCCTAGTTTTTTGAAACTTGGCACTGGTTTGTCGCGATTAAAGCGCGTTCGTTCGCTTGTCAGGAATTCTTTTGAAACTTTGATTGAAGAAAGTAAATGCTATGCGGGGCGGGTTAATAAATTGTGTCAGCAATTTTGTCTGGCTGTTAAATTAAGGAAAACTTTTTGTAACAAAACGCAGCAACGACAATCAAAAGAGTCAACCTTAAACTCAGAAAGCAAACTATTTAATCATTACAAAACAAAAAAGGCGGCTGGTTAGCCGCCTTTTTTCCGTTGATACCAACCCAAAATATCATTTATGGTTTTAACTTTTCGCGATTCGCGACACTGACGCCGCCCGGATTTCCTACATAAAAAGGAACGAGCCGACCGTAACCGCGCCAGACTAAATTACCAAACAACAATTGGCGCGTTTCCGCCCCGCGCGTTTCCTGCACATGAACCGGGAAATCTGCCGTCCACGGGCCGAAGGCGGTTGTCGCATATGAGAGGGAAACGCGTCCGTTGTTATTGATAAACGCTGGAGGCAGAGGATTTGCAGGCGGTGTCGTGGAATATAAATTACCGCCCAAGAGTTCGGTCATACCGCCCGCATTGGTTTGGATAATCGAGCCGTAACCCTCGGTTTTGATTCCTAAAATCCAGAGCGCCGCGCTATTGTTTCGGACGCGCAAATCGTTGCCTTCCGGGTTAAACTGACGCGCCCAAACCTGTTGCGGGTAATCAAAATAAAACTGTGAAGCGCAAACATTTTCGAGGTACAACTTGCCAGCCGGAGCGCTACTGCGATAAGTGCCGTAAATTTGTCCCGAAAGCGTGCTTAAATCTTTTAAAACCAATTTTCTCTGGCCTTGTTCAAATAAAATCAAACCACTATTTGGCGGTGAATCCGGCCCAGTGTGTTGGCGGGAAAAATTAACGCCCTCGACAATAACCGGAAACGAAGCGCGCGTGCCTCTAAATTTAAGCATCGGTTCGGGATTATTAGCATCAGCGAACTTTCCCCAATTGGGCGAAAAATCTGCATGAAAACCTATTATTCGCCGAACGGTGGGCGGCACGATTAAAGTGCGGCTGACAAAATACACACCGCGCTTAAGGTAAATTGTGGATTTTCCCGAATTGAGCGCGGCCTGCAAACCGTCCGTATCATCATTCCACCATTGATCGCTGGCGTGAGCGCCGTAATCTTCCGCGTACGCCCAGTTGTTTAAATTGTTGTCGTGATAGACGGGCGTTTCCTCAATCGGTAAATTTAAAGAAGTTTGACTTGAAGGAAAGAGCGTAAAAGGGGTGTGCGAAACCCATTCGTTAATGTTTGCTCCCGGAACAACTTGATTATTTTGTTTAATTGCCGATTGATAACCTGCAGTTGTAACATTTCGCGCAAATAGTTGACCGTTATTTTCGACGGCGCTGGCGGTGGCGGAACCGCCCGCTAAATTGCTGTCAATAATTGTCACTAATCCCAGCGAGTCCACATTTTTTACGGCCGGAACTGCGTTATTGCTTGATAAATCGCGGACAGAAATAGACATGCTGCCCTGATTTCTAATTCCGGCGTTGCCCTGCCCGCTCAAACTAATGTGTTCGAGCGTCACGGCGTATTGCGATTCGCCAATTAAAATGCCGCTGTCAAAACCTTCGACGCGCACATTTTTAATCAATTCCGGCCCCTGCCAACTGCGCGAAAGCGACAAGCCGGCGACGCCCGCGCCGCGCACTGTTACGTCTCGCACGGCCCCCGTGTTGCTCGCCAGATAATCAATGCCGATGGCTCCCGTGTTATTGCCGGTGTCAATCGTTAAATTTTCAATATAATTTCCAAAGGCTTCGTTACCAAGTCCGGAATCCATGTAACCGGGTCGGACATCGGCGGGAAAATTGTTGGAAGCCGTGTAAACAACGGCTTTTGGATTAGCGGGATCGCCGTATCCGGCGGCGTTATTTTTAAGTTTAATAATGCTGGTCTGCCGGTTTTGCCCCATCAATGTCAAAAAACATTTCCAGGGACGATTGGCGTCAGCCGGATTGCGCCATTCAAGACGGTCGCTGACAAGGTATGTTCCAGCTGGAAAATAAAGAATAGCGTTTGTCCCGACGTTTTCGCGCACCGCTCTCTGCAAAGCGGCCGTATCGTCGGCGACGCCATCGCCGACGGCACTGTACTGCGTTTTGACATTGACGACGGCATTTGCCGGAAAAAATCTGTCCCCGGTTTGGGCTTGAGCAATTTGATTAATTACGAATAATAATCCGAAGCTCACCAATACAAATTTTATCGTGGCTGCCATCAGCAAATTGCGTGAGCGAAGTCGGATAGGAAAGCAACGTTACCGTTGCTCCCCCTCCTCAGAACCGTGCGTGCCACTTTCACGGCACACGGCTCAAGCCTTTCAAACGCTCCTGTCACAGAACGCACCAGCTACAACCACTGATTCAACAATACTGATT
>JBBQUS010000049.1:0-40868 GCA_038212235.1 Pyrinomonadales bacterium
AGTGTACTGGCGGCGTTTGGCGGCTTTAATTTCTTCCGGATCTTGGCCCTGGCCGCGCATCATGGTGTATAGATCATCGAGATTCTTGGCGCCCACCTGCCTCATGATGCCGATAAAATCCTGGTTGACCGATTCTTCGACCTGCTGTTCGACGCCCATTTCCTTGCCCTGCTGCAAAAGCAGTTCTTCATTGATCAGGTTGGCGATCAGTTCCGGCCGTTTGGCATCCAGTTCGCGCTGGGCGTCTTCCGGAGTTTTATGTTCCTGCTCGACCATCGCCTCCGCCGCCGCCTTTGTTTCTCGTTTGACGCGCGAGAGAGTAATCACGCCGTCATTAACCTGCGCGATAACTTCGTCAACAACTTTTGGCTCGCTGTCCTGAGCAAAGACGGAAACCGTCGTCAGAGCAAAACAAAATACCAAAGACGCGGCGACCCGACGGAAAATGTTTTCCTTAAAATTCACTGGTTATAACTCCTTATTTATGCGTTGTCGGAAATGATGAAATTCGTCCGGAACCTAGATTTTAATCTTTAACTTGAATTTCTTGCAACGTTTGACGCGCCAAATCCAAAATCTGTTGGCTCTCGACCTCGGAATTTAACGGCAGCCGCAAAATTCCGTTGGGCGAAAAGAGCGCGCCTTCGGTTGACTGCACCAGATTCATCAGTTTTTCCGGATTAACGGCGGCCGTTTCGCTCAGCTTAAACGCCAATCCGGTCGGCGTTTTGTCAACCGACAGAATGTGCATTTCTTCCGCCAGCCGCCTCAGCCGGGCGTAGTTAAATAAATTTTCGACCGATTCGGGAGCGCGCCCGTAACGATCCTGAACTTCGGCAAACAATTTTTGCAGCCGCTCTTCGGAATCAACCGCAGAAATTCGTTTGTAGGTTCTGAGGCGCTGCCCCATCTCGGAAATATATTCGGTTGGAATCGAAACGTCCACGCCGAGGTTGATTGAAACGCTCGTTTCGTCAACGATTTTGTCGCCGCGCAGTTCGTTAACCGTTCGTTCGAGCATTCTCGTGTAAAGATCAACGCCGAGCGTATCCATTTGCCCCGATTGTTCGCCGCCCAAAAGATTTCCCGCCCCGCGCAGTTCGAGATCCAGCGCGGCAATGCGAAATCCGGCGCCCAAATCGGAGAATTCGCGAATCGCGCTGAGACGGCGGCGGGCAATCGGCGTCAGCGTCAGTTCGCCCGCAATCAATAAATAAGCGTAGGCGCGGCGATTGGAACGCCCGACCCGCCCGCGCAATTGATAAAGCTGAGAAAGCCCGTAATTATCGGCGCGGTTGATGATGATGGTGTTGGCGCGCGGGATGTCAATGCCGTTTTCGATGATTGTCGTCGCGACCAAAACATCGTACTGGTAATCCACAAAATCGAGCATCGCGCGCTCCATTTCCTGCTCGTTCATCTGCCCGTGAGCAACGACGACGCGGGCTTCGGGCACGATTTTTTTGATCAGAGCGGCAATCGGTTCAATGGTCTCGACGCGGTTGTGAATAAAGAAAACCTGTCCGCCGCGCGACATTTCCAGTTCAATCGCGGATTTGATCACGTTTTCGCCAAACTGCACGACCTGCGTGTTGATCGAAAGCCGGTCGCGCGGCGGCGTTTCAATCACAGACATATCGCGCATTCCGGTCAGAGCCATATTTAAAGTGCGCGGAATCGGCGTGGCCGAAAGCGTCAAGACATCAACGCGTTTTTTTAGTTGTTTGAGACGCTCTTTGTGCGCGACGCCAAAGCGTTGTTCTTCGTCCACGATGACGAGCCCGAGTTTGGGAATCGCCACATCTTTCGACAAGATTCGGTGCGTGCCGATGATGATGTCAATTCCGGCGTCCTCCAGCTTTTTAACCGTTTCTTTTTGCTCTTTGCCGGAACGAAAACGTGATAACAATTCGATGGTGACGGGAAACGCGGCAAAGCGTTTTTTAAAACTCTCGTAATGCTGATAAGCCAAAACGGTGGTCGGCGTTAACACCGCGACCTGCTTTGAATCCATTACGGCTTTAAATGCCGCTCGCATCGCGACTTCGGTTTTGCCGAAACCGACATCGCCGCAGAGCAGTCTGTCCATTGGCATCGTCGTTTCCATATCGCGTTTGACATCTTCAATCGCCGTTCCCTGATCAACCGTCAACTCATACGGGAAAGCGTCCTCAAACTCGTCCTGCCACGGGCTGTCGGCGGCAAACGCGTAACCTCGAACTAATTTGCGTTCGGCGTAAAGCCGCAGCAGTTCGTCCGCCATATCGCGCATCGCGCGTTTGGCTTTGGCTTTTTTCTGCTGCCAGCCGATTCCGCCGAGTTTGTCAACAGTGGTTTGACCGCCTTCGGCGCTTGAATAACGCGAAACCAGATCCATTCGCTCGACCGGCACAAAGAGAGTCGCGTTGTCGGCGTAAATGAGCTGCATGAACTCGCTCTCTTTGCCGCCGCCGAGATTGAGCGTTTTCAGGCCGTCAAAGCGCCCGATGCCGTGGTCAACGTGAACCACGTAATCATTCGGTTTCAAATCGCGGAAATCGGAAAGAAACGCGCCGGTTTTAAACTTTGATTTTTGATTTTGTTTGCGCTCTTCGCGATTGCGCTGCTGCTGGGCTTGAAATTCGGGATGCGCCCCGTAATTTTCAACTTCGTCAAATAAATCCGCTTCGGTGTGAAAGATTAATCCGACGAGCGGAAGTTCAAAACCTGAGCTTAAACTTCCGACTGCCAGCGCGTCAGGCGGCAGACTCACGCCGTTTTCACGCAGCAATTCGCCGACGCGTTCAAGCATTCCGCGCGTTTGCAAAACGAAAAATGTTCTTTGTCCCGCGTCCTTTGTCCTGCGTTTTAAATCGCCCGCCAATTCAGCGATGCGATTGTGAAACTTGCGCGAGGCGCGGGAACTAATCTCTGCCTCGCTCGCTTTTTCGGCGGTTGAAAAAAGAAATAAAGGCTCAACGGATTGCGGATTGCGGGTTGCGGATTGCGTATTTTTACTGATTAAAATCAGTGGGTTTTCCGTCTCGAAAGCAAACTGCTCGTCGGTTTCCGCCGCCATGCGTCCGAGCGAGCGCAGTTCGACGCGCTGTTTTCCGTTGATTTTTTCGCGCAGCACTTCCGGCGGCAAAAACAATTCGGTCGGTTCCAGTCCGAGTTCATCGGCATTTTGCGTTTCGGCAAAACGGTTTTCCAGATTCTGGTAAAAACTGCCGAGATATTTTTCGGCGTTCACCGGCTCGTCGAAAACTAAAACGCTTTGTTCAGGCAGATAGTCAAACACGCTTCCCCGCCGCTCGTGCAAAATCGGAAGCAGAAATTCCCAGCCGGAAAACGATTCGCCGCCTGTCGCAAACTGTGTCCGGTCGGCGAGCGCGCGGGCGAAGCGCTCGTCGGTAAATCGCTCCTCGGCTAAAATCGCCCAGTCGCGAAAATCTTGCGAAGCAGCGGCAAATTCGCGCATCGGCGCGAGCGAAATTTCCGTCAGCTGGCGGGTTGAAAGCTGCGTGTCGGGCTCAAATTCTCTGATTGAATCAACCGTGTCGCCCCAAAATTCGATGCGCGCCGGCAAATCGCAATCCGGCGACCAGACATCAATAATCCCGCCGCGCGACGAAAACTGTCCTTTTCCGCTGACCGGTTCTTCGCGGACGTAACCGGCCGCAACTAATTTTTCGATGAGCAGTTCCGGCGCGAAATCACGGTCGCGTTTGAGAAAAGCGCCGAGATTTCTCAGCTCGTCCGGCGTCACGGTTCTAGCAATCAGACCGCGCGACGCCAGCAGCAAAAAATCGGGCGCTTTTTGCGCCAGCTGCCACAGAGTCTTGGAACGGCGTTCGAGCGTTTCGGCGTGCGGGGAAATACCCGCATAGACATCAATGTCGGAATTTGGCAGCACTAAAACCTGTTTGTCATCGGACAACTGTTGAGTAAAAAAGCAAACATCGCCGTTCCACTCATCCAAATTAAGATTATTTTCGGCGACGACGACAAAAGTTTTTCCTGTTTCGTGTTGGAGAGCCGATAAAACCAGAGCTTTGGCGGCGCCGCAGGTCAAACCGGAGAGGGAGACAATTCGCGCGCCGGCCTTGATTTCGCTTTGCAGTTGCCGAAAATCGGCATTTTTCGTGATTCGCTCAAACAAATTTTGTGAGATTACTTCCGCTTTAGTTGTCGTCGCCATGATTTATATTTTGCCACAAAAAGGCCAATAAACTAATTTTTTAGGAACTGAAGACATTTATCTTGTTCAAGTTGGTTTGAAATTTTTTAATAAAATTGCCGACTCGCGATTTGTCGCTTATACTTTTGGTTTTATCAGAAGGAAAAATTTTGTGAGCATTCCATTTATCGAAGAAAACGACCAGACATTAGCCAGAAAACAGCATCTCTCTGAATTGCAGCAGCTCGTCGGCAATGTTTATCCGAATAAATTTGACCGTTCAAATATTACGGGCACGGAAGATACGATTTCAAATCTGTTGAGTTTTGAGCTGGTCACAAGTCTCGTTCCGATTGTCGCGGAAGGCGAAAAACCGCATCCCGAAATTAAAGAAGCGGCCAACGCCAAACTCAAAGAATTTGGCAGCGTTCGTATTTCGGGACGCCTGGCGACTCCGCCGCGAACGATGGGCAAAGCCGCATTTGTTCATTTAAGCGACGGCCGTTGCCGTTTGCAAATTTATGTTCGCAAACAGGATGTCAAAGCCGTCAGCAACGATACCGGCAAAGTTATCGAAGACGAAGGTTCGGGCTGGCAACTGATGAATCTGCTCGACCACGGCGATTTTATCGGCGTCGAAGGATATTTATTTGTCACCAACACGGGCGAATTGTCGGTTCACGTCGAGCACCTGCAGTTTCTGAGCAAAGCCATGCTTCCAATGCCCGACAAAATGCACGGCATCAGCGACCCCGAATTGCAGCGCCGCTATCGCTACGCCGATTTGATTGCCGACAGTTTGAAAATTGAACACGATGGAGCTTTAACGACGCGCGAAGTTTTTGAACGCCGCGCCAAATTAATCAGCGGCATGAGAAATTACCTCGACGCGCACGGCTACATCGAAGTCGAAACGCCGATGCTCACCGCCAAAGCGACCGGCGCAGCGGCCAAACCGTTTGCAACCCATCACAACGCGCTCGACATTCCGCTCTACGCCCGCATCGCGCCCGAACTTTATTTAAAAAGATTAGTCGTCGGCGGTTTTGAAAAAGTTTACGAATTAAACCGCAATTTCCGCAACGAAGGCATTGACTCAACGCACAATCCCGAATTTACGATGCTCGAATTTTACTGCTCGTACATGGATGTCAACGGCATGATGGATTTTTGCGAGGCGATGATAAAAGAATCAGTGCAAAAAGCGACGGGCGGAAGTTTGCAGGTGAAATATGGCGAAAATGAAGTTGATTTTTCAAAGTTTGAAAGATTGACAATGGTTGAAGCTATTATTTCAAAGTTGCCAAAAGTGATTGGGGCATATGATCCGAAAATGGAAGGCGAAAACAAACACTTTGCACAATGGCTAAGGGAAAAATCGAATGCCAGATTTTTTCATGAGAGTATGAAATCAGTTCAAGAAAATTGGTCACAGAATGAAAAGGGTGAATACTTTTATAATTTTGATGATAAGGCTAATGATGACATACGAAGTCTTAAAATCAGAGAGCAATATAAAGATACTGAACGGACAAAATCCGAAATAGATAAGGATATTCTGGCTTTGTTTGAAGATTTTGTTGAAGAAAAACTCCTCCAACCAACATTTATTATTGATTACCCGAAATCAATTTCGCCTTTGTCGAAGGCGTCACCTGACAATCCACAGATTGCCGAACGTTTTGAATTATTTATCAACGGAATGGAATGCGCCAACGGTTTTTCAGAGCTGAACGATCCGGCGGAACAATACGAGCGGTTCTTAGATCAGGCAAAGGCGCGTGAAGGCGGCGATGAGGAAGCAATGGTTTTGGACGAAGATTATATTCGCGCCCTCAGTTACGGAATGCCGCCCGCCGCCGGAATCGGCATCGGGATTGACCGTCTGGTGATGCTCTTGACCAATCGCCATTCAATCCGCGACGTAATTCTCTTCCCGCACATGCGCCCGGAAAAGAAAGACGAATAAATGCAGGGGTGTGGCATAAAAATGTAGGGGTGTGGGCTTGTCCCCACCCAATGAGCGTTTGGCTTTGCAAACGCGATAACCATCGTTAATTAAACACAAGATATTTCTTGTGACGTGAAAACGGCTTTAATAATTACGCGTTGTTCGCGCTTTGCGCTTATTGGGTGGGGACAAGCCGCCACCCCTACATAAATTGATGCACCTTAAACAATTTTAAACATGTCGGAAACCGAACCGAAATTTGAACATGTTCGGCGAAATTCGCTGCGGCTGCGTGGGTTTGATTACGTCGCGCAGCGTTCACATTTTGTGACGATTGTTGCCAATGAAAGACAATGTTTTTTTAATGATGCGCGAATTGCGAAAGCGACAATTGATTGTTTGCTCGATTCGCGCGAAAAATATAAATTCAATCTTTACCAGTATTGTTTGATGCCCGACCATTTTCACGCGCTTGTTGGCATCGGCGAATCAAAGATGACGCTCGGCGCGATTTGCGGAGCGTTCAAAAGCCTTTCAACAAGGGCGTTTTGGGCGTTCGGCGCCGGTCAATTGTGGCAGAAACAGTTTTTTGATCATGTAATTCGCAGCGAGCAGGATTTTCTCGAAACTGTCGAATATATTCGACAAAATCCGGTGCGAAAGAATTTGGTTGAAAATTGTGCCGACTGGCAATTTACGGGAAATCCCGATTTACAAAAATTTTATTTTTAACTCAAGGAGCAATCATGTTTACCGACGTAGAATCGCAATTGGAAGGAATACAGGAGATTTTTGACGAGGCAAAGCGCGAAGATAATTGGCAGGCCGACGAAGAGATGCTGTACAGCTATTATTTCGTTGACACGGATGTTGAAAAGCTCGAAAAACTGGGCGATCACCTTGAATCAAAAGGCTTTGATTTTATAGACATCTTTGAACTCGGCGACGAAGAAACCGAAACGCCAACCGGCGAATATCTGCTTCACATTGATAAAGTTGAAACCCACACGCCGCGCTCACTGGCCCAGCGCAACGTCGAGTTTTCAAAACTGGCAGAAGAATATAACGTTGCCGTTTACGACGGCTGGGAATTCGGCGAACTCGAAGGCGAAGACGATGATGAAGAGCAAAACGAAACGCAGCAAAATGCCGCGCTCAATTGAAACAGACTAATAAAAATAAATGTAGGGGCGAGCGGCTTGTCCCCACCCAATGAGCGCGAAAGCGCGAACAACGCGTCTTTATCTACAAACCGTTATTAATCAATGGCATGTGTTAATTAACGACGGTTATCGCGTTTGCAAAGCCAAACACTCATTGGGTGGGGACAAGCCCACCCCCCTACATTCGAAACCCCTGCGATTTTCAATCAACAAACGCTCTGAGCCAGAGTTCGAGCGTCAGCAGCAGCCAGATTTTGCCGCCGTGCCGGGCGTAGATCAGATTCTCGCCGCGCATCCAGGCGCGAATCGTTTCTCTGTTTAATAAACCCCGTTGACACGCCCGTTTTCCAAGCAGCAGTTCATTGCTCAAGCTTTTCAAAGGCCCGTGCAGCCATTGCTGGACGGGCACGCGCATTCCGCTTTTGGGGCGGTCAACAACCGTTGCGGGCAGCAAATCGCGAACGGCTTCTTTTAAAATCCACTTCTCAGTTATCCCGCGCAGTTTTAATTGCGGCGGAATCTGAAACGAAAAATCCACAACCGCTTGATCGCAGAGCGGCGCGCGCCCTAGAATTCCGCACGAAGCCGTCAAACGCTCGACTTTGGGCAGGATGTGATGCGCCAGTTTGGTTCGGATATTGGTGTAAAGCAGACGATTCAAATATGAATCAAAGCGAGCCGATTCTAAAAACGGCTCGACCAATCGCTCCAATGCGGGCGCGTTTTCCAACTGCTTTTGAACTTCGGGCGCGAGCAGCAAAGGCAAATCGTCGTAACATTTCCGGTATGAACTCAGGTACATGCGCGCGAGCGATTTGTCCGGCGAGCGATGCAGTTGCTCAATCAACATCGGCAAATTTTTCGGGCCGCCAAAACATGGATCGCCGCCTTCACCGTTGAGAATCACGCGCAAACCGTCGCGCGCCGCGGCTCTCGCGAGCAGCAAATTCGGGACGGTTAACGGATCGCCGACCGGACAATCAAGCTCGGCGACCGATTCGGCGAGATGAGCGGCGATTGCTTTTCCGCCAAAAGATAAAACGTGATGCGTCGTCCGGCAATGCGCCGCCACCAGACCCGAATACGCGGTTTCATTGGGTAGTTGATCGCCGAAACTTATCGAGTAAGTGTGGACTCGGGATGTGTGCCGCCGCGCCGCGAGAGCCGTCACCAGACTGCTGTCAATTCCGCCCGAAAGAAAAACGCCGACTTCTTCCGACGCATTCGGCAGCCGCTCCGCCGTCGCCTGTTCCAAAATCCGGCGCAAACCGGAAACGTAAAATTCAGCTGGGTTTTCATCCGCCGCGCCTGATTCGCGCGGTTCATAGTAATTAATGAGCTGCTCGGCCCCGTTTGCCCGCAGCCGCAAAGCGTGTCCGGGCAGGATTTCGAAAACATCTTCGAGCAGGGTTTCGGCTCCCGGCAAATACGCGAAAGTTAAAAACGAGCGCACCGCCGACAAATTAATTTTGACATCGAGCCGCCGCCAGCGCCGCAAACTTTTGAGCGACGACGCCACCGCCCAAGCGTTTTTCGACTGGGCGTAAAAACAGGTTCGCGCTCCGACCGCATCGCGCGCGAGCAGCAAACTTTCGCCGTCATAAATCGCGACGGCAAACATTCCGCGCAGTTTGGCAAATGCCGCGGTTCCGTTTTGCGCGTAAAGGCGCAGCAAAATCTCCGCGTCAGCGCAATCAGGCGGCACTGGCGAGTTGATCAAAGAAAGAATTTCGCCGCGGTTGTCGAGCGTAATTTCACCGACTGCGGTCAGGTTGCCGAATCTAAAACTCTCCGCGCTGCCAGACGCGTTTTCGACCAGAGCGAGAGCCGCCCGGTTATCAATGAAAATCGCTTCGCCGTTTAATTGAGCAATTTCGTCTCGCAGATTTTCAGGATTGCTGTCGGTCGCTAGAATTGCACAAAAACGCGGCATAGGTAGATTTTACGCAAGCTGAGGCAAAAAAATTTACTGCGAAAGGATGCAAAGAAAGACAAATATGCTGTTAAAACCAATGAATTACCCGTGACAATAGCTGCCTCCATGTCTTTTAGTATTGTTTCGTGGTTTGTTTTCAAAAACTATTTAACCGAAATCGCTGTCAGCGTCGCCCGTGTCGCCGCCGTCGTCCCAATCAGAATCACTGTTTGAAGAATCACTGCTTGATTGCTGTTGAGCGGCGCGCTGTTGTTGACGTAATTGTTCTTCTTCCTGCAGCGACAACGCGAGCGGCGGGGCGACCAAACCGCCAATCAGGGCCGCCCCGCCAATAGTCGCCAGAACAGAGCCGATACGTCCGCCGAACGAAGTGCGGTTAATCGTCAAGATACCGTTTGACCAGAGCGTTCGCCCGTAACCCTGTTCGCGCCCGTAAACAATTTTATTGTCTGCAAACGTGCGTTTGATAACTTTGTCGCCGAGCAGTTCGTCAACTCCGCTGGCGCCACCGTTGTCGCGCCACTCGACGCGCCCGTCAGCCGCGAGCGTCCGCCACTCGCGGCGGTGGTTGGTGTAAACCCGGCTGACGGTTTTGTCGGCTAATAATTCGTCGGTATATTCCACTGTTTGATATTTTTCAGCCATAGATTTTTACATAAAGCCGAGTTCGCGCGGCGGCAGAGAAAACTTCAGGGAATTTTGCGCGGCTGACGCCCCCGACACCAACCGCCGCAAAACGCGCAACAGCCGCACCGGATTAACTGCCGCGACTTCTGCCCGCAAACCGTTTGCGAGCCAGCATTTTTCAACGTCAGACAAAAAACTTAAAGTCTCAAGATTTTCGCGCCCGACCGATTCGCCTTGCTGAATAAAGAGATGCAGCCGTTCAGCGTGGGCGGGACGCAAACCCAAAATTTGCAGCGACGACGCTGATTCGGGTATCTCCAATCGCTCGCGCAAATCGGGCAAGATTGAAAAGGCGGCGAAACTCGCGTCATGCAAAAAGAAAACTCGCGATTGTCCGGCGCGCAGCATCATTTCCCGAAAGATATTGTGGAGCGGCGAAGCTTCCTTCAAACTCAAAACAGCGCATGAGGCTTCGAGATGAAAACTGTTGGCGCGCAGCATCTGCGCGATCTCTCCCGACTGGCAAACCAGCAGTCGCGGCAAACCGTACCACGGCAAATCAATCGGAGAGTAATTTATCGAAGGCTGCTCATCGTTAATTTTAGCAAGCAGACCAACCGGACGTTGGTGATTTTGCAGATAATTTTCCAGCGCGTTTTCAAAATCCTTGAAAGAAATCGGCGGCGCTAACGTGTGCGGCGTTTTTCTGAGCCACAGCAATCCGCCGCCGGCGAGCGCGTTTGCCGCTAATATTGCGACCGACAAATTCGTTTTTCGACTGGCTAATCCAACCGCCGGCAGCGAGCCGGCCGCTAAAACTGCGGTCGCGGCTCGCCAGTTGAGACCTTTGGGTTTTTTGAGCCTGCGGCACGTTTCGTAATAAAGCTGCCGCGGCGTGAAACGAAGACTGCCGTAAGCCGCCAGATTTTTCAGGCTCAAATCAAGTGCGGCGGAAATCTTTTTCATAATCTATTCGCTAAACCAAGTCATAAAACCGACGGCTTGCGCGGCTTTGTGATCGTTTTTTTCCGTTGCTTTCGGGTTAGTTTCAGCGGCGGTCTGAAAACGCTGATTAACGCCGCGCGTGACAAGTTTGATCAATCGAGCTGGCCCGAGCGCCAGCAGCGGCGTGTAATTGCCTTTACCGAGCCAGGCATTTTCTTCGAGCGTTAATCCACTTAACGCTTTATTTGCGGCTTCCGGCTTTTCCTTTCTGAGCTGCAATAATTTTGCTTTGAGCACCGTTTTTGGACGCAGACCAATATCGTAAACTTTTCGGTTCCGGTTGGCGGCAAGATGAGCGCGGATAAATTCTGCTTTCAACGAAAATCCTTCGGCGCTCGCCTCGTGAAGCACAAAAACCGGTAAGTCAGAGCGTTTTTGAACAAATTCAAGATTTGTTTTCTCCGGCTGGCTGGCATCTAAAAGCAGTAAACCGAGATTTTCGTGTGTCCGGTTGGCGGACAGGCAAGCCAGGATTTCCGGTTCGGCACAAACGAGCGCGCCGCGCACATTCTCTAAATGTTGCGGCGGTAGTTTATGACTCGTCAAAAAAGTTGCCGGTAGTTGTTGATAAATTTCTCTCCAGCGTCCCAAAACGCTGCTTTCAAATGTCTGACGGCTCTGCGGCAGACTCAAGTCGCCTTCTTTTTTCCAAGAGGTCAAAAGAAGAGCAGCAAAAAACGTAAAAATCAGCAGCGCCGCCAGGAGAAAAATGACGGATGAATGTGTGATCAACAACAAAATCGTCACAGCTAACGCGACAAACATAAAAAAAAACCAGAGACGACGAACCGTATCAAAACTGTTTTTGATTTTTTTGCGGCTCAAGAAATGCTGGAGCTGCCCGGAAGTAAAATAAAGTTTTCCGTCAGCGCCGAGTTTAGCAGTCGCTTTGCGAAATCGCTTGTCATGCAGGCCGAGCGCATCCGTCTTTGGCTCAAAAGCGAATGCCCGCCTGCATTTCGAGCATTTTTTACCGATTCTCTCTTTGTAAAGAAGATTTTGACTGCAATGCGGGCAGAGCATAAAGTGCGTCCTCCATTTTAATTAAGCAGTGCGGATTTCAGCCAATGCTGCGGCTGAAACGCCTTCGACCATGGTGCGGTTGACCATCGGATGATTCTCGTGTGTCGCGCCAAAATCACTGTCGGGATGATAAGCAATGACAACCATTTCGTCGTTCGCGGTGTTAAAACTGTGCAGTGCGTTTGGAGCAATGACGAATGCCTGTCCCGCTGTTAGCAGGATTGTTCGCTCAGGCAAAACGCATTCTCCCGCGCCGCTCGCGACAATTCCGACGCGAACCGATGGATGCGTGTGCGGAGTTTGACGAATATTTCGGGGAAAGTAAAGCGCGTTCAGACACGGGTCGCCGAGAACCGGCGGCGCAATCAGGAGCGTGTCCGTACACCCGTCAATATAGCGAAGCCGCCCGTTTTTTTCGATTCCGCCGCCGATTGAAAACAAACCTTGATAACCGAAACGGGTGGCGATTATCCCTGCGCCGCCGGTGATGGAAAATTCTCCGGGAATACAAAAGTACATTTTTTCGCCCAGCCAAAACTCGCCGCTTGCAGTTTTCAAAACCGCCGCGCCGCGCTGGACAAAACCAAAGTGCGTGCCCGCGGCGCCGGAAAGCGCGAGAGTTTCTTCGCTCCAGCTGTGCAAAGAGGTTGGAAACCGCTCATCACAGGATTTAACCAGAGTTTTGGTAATCAGTTCAAAAGTGTCGAAAGAATTTATCATCGCTCGCTTTGAAGCAGTTTAGCGCGAGTAATTAATTTGGAAAAGCTCTATTTTTTTGCAGTCGGTTATTTCTTTTCAAGTTTAGCCAGGAAAGCGTAACGTTTGGCGATTGGAGTAATTGTGAGTTTTATCAAGCCCTGTTCTTCGAGCGATTCAAGATGCGGCATCAATTCCGACCAGTGCCGGACGTGAAATTGTTTGAGCCAGCTTCTTAACAATTTCTGAAACCATTTGGGCAAATCTTTTTGATCCCAAAAATCTACGATGTAAACTGAACGCCCCGGCTTGAGATTGTTCAAAGCCGCCGCGATTGATTCGCGCCAGGTCGGAATCATCGTAATCGAATAAGAAAAAAAGATCGTGTCAAACGGTGTGTCCAGAGCAAATGTTTTGCGGTAATCCAAATCTTCGGCCAGCTCGGTCTGCAGCTTGATATGCGAGGTGAGATTTTTGGCGTCAATTTTGGTTTGCGCGGTTTTCAGCATTTCCGACGACGCATCCAACCCGTAAAATTTGGCCGCCGGATATTTGTCGGCCAAAACAATCAGGTTGCGCCCCGTTCCGCATCCGACTTCGAGCACGGTTTCGCCCGTTTGGACGTGCATTTCCTCGATCATCCGGTCGCGTCCGAGCAAATAATATTTGCGGGTTAAATCATAGAAGTGCCTTTGATAACGGTACATCCGATTCATATCGGACTTCGGATTTCGGATTTCGGATTTTTCCATTATTTCAAAGTATAAAGATGAAACCCGCCGTAAATCGCTGCGCGGTCTTGTTTAAATAATTCTTCCGACCACTCTTTTTCGTAATCGAATTTGCGGCGCAAATCGGCGGGCAAAGCTGTTTCTATCGGTGAATCCGACCCGGCAGTGCGAAAAATAATGCGTGTGCCCGCCCCGCCGCGAGCGGCGATTGCCATCCACAAATCCGTCAGGATTTCCGCGTTCATCCAATCCTGCGCGTCCAAAAAAACAAAACGATTAAACGTCCCCGTCGGCTGCTCTTTAATGTGTTCAATAATCGAAGCAATCACGGTGTTGACCCGAAAAGCATTGGCTTTAAGCAAATCGTAATTTTCTTCTTTGAGATAATCGGGCAGGGCGATTTTGTTTTCCGTGTCGTATTTTCGGGTAAACGCCTGCCACGCAAAATAGTTGTCCTGAATCGGAAAACCCACTGCGAGACGGTGCGCCCGCTCGCGCATCAGCTCAATCATGCCGTTTTGCGCGTCTTTTTTAAGTTCCTCATACTGCTGCGGCGGAATTCCCAAACCGAAAACCGTAATCGGCGTTTTGCCCAAAGTCTTAATCACAAAATTATCAAAAAACGGCTGGACATTTTTCTGAAAAAACGCTTCCTGCTCCGCCGTTGATTTGGCCTTGGTCAAACCGTTCATGTCGCATTTGATGGTTTTAGCAAAACGATGAAAAAACCTCAGAAAATAACCGTTGCGTGCGTAGTTGTAAAATCCTTTGGCGAAATAACCGATGCGATTCCTATTCTCCCAAAACCGGCGCGTCTCGGCATCTAATTTCGGAGCCAGATACTTGTGATAATTTGTCACGTTGGCGGGCACGTCGGCTCGCCCAAAAAAGTCAAAAAACGCTGCATGATCGGGCAAATACCGCAAAGCCGCGATTTTCAAATTGGTGAGATAAATATGGTGCGGATTTAAATCAATCGCCGTCACCGATTCGGGCGAAGCCGTCAGATAATTAATCGCGTTGCAGCCGCCCGAAGAAATCGTCAGAACGCGCGAATCGCCGTCCAGTTTGAGCGCCTGCAGGTCAACGCGCGGGTCTTCCCAAATCTGGTTGTAAACCAGTCCGTCGAAATAAACGGCGAACAGTTTTTGCAGAATGCCTTGTTTGCTCGTCGTCGGTTTGTTTTGCACCGCTTCGAGCAGTAAATCTTGACTCATTTAATCAGTTAACAGTCAACAGTTAACAGTTAACAGTCGGTTTGATAACTGTTAACTGTTGACTGTTAACTGAATTTACTCATTGGTTAAGACTGTGACCGGATCGAGACTCGAAGCCCGCCACGCCGGATAGAGCGCGCCGACGAGACTGCCGCCGACGGCAATCGCGACCGCTGTCAGCACCCAATTCCAGCTGAATTCAAACGCTAAATCGAAAAATCTTTGAATCAGATAAGCGATGGCCAGTGATGCAATCAGCCCTAAAACCGTACCTAAAACGCCGATCATCAAAGCCTCTCGCTCTATCGTGCTGACGATAAAGAATTTGCTGGCGCCCAAACTTTTGAGGATGCCGATTTCGCGCTGCCGTTCGGTCACAGTCGTGTACATCGAAAGCAGCACAAAAATCATTGAAACAAACGCGCCCAAACCAACCAGAATCCGCAAAAAGAGTTTAAGCTGCGGAAATCGCTGCTCGGCGTCAACAATCAAATCCTGCGTTAAGTTGATTTTGTTGCCGGGCAAAGCTTCGTTGATGCGGGCGGCAACCACTTCAACCTGTTCGCCCGGTTTTAATTTGACCAGAATATAGGTGCATTTGCCTTGAGCCTGAAGCGCGTCCTGCATGGCGGTGAGCGACATTTTGGTTCTCGCTCCGGACGGCGGCGCGAAAATACCAACCACTTTATAAGGTTTATTGCCAAAAACCGTGATGTCGCCGCCGACATCCGTCTTTGATTCGATGACTTCGCGCTCGTCAATGACGACTTCGTCATCAGCCACCGGCGCTCGCCCGCGCAGGAGCTGCATTTCATTCATCCGGGCGAATTCGTCCCAATTTACTCCGTCAATTTGCTTTAATCCGAATCGTCCCTGTCCCGCCGCCAGATAACGCAGCATCGGAACGGCGGCGGCAACTCCGGGAATTTCCAGCAGGCGTTCGACGTATTTGGTGTTGACATTGGCGTTTGAGCTCGACATATCCATCGCGCCCGGACGGGTAAAAACGATTTCCGCCTTCCAGTTTGAAGCGCGCCGGGTCATATCATTAGACATTCCGCGCGCCAAACCGGTAAACAAAATCACCAGAATGACGCCCAGCGCGACGCCGATAATGCTGATCAGCGTTCGAAACGGACGATTCTGCAAATTTGCCAGCACTAATTCGAACATTGGTTTAATAACAAAACAACAAAACTATCAGAGCCGCCGGAAAATAGGCAAATCTGGAAACGCGCCGGAGCGATCCGCTAAACAAAGCATTTCTCTGATTTGCCTGATAAATGTTAGTTTTCCGTTAACAGCTCGCGGACAAAGTTAATTTGTTTCGGCTTTGTTTCGTAAGCGTAAAGTTCGTGGCGGCTCTTGAAATCAACGTACATCTCGTCGTAAAGCGCAAAGAGCCGGTCGGTTGAAGCCTCCCAAGTGTATTTACGCGCGGTTTTAAGCGCCTCGGCAACTTTCACTTTGGTCATTTGCTCGTCGGCCACAATATCCTTGACAGCGTGTGCAAACTCGGCGGCCTCGGGTTTGACCAGCCAGCAATTCGCCTCCGAAGCGTAAGTCAAAATTCCGCCTCCATTGGGGGCGACGACGGGCGTGGCCGAAGCCATCGCTTCGAGCGGCGCGATCCCAAACGGTTCGCGCGGATTCGGATGCACGAAAACATCGGCATTGGCATAGAGATTCGCCAGCTTTTCCTTGTCCGTCAGGTGGCCTAAGAATTTAAACTTTCCGCTTGCCGTTTTTTCGAGCTGCTGTTCAAGTTCTTCCCTTTTCGGTCCGTCGCCCGCAATTAGCAATCTAAAATCGCGGTTTTCATCTTTTGCCAACAACTCCATCATGCCGGACAAAAGCGAAATGTTTTTTTCGGGCGAAATGCGTCCGGCGTACAGCAAAACCGTGCTGTTGGCCGGAAAACCGCTTTCTTCGAGCAGCGCCTGACGATTGGCCGCAGTTTTTCTGGCATCGTTGTAGAGCACGGAATTGACTCCGCGCGGATTGACAAAAACGCGTTCGTTAATCGGCGTTCGGGCCGCGCGAAAATAACGCCAGCAAAAATTGAAAAATATTTTCGAGCGATACGGATTGGCTTCGGGCGAAACACTGTCGAGCAGCTCCTGAGCGGTGTAATGCGAGTTGCCGACGTGGAAATCAAACATCGGAAAGTTGTAATTTCCCATCACGCGGCGGGCAAACCACATTGCCGGACGGCTGTCGGAAAGAAACGAGCGGATGTTGTCGTCCATTCGCTCACATGAAAAATGCACCAGGAGCGGGCGACCGAGCTGGCTGAAATAACCCATGCGGATAATTCCGGCCAGGAGACTTAAAGAATATTTTTCGGAAATTTCAATCAGGTCGGGTTTTTCTTCAAGCAGAATCTTGCGAATCGGAGTGTCGCCCTGCAGATAGGTTTTCCAAGGCAGCATAATTCGGTAGCGTTTATCAAAAACCGGCGAGAAATCCGCCTTGACGTAATAAATTCGCCCGTATTCCCCGACTTCTTCGACGTCATCCGCGCCGCCCGGGACGATCAGGCGCACCAAACGCTGGTGACGATTCGCCGCTTCGAGCAGGCGATTGTATGAATTGCTGATGCCACCGGAA
The DNA here is from genome assembly GCA_038212235.1 of Pyrinomonadales bacterium. Lineage (GTDB taxonomy): Bacteria > Acidobacteriota > Blastocatellia > Pyrinomonadales > Pyrinomonadaceae > JBBQUS01. Next base: position 17,119 of record JBBQUS010000049.1, read on the forward strand.
TTTTTGTGGTAATAATTCGTGATATGAACTGATTTTAAAGGATTTTCGCTCACGGTAAACTAATTATCGTCCGCCTTTCCGATTCAAATAAATTAAGGCTGAGCCGACCGCCGACAACATCAAAATGATTCCGTCCATTCCCCAGAACTTAAGCAAAAACAATTCATGTCCGCTGTTATACGTCCAGTAAAATTTGTTGGTCACCGCCCAGCACAGAGTCTGAGCGAAAACTCCAAATCCTACGATGCTAAAAACCACGGCGACAAATTCGCGGCGGCGGATCATGTTGGCGATTTCAAGCGGAATAAAAGCCATAAATTGAAAAATCAAAAGCGGGAGCCGCAAAATATCGCTGAAAAGCGATTTGCTTTCGGCTTCGCCGACAATCATTACGTTGCGGCGCATAATATATAAACTGAAAAGAGCCGAAATAACCGACACGCAAATCGAACGCACAATGGCTTCGTCGGTATGATCACGCGTTCCGGTCGCATACGCAAAACCGGACTGCACCAAATACTCAAAAAAGTGGCTGATTACCGGAACGACGAGCAAAATCGTCAGCAGAGCTTTCCATGCCGGTTCGACGCGCCGGAAAGATTGAATTAACGCGCCGCCGACTCCGGCAAAGAGAAAACGAAAAGCAAATTGCGCCAGTGCCGCGCCAATCGCGAGTTTGATGCTCTCTCTCCCGACCAGATAGGTAATCAGAAAAATCGGCGCGCGGAGCATTCCGCTTAAAATTGCGCCTTTATAATTCCAGTGTCGGATAAAAAGGGACGGATTTCGTAAAACGTTCGCCCAAGCTTCAGTGATTGTGCTCGCGGCGGCCGCAACTGGCGGCGGCGTGTCTTCAAATGTAACTTCTTTCATGATAAAGAGGCGACGGTTGCATCTGGATTCAACTCTCTGGCTTGAATTTCCCGACATTCTTCGTACGCCTGATAAACCGCTTCAAAAACCGAATCCCACGACCGCGTCATAACAAAGCTGCGCGCCGCACGGCCCATTTCCTGTTGCCGTAAAGGGTTATTAATCAATTGTAAACTATAGGTGACGAAATCTTCTATTCCAGCCGCGACGAACCCGGTTTGGCCGTGCTGGACAATGTATTTGGGGCCGCCCGAATTTGCGACAATCGCCGGAACGCCGGAAGCGAAAGCCTCTTGCACGACATTTCCGAAAGTATCGGTTTCGGACGGAAAAACAAAGGCGTCCATGTTGGCGTAAGCTTCTGCAAGCCGTTCACCTTCAACAAAACCGAGGAAATCCGCTTTTTTCAAATTTTGTTCAAGCCAGGCGCGCTCTGCTCCGTCTCCAACTATCAAAAACTCGTAATCGGTTTTTCCCCGCGCAATGAGGCCTTTTTCAAGCTCAGCCAGAAGGCGAACGTTTTTCTCCGGTTGCAAGCGCCCGCAGAAACCGAGTCTGAAAACTCCGTCATTTTTAGTGCGTTTCTCCGGGGAAAACACTTCCGTATCAACTCCGCGAATCATCAGCCGCGCCTCGCGCTTTGTCCCAACGTGCAGCGCGTTGACTAAATCGCGGTTTGGAGCGAGCACAACTTTGCCCATTCTGTAATACAAAACCGCTCCGTCAAATATTTTTCGCTCGGCCAATTTAATCAGTTTTTGTCTGGCTTGGGCCGGAATAAACCGCAGAGTTTTCTGCAGTCTGGTCGCGGCAAATTCATGAATGTTAGTGTGCCAGGAGGCTAAAACAGGCACTTGCATTTTGTGAGCCAGCCACGCGCCCAAAATGCTGACATCGTTTAATCCTGTAATATGAATCACATCGGGACGAAATTTTTTGAGCGCGCGGTAAACAAATTTTGTGTGACGCTGAAAAAGCGGATCGTAGGCCAGCCCGGCATCCATCGGAATCGCAAGCGAACTGCGCTTTAATTCGAGCTGTAAATTTGAACCGTTTTGCATCTTTCCGGTTTTAGCTCCGGCGTAAACAGTCAAAAAAGGCAAACCGTGCCGCCGCGCAAAACTTTCCAATCGTTTGCTCGTCAACGCTACGCCGTTAACTTCCAAATAGGAATCGGTAAAAAAAGCTACTCGCAAAACTGCTCACAGAGAGAGAGAAAAGAAGAGGGGCAAAAATTATTACCAACAAACAATTATGCAGGCAAGAATCACGAAAACCCGTCAAAAAAACTCTTACGCTTTCCTCACGCTTTCCCTCGTCATAACTCGCCGATATTAGTTGATTTCAACCGGCTGATCTGCCGGAAAACCGGCGGTTTCGATTGTTTCAATGATAGGCTCTTCAACAACGCCGAAAGTGCGCGGCACACGATCTCTGCGTTTGACGGCAAAATGAAAAGCCGGCCGCGCCGCGGGATTGCCCAGTGCGCCGAGAATCCTCGTTGCACCCTTCAGCCATATCGGGCCGCCGCGCTTCCAGAAAAACGAGAGCGGCTGCAGGCCATTTTCATCAATGTTGACGTAAACCCTGCCAATCCAGTGTTTTCGTTCCTGTTCATAATCAGGATAAACACTGAGGATTTCGGCAAATGAATTGAGCTGCCGCCAGGCCAGCGGCTGCCGATAATGCGGCATTAAAATAACCTGACTAAATTTATCGCGCCGGATTTGCGTGACAAACTCGCCGAAGGATTTCGAGGTTGATAAATTAACCACCGAATTTGGCTGGCAGCCGTGCCGGTCACCGCCTGAAACGGTCGGAAATCCTAAAGCATCCGCCATTTCGAGAACCGCTTTGTTCTCCGACCATTTGCGAAAACCATTGATTTCAAAAGCATGAATCCAGCGACCGTATTTAGCGACAAACTCATTGAGCAAAACTTTGTGCCGCGCCGCGCCAATCAACTCAATATCCCAAATCGGGTGATTTAAAACCACCAATACATCAGGAATTTCATTGAGCATGGCAAACAATTCGTCCAACCGATTTTCTTCAAATTTCAATTCGCGCTTTCTAGCAAACGAGAAATCGAGCAAATCTTTGGTAATCTCATCCGCCCTGTTTTCGGGCAAATTGTGAACTCCGACATGAAAAAAGCCCTCGCTAAATGGAACCGTCCATTCGAGCGAAATCGGCGCGTCCTGGCCCTCTTCATGTTCGGCTCGCACCTTGCATCCGGCTTCAATATCATCATGATCCGTTAAGGAAACCAGCGCTTCGAGACCGATACTGTTGATTTGCTGTCGTTCAAGGTCGTAAACCTTATGGGCTGAGAGCGGCGGAGTCCAATACGCTACGGAAAAGTCCCATTCCTCACCTTTTCTTCGAAGATATTTTTGGCGTTCGCGCTCGAAAAAAAAGGAAATAATTGGCAACTGAGCGGCAAGATGCGGAACAAATTCGAGCATTTCTTTCGAGTGTTGGGTATGACAGTGCAATGAAACGCCGGTTTTAAACCGGCGGGTTAAATCGCTCGCGTTGTCTGATAAATATAGCTGAGTCAATTTAAGATTCATGTCTTTCTCCGTCTCTCAAAGCTTTGAAGGTAACAAATCGTTTTCTAAATTTCAAAGTTAGAGGCGTAAAGACACTCTTGTTACTGCCCTAACTTTTTGTAAACTTTTCTATCTTGATTTTTTACATTTACGAAACTAGAAGCTGTTTTGTTTGTGAAAACATTTCATTGCAATCGGCGAAAGACAAACATTTGACTTGACACTCTGCAGAACTCTCCTTAGAATTTGAATTTGGCTTGGGGCAGTAGCTCAGTTTGGCAGAGCGCGGCGTTCGCAATGCCGAGGTCAGGGGTTCGACCCCCCTCTGCTCCACCAATAATTTTTAGTAATCACTAAGAAAACTTCAAACTGACATTTCCTTTCTATTTTTAACTATCTAAACTACCGCTTGTTTATGCTGAAAGCGTTATTTTGATGTCCTAATTTTTCGTCTTCGATTTAATTTGAAGCTAAATAACCTGAACTCCTTTCCAAAAAGCGATGCGTCCGGCAATTTCTTTCGCGGCGTCTTTTGGAGCGGGATAAAACCAAGCGGCGTCTTTATTGGTTTCGCCATTTGCGACCACGTTGTAATAACTGGCCGCGCCTTTCCAGGGACAGTTTGTCTGCGTCGCGCTTTCGCTAAAATACTCTCGATTGATTGAATCAGCCGGAAAATAATGATTGCCTTCGATAACCACGGTGTTGTCGCTTTCTGCCAGAGTCGTGTTGTTCCAAATTGCTTTCATTTCTCTTTAACCCCTTGTTTGAAAATTGACAAATGCTATTGTGAATCGTAACTTGCAAACCTGAAATGGTCAAAACAACTCTAAAAATTTCTCAGCCCGCCGGCTTTAACTTCAGACGCACGGTTTTAAGCCACGGCTGGTACGATTTGAAACCGTTTGAACTTGATAAAGAAAACTGGATTTTGACTCGAGTTTTTGAACTTGCAGCCGCCGCGCCCGTGACGGCGGAAATTCGCGAAACCGAAAATGAGCTTGAAGTCAATCTTAATGAAAACGTCAGCCAGTCAGACGCCGATCAAATTATCCGCCAGATTAGACATATCTTGAGACTCGACGATGATTTTGCCAGCTTTTACTCGCTGGTGCGCGGCGAAGAAAATCTCGCCTGGATTGCGGAATCCGGCGCCGGCAGATTGCTCCGCTCGCCCACCGTTTGGGAAGATCTGGTGAAATCCATTTGCACGACAAACTGTTCGTGGGCGCTGACTCGCAAAATGGTCGAAAATCTGGTTGAGCGGCTGGGCGCGCCCGCCTCGGACGGCGAGCGAAAAACTTTTCCCTCGCCGGAAAAAATGGCGGCGCAGCCAGTGGAATTTTATCGAGATGAAATTCGCGCCGGTTATCGTTCGGCTTATTTCGCCGAACTGGCCGGGAGAGTCGCGTCGGGCGAGCTTGACGTTGAATCCTGGGCCACCGGCGAATTGACGACACCCGAACTCAAAAAACAGATGAAGCGTGTTAAAGGCGTCGGCGATTACGCCGCTGAAAATTTATTGAAATTGCTGGGGCGTTACGATGGGCTGGCGCTTGATTCGTGGCTGCGAATGCGTTTTGCTCAAACTCACAACCGGAGCGAAAGCTGTTCCGACAAAATTATTCACGCTCATTATGAACGGTTCGGCGAATGGCGCGGGTTGGCGATTTGGTGCGACATGACAAAAAACTGGCTTTAGCTCAGGAAACTTTTGTAATTTTCTTCCGATAATTTCAGAACAGGTTTTCTTCCTTTTCCCGGCGCGGGAAACAACCTGAGATTTCTGTCGCAAAAAAGACGTTTTTAACATTGAACAAACTTTTTTAACCATTGACAGAGAAATATTTCGCGTCTATAATTTCAAAACTCATCTCACATCAATTTTGTCTTAACTTGCAGCTTTTAGGAGGACTCTATGGCACGACTTACCAACCTTTTTAAAAGTTTTGTTTCGCCGACTGACGAAATACAAACTCCGTCTTTTATTAAAACCGAACGTTCAGTGCCTCCCCCTGCTGAAGCGTCTAAGACCCCTGTTCACAGTCAGGTAGCTGTTTCGACTCCTTCGCCGACGGCTACCCAGGAACAAATCTCTCCAAATAAAACAATGCCTTTGCGAGCCGTTCTCAGCGATCAGAACCATTCGGATAAAATTGATGTCCCGGTTTATCAAAGCGATTCGGAATGGGACGTTGTTCAGCGCAGCATTAATCTTTTTGCCGATCACGCCGATTTAAAGCGCGAGATTAAGGATGCCTTTGTTAAAAAATGGGTTACTGAGCTGGCCAAAGCCGAACAAACTTTGCTTTATCGAAATGAAGATGAAAGCGAAGCGCATCTCGGCAATAAAATCGACCGCGCCAATGCTGACGACGCCAAGGGACTGCTCGGAACCTACCAGGCAATGATTCATCCCGGCAGGCAAGCCCGAATGAATGACGAGTTGAAGGCGCTCCGGTGCATTGAAAAATTCGATCTCGGGATTGTTGATTGGCAATTGTGCCGCGAGTTCAAAATGGATTTGATCATGATTGCTATCGGAACAATCGAAGAGCAAAAAAAGGCGGCTCAAAACCTGTTTGAGAAAGCTCAAATGGGTCAGCCCGAAGCGGAAAGAATTTATTCGGCGACTAAATCTTTATCAAACCAGAGCGAGATGCGTCTGAATTCCGCGATCAAAACGGCGGTCATCAAGATGGATACGGCAAAGTATCAGGTCAACCGACAAACATCCGAACAGAATAATTCTGAAAGTTCAGATTTGCCGCTCGCCGCCCAAAAATCCGCTCAAAAAGAAAACGAGCCACAGAAGACAAACGGAGAAGCACGCAAAGAAGCGGCTAAACCCGTAATATCAGAATCCACTTGGGTTGATGAGCAGGCCATCAAACTCCTCGGCAACATCCGCTGATGAGTTGTGGTTGTTCTTGAATCAGGGGAGTAATCGTTTGGAACCGATTTTGTCCATTTTATTTTCAAATAATTAATCTTCACTCATTTCAATTAGGGCCAGACGTTTGACGACCTGGCCGTCAATCAGGTGTTTTTCGACAATTTCCGGCACGTCTCTAGTACCAGACGCCTTCAGGATAAACCAGAACCGCTGTCCCAATGGTGCACAAACCTACCGAACCGCAATCCGTCAGCATGATACTGCCGTTTGGATTACGCCCTTACGCCTCTTTCCCGAACCGCAGATTTTTCTCCTGTAATTCGCTTTCGAAAGCCGTTTTGACCTCCGCGCTACCCAGCGCCGCGCACGACTTTCATTGCAAACAAAAACGTGGCGAACCAGCGGAGCGAGCGCGACAGGCGCGAGTTTAGCTAATTTTTCTTTGTCTTCAATGAATTTAGATTCGTCCATAAATTCATGCTAACATAACGAAAAACGGAAAGTGGAGAACAAAAAACTGAACATTTCCGCTAAATTATAATAAATTTTATTTTTCGATAGTTAAAGTCTGATTTCAGCAGTTGATTTAATAAGTGGTAAACGGAATTGTCATTCACGTCGCGGCGGGCGAAGAAAAGCGCACTGAATTTTTCGGCGGTGAACGAATAAAAATTGGCACGGACGCAAGCTGCGATTTGCGTTTTGAACAGGCAGACGAAAGCGCGCCGCTGCAGGATGTCGCGGGCGTCTGGCTTGAGCTGCGCCGCGAAAATAATTCTTACCGAGTCGCCGCTTTTAACGAAAATCTTGACCTTCAGTTTAATGACGCCCCGCTCGCGCTCCTTACCAGGCTGGCTGACGGCGATTCGATAAAAATCGAAATTGCCGGGATAGTTCTGCAATTTTTCAACGTCACCAAACAATCAGCTTTGACAGCGACAAACGGGACTTCGGCAGCTGACGGCGGGTCAGGTTCGCGCTCAATGCGTTTTATCGAAGAAGCCGCGCTCGAATCCGCCGTTTCGCATAAACGCGACGACGCCAAGGTTTTTCTGCGAGAATTCGTTCGCGAGCTGGTTAACGAAGTTAGCTGGTTGACTAAACTCGTCGTTTTGGTAATTGTGCTGGCCGCGCTCGGCGGGCTTTTTTATGTCGGAATGGCTGTTTCAAGCGAACTCGAACGAACCCGGAAAGTAACTGAACAGCAAGGTTCAATTATCGAAGAGCTGACCGCCGAGCTGCAAAAAAACCGGGATCAAATCGGCAATCTCGACAAAACCAATAAACAGCTGATTGATATTGTTTCGCTCGCACCGACGCTCAGAAACGAATACGGCAACGGCGTTTGCCTGCTCGTCGGAACTTACGATTTGGTTGACAAGGCAACGGGCAAGCAGCTTCGTTATCCCGACCCGACGATGATGCCCTCGCCCGACCCGTATGAGCCGGCGCCGACGGTGAGCGAAAATGGTTTCGCCCCCGCCGCGCAAAATACTCTGGAACAGAAATCACCTCTAACGACTGAAGGCACCGGAACACCGGTCGAATATGATTTTGTCGGAACCGGTTTTCACGTCGGCGGCGGTTATATTTTGACCAATCGTCATGTCGTCACGCCCTGGACGGAAAGCGAAGAAGTCAAAATCATGTCCAGACTTTCCAACGGCCGGGCACGTTTAAAAAAGCTCGTCGTTTATTTTCCCGGTTTCCCGCAGCCCTTTCCGCTCAAAGTGCGGGAAACTGCGGAAAATGAGGATTTAGCGGTTGCTTCGCTTGATCCGAATTCGGTTTTCCCGGACATTCCGGTTTTGCCGCTCGACGATGATTCGGATGCGGCGCGAGTCGGAAAAACCATTGTCACGATGGGTTATCCAAACGGGCCTGACCGGCTGGTCGCGATGGTTGACGAAAAGGACGCTCGCCGGATTCAAGCCCGCTGCAACGGTTCGCTGCAAACATTAGTCGGCTGTTTGGCGCAGGAAAAATTGATTACCCCGCTGGTGACACAGGGAACCGTCACCGATCTCCGGGAAAAACGAGTTGTTCACAACGCGCAAACCGGAGAGGGCGGTTCTGGCGCGCCGCTCTTTGGGCAATCGGGGCGCGTGATCGGAGTCAATTTCGGCGTCTTCACCGAAAGCACCGCATCAAATATGGCCATTCCGATTAAATACGCGTTGCCAATTCTAAAACGCGCGGGATGGATCTCTCCGTCCGCCGGACAACAGCCGGCGCAGCAGCAAACCGCTGAATCGGACAAATCCGATTCTAAAAAGCCGGAAACGAACCCTAATGCCAACGGTTCAACCGGAAAAGTTTCACGAAATTAGTTTTGAGGGCAGCAGCAAATTTTCAACCGTCGCCAATCCGGCGGAAGCGGCAAAATTTGTTTATCAATATTCATGCGAGACAGTTTAGTTTTATCAAATCTTTTTCACCGCCCGGCGCGCACTTTCGTTAGTGTTTTCGGAATTGCGGTCGGCGTTTTGCTGATTATGTTTACGATTGGTCTGGCGAGCGGAATTCTGCGCGGCAGCGCCCGCCGCGAAGCCAATGTCGGCGCGGAGATCATGATTCGCGCTTCCGGCACGCTGGGCATCAACGGGACGGAGCCGTTTCGCCTGCCCGTTGCCGAAGCCGACGCGATTGCTGCGCTTGAGGGCGTCAAAATGGCCGTGCCCATCGGGCAAAATCTCGTCGCCGCTAAAGACAACACCTTCGGCAGCCGCCTGGTTGACGGCATCAGATTTGACCAATATGCCGAGCTTTCCGGATTGCGCATCGCCGCCGGACGTGCGTTAGGAGAGAGCGGCGATGAAGCGATTGTTGACACGGGCTGGGCTGAATCGAGAAATCTCAAAGTAGGAGAGCAGCTTAATACCTACGAGCGCGATTTTACCGTGGTCGGATTATACGAACCGGCGGTCGGCGGCGGACGCGTCAAAATCCCTCTCGCGACAATGCAGGAACAGCTTGGCGGCGCGGGTAAATGCACCGCGATTTTGGTTAAAGTAAATGAGACGAGCCAGCAGGAGACGGTCGCCGAAAGAATCTCGCAAAAATTTCCCGACGATCAGATTATTTACACCAAAGATTTGGAAGAGCTTTATTCAAACTCGATTCCCGCCCTCAACGTTTTTTTAAACGTGGTGATCGGAGTCGCGGCGGCGGTCAGCGCGCTGATTATTTTGCTGACGATGTACACCACCGTCACTGAACGCACCCGTCAAATCGGAATCATGAAATCTTTGGGGATGTCTAAAACCGGGATTGCCTGGACGATTACACAGGAAGCACTGTTAATCAGCTTTTTGGGCGTGGCTCTGGGAGTTTTGCTAACGGTCGTTTTGCGTTTTATTTTGACAAAAACAACGACTTTGCAGGTCAATATTGAATGGCCGCTGATTCTGGAAATACTACTGATAGGTCTGATTGGCGGCGCGCTCGGCGCGCTTTATCCGGCGCTCCGCGCGGCCAGACTCGATGCCGTCGAAGCGCTTAGCTACGAGTAAAGGCTAAAACTAAAGCATCAATCGCAGCGGCTCGCAAAATAAAATTCGTTCCGGCTAAGAAATGCCGAGTTTCCGTCTCATCACACAAAGTTGTTGAGTACAATTTCAATCTCTATTGACCGTCAGCAAGCTCTGATAAAAAAAGGTGAAGCATCTGGAAAACGCTTCACCTTTTTCTCCGATTGATTTGGCAGTCAATTTATCTTCCGGCGGCCCATCGAATTGCGGCATCGAATAGAGCTTTGCCGTTCTGGTTGAGATTTGCGGCGCTGGTGTCTTCCAGATAAAGTCCGACCCGCCGCGCCGGAGCGTTGAGCCCAAGCATCGGCGCGTCCTTGTCATATCCGAAGATAACAATTTTGTTTTCGCCCGGAACGGCGGCAATACTAACCGCGTTGGCATTTGGCACGCCCCAGGTGAAAGTTACCGGCGCAGTGGTTACCGTTTGAACGCCGCTCAGGGCGGCGGCTAATTGATGCGATGTGTCCAAAATGCTGAGCTGTGTTTGGTTGGCAATCGTTCCATGATCGACAGTCGCGCTGCCGGTCATGCCGAGATCGTCAAAAAGAGCTTGCTCCCAGGTGACGACGGGAACGCCGATGTTTCTAAACTTTGTCCCGACGTCAGCCGAAAGCGAGGTCGAAGAAACGATAACCAAGGATTTGTCGTTTGAATCCACAGTTGCGGCTGCCGTCGCCTCTTTGACGGTGACGGTATAACCGAGATTTTCGAGCCGCTCCTTGGCGGTTGCGTCGCCCTTCGAGAGCGTTGCAGCATTTCCGACAACAAACAAAACGTTGGCTGACAAATTAGCGTTTGGAACGATTTGCTGCGCTTGACCGGGGTAACTCCAGAAAAGCTTGGCAACCGCCAGACCGCCGTTTTCGTAAAACTCCATTTTGATGTCGTAGTAATTGCCCGCCGTCAGATTGATCACGCCGCTGTTGTTAGTCGCGCTGTGATCCGTCCAGTTATCAATGATTAACTGATTGTTGACCCACAGCCGGACGCCGTCGTCGCTGGTGGTTGTAAAGGTGTAACTGCCGGTTGCGGGAGCTAAAACGCGCCCCGTCCACCGCACCGAAAAAGTATCGGGACTGGTCAAAGCCGTCCCTGCCGGTGTGCCCGTTCCCCAATCGAAATTAATGGTCGCATCGCGCCGCGTGGTGACGAGACCAGTCAAATCCCGATTGTCAAAATATTCGCCGACCAGCCCGCCGCTCGTCACGCTGACGTTGGTAAAAGTTGAGGTGTTGAGAGCCGAGTTGTTATGCGCGGTCACGGTCAGACCAATATAAACAGTGGCGGTCATCGAAATCGTCGCCGTTCCGATTTGCGTCCAGGTCGCGCCGTCCGGCGATGAATACGCGGTAAAGATTGAACCCGAACGCACCAAACGAACCCAGTACGGAGCCGTCACGCGCGCTCCGGCCGTGTGGTCACTGACTGCTCCGGCGCTCGTGCGGCGCTGAAATGCGACGCCGTTGCCGGGCGTCACGACTACCATCGCGTGAGCTGAATTCGTGGTTAGGCTCTGCCGAATCATCACTCCGGCTTTGGCCCAGGCGTCCGTATTGCTGACGCTCGTTACTCGCGCGACGATTTGTCCGTCGCCATTTAAAGGTTGATAAACGTAGCGAAACGCATCGGCGTTATCCCAAATATCCCCCCCTGAGCCTTTGACTGTCCATGTTCCGCCGCTGTAACCGGCCGAACCGGCCAAACCGACGCCGCCGATGTCCTGTGAAGTCCAGCCGCCCGGCAACGTTCCGCCGCCCGTTGTCTGGAAAGTGGCGGTGTAATTTGCCGCCGTCGCCGGAGTGATAATAGTATGCGCCTGCGCCCCGCCGTCAGACCATGATTGAAACATCAAGCCGTTTTGATTTGGCGCGTTGACATTTAAGGCATAAGCGTCCCACGAAACAAAGGTCGTGGAACCGGTCACGGTCGTTCCGTTGACGGTCAAATTCAAACCGGCTGGAACGGTTGCCAAAGTAATGTTGACTTTGCGCGGGTTAAAAATCTGGGAAATCGTCGTGCTCAGTCCGTTTGAATCGGTTGCCGTCAATTTAATTTCCAGATAGCTGTTGGTCGCTGCCAATAAATCTTCGGGCGGGTTGGTGGTAAACGTGATGTTGTTGCCAGCAGTCGGCGGCAGAAACGGATGCGTGTGTGTGTCGTGGTGCAGAATAACTTCCCACGTCAAACGGCTGGCGGGCAAATTGCCGTCCTGCACGTCTGTGGCGCTGCCCTGCAAGGTTATTGTTTCGCCGACGCGGAAAAGCTGGCTGGAAGTCGGTGAAATAATGGTTGGAACCGGAGCCGTGTTGCCGACATCAATCCGCAGGCTGAACGAATTAGTGCCGCCTCGCCCGTCATTGGCCGTTACCGACGCAGTATAAGTTCCGGTCGCAGCGTACCGATGCGTCGGCCCAACGCCGCTGCCGGTCGTTCCGTCGCCGAAATTCCAGGTGAAGGTAAGCGGGTCGCCGTCCGGATCGGTGCTGGCGGAAGCGTTAAAAGCGACATTTAACGGAGCCGCGCCCGCGCTCGGGCTGGCGGTTGCGGAAGCCACCGGACTGCGATTTGCCGTGCCCGTAAAGCGAATTCGCCGCACCGCTCCGCCCGCGGAATAAGCCGTATAATAGAGAGCCTGCGAAGCGCCGTCCGGTCCGAAAATCATCGCCACTGGCGTATCGCCGCCAAGTCCGGTTGCAAATTCGGTCGCAGTGTAACCGCCTCCGCTTGAGTTTGGCGTCAGTTTAAAGATTTTGCCGCAGACGTATTCGCCGAAAAGATACGAATTATCGTATTCTCGCGCCCACAAACCATTGGGGATAAAAGCTCCTGCCGTAATCGAATTACCGCGCACGCCGGCTGCCGAACAGTCGCCCGTGTGCTGATAATCAAAAATCGGATTGGTCAATCCGGCGGGCGGCGCCCCGCAATTGGTAGTTGAATCATTCGCGCAGTGACCTTCACGAATGTTCCAGCCGTAATCAGCGCCGATTGTTCCCTCGTCAATTTCTTCCCAGACATTTTGCCCGACATCGTTAATAAAAAATCTGGTCCCGGCGGCGTTCGGGTCAAAAGCGGTGCGAAAAGGGTTTCGCAAACCATTGGCAAACGTTTCCTGACACCAGTTGCCGGGCGTGGTGCTGCCCGTCACGCTGCAGCGCCCGCTGTTTGAACCCTGATACGGATTTCCAGCCGGAATAGCTCCGCCTGGCGTAATGCGCAGAATTTTGCCCAAAAGCACATTAATATCGCGCGAAGCGTCGTTGGCTCCGCCGCTGCCTGAATTTCCGGCGTAATCCGCGCCGCCGTCGCCCACTGAAACATAAAGCAGTCCGTCTTTGCCAAAATGCAGATCGCCGCCGTTATGATTTCCGTTTGGCGAAACGATGTTGTCAATCAAAATGGTTTCGCTCGCCGGATCAATCGCGTTGTTATCGGCCAGGGTAAATCTGGCGACACGATTGACCGGATTGCTCGGGTTGGTCGGTTGCCCGGTCGGACAGGTGTTAAATTTGTTGAAAGTGTAATAAAGATAAACGAAGTGATTAACCGAAAAACTCGGGTCAACGGCAATACCCAGCAAACCGCGTTCGCTGTTGGTGCAAAGTCTCGAATTGAGATCAATCGCGGGCGACGTGAGCAATCCGCCGCTTTGATAGACGCGCACCTGCCCGGTTTGCGTCGTCACGAGCAGTCGGCCGTCCGGTGCGAAGACGAGTGCGGTTGGCGAGGGGATATTGGCAACCAGAGTGTCCTCGAAGTTTGGCGGCAAAACTGCCGCTTTGGTTGAAATTGAAATCGCCAGCAAACAGAAAATTGTCTGGAGAAAAATGTTTGGGAGAGCGCGTGAGACGATTCTAGAGCGAAAAATCCGATTAGACATAAAATTCAGTCCTTTCCTAAAAGCAAAGTTTGTTGCTTGATAAAAAACGGTGAAAAGTTGAGCTGTTGAAAACGCAAAATGCGACGATGTTTTATTATCTGAAGTTTTTACGCAGTGTTGACTAAATCTCAGAAAATATTTCTGAGTCGGAATAAATCAAACGAAAATAATTCGAAAAATCAGGAAACTTTTCGTCAACACCGCCGATAATCAAAATAGTCGTCTAGTTTTGTAGATTTTTAAGGATGAGATTTTAAAATGAGTTTTATTGATGGGTTGCGCCGCACGGGTGAAGTCATTTTGGACAAACCGAAGGAAATCGCTCAAAAAACGGTTACTACGGTTGAGCACACAGTTGAAACAAACGTTTCCAGAGCAAAGGCTTTCGAACTCGGTTTCACCGCTTCGTTTTTAGCGGCTAAAATCGGACGCACGCCGAGCGCGCCGCCAACGCCGCCACCAGCGCCGCAAACTCCGAATCTGCAAAGTTCGGGCAGCGGAACGCAGACGACCTATCGCATCGGCGATCCGACGCGCCCGAATATTCGTCATGACAACGGGTTTCTCCAAAATCCGAACGATCCCAAAGACCCGAAACCGACTGCTACCGTTCCGCCTTCGCAAGCCGATAGAGATTACTACAACGACCAACTTTCTCAGGTAAAATGGGCGCAGCGGATTGACGGTTTGCACATTCCGTTTACGGACAAAGACGACATGGCTCGCCGTTTGAGCGATGGAATTGACGCTTATCGTCATTTTCTCGAAGGCAACGGAACTGATCGCACTTTCTCCTACGATAAATTTGTCAAAGATGACCCTTCCGGTCAAACCGCTTTGAAAAACGCCGTCTCCGACACCCAGCGCGGGGCCGAAGATTTATATAACCAGATGATTGCCAAAGACCCAAGTTTGGCGGGCAAACCGATTACCTTTAACATCACGAGCGGCGCGATCACAGTTGGCGGCGGAGAAGGCAGTCCGTTCCCGTATCCGGCCACCGAAAATTGGCAGAAAGCGATTGGCGGGCATTCGATTTGGAACAGCGCCAGCGTGACCGTGACGCCCCCTGCGACAGCGGGCGGAAAACCGCAGTTTTCGATGAATTACACGCTGCATGCCGAAGACCGCTATAATTTCAATCCCGGCGCTCAAGACATTGCGACCGGAGTGCCCGACGCCACGCGCGGAAAATTGGAGCAAACCGGACTGGCGCATCAATATATGAATTATGCCACTCTGCATCGAGACGTTTCTTGGACGCAAGGCGATCTTGCGGCGACAACCAAAACCACTACGCCCGGCGGACGTTAATCGGTTACAATAAATTTCAACAACGCAAATCAAGAGCAACGATTCAAATTTGTTGCTCTTGATTTGTCTTTATCCGTGATGATTAACGTCCAGCGTAATTTTTCTTATCCGGCTGTGGTAGGCGTATTGGTTTTAGTCACAACAGCCTTTTCCTGCGCTTCTTTAAACGGCGGAGCGGTCAATGTTCCGGTTAACGGAAGACAGTCAAATAATTCTCAAAATATGAATCAAGCAAATGCAAAAAACGTCGAGGTTAAGTCCGACATCGAAGCATTGGGAAAACTAATCAGCTTGCCCGTGCGCCCAGTCGAAGTCAGATGGACGGCGGAAACGCTCGATAATTCTCAAGGAACAGTACCGGGTCCAACCGATTATCGCTTGACGGCTCTGCTCAAATACGACGAAAAAGGGGCGAAAGAATTAGTCCAGCGACTCGAAGCCGAAGCGCATGAAAAATCACTAGGGAACACCGAAATCAACGGGTGGTTTCCCGACGAAGTGAAAGAACAGGCTAAAACCATTGATGAACGCTCGTTTCTCGAAGGCGCGAAATACGAGCCTGACCTGTTTTTACGCTCACCCTACACCGGCGGCAAACTGATTCGCGTAGGCGAGACCAACTATTTTATTTTGAATCTGTTTTCTTTCTAAAGGCTATCTCAAAAACTAAAAAATAGACCGCCGATGACGCCGATTAAATGGATTTACGCAGAGAAAGACAATTGTTCTCAAATCAGCATTAATCTGTCTAACCCGTGTCATCTGCGGTCTATTTTTTTGCTTGTTTAAATCGTTAATGAGAAAAAGTCATATGAACAGCCTGATCAAGCGGTACTCGGCCATTCCCATATTTTTTGACATGATTGCATGAACATTAAAATAGATGATCTCAGTGGTTCCGACATCTATCAGCTGTTGCAGGAACATCTTCGAAGTATGGCGCTGCATTCGCCGCCTGAGAGTATCCATGCGCTTGATCTGGAGGCGCTGCGGAAACCGGAAATCACGTTTTGGACTGTCTGGGAAGATGATGAACTGCTTGGCTGCGGAGCGCTCAAAGAATTGGATTCTTCGCATGGCGAAATCAAATCTATGCGGACAGCTTCGCGGCATTTGAGAAAGGGTGTGGCGAAAAATCTACTAAAACACATCTTTGCAGAAGCCAAACGCCGCGGTTATAGCCAGTTAAGTCTGGAAACCGGTTCAGCAGCGGCTTTTGAGCCGGCGCGCCAGTTATACGCGGGTTTTGGCTTTAACTATTGCGCCCCGTTTGCGGATTATGTTGAAGACCCGTACAGTGTCTTTATGACCAAAGAGCTTTGAGTTTTGAACAAAAAATTGAAACTTCAAAGAAATGAGTTCGTGCGCTTTTGTTGGAATAACTTTAGTTTTTTACATTCCGCACCAAAACACAAGTCTCACGTTCTCTGCGCCGAAATCCTCCGATAAAGATTCCATTGCGGCAAATGCCGCTCGACACTCAGGCGATAAGTCGCTCAGGCTGATTTTCTCGTGAGCTAAAACTTCTTGTAACTCGGCAAAAGTTAACCAGCCCGGTTCGTATAATTCCGGCGCGGGGAGTAGCCCATTAGTTTTGTATTGCTCAACTGCCCACTCACCACTACTCTCCACATACTTCTCAACCGTTGGCTCGTCCTCGTCTTCATCATCTCTGAAATTTTCCAAGTAATCTTCAACGGTTGCGATATCGGTGAAAAATAAACTGCGAACTTCGTAGCTAAAATCAGAAGGCATTCCGCGCGGCGGATAAAGCAGATTATCGGTTAGGCCTTCGTCCCCAAAAACGATTGCCGGAAGTAATTCGTCGCCGCGCGGAATGCTGACTTCGCTAAAAGCGAAATAGTTATTGTATTGCTTGTATTCAATTACTGCGTAAAACGAAACTCCCATAAACTGTTTTTGGCACTTAGAATCTTCGTTTTAAAACATCCGTAAAGTTCAGAGTAATAGAGCTTTTATCAAAGAGCTTATTAGTTTCCGGTTTGTCTAAAAACGCATTTGTATCGCCGGGCAGTTCCTGTTTGGCGCGGGCGATCATGTTTTCAATTCCGTCAATGGTGCGCGGCAGATTTTTCGTCAGCCATTCGCAGCCGGTTTCGGTGACGAGCAAATCGTCTTCAATCCGGACGCCGATGTTTTTGTATTTTTCAAAAGCGGGACGCACAGCCGCAATAAACTTGTCGTTTTCCGGCGTTTTCGGCAGATAATCAAGCGCGTCGGCGCGAATGTAAATTCCGGGCTCGTTCGTAAAAACGTTGCCCGGTTTGAAACGGTTGTTTGAAGCGCCGACGTCGTGGACGTTCATCCCGAGCCAATGCGAAGTGCCGTGCATAAACCAGACTCGATATTGTTTGGAATCTTTGTCGGTGATTAATCCGAGTTTAAATAATCCGTTCTTTAAAACTTCGATGGCGGCGTTGTTAACGTCGGAGAAATCCGCTCCCGGTTTGGTCGTGCGGGCGATGGCTTCCTGCGCGTCATAAACGATTTGATAAATTTCGGCTTGCTCTTTGGAAAACTTGCCGTTGACGGGAAACGTTCTGGTCACGTCCGCCGTGTAATGCTCGTATTCCGCGCCGACGTCCATCAACAGCAAATCGCCCGGTTTGACCGCGCCCTGCGATTCTTCATAATGCAGAGTCGTCGCGTTCGGGCCGCAGCCGACAATTGACGGATAGCCCCAAAAATCGGCGTTGCGGCGGCGAAAAGTGTATTCGACTTCGGCCTGCACTTCATATTCCATTTTGGCGCGTCCCGCCATCGCCATTGATCGCCCAAACGCTTCGGTCGTAATGTCAATCGCATGCTGGAGCATCGCCTGTTCAAACGGCGATTTAACGAGCCGCAAATCCCAAAAGATAAACTGTGCGTTTTCGATTTTAAAAGTCGGCTGATTTTTCCAAGTTTCGGCGTAGGCTGTTTCCTGCGTCCATTCACGCCCGTCTCCGCCAACCGGCTGCAACAAATAGATTTTGGTTTGACCGGGAAATTTTTCAAGCTTTTTTCGCGCCTTGAACGCCGCCATAAACGGCTCAAAATCCTCTGCATTTAAGACGGTTTTGATGCCCGAAACGGCTTGCGCTTCTTCGCGAGAATACATTTTGCCGTTCCATGTTTCTCTGGCCGGATTGCGTTTGGGCAAAAACAAAACTTCCGGAGTTTCCTCGTTTCCCGGCATTAGAACTAATTTAGCTCCCGCTTTTTTAAGCATCGTCAGATAATAAAAATCATTTTCCTGCCGGTAAACATAGTCAACGTCATTGGTGTAAAGACGCGGCTCGGCGCTTAACAAAACCAATATCGAATTAGGATTTGCTTTGGTCATCGCCGCAGCTACCGCTTGACGGCGTTTTTGAAGTTCGGCTTGACGTTCTGCGTCCGAAAACTGCGGCGCGGGCGGCGTGAGACGAATCGCGGACGGCTCCGTCTTATCGGAATCCGCTTTGACAATCAGAGACAAATTAACGAGTAGTAAAATTGTGACAATCAATAAATTTATTCTCATCGTTTCATCCCTCATCCTTCAGCCTTCATCCTTTGCTTGTCCGAGCCCACTCGCGCACCTTTTTTGCCCAAGCCGTGCTGGAAAGTGTTTGGCTCAATTCAAGAAATCCTTTTGCTTTCACATTGGTCAAGTCGGGCAGAGCAACACTGTTTTTGATTTCTTTGTATTTGCCTTTTGCGAGACGGTAAAACCGGACTTGTTCGTCGTTGTCGTCGTAACGCCAAATTTCCGGGACGCCGAGAGAGCGGCAAAAATCGGAAAACGCGGGAGCGACGAACTGGTCACGTCGGCTTCGATGATTAAATCCGGCGGCGGCGCGTCGTCAAGCGTAAAGTCCCGTTTGCCCTTTATTGCTGTGACCGATTGAATGTAAAAACATGAATCCGGCTCGACACCTTTTTTTAAATCTTTTCGCCTAAATGTCGCCGAACCAAAGTTTCTAAAATCAATTTCCAATTCGACGGCTAAAAACTCAAACAGTCTTGCTAGGGTTCTATTTTCTTCTTCGTGCGGCACCGAATTAGGCATGACGATCTCCAAAACTTCGTCGTTATAGTTGAATCGGGGAAATTGCTTTCCCAAATATTTGGCCAGCAACTCTTCATATTCTTCCCAACTGACGTTGTAGATAATGCTGCTTTGTCTTCTAGTTCGCGGTTTGACCTTTTCTAAAACTGCCGACATTTTTTTGATTCAATCCTTTCCTCAAAGCTGTTTCGATTTTAACCGCTCCCGATTTAGTATGCTACCCGTTCGATAAACTGCGGCGCTTTTCTAAACTTTGTCGCCTGTTCGTAAGCGTAAGCAATTTTTATCAAAGCCGGTTCGGTGTACGCACGACCAAAAAACGAAACGCCGACCGGCAGCCCGTCAACGTAACCGGCGGGAACCGTGATATTCGGATAACCGGCGACGGCGGCAAGCGAGGTCGGGCCTTCGAAAACTCCGCAATCGCCGTTGACCAGATCGGTCATCCACGCCAAACCGCCCGACGGAGCCATCACGGCGTCCAGTTTGTTGGCGTTAACAATCGCATCAATTCCCTGCGCCTGCGACATCATTTTGGCTTTCTGCAGCGCCAGCCGATAAGCGCGTTCTTCCAAACCGCCTTTTTTCTGCGCCTGCAAAAAGATTTCCTGTCCGAAAAACGGCATCTCCTTTTCGCGGTTTTGCTCGTTAAATTCAATCAGCGATTGAAGGGTTTTATATTTGGTCGTCGCGGTTGCGAGATATTTGTTCAAATCGGTTTTGAATTCGTAGAGCAAAACTTCAAATTCCGCGTCGCCAAATTTTCCGTTGGTCGGAAAAGTGACGTCAACGAGCGTCGCGCCGCCGTCGCGGAGCGCGTCCAAAACCGGTTTCATCGCGCCGTCAACTTTGTCGTTTTTGCCAAAAAACTGGCGCGCCACCCCGAGCCGGACGCCGCGCAAACCGTCGGTTTTGAGATACGACTGAATAAAAGTCGAGTATTGTCCACCGTCAGCCATCGGTTGGAGTCTGGTCGCGCTGTCGCGCGGATCGGTTCCGGCCATGATGCCGAGCAGCGTCACGGCGTCAGCCACCGAACGCGCCATCGGGCCGGCGGTGTCCTGACTGTGCGCAATCGGAATAATGCCCGAACGCGAAACCAGCCCGAGCGTCGGTTTAATCCCGACAATGCCGCAGGTTGCCGCAGGACAGATGACCGAGCCGTCAGTTTCCGTGCCGATTGCTGCGGCGGCGAAATTGGCGGCCACCGCCGCGCCCGAACCCGCCGACGAACCGCACGGATTGCGGTCTAAAATGTATGGATTGCGCGTTTGCCCGCCGCGCCCCGACCAGCCGCTCGAAGATTTGCTCGAACGAAAATTCGCCCATTCGCTCAAATTAGTTTTGCCCAAAATCACTGCGCCCGCATCGCGTAAACGCTGGACGAGAAAAGCGTCCTGCCTGGGGAAATTATCGAGCAGGGCGAGACTCCCCGCCGTGTTCGGCATTTTGTCAGCCGTATCAATGTTGTCTTTGAGCAAGATCGGGACTCCGTGCAGGGCAGATCGCACTTTTCCCGCTTTACGCTCCTTATCCATTTGGTCGGCGATGCGCAGGGCGTCAATATTGGTTTGCATCACTGAATTGACCTGCGCGCCGCCCTGATCCTGATCTTGAATCCGTTCAAGATATTTTTCGGTTATCTCGCGCGAAGACAAATCGCCGCGCTGCATTTTAGCCTGCAAATCGGCAATTGTCGTTTCCTCAAGCTCAAACTTTTTTTGCGCTCGTCTTTGCTGCTGCTGTTGCTGCGCGCTGATTTTTTCGTTGGTGAGCAATGCGGCGGCAGCGGCGCCAACTGCACTGCATTGCAGAAATTCGCGACGATTTTTGTTTTCTGTTGACATAATTTTTGAATAAAAGTTAACCCAAGCCAAAGACTAAATTTACCGGGATAGACAGGATACACAGGATAAAACCGACTTCACAAAACTTTTTTAAATCCTGTCCATCCTGTCTATCCCTGTAAATACCTTTTTTGCCTATCAACTGCACAACTTAAATTTGGAAAAGAAATACCAAGTTAGCGTTAATTTATAACTCAAACGCGTGCAAAGTTGAACCTTCAAATCAATATCCGCATAATACAAATTATTTCTTCGGGCAAAAATCATGAACAAATCAAAACGGCTGTCCAACATTCTGGCTTTGACTCTAACTTTTTTGTTTTTAAATCAAATGATTTCAGCAAAGACAAACAACATTGCAGCCGCCGATTCGCAGTTTGAAACACTGGCTAATAAGTTTATCAACGAGCTGCTTGAACAAAGTCCCGAATGGGCGACGCAGCTCGGCAACCACGCTTACGACAACCGCTTGAGCGATTACAGTCAAAGGGGCGTTCAAAAAAACCGCGAATTCGCCGGTTCCTATTTAAAGCAATTAAATCAGATTGATTTCGCCAAACTGAGCAAAGTCAATAATGTTGACGCCAGAATCATGCGCGAAAATCTCGAATACGATATTTTTCAACTGGAGACGTTGCGCGAGTGGGAATGGAATCCGCTCTCGTACAACGTCGGGAGCGCGCTCGATTTTCTCGTCTCGCGCGATTTTGCCCCGCTCAAAGAGCGCCTGACCAATCTCAAAGGCCGCCTCGAAGCCATTCCCGCAGTTGTCGCCGCCGCCAAAGCGAATCTTAAAAATCCGCCGCGCATTTACACCGAAACCGCGATTCAGCAAAACAATGGAATCATCGGTTTAATCCGCGATGATTTGCAGCAATTTGTTGATTTAGAGCCGGAAATGAAAACCGCATTGCAGCCCGCTAGAGACGGCGCAATCGCCGCGCTCGAAGATTACGGCAAATGGCTACAAACAGATTTGCTCCCGCGCTCAAACGGCGATTTTCGTCTGGGCGACGCAAAATACCGGCAAAAACTAAAATTCGCGCTCTCGTCCGATTTGTCGAAAGAAGAATTGCTGAAACGCGCTCTGAGCGATTTGAAAGAAACTCAAAATGCGATGTTTAAAGTCGCCAGACCGCTTTACAACCAATATTTTCCCGATAAAAAACTGGTCGAAGTCGAAAAAGACAACTACAGTCCGGCGCAGCGAATGGCCGCCATCAAAGCGGTTTTGAACAAACTCGCCGAATCGCGTCCGACCAACGAAACGATTGTTCCCCTGGCCAAAACGGATTTGCAGACAACGACGGATTTTGTCCGCCAGAACGATCTCGTGACAGTTCCGACCGAGCCGGTCAAAGTCGTTGTGATGCCCGAATACGCTCGCGGTTCAGCGGTCGCCTATTGCGATTCGAGCGGCCCGTTTGAGAAAAACAATTCGACTTTGTTTACGATTTCGCCGACTCCAACAGACTGGAGCGCGGAGCGCGCCGCGTCGTTTTTCCGCGAATACAACAATTACATGGTGCAGGATTTAACGATTCACGAAGCGATGCCCGGTCATTATCTGCAACTGATGCACGCCAATAAATTCAAAGCTCCGACGATGATTCGGGCGATTTTTACGAGCGGTTCATTTATCGAAGGCTGGGCGGTTTACGGCGAACAGTTGATGGCGGAAAAAGGCTACGGCGGCGCGGAAACGCACATGCAGCAGTTAAAGATGAGGCTCCGGGTGATTATTAATTCGATTATTGACCAGAAAATTCACACCGCCGGAATGACCGAAAAAGAGGCGATTGATTTTGTGATGACCGAAGGTTTTCAGGAAGAAGGCGAAGCCGCCGGAAAATGGAAACGCGCTCAATTATCCTCAACTCAGCTTTCGACTTATTACGTCGGCGTGACCGAAGTCAACGACATTCGCCGCGCCTACGAAGCCAAAAATAAAGGCCGGATTGATCTCAAAACAATGCACGACGAAATGCTCTCGTACGGCTCTCCCGCCGCCAAATACGTCAAAGAAATGATGGGCTTGTAAAAAAGCAAATGTCAGAACCGCCTGCGGCAGAGTTCGGGTTAAACTTGTCCCGCACTTTGCATCGAGGTGTGATCAAATTATGAATAGAATCCTTAAAAATCCTTTTGTCTGGCTCGTCGGCGCGGCGGTAGTCGCCGCCGGAGCGGGCGTCGCGGTGATGGGCACTTTAAATCCGACGATGTCCGCCGAAACCGCTTCAGATCCAAAAGACGCGCGGCTGAAAACTCGCCGCTACCATTTACAGGGCGATTTAGCGAACATGCGCCGGACAGTCGAAGAAATCATTCCGACACTAAAAACTTGGGGCAGCAACTGGCGCCTCACGACCACACAGCCGGAAGATTCGAGCGCCGCGACGGAAATCGTCCGCGCGGAAATTCCGGTGGTGGTTTTTACGGACGACATCCGAATCGAACTGCGGCAGGAAGCGGACGAAGTAATCGTCAACGCGCGTTCAAATTCTCGCATTAGTGACCAAGGCTCTGATTTTGGCGAAAACCGCAGACACTTGCTGCAAATTTTGCAAGCTTTAGATGAGAAATTTAATTAGAAGTTCAGTGTTGGTAACTTTTGTCCTAAAACTTCGCCTATTGTTTGAGCGTTTTTATTATGAATCGAGCGTGTTAAAAACTTTGTGTAAATGAGCTGTTGAGACTGCTGTTCGACAGTCGGTTTTCAAATAGGATGGCGAATTGATTCATCGCTCCGCTCCAGTTGGCAATCGGCATTGTCCATCGTTTGCTGATATTTTTCAAGG
>JBBQUS010000050.1:0-39000 GCA_038212235.1 Pyrinomonadales bacterium
ATTTGCGTTTTATTTTCATCCTGATTTGGAACAATCGAAGGCTCCAATTTTTCTTGAAATTCCAAATCTTGTTTCACATCTTTGAGGTCGTTAGAGACATCTTTGATGGTTTGATAACGCTCGTCTCGATCTTTTCGCAGACATTTGTTGATGATTTTCGTGATTTCTGGTGGAACATCTTCATCGAGCAGAAGCGGTTCTTTATGCAAAATCGCACCGATCATTTCCATCGCCGTTTCGCCCTCAAACGGAAGATATCCCGTTATCATTTCATAGAGCAAAACGCCGAAACTGAAAATATCGGTTCGCGCATCAACGTCTTTACCTTTCGCCTGTTCGGGCGACATATAATTTGCCGTGCCGATAATCATTCCGGGACTGGTCGAAGGCTGCTGAATTGCCGTCGCATCTTCTTCGCCAATACTTTCCGATGGTTCTGACAATTTAGCGATTCCAAAATCGAGAATCTTTGCCAGACCGTTTGAGCGAATCATCACATTGTCGGGCTTAATATCACGATGAACGATTCCCGCGTGATGAGCTTCGCCCGAAGCAGACGCAACCTGAATCGCAATCTCTAATGCCGATTTGAAATTTAGCGGATTCGCCTTTTTATATTCATTCAGCGTTTTGCCGTCAATAAATTCGGTCGCAATAAAATGCGTGCCTTCGCTCTCGCCGATTTCGTGGATTGTAATAATATTCGGATGATTGAGTGCTGAGGCAGACTTTGCCTCACGGACGAAACGCTTCATACGCTCTTTGTCTGCGGCAAACTCGAATGGCAGAATTTTCAGCGCGACCTTTCTATCAAGTTTTGTATCTTCAGCAAGAAAGACTTCACCCATCCCGCCTTTTCCGATTGGTGAAAGGATTTTATATTGATTAAAAATCGTTCCGCTTTCTATTTTCATAATTCTCAATGAATTAAAAGAGATGCAGGGACAAAAAAAGGCGTCACAGCCACAATTTTCAAACTGAAATCACTGCGGCAAATCACTAAATACTTCATTTCTATTTTGTTTCTTAAATCTTCACGCATTCGCCGCGCTTAACAAATTGACCACTGCCTTTCTCAACCGGACATTCGCCGTTTTCTATCACAACGCGCCCGCGTGAGAGAACTGTTTCGACTTTACCTTTAACGCGCCAGCCTTCATAAGCGGAATAATCAACGTTCATATGTTCGTGCGCCACGCCGAAAGTGTGTTCTCGTTCCGCATCGAAAATTACGATGTCGGCATCCGAACCGACGGCGATGGTGCCTTTTTTCGGGAACAGACCGAACATTTTGGCGGCGGCGGTTGAAGTCAGTTCGACGAAACGATTGAGCGAAATGCGGTTTTCGACGACTCCGCCGTTATAAATCAGCGACATTCGATTTTCCACGCCCGGCGCGCCGTTCGGAATGCGCGAAAAATCATTCACGCCCAATTCTTTTTGCTCCTTCAGACAAAACGGGCAGTGGTCGGTCGAGATGACTTGCAGATCATCCATTTTTAAACCTTTCCACAATTCTGCCTGATTGTGTTTTTCGCGCAGAGGCGGCGTCATCACATATTTTGCGCCCTCGAAATCATCGCCGTAATCTTCGATTGAATGAAAAAGATATTGCGGGCAGGTTTCGGCAAACGCGGCGATGCCGCGATCCCGTGCCTGTCGGACCTGGTTGAGCGCGTCGGTGCAGCTTAAATGAACGATGTAAACCGGCGATTCCGCCATTTCCGCGATGGCAATGGCGCGGTGAACGCCTTCGGCTTCTGCAATCGTCGGGCGCGTCAGAGCGTGATATTTCGGTGCGGTGCGACCTTCGGCTAAAAAGCGTTTGATGATTTCGTTGATGACAATTCCGTTTTCGGCGTGCATACAAACCAGACCGCCGCGTTTTCCTGCCGCTGACATCGCCCGAAAAATTGTCGCGTCATCGGCGAGAAAAACGCCCGGATACGCCATAAACAGCTTGAAAGATGTGATGCCTTCGTCCATCAACTGATACATTTCCTTCTCATCGCCGTCTTCAAACTCGGTCGTGATCAGGTGAAATCCGTAATCAATAGTGCATTTCCCTTGTGCTTTCTGATGCCAGTTATCAACGCCCTGAATCATTGATTCGCCTTTGTTCTGCACCGCGAAATCAATAATCGTCGTCGTCCCGCCAAACGCCGCCGCCCGCGTGCCGGTAAAAAAATCGTCGGATGAAAACGTGCCGCCAAAAGGCAATTCCATATGCGTATGCGGATCAATTCCGCCCGGAATTACCAATTTATTTGAAGCGTCAATAACTTTATCCGCTTCCATTTCAAGCGTCTTGCCGATCAAAGCAATCTGCTCGTCTTCGATTAAGATATCTGCCCGATAATCGTCAACTGCCGTGACGATTCGTCCGTTTTTAATTAGTGTTTTCATATTTTTGATAAGTCTTGAGGCGCTGCTTTTGCCGCTTTGAATTTTAGGAAAAGACTAAAAGATGTGGCTTGTCGAATTGCCAATTCAATTTAAATAAATTCAATTATCGTCGTGATAATATTTTTGACGACAAACCTGAATAGTCTGTTTAAGCAGCGTTATCTTAGTTTAAATTTTGTTCACGGGCAAAGCATAATTTTAGAGCAGCGAATAACGAAATAAATCGGGAGTCAAAAAGAAAATTACTTTTTGACTCCCGATTTATTTCGTTATTTGCTGCCGGATAATTCTCAGAAAAATCTAATGGTGTAGCCGAACCTGACGCCGCGCCCGGTTTCAGGCGCGAATTCTTTGATAAACGAAATATGATTAAAATAGAGTTTGTTTGTCAGATTAAATCCGTAAACCGAGAAAATACTGGCGTAATGTTTTTTTGGAATAATGACATTTCCGGCAACGTTGAAAACTCCGTAGCCGGCCGTCGGTATTTCTTGGTTGAAAACACGGTTTTGGTCGGCAGCCAAAGTCAATTCGGGTCGGACGCTCAAGTATTTATAATGGGCGTCCAAACCGAGATGAGCGCGAAACGGAGGAATGCGCGGTAAGGGAGCGCCCGATTTTAACTGAGCGTTAACGTAATCGAGATTGGCGAACGCGTCCAGATATTTATTCGCCGCAACTTGCAGACTCGCCTCTGTTCCCACGAAACGACCGTCGCCCTGCTCGTAAAACGCCAAGGGGAGTTTCGTGTCTTTGTCAATCTCGTCGGTCAGCCGGAGAAAAGTAAAGTTTGAAATGTCGTAATAATAAAAATTCGCTTCGGCGCGGAAACGTCCCGCTTGATGCCGGAGGGACAAATCTATCCCGTTGCTGATTTCGGGTCGGAGATTGTTGTCGCCGATTTCAAACGACAGCGAATCGTCGTGCGGGCCGTCGTTGTATAATTCTTCGAGCGCGGGCGCGCGATGCGAGCGGGTAAAGTTAGCAGCAAAAACTCCGTTTTCCCAGAGCGGCACGCGCACCCCGAATGCGCCGGAAAACCCTGTGATATCGCGCTTTAATAAATCAGGGTCGGTCGGACGGTAGCGATTGTTTTCAACTCGCGCGCCAAACTGAAAACCGATGCGCCGGAAATTAATTTCTTCCAAACCGAATGCCGCGGATGAATCCTGTTTGACCAGACCGGGAATCAAAACTTCCTCGCCTTGGGTGCGATAATTTCTTCGATAACCATCTATACCGAAAGTTCCGGTCAAATTTTCATATTTGCGCTGGCTGAAAATCCCTCGATACGAATAAACTTTATTGTCGAAAACGATAGCAGGCCCATCTTCAGCGTCTTCGCCGACAATATTTTCAAATTCCTTCTGATTCAAATTGCTGTAATCAAAGCTTAGTTTGACGCCCTCGATAAATGAATTCAGATCCCGAAAACCGCCGTTAAATCTAAAATCGTGGCGATGCAGCGTAATCGAACGCTCTTTGGCCGGGATTTCCTCCGGGTCAAGCGGAATTCCGTAGCGCGTTTGGTAATAATTATAATTAAAATTGGCGAAACCTTTGCCGGCGAAATAACCGATGCCGCCCGTTCCGCTCGCGTATCTGGTAAAAGTATGGTCAACCGTGCCGTAATCCGCGCCCGCCCGGTAATCGCCCGAACGCTGCCCGCTGCCGTTTCCCCAAACCATCAAATTTCCGAAACTTTGCTCGATGCCGCCGCTCGCCGCCGCCTGCCGGCTGTTGCGGCTTCCGAGAGCTGAAAAATATCCGCTTGTGCCGCGATGCAGTTCATCATCGTGGCGGCTGACCGCGTTGACCACGCCGCCGATGGCGTTGCTGCCGTAGAGAATCGTTTCCGGCCCCTTAACAACTTCGATTTTTTCCAGCGACAAAACATCAATCGGCTCGGCGTGATTACCCGATTGCGACGCAATCGAGCCGACGCGCAAACCATCGGTCGTCACCAGCACGCGGTCGCCGTCAAAACCTCGAATCACCGGACGCGAGCTGGCCAGAGTCGCGCTGCGTTTATTGACGCCCGGCTCGTCAACAAGGGCGTCGGCAAATCCGCCGTTGCTGCGCTCCAAGATTTTATTTGAATCAACCGATTCGGTCGGCTGAATTGCTTCGAGCGTGGATTGCCTGCTGCCCGTCGCCGTGACAGTGACTTGCTCTTTAACGCCAATCAAGCTCATTTGAAAATCTAAACTGCCGGCTGTCGCGCCGCTGACGAGAGTCACACTTTTTGCCAAATCAACAAATCCCGCTTGATGAGCGATGATTGTGTAGCGTCCCGGCGGCAGATTATTGAATTCATAATTGCCGTTAGAATCAGTTTCGACATTGCGGTTTAGCTGAACGATTCGCACAGTCGCGTTGCTCAAAACCGTCTGCGCGTCTCCGAAGATAACCTTTCCGCTGATTTTGCTTGTCGTCTGAGCAAAGAGCAAAACGGGTGAGACAATCAAAACGATCAACAATTGAAGCAGCAGCACAAGGCGTTTCATACTTTTTATTTTTTATTTCCGGTTAAAGCTAACAGTTTATCCCTGCTACTACCAAAGTTCGTTTTTGCCGCAATCCGCGCCGTCCGAAAATTTTATCGTCCCAATATCGCCCGGACAATCGCCAACCGCCGCTGTGATTTAGCCGTCTTAGATTAATGTTTTCAGATTATTAGCTTTTCCAGGAATCTGATTCTTCCACGACTTGCCAGTTTCCGTTTTTATTTACTAACAAAAAATAATTTCCTTTCGTACAAAATGGCTCACATACATCAACGAAAATCACTACTGCTTGTTTTCCGTCATTGCTAAAACCCACCCGCGAGAAAACGTAGTGTCTGCTAGAGTCCAAATTCTTTCTCTCAAAATCAACTTTATTTACTAACGGGTAATTAAAAGTTGCTTGGGTGCTGTCTTCAATATTCGTTGGAGTTGAATTTACTTTTGCAAAATTATCAAAAGTGTCACTTTGCAACCCTTCCAATATTTCCTTCAATTTGCCTGTGCTGATTTCTCCAAAAACTCCAACCAACGATTCATTAATTACAATAATTTCTTTTGGTTTATTGCCTAAAATAGTTTTATAAACTTCCAATTCTTGTGCAGTTAATTGATTAAGCTGCTTTGTTTGACAAGTCGAACAAAAAATTATGAAAAGGGAAATTAGTATAGTGAATTGTATTTTCATATCAATTAATAATTAAAATCAACTGGCGTGACTATCATCCATTTTTGATCAGTGTTTTCATAATTTTAATTCAAAATTATCCTTTGAAGTTAATGTAAATTCACTTTAAGATTCTGACAGCATCTCCGGTCGTCAGAACTCCTTCGACCAGAACAGCGCAGTAAACGCCGGCGTTGGCTTCGTGCAGTTGAGCGACTTTTTTGAGGATTTGCGGATTATGTTCGCCGGTTTCGGGGTCGAGCGAGATTGCTTTGCAGCGCGGGTCGCGTTCCAAAACCATAATTTCCGCTTTTTGACCGATTTGCAGACGGCGGCCAATTAGCTTGTCTTCACCGAAGCCTTCGTCCGATTCGAGATTGAAATAAATGTTTGACCGAAACCGCCGCTCATCAAGCGAGATGCCCAATTCCGCCGCAATTTGTCTGATGGTTTGCCGGCTGATGAGCGAAACGGGACGGCAATCGGTCAAAGCCCTGTCCGAACGCGCGAGCGATAACGTGTGTTCGCCGCGCAAATTTTCGCCGAGCATCTCAAACAGTTTGGGGTCGTCAATCGAAAAGATTTGATCCGACGACGTAATCACGTCCAAATCAAAATCATTGGGATCGGCATTGGTCGGCGTGACGCCGGGCGCGATACTCGCCGCTTCGTTTAAATTCGGCGGTTTCAGTGATTTTTCAAAATGACGAAACTGCGGCTGACAGCGCAGCATTTCGGGCTGCACATTGCCGTTCAGATAAGGAAAACCTTTGCGCGCGGTATCATCTCTAATCGCATAACAGCGGTCGCCGTAAAAGCCGGAAAATCCCATAAACGCTTCGGATAATTCCTCGCCTCGCATACCTTTAACCGGATAGCGGCGTAAACTTTCAATTGTTCCAACAATTGCCATATTTAGTAATTTTATGAGAATGGTTTTTAAATGCCTCGCTCAGAACGGAAACCCGTTCCCTCTTCAATTAAAATTTCCGAGCGAGTCGCTATACGACTGTTTTTGGTTTTCCCCAAAGTTCGTTCCATTCATCTTCGGAAGTTAGTCTTTTATCAACAGCTTTAAGACAACCAAGAATTTTGCGGCGGTTAGTATTTTCGAAAACGGAAAAAATAATATTTGGCTGTCTGGTAAAAATCCAAAGCTCAACTCTTTCATCCGGCGTTTGCGACATTTCATTTATCATTTCTAAAACATCTTTCCGGAGTCTTTCTGAATGTTGTGTTTGAAATCTTCTCAAATGTTTTTCTCGATGTTCGTAGATATCGAGAAAATGACGGCAAGGCAAATCGGAGTTAGATTTGAGAGAACTCAAAATAATCTCGCCGGACTTGATTCCTTCGAGTAATTCATTGCGATTACGAAAATCAATTCGTCTGCACCTTTCTATAAATCTTTCCAATTCCAAATTCATATTTGTTTCTAAACAGTTGCTAAACCTTTATCGAGCGCGGTGATTAATTCATCAACATTGTCCTTCGTTGAATTGAGCATCATTCCGGTGCGGATCACGTTGCCGTAAAGTCCGCCTTTGCCGATGAGCACGCCGCGCCGTTTGGTTTCTTCAAAGATTTTCAAAACTGCCTGCGGATTCGGTTCCTTGGTTTTCGGATCAACCACGAGTTCTATTGCCTGCATCAAACCCATGCCGCGCACGTCACCGATAATCGGATATCTCTGCTGTAATTCTTCGAGTTTTTCGCGCAAATATCCGCCGACAACTTTGGCGTTCGTGCGTAAATCTTCTTCTTCGATGAGTTTTAAAACGGCGAGTCCGGCAGTCATTGAAACCGGATTGCCGCCGAAAGTGGCGAAGGTGATACCGGGAAATTTGTCGGCGACGGAGGCGGTCGCAATCGTCCAGCCGATGGGTGCGCCGTTGCCCATTCCTTTCGCGCTCGTCATAATGTCGGGCGTGACATTCCATTGTTCGATGCCGAACCACTTGTCGCCGGTTCTGCCCCACGCCGTCTGCACTTCGTCAGCGATGCAGAGCCCGCCGTAATTTCTGGCGATGCCGTAAGCGATTTCGAAATATTCCTTCGGCGGGACGATGAAACCGCCGACGCCCAAAATCGGTTCAGCCATAAACGCCGCGATTTCGCCGGTCGTCGTCGTCTGAATAATATTTTCGATGTCGGTCGCGCAAGCCACGCCGCACGACGGATATTCGAGTTTGAACGGACAGCGGTAACAATACGGCGCGGCGGCGTGAACCATTCCCGCCACCTGCGCTCCGATAGGCCGCCACGAAGCCTGTCCGACCGCTGAAAGTGCCGTCGCGCTTCTGCCCGAATAACTGTGGCGCAGCACGACGATTTCCTGCCTGCCCGTCGCCGTTTTCGCCGCCAAAATCGCCGTGTCGTCGGCTTCCGTTCCCGAACTTGTGAAAAACGATTTCTTCAAATCTCCCGGCGTGATTTCCGCCAGTTTTTCCGCCAAATCCGACTGCAAAGGGTTTACATAAAGCCCGGAAGTGTGCTGAATTTTATTGACCTGTTCGACGACCGCATGATTGATTTTCGGATTCGCGTGTCCGACGCTGACCGTCAAAACGCCGCCGAAACAGTCGAGATATTTATTGCCGTTTTCGTCCCAGACATATTCGCCTTCGCCTCTGACAAGCGCGACGGGTTCCTGATAATAAGTGGCGACAGCGGGAAAAAGGAATTCTTTATGCTTGCGGACGGCTTCTGAAACCGTTGATTTTTGTTCTGTTTGTGTCATATTTTTATTGATTTATTTTGATGTCTGCTCAAATCTTTGCATCATTTCCTTCATTATTTCGGCGGCTGTTTTCGGCATCCAGCCGTGTCTGCCGGTGCGCGAATAGATAATCCAGCCATTAAATTTCGGTTCGGCTTTCGAGATAAAATCGTCGAACAGGTGAACGCCGTTGTTGAGAAAATAATCGTCTGCTTCGCCAACCCAGATGTGCAGTTTGCCGTTTAATTTCGGCGCGAGTTCCTTCCAATTTTGTTCGACGATATAGCGCAAATCATATTTCTTCCACTGTTCGGCAACCGCGTGATTGATTTTTCCGGTCTTCGCATCCCACAACGGAACTGGTTTTCCGTCCGCACCGCGTGGGCTGTAGGTCGCATTCCACGCGCCCCATTGTCCGCCGCTCATTGTGTAACTGTCGCCTGCGCCGAGGACGTTTTCCTTTTGGCATTCGAGCCGCATCGTAAATTCCGTGTCGCCGTTGGCCGTTCGCGCCGAAGGTCTGTCAAAGCCGTTTTTGTTGGCGTAGGCGTTATCGTCCTGATAAATATCAACGAGTTGATAAGCGCGAAAATCCATCGGATCGGGAAAACCCGACCACGAACCGTTGAAATAATCCGGGTAGAAAATTTGCAGCGCGGTCGAAACCCAGCCGCCGGTCGAGCCGCCCGTTAAGAATCTTGACCCAGGTGTGCCGACGGCGCGAAATTGTTTTTCAATTTGCGGAATTAATTCCTGCGTCAGCGCGTCGCCGTAAGGTCCGCTGTTGGTGGAATTGAGCTGGTAAGAATCGCCGTAAGGCCCGTCGCCGTCGAGATAAACGCTGATCATTCGAGGCGTGTCGTCCGCCAGCCACGATTTGCGAAAATTCGACTGGTCGCTCATCAATCTCTGGGCGCGGGTAAATTTCGAACCGTAGCCGCCGATATTAATTAATAAAGGATAACGGCGCGAAGTTTCCTTTTCATAGTCGCGCGGTAAAACGATGCCGACGCGCAGATAAATCGGTCTGCCGTAAAATTTCGTCAAAAGCGCGGACTGCATTTTGATAAATTTGATGAACTCCGTCTCGGCGGGCAGCGTTTCGGGCGGCACGATTTTCGACAGTTCGAGTTTAATCGTTCCGCCGTTTTTCGGGTTTAAAGTAACCTTTTGTACCGCGCTGTACAAATTTCCGGGCGCGTTGAGCGAGCTCAGATCATTGTTGGTATCGAACAGAGCCTGCACGAAATAATCTCCGGCGGGCAGATCAGCGAGATTTTTAATCGGATAAGAGATTGAATTGTTATCAATCACAGCGGTCGTTTTGCCTGCTTCAAAATTTTCCACGTCCTTTGCCAACATCGGCGGCGCGTCCAAACTGACATCTCCATCGGCAAATCGCGGCTCAGGCTCGGCTTGGCGGTTGAGAAAGATAAACAAACGCCCTTTTTGCGGCGCGGAAACAGTGCCGCGAGCAATCGTCGTTTCAAATTTCAACGCGGTGGTCTGCGCCGAAACGTAAATCGAGAAAATCGAAACAGATAATAAAAAACTGACAACCGCCGGGGAAAGAGTCTTATTGTGTTTTCGCACGGCTTCGGAAACGATTGTTTTTTGTTCTGTTGAATTCATATCAATTATTTAAATTATTTCGCAGCAGATGGAAAATTTACAGGTGTCGGCAGAAAACTCTTTTTCGGTCTTCGGAAGCATCGTAATCGGCAAACTCTTCCGATTTCTTTCCACGGCTTTTGATAAACTGCAACATTGGAAAAGTTGGAATGGAAATTGAAACTTGCGCTAATATAATGCCTTGTGATTGGTAAAAGCAATTGACATTTGGCGAAGATTTCAGATATTCAGCGGTTTGGTTATTTATTCGGATGGCTTTGATAATTTTTGTTTGCGGCCAACACGCCGCGCATGGTAAATTTCAAATAAGCAGAGGATAGTTAACAGTCAACAGTTAGCTGTCAGCCGAAAGGCGAATTTACTTACCAAAAATACAACTCATTCAATAAAGCTCAATTTTTTACCGTTTGAAGATTGTTAACTTTTAATTGTTAACTGTGATGAAGCGCATTCAAGAGAAAATCAAAGACCTCGTTGACGTTCGCAATTACGAAACGATCAGAAATTTTACCAGCGACACGACAGCGACGGTTGCCGCGTATCATTTTACGGATGTCACTTCGGAGCTGATGGCGAAATGGCTCGATGAAATCGTCGAGATAGCTCAGCGTCCGGCGGATCATCCGAGCGGCGCGGCGCGGGCGCTGGCCGGCAATCGCGGCGTGGGCAAGAGCCACTTTCTCGCAGTTTTGGGCGCTCTAATGTCGCAATCGGATTTGCGGACGCGGCTGACGGATCAACACGTCGGATTAAGCGCGCAGCGTCTGGTGCGTCAAAAGTATTCCGTCGTCAATGTCGAACGCGGTTTGGGCGAAACTCTCACTGACGAGCTGCGCTACTCGCTAAAAACGACTTTGGGCGCGAATCCTAATTTTGACGAAGCGAATCTCGGCGCGAGTGCCGGAGAAATGCTCAAGACGGCTTCAACCCTCACCGGTGATTTGCCGCTAATTATAATTATTGATTCGGCTTATGACCGGAAGTCGCGGGTGAAGCGCGATGACGGCGCTGTTTTGGGAGAAATGGCGGAAGTCGCCTGCCAAACTCGGACTTTTTTAGCCATTGCTTTGGACGATGATATTGCCGGCGCCGATGGCGTTAACGCGGCTATCGCCAGAACCTGCGCCATTGATTATCTTGACCAGGAGCATCTGTACCGGATTGTAGATACGTTTATTTATCAAAAACGAGTTACGGCGCGCACTGTCCTGCGCGAACTATATCAAGAATTTCGCCGGAACGTGCCGGGTTTTAACTGGAGCGAACCGCGTTTTGCTTCGCTCTACCCGATTCATCCGATTGTGGTCGAAATCACGGCCGCCGTTCGATTGTACGCTCCGAGATTTGCGTTTCTACCGTTTGCCGCTGAAAATGCGGTTAAAGTGTTGGGTCGTCCGGCCCATTCCCTGCTCGCTTTAGACGAAGTTTTCGACCGCGTTGAATCGGAGCTTCGCAAAGCCGCCGAACTTGAAGAAACCTTTGAGGTCTATGATGAGCTGGCCACCGGAGCCATCGCGCAAATTCCAATTATGCAGCGCCTGCAAGCCAAGCTGATTTTAAAAGGCTTGCTTTTAACTTCGCTCGACGGACGCGGGGCGACTGCCCGCGAACTCGGCGCGGCGATGCTGATTTACGATGAAGCCCAACCGCTCACGGCAGTCAAAAAAATCGAAGAGATTATCGTTCTTTTTGCAGATTCAATCAGCGAAGGCAAGATCAACCGGATTCAGGATAACGGCGAAGTGCGTTACAGTCTCGGCAGCAGCCTCGCCACCGATTTTGAATCAAAGCTGGCGGAAATCGCTAAAACAGTCGGGCCGGGGGCAAATCTTCGCGTTTTGCGGCTCGGTGGGGCATCTCGCTTTACCGATTGGACATTCGGAGATTTCGGTTTAGGCAATCCCGATAAATTTGCCGAACTATCGGTTATCTGGCGCGGGTCAAATCTTCACGGACGGCTTGTTTGGCAAGCCGGCGATGAAAATCAATTTTTAGAAGACATCACAGAAAATCTCGACTGGCAGCTGGTAATTCTCGCTCCAAACGAAAACTCTCAGGCTAATTCTTACCCGGACAAAACGATAATCTGGCAGCCGGCCGCTCTGCGCAGCGACGAAGAAGAAACTCTGAAGCGGTTTGCAGCTCTTTTAACTCACGATGTTTTGATCGAAGAATTCAGCGAAACCGCGATTGCCGCCGAACAGACGACGGCCGCATTTGTCGAACGCATTTGGACGCGTATTTTTCTGGAGGACGGCAAGCTGATCGCTGATGGCTCTGACGCCCGGCCATTTTCGCCCGAGGCCATTGCCGCGCCAAATCTGACCAACGCGCTCGAAATCGCGCTCGCTCCATTCTTTGCGGAACGTTTTCCGGAACATCCCGATTTTGGCCAAACGCTGACAATGACGGAAGTTTCTCAAATCGTCAGTGATCTTTTCGGCGGAGCAAATACGAATTCCCCCGAAATGCAGAGATTGGCTGCTACTTTCGCCGTTCCGCTCGGCATCGTAACGATGCGCGGAACGAGTTTTGCGCTCGAAGCGGATGAGAATTTGCTCAAAATTCCCACCGTCAAAATGATTTTGGCTGAAACGGACAGAGCAAATGGTGATGTAATTTTGCTGAGCGATTTGCTGGCTAAACTCAAACATCCGCCGTATGGGCTACAGCGCGAAACTGTCAAGCTGCTGCTCGCCGCTCTGGTCGCCCGCCGCCATCTGGAGTTTGTTACTTTAAACAACGACCGAATCACGCACCGTTCGCTCAATTTACAAATTATCTGGTCGGATTTGATGGGCGTGGCGAAATCGTCCATCCAGCCGCGCGGTTCAGCCGAATTGACAGGCTGGGCGAGTCAACTGACCGGTCTTGAGAATTTGACTTCGCTCGATGCGGAACGCGAGAAAATCACTGATGCTCTCCGCCACTGGTTTTCCGAATGGCAGTCGGCGCAGGTTTTAGAGCGTTTCAGCGCTTTGCCTGACGAAGTTTTAAATGTTCGGGCATGGCGCGTCGTCTCGCAGGTTGAACGCAGTTTCGGCGCCGCCGCCGAAGCTGTTAAAAGTTATTTAGACGATGAACTGTCGCTCGAAGAAGCTCTCGAGAGTGTGATTGACGCTTTCGGAGACGAGCCGGAAATGATAGCCGAAAGCCGTTTGCAGTTTGCCGAACTCGAGTGTTTTGTCGTTGCCGCCAAACTCCGCCAGACGGTTTGGCGATACATCGCTCGCGCGGAAGTGACCGATGACCCCGCGATTGAAACACTCCGCAGTGAAATCTTGGAAGAGTTAAGCATTACCGAGAATGCTTTTGATATTCGGGCCAGCGGCGATTTTGAAACCATTTGGCTGGAGTTCCGCCGCCTCTACACCGATTTTTATGTGGAGCGGCACAACACCGTGATGCATTCGACGACGCGTCTCGACGCCCTTGAATATATTGAGCAGAGCGCGGAATACGTCGAATTTCTCGGGCTGGCCGGTTTGCCTTTCGCGCATCCGCGTTTCCTCGAAAAAGCCAATCAATTAAGAGATTCGATCAAAGCGGCGAAATGCGTTTTGGACGCCAGGCGGATTTTAGAGACGCAGCCTTATTGTACTTGCGGAATGAGACTCCGGCGCAGCCAGCAATTAGAGCGAATGCCGCAGGATTTGGCGGCCACGATGCAGCATGGCCGGACGACCGTGCGGAGAATTTTAACGGCACTCTCGGCTCCTCTGGCTAACGCCTTAAATCAAATTGCAGCGGGCGAAACTAACGAAGATTACTCTGCACGCGCGCAAAGTTTTGCCGAAATATTGAGACGCGGCGGCGATTTGCCCGTTTTGTCGCCGCTCGACCTGCGACTCCTGGCACAAGCGACTCCAGCGATGCCCGTCCCGACGATGCGCGTCCGCGTGCCGCGCGGACTGGGCGCGCTGCCGCTCGAAGAAATGCGCTCAAGTCTTAATCTGTGGCTCGACAATTTGCCGAATGTGCCGGTTTTAGTCAAACTCCTCGAAGACGAATAATAAGTCCAAGGTTCAAGGTCTAAAGTCCAAAGTCATTTTTAGTTCAGGCAGACGTTAAAAATGATAATAAAACTTTGGCAGTTGAATCTCGGACTTTTCACTTTGGACTTTGGACTTTGGACTCTCAATAATCGGAGCGGGCAGGCTTGGCGGGGCGTTGGCGCTGGCTCTCGAACAATGCGGCTACGAAATAAAAAACGTCGTTTCGCGCAGCCGCGAAAGCGCTGACAGACTCGCCTCTCAACTCGCTTTTGCCAAACCGGATGTCTTTGAAATTGAGAATCTGAGTGGTTTCATGTTTTCCGAAATCGTTTTAATTGCCGTTCCCGACCCGGAAATCGAATCGGTCGCGGGCAAACTTTCGCGACTTTCTCCGCTCAAACAAACGGTTTTTCTCCACACCAGCGGAGCGCTGTCATCACAAATTTTACAGAGTTTGCAGGCAGGCGGAGGAAAAACCGGCTCTCTTCATCCGTTGGTGTCGGTCAGCGACGCTCGGCTCGGCGCGGAGAAATTTGCGGGAGCGTATTTTTGTCTCGAAGGCGACCCGGCGGCTGTTCAAGTTTCCGAAAAAATTGTCGCCGCGCTGGCCGGAAACTCCTTTTCGATTGCGACCGAATATAAATCTCTTTATCACGCGGCAGCCGTGATGAGCGCCGGGCATCTGGTCGCTCTGTTTGATTTGGCAACTGAAACTCTGGCCGAATGCGGACTTGAGCAGGCAGCCGCGCAAAAGATTTTGCTGCCGCTGGTTCGCAGTACCCTTGAAAATCTTGAGCAGCAAGCGCCGTCAGCGGCTTTGACCGGAACTTTTGCCCGCGCTGATTTGGAAACTATGGAAAAACATCTTGCGGCGTTGGCGAACAAATCCGCTCTGGAGGTTTACGTCAAACTTGGGCTGCGCTCTTTGCGGCTTGCCGCTGAACACGGAGCCGATGCGGAAAAAATTGCGGCGATGCAAAACATCCTGAAAAATCTGTGAAGCGGGGACGCGTCGCCGCTATTTGTTATCTTGGATTTTCTGCATCAACTCGGTAAATCGCGGATCGTCTCGAAGACTGTCCAAATTGCTGTCGCGGTCAAACCAGCCGGTGTTTTCGTTGCCGAGTTTAATGGCGCGTTCGAGCCATTCAAAAGCCGCGTCCTTATCGCCCAGCAGAGCATAAGCAGAGGCCGTCCAATAAGCCATATCGTGATCGGCGCGCGCCATTTGCAGGGCGCGGGGCGTGATGTTGCGCCGCGCTTCTTCGGTTTCGCCTTTGGCTGCGAGCATCAAAGATAAAATCGGGCGCATTCCTTCGAGATGCGGATTTTCGTCTAAAACTTCGCGCATCGTCGCTATCGCGCGATTCACTTCGCCGTGATAAAACAAAATTCGCGCCCTGAAAGTTTTAATGAGCGGATGATTTGGCTCAATCAGAGCGCCGCGGTCTAATTCGGCCAGCGCGCGTTCGTTATCGCCTCGATACGCGTGAATGCGGGCGCGATTATAACTGGCGATGACTCGCGCCGCCGGATCGAGCCGTTCGAGCCGGTCCCAGCTTTTCAGAGCTTTGTCATATTCGCCGTCCAGCCGATGCAAACTGGCTTTAGCGAAATGCAGCGCGCCGTCGTTGGGAAACTGTTTTTGGAGCAGAGCCAGTTCGGCGCGAGCTTTTTTCTTTTCGCCGCGCGACAAATAAATAAACGCCATCAAAACTCTGGCTTCGACCACGTTCGGATCAATCTTGATAGCGTGAGAAAAAGCCGCCTCGGCGCGGTCGTAATCTTCCGTCCCGCCCATTCCTTTAAAAACTCGATTGGCGTAACAGGCTCCCAAACCTGAATAAGCCAGGGCAAAATTTGGATCGAGCTCAACGGCTTTTTTTAAATTTTCGATGGCCGCATCACAATCTTCCGCCGCCAGAGTGCGGAAAACAAACCGTCCGAAATTGTCGCGCCCGCGCAGATATTCTTCGTAAGCTTCGGCGTTTTCCGTCGCCTTTTTATCCAACTGTTCCTGCTCTTTGCTGGAAAGTTCAAGTTCTAATCCCTGTAAAACTCGGTGCGCAATCAAATCCTGAAGATTAAAGATGTCATCGGAATTTGAATCAATCCGGTCGCTCCAGAGGATTTCTCCGGTCGCCACATCGAGCAGCTGCGCGGTCACGCGCATTCGTCCGCCCGAACGCAGGAAACCGGCGGACAAAACTGCGCTCACCTGCATTTCCTGTCCGGCCTGACGCGGATCAATTTCCGTCCCTTGATATTTGGCGATAACCGAACTGGGACGCACAATCAAGGAGCGCAGTCCGGCCAGTTCGGTCGTGACGGCATCGGCGAGGGAAAATTCGTAAAACTGTGAAGCCGGATCGTTATTTATATTTTTAAACGGCAGAATCGCGATGCTTTTCTTGTCGCCGCCGACGCTCGTCAGAGTGATATCCTGAGTATTTTGCGTGTTGGAACTGCTTTTGTTAGGCGCAAAAGACGGCATTGAGCGCTGACCGCCCTGCGAAAAATCAGTTTTCCCTTTTCCGGTAATCCAGCCCCAGGCGCGTTTGACTACGTTTTTGTCGCTTGGCAAATGACGCGGCGCAAAAAATTCTTCGCCGGGAACCGTTCCGGCGACGCCGTTAACCTCTCTTAAAACTTCGCGCAGGTCATCGCGCAGCTCGGTGATTTTCTGATAACGGTCGCGCGGGTCTTTTGCCAGGGCTTTGTCGAGAATAGCTTGAATGCGCGGCGGAATCGGGTCGGGACGCATTTCAGCGATTGGAACCGGTTGTTCGTGCATTACGGCATAGCGCACTTCGACCACGGTTTTGCCCTGAAAAGCCCAAATTCCGGCGAGCAATTCGTAAAGCAAAACGCCGGTCGAGAAAATATCGGCGCGATGATCTACGCGGTCTCCGCGCGCCTGTTCCGGCGCCGCATAGGTCGCCGTTCCGTAGGGTACGCCAACCTCGGTCAAATCCAATAGCTCGGCCTTATTTTTAATTTCTTCCTCTTCGACCAGTTTGGCGAGGCCGAAATCGAGAATTTTAGCCTGTCCGGTCGGAGTCACAATAACATTGCCGGCCTTGATATCACGGTGGATGATGCCGCGAGCGTGCGCCGACGCAAGACCGTCGCAGACTTGGACAGCGATTGAAAGCGCACTGGCTAAATCGAGAGGTTTCCCGTTGACAAGCTGGCGAACGGTTTTGCCTTCGACGTACTGCATGGCGATGTAATGCATTCCATCGGCTTCGCCAAAATCGAAAATGGTGCAGATGTTCGGGTGATCAAGCTGCGAGCAAAGTTGGGCTTCGCGCAGAAATCGCTTGAGATTAGCCGGTTTTGCCGTCAGCTCCGGCGGCAGAACCTTGATTACGACAGTGCGCCCAAGCCTCTGGTCAACGGCTTTGTAAACCGACCCCTGGCCGCCCGCCCCAATCTTTTCTGCGATGTGATAATGATGAAAAGTCGAGCCAGTCATGAGGAATTTTGGATTTTAGATTTTGGATTTTGGATTGGCTTTCTGTTTAAAATCCAAAACAGAATTTTGCAACTCCAAGATAAAATCTAAAATCCATTTTTCAAAGCTAAAATTGCGATCTTTTAATCCAAAATCCAAAATCCAAAATGTCGGCAAACTGCCGGTTAATAATTGCCGACCGTTCAGCCGCGCGGCGGCCGTCCCCAGCCGGATTGGATGTATTCGCCGTTTTCGACGATGCACGGAACGGTCGGATCGCCATCCGAAAAGGCGAACATTTCAGCGCGCCGCTCAAGATCATTCTGCGCGTCATATTCGGTAAATTCAATGCCGTTTTCATTGTAATAATCACGGGCTTTCTGACAATACGGACAACCGGGCTTGCTGTAAATAACGAGCGCCATAAAATTCTCTTCCTTATTTTTTCAAGCAGTTAGTTTATCAGCAAATTTATGATTCTGAAAATCATTTATTATCACTTAGCCGCAAAATAAGAGCGCGAAGGTTATTGTAATCAAAATAACCTTCGCGCTCTTATTTAATCAGGGCTAGCAATCTTATGCGAATCAACCAAATCACATTGCTAGAATATAAACTAAAAAGCGCTTGAAACAGGTACTAATATTTCGGAACACTCTCGTCAACTTCGTTTGACCAGGCAGTAATTCCGCCTTTGAGGTTTTTTAATTTTCCCTGAAATCCGGCGCGCTGCAATTCCTCAATGGCGCGCGAACTGCGGCCGCCGCCCTTGCAGTGCATAACTGTTTCGCGCGAAGCGTCCAGTTCATTCATCCGCTTGGTGATTTCGCCGAGCGGAATCAATTTGGCTCCGGGAATTTTGGCGAAATCATGTTCCTTTTGCTCCCGGACATCAATGATCTGAACGTTTTCTCTAGCGTCCATTTTGTTTTTCAATTCGGTCGCCGTAATTTCTTCAATTGCCATTTTTTGTAATTTTCTCCGTTTCTACAGCAGTTCTCAGCTGCTGGCGGATTTGATGGAAGTACCGACTTTACAATAAATAAAAAAAATAAATACGCCCGGCAAGAATTGAACTTGCGACCTCACGGTTCGGAGCCGTGCGCTCTATCCCCTGAGCTACGGGCGCGCAAAAACGAATTATCGCACAACTATGGGTTATCGCACAACGAACAAAAAGAAGGGTTTCCCGCGCGGGAAACCCTTGAGGCTTAAAGCAATTTAGGAAGTTTTTGCTCAGCAAGGAATAATCTAAAAACTGCGGCGAAACAGATACGAAGCGCGAATAAAAAATGTCCGACCGTTGCGCTCGAAACGCGGTTCGAGCTGCCCCGTATAAGGGTTAAAGCCGTTATAGTTAAAATTATCGTTGTAGCCGACGTAAAAAGCCGTTCCCGGATTTGGATTCCAGCCCGCCAGAATCTGCCCGCTGACGTTTGAAGAAAGTGTGTCGTAATCAATTCGCGTTCTAAGAAAGGTAAATCTGGTGAATTGGTAAGTCGAACGAAGGGTAAAAATATTGTCGTCATACGCAACTTTGCCGGTATCGCGGCGAACCAGACGACTTTTGGTGTAATCGAGCGAAATGCGCAGCGGGTCAACGGGCTTATATTCGCCGCCGACATTTAAATCCAACTGCCGCCCGGTTCCCGGGTTTTGCAGCGGCGCTGACGGCGGAGTGATGTTCGGGTCAGTTGCGTACCGTCTTAAAAAAACGTCATATTCCTGAAGATATTCCGCATAGCCGGGGCTGACGCGTTGATAACGCGTGCCGAGCCCGTTGCGAAAACCGTTGCCGAAATCATAATCAAACGCGTTCCAGATCGAGCCTAAAAAGCCGTAAACCGAAATCTGTTTGTTGACCGTGCGGTTAACGTTAAAGCTAAAATAGGGCTGATAGGCTGAGCGTTCCGGAGCGCCGTAAAACGCGCCGGTTTGGTTCCGCGCCGGATTGCGTTTGGCGCCGAATTCTTCTTCGAACAACCGCTCGTAACTCGCGCCGAATTCAGCATAAACAAAAGTGTTGTGCTGTAAGTTTAGGTTGAAATTGTTGCCTAAAACTCCGCCTTGCGAGCGACCTTTCCAATCATAGTTAATCCGCGCAAACGGCTGCCAGCTGGTGCGGATAATCGCCGCTTTCGGCTTCGGTTCGGTGCTGAGACGGCCGGCAACCAGAAAGCTGTTGGTATTGGTGCGCCGCGTAAATCCGGCGTCAGCGCGGTAATCGCGTGAGCGTCCGATGGCTTCAATAAAATAACCGCGATTTTTTTCGGTGTAATCCAAACTCCAGTAATAACCCACGCCGTTGCCGTTGCGATAACGTGAATCGTCAAATTCCGAACTGTAGAAATTGCTGCGAGTGTGCGTTCCAACCACCTGAAACGTCATCGTTGTTTTGTCATCAAATTTGAGACGTCCGTCAACGCCGCTCAAAAAGTTACGTTGTTGCGGGAAAACGCGCGCTGTTCCGAAAAACCCGATGTTGTTTTCCTTGCCGAAATCGCGTTTGAGACGAACGACGGCAAAGAGCGCGTTTTTGTTCAAAAATTCCTTGCTCGGACGATAAACCGGATCGGCCAGTTCTTCGTCGGAATAATTGCCGGGAGCGTTATCCGAAGCGGCGAGCAAGCCAAACGTGGTTTTCCCGATCTTGCCGGTTAACTTGGCGGCTAAATCCGGGTCAATAATCTTGCGCGAGTAAAAAACGTTAAGTGGAGAGTTGAAAATGTCTTTACCTTCGAGAAAAAACGGACGTTTTTCTTCAAAGAAAATCGGGAATCGTTGATTGGCCAAAACGACCGGCGCATCGGCTTCGATTTCCGCAAAATCCGGATTGTAAGCCGCATCCAAAGTGACGTTCGGCGTAATATTTAGTTTAAAGTTAACCCCGATGTCCTGTTTCAAGCCGTCATTGCGAAACCTTCCGGGATCGCGTAACGCGCCAATCGGCTGTGAATCAACGGTCGAAGCAAAGATTGTGCGCTTGCGATTGCCGCTTTCGGAAACCGTAATTGACGGCACGATTTCCAGCGTGCGCTCGACTTTGATGTTTTCGATGCCGGTAATTTTCC
This sequence comes from Pyrinomonadales bacterium, assembly GCA_038212235.1. GTDB lineage: Bacteria > Acidobacteriota > Blastocatellia > Pyrinomonadales > Pyrinomonadaceae > JBBQUS01. The sequence continues at coordinate 20,452 of JBBQUS010000050.1, forward strand.
CTTCCTGCGCGAGCCAGCTTGAAATATTGCGGTCACGCGGCATCCATGAATCAAATTCGTCATTTAAGCGGTCAATATTGCGCGAAACGTGAATGCCCCACATTTTGCCTTGGCCGATGCTGTATCGCAAAGATTTAAAAGGAATTTTAACTTCAAGCGTCCAGCCGTCGGCGACAATAATTCCTTTGGATTCCATCACGACATCAACCGAATAATCGGGATTATCGTTTCCTTCCGTATAAACGCCGTCCTGCTGAATCCCAAGCGGGTTAAATCCGAGAATGTAGGCGCGCCGCCCGTCATCATAAGTGTCCAGATGAATTCGCACGTTGTCTTCGCCGAAAACCTCGTCTCGTTTGGCAACTGTGGCGCGAATTTTATCGGGTTCGTCGTAGCAATAAAACGCGACGTATAAATTCTCCGCGTCGTAACCCATGTAAGCGATTGTCGGCTTTGACGCCGGAATATTGTCACCGGGCGATGTTTGATAAAAATCTTTAAAAGTAGCGGCCTGTTTCCAAGCCGCGTCATCGAGTTTTCCGTCAATCGTCGGCGCGGTCTCAAAACGCGGAATATTAATCGGAAGCAACTTTTCCGGGGCAATGGATTCGCGAAAACGCGCACTGACGTTGACCGGTGATTTTGGCGTTTTGGTGGCCTTCTTACTGGATTTTGCCGTTTTAGCTGATTTGTCGAGAGGTGCCGAGTCGCCGTCAGGAGTTGGGCTGACCTCGGGGTTTTTCGCGGCAGCGTTTTCAGACGGCGCGGCGCTGACGGCGCCCGTCTCTGCCGGAGTTATTGTTTGAGCCTGCAGACCGGCGCTAGAAATAAACACTATCAATAAAAGAATGGCGCTTCTCATAAATTTACGCTCGAGAATATGAAAAAGGAAATAAAACAAATTAATGCGGGAAACATTGCGAAGCGACCCGTGTCACTATCAAAACGGTTATTGACCGAAAAGGTTTCAAAATTAAAGATTATTTAAGAGCAAATTTCACCTTCGGAACTGAACCAAGCGGTGTTATTACGCGTGACGCGAACACGGTTTAAATTGCGAACAAAGATTTTTCCGTCGCCGGATTTCAAGCTGTATTTCTTTGTTCCGGCATTTTTGCCGCCAATTTGCCAGACAGTTGTCTCAGCATCGCCATCTGCTGAAGAGTTAGAAACGTTGAAGCCGTCAAACGAAACGTTTTTGTTTGAGGAATGGATTTCCGCCGCCGCGTTGTCGCCAAGCGTCAGCGAAGTTGTGCCGCCGTCTGTGTCAGTGTCGAGCGCGGAAAAATCGCCTTCGAGCGCAATGTCGCCGTCTGAGGTTTTGACTGCGGTCGCCCCGTCAAAGCCGATCACCCGAACTCTGCCCTCATTTGTACGAACACTCAAATCGCCGCTCGAATCGCGAACGTCAACCGATTCTTCGCCGCCGTCAAGATTTAATTTGCCTTTAACGCCTTCGACGCGAATTTGCCGGTTTGATGTCACGCGCAGATTACAGTTGCGCGGAACAAAAATTTCCAGACGATAATTGGACGCCTCCTTTGGAACAATGATGTTGACATCAGAGCCTTTCTTTTCAAAAGCAACCAGAGCTTTGTCGGATTCAGAGCCGTCAGACACTTGTCGTCCGATTGAATACGAAACTTCGGCGCGTTCCCAGCCGCGAATACTAACCGTTCCGCCGCTGGCTTCAACCGTTACTTTCGGCGTTCCTTCAATGACCATTGATTTAGTTTCGCGCTCGGCCATCGGCGCAAACTCCGAGGTGTTGTTCCAGGAAAACGCGCGAGCTTCGAACATCTCTTCGCGCGCTTGGTCCAAACCTTCGCGAATTTGGCGGTTAAGTTCTTTTTGGTCAATCTTAATTTGAGCGGCGGCTTTGGTGGCTTCAGCAATGGATTTGCGAATTTCTTTTCGAGTGTTTTCGTCAATCAATTCGCCTGGCGGCAGGGGAATTTCGGGGGCAGCCGCCGCTTCGCGAGGAAGACGCGGAGTTCTGGGCGTTCTGGGAGCGCGAACGGCTAATCCGCTGTCATCATCTTTATCTTCGTCGTCATCGTTATCCGAATCCTGGCCTTTGGCGGGCAGCAGGTTGGTAACTTGCTTTGGACTGCGGCCGTCCTGTTTGCGATGAATGTTGATTGTGCCGTTAACGCCGTCGAGCTTAACCATAATTCCGCCGTTGCCAAGCCGGCCGTAGAGATTTCGCCCGACATATTCTCCTTTGCGCACGGGCAATCCAAAATCGTTGCTGATTGAACCGTTAACGGTGTCGGCTTTGAGTGTGGCGTCAATATCCGAAGGCAGCTGCAAATCAATTTTACCGTTGACCATTCCCATTTTAACGTCGCGGACGTTTTCCAGACTTTCAAAATCGGCGGCGAGAGTTCCGTTGACCGATGAAAGATTGATTGTTCCGCGTAGATTACTGGCGTTGATCCGTCCGTTGACGGTCGAAGCCTTAACAAAATCGGTCATTCCGCCGAGTGTGATGTCACCATTGACCGTTTCGATCTCATCCAGCTTCGCAGTGCGCGGAACGGTTAACTTGTAATCAACGCGGGCTTCGCGGCAGTGAATACCGTTGTTCCAGCCTCTGCCGCTGCTCTCTCTCGGAAAGTCAGTTTCAATTTGCAGCGAGTTTGGGTTGGCATCAATGTTGACATCAATTTGATAAGGTTTATCGCAGTCAATGTTTTTGACGGCTTCGACGCGCACTTCCGATTTGTCCCACGCTTCGATGACGACTGTTCCGTTGATATTATTAAGACTGATTCTCCCGCCGGGATTGAGCGGATAAGACTTGTCAATGCGGCTCTGCTGCCGGGCGACTTCGGTTTGCAGTTCAACTGTATTTGAAGAAATTTTTTCAGCGAGCACTTGCGGTGATTGGTTTTGCGGAGTATTAAGCGATGACTGTTGACTTGTGCCAAGCGTCATCAATCCGGTTACGATTACTGAAACTATCCAAAGCATTTTTAATTCCTCGCTTATTTTATAAAGGGGTTTTTGTTGTTCTCAAACCTAGAACACCGCGTCTCGCAAATTTGTGACAAACAATTTTTGTTTTTTGACAAAAATAAAAAGAGCGAGAATGTCTCGCTCTTTTTATTTTGTTGGTGAAGCTTTAAGAATCGAGTTTAAACCAATTCGGCCACAGCCTTTTCATTCTTGATTTGCTCGGCAGGTTCGTTAACATAGGTCAGCCATTTCGCGCCGAACGGAGCCGGACGCCGACCTTCGGTAACTGCGAAAAATGCTTCCTGAATCTGGCGCGTAATTTCGCCGCGCTTGCCCGAACCGATTGTAATTTTATCAACCGAGCGAATCGGCGTGATTTCAGCCGCCGTGCCGCTAAAGAAAAGCTCGTCGGCCAGATAGAGCGCGGCGCGCTGCATCACGCTTTCAACCACCGGAATACCGAGTTCTTTGGCGATTTCAATGGCGCTGTCGCGTGTAATCCCGGGCAAAACCGAGGAAGCGAGCGGCGGTGTGACCAGTTTGCCGTCAACGACCGCAAACAAATTTTCGCCTGACCCTTCCGAAACGTATCCTCTGTCGTCCAGCGCGATGCCTTCGGAATAGCCGTTTAAAATGGCTTCCATTTTGATCAGCTGCGAGTTCATATAATTAGCGCCCGCTTTGGCCATCGGCGGCAGAGTGTTTGAAGTAATTCGAGTCCAGCTCGAAACACAGACATCAACACCGGCTTCGAGCGCTTCGTCGCCCAAATACTTGCCCCAGTCCCACGCCGCGATGTAGCACTCGAGCGGATTTTTAAACGGGTTGACGCCAAAGGACGGATTCATTTCATCCAAACCGCGAAACAAAACCGGGCGCAGGTAGCATTGTTTGAGCGTGCTTCTGCCAATAAGTTCGACTGCTGCACGGGATAATTCTTCAACCGCCAATTTATTGTCCATCCGGTAAATTTTCGCCGAATTGAGCAGTCTTTTCATATGTTCGGCCAGCCGGAAAACAGCCGGGCCTCGTTCGGTAGCATAACAGCGAATGCCTTCAAAAACGCTTGAGCCATAATGAATCGCGTGCGTCATGACGTGAACGCGGGCGTCATCCCAAGCAACGAACTCTCCGTTCCGCCAAACCTCTCCGGCAATTTGTAAACTGCTGACATCTTTTGCGTGACCGTTGTTTGTTAACATTATCTTATCTCCCCAAACTTATTAATAGATTCAAATAATTTATCAAAACCAAACTTATATTCTATGAAATATCCGAGAGTTTGAAAAATCGCGGTTGACCCAAAAACAAAAAAGCGGGTTTCAAAACCCGCTTTTTTGTTTTAAAGAATCAGCACTCGCGGCGCTGTGTCATCCAAACGGCTGGCCGCGCCGCCGGTTGTCGTGACGATGATGGGAACATCGCCTTCTCCGTTCAACCCGGGAGGAAGAAGAAAATCAATCGTGTAGATGCCCGGCGCTTCGGTTTCGACCGCGCCGGTTAAAATCTGCGCGCCGGTAATTGTTTGATCGCCGATTCGAATGTTGAAGTCAGTGGCGGCAAGGCCGCGAACTCCGGTTAAAAACAGTCTGACCTGAGTCTGCACGTTACCGTAAGGCCGCCGGCGGATGGTCCGAATAAAAAACGGCTCCGATAACAATGGAAACGGATTGGTCGTGTTGATAATTCGAGCCCGCCCGCCCGGTCCCGGAATTGGGTCTTTGTTAAAGACATCGGGCTGCGAGGCAACAATGTTGAGAGTGCTCCGCGAAAGACGGCCGTTGTCATTGACTGTCACATTAAAGGTTCCGGTGCCAAGTGCTTTTGGAAGCACGATGGTAATTTGCCGCCGCTGATAATCAACCGAGTAAATTCCGCTGGCCGCGCCGCTAAGGTTAACCGTGACGCCGCCGAGTTCAATCGGCAGCTCAAAACTGCGTCTCGTAGTTCCTCCGCCCGCCGCAAAGATAGTGTTGCGCGGACGAGTGTAATTAAGTCTGACAATCGCCAGCGCTCCGGTTGATAATCCCGTCACGGCGTCGGGAGTAATCGGAGTCGGCGTTGGCGTCGCGGTTGGTGTCGGAGTGACAATCGGCGTCGGTGTTCCAACCCGACGAGCGCTCGCTCCCGTCGCAAACCCGCGAATCACGTCACCATTGCCGGTCGTTAAAGCATTTATCGGCGAAATCAGATAAAAACCTTCGTAGCCGCCGTCGGGATTTGGAGCGCCGAGATTATTGGCAAGATTAAAAGCAATCCGCTGCTGGGTGTTTGAAGCAAACGGCTGAACGTCGGAAAAGGTTGTTGTCGGAATTTGCGTTAATCGCAAAAGAGACACGCTGGCCGTCGCGGTCGTTCCGCTGGTGTCGAGCGGCGTTGAATAAAATTGCGGCGGGCGGCTGGTGGTCTCGTTTAAACCGCCGCTCACTGTCGAAACCGTTCCGTCAGCTCTGTAATTAATTCGCGAAGTAAAAATCAGTGTTGCCGGAGTTCCTCCGACGCCGTTATCGGTAAAGCTCGGATAACGACACGAATCTCCGCCGTTCGCCGAGATTGAGCATCCGCCGCTGTTCCCCGTTACGTTCGGATCATCCAAACTTCGCGCTCCGTACTGCTTGTAACGAGTGGTTGCAGCCGGAGCCGCATCATAGACGAAAACCGCGTAGCCGGATTGAGACGCGCCGGCAGCATCGCCAGGACTATTGCTTAATGATTCAAAAGCAATGTAACGCCCGTCGCGGCTGATGCGGTTGCCCTGACTAAGAATATCAGTAGTGCTGTCGGGCGAACTTCGGAGCGACTTGGTTATCTGAACCTGACGCTCGACATCAGCCCCGACCGGTTCCCCGTTGACATCTAAATTTGCGTAGAAAACGTGCAAATTAACGTCAGGGTTGGCGCCACCGCTGGCTCCGCGAACCGGATTGACTGCCGTCGAAGCAAAAGCGACACGCTGACCGTTGCCGGAAATTGACGGATTGATGTTGTAAATCTGATTGATAATGTCGCCGCGAGTTGTTTTAGTGACCTGATGCGTTTTGTTTGCGGCGTTCTTCAGATAAACAAATATTTCGCGGTTAAGATCGGCGTTACCGTTGGTATCGCTGCCCGATTGCGGCACCAAATCACGATTTGAAACAAAGGAAACGACCGAACCGTCGTCACTAATTGACGGCAAACTATTATCGGGACGAACAATCGGAGCTTGCGTCGAGCTGCCGGGCAGCGGCGGCAGACTTTGCGGCGAGCTGGTCGCCTGGGTAAAAGTTCCCGCCGCCAAATCCGTCAAGGGCAATTCCGCGCCGAGCGATAAATTAACCGGCGTCACCTGGGGAATTTGATAGAGAAAAATCTCTAAATTGCCGTCGGCCCGGAGAGCGGTCAGCGTCGTGCGATTCGGATTGTTCCCGTTGGCATCAAGAACGCAATCGGTGGCAACAGCTGATGTACAGGCATTTCCGTCAAAGTTCGCCGGGCTGGTATTACCGGGAACAGTCGAATAAGCGTTTGAAGCAAACGCAATATAACGCCCGTCATTGCTGATGACCGGATTGGTGTTAACGACATTAACCTGAATGTTGGTGTTATCTACGCCCGAGCCGACGATATCTTTAAGCGCGCGAGTGGTATTGGTGATTTGAAAAATGCGGCGCTGGCCGTAATCAAACAAAAAAATCTCAAAATTGCCGTCAAAATTATTGCGAGACGGCGTTTTTTCCGTTGCCAGATCGCCGTTTGATTCGACAACCACGAACCGGCCGTCGCCGCTGACACCTCTCACAAAAACAGATGCTGAAGTTGAAGTAAATTGACCGACAACTGATTCAACCTGGGCGAATAAATTTGTCTTGGCTAAAAATATTACCGCCAATAAAAGTGCGGACGAAAATAAAAGACGAAGCGAAAACTTCACAAAATCCTCCAAACGGAATGTGCTCTTGAGGTCAAGCTAAAATTTTAGGAAACTGCCTAATTCTTGATGCAGCTAATCTGCGTGAAAGTTGCATTTTAAGGTTTCGACAGGCAAAGTGCAAAGCGCAAAACGCGAAACTGAAAGATAATGTCCTAACATCTTGGCTTTCAACTCGACGCTTTGCGCTACTGACAAAGAATTTGCGCGGCCAGTAGGGGAATCATAATTTCATGATGTCCGGTGAGAGAAAAACCGCGTCCCGCACCGTTTGCCGTCGGTCGGCGAACGACATTGGTACTTGGGCGGTAGTGCTGAATAAAATCAAAATTCGCGGTGGTAAAATCAGCGAGCGGAAATCCCAGATTTTTGACGACCGTGACGGCCTTTAAAAAAATTTCCGGGAGAATCACCGCTGAACCTAAATTCAGATAAACGCCTCCGCCGTCGAGCGCCCGCACGATTGAGCAGAACAGCTTGAAATCGGTGTGCGAAGCGACGCCCAACGCGGCTCCGTCGCACGAAGCATGAAAATGTCCAATATCAGCGCCGATTGCGAGATGCGCGGTCAGCGGAATTTGGCTTTTGTAAGCTTGGCAGAGCAAGGAAAAATCGGCGTGCGTTGGGTTTTGTGCCGAAACTTCGCGTCCCATCGCTTCGCCAAGTCCGATGCTGTCCGCCGCGCCTCTTTTGGCCGCCGCGTTCAAAATCTCGCCGGTTTCTCTGGCCGCCCCGAAATCTCCCGTTCCGAGAGTGGCATCAACATCTTCGCTGGTAAATCCGACGAGGGCAATCTCCGTATCATGCACTAAAACCGAGCCGTTTGCGGCAATCGCCGAGACAAATCCCTGTTTCATCAGGTCAATCAAAACGGGCGCGACGCCGGTTTTGATAATGTGCCCGCCGATTCCCCAAACAATCGGTTTTCCCAGGTTCTTGGCGCGTTTGATTTGCGCGGCCAGTTCGCGCAAAGATTTTACGGCTAAAATATCAGGCAGTTTGTCGAGAAAGTTTTTTAGCGAATCGTCCTGACGAACAGGCTGCGAAAAACAATCAATGGAAACCTTGCTCGGACGCGAAGCGAGAGCGTAAGTATTGATTTTTGTTAAATCAATCGGCTCGTAATTCTCGTAAATTGACATCTTTTTGTGCGCTTTCAGGTTTCAAACTAAATTTTTGCTGTTTAAATATCAACAATCGGTAGTTCACTTTTTAAGATTGATTGAGGTTTCAGCCGCGCTAACAGCGAAGCTAAGAATATAACGCAAAAGAGTTTTGTTGTCCGATTACGAGAAGTTTCAGACGCTTTATTTTTTTTTAACGGCTGAGCATTGTTGTCACGACCGCCTCTGGTTTATGATTTTCTGGTATTAAATCAAACTGATTCGACAAGCAAAAAAAGAGCAAAAATGATTGTTAGTAAAATTCAATACAAAAGCTTTCCAAACTGTCTTCAATTATCAAACGGCAAAATCGAGCTGGTTGCCACAACCGATATCGGACCTCGCATTTTGCGTTACGCGTTTGTTGACGGCGAAAATATCTTGGGCGAGCATCCGGAAGCCGTGGTCAACACGCCGCTCGGAGCGTGGAAACCTTACGGCGGGCATCGTTTGTGGATTGCGCCCGAGAATATGCCAAACTCTTACGCGCCGGATGACGCGCCGGTCGAGTACCTAATTGATGAAATAAACAACTCTGTGCGATTTTTGCAGCCTTTTGAGCCGGTTACAAAAACACAGAAAGAGCTCGTCGTAACGCTCGCCGAAACTGAGAGCAGCGTTGAAATCCAACATAAAATTAAAAATTGCGGCGATTCGGAAATGACACTTTCGGCGTGGGCTTTGACAATCATGCGCGGCGGCGGGGTTTGCATCGTTCCGAACGAGCCTTTTGCGCCGTACAGCCCGGAAACTCTCTTGCCGGTGCGAAATCTGGCTTTGTGGTCTTACACCGATTTTACCGACGCGCGGTGGAGTTTTGAGAAAGATGAGATTCGGCTCAAGGTTGACGAAAACAAGCAAGAGCAGCAAAAAATCGGAGTTTTTAATAAACAGGGCTGGGCGAGTTATGAGCGGGAAAATTTGCGTTTTACCAAGCGGTTTGAGCCGCTTGAAAACGTTGTCTATCCAGATTACAACTCAAACGTTGAGCTTTATACGGCCGGCTCTTTTGTCGAACTCGAAACGCTTTCTCCGCTGACGAAATTACTGCCGGGCGAATCAGTCATCCATATTGAGCGTTGGGAATTAAATTTGACCTCCGAGTTGCCCACCGACGCTTGACAGTCGAAATTGTTTAGCTGTTGATGTCGCCCTTCGCTATTTATACATTAAAAGATGGTATAGTCTTTAAACTTCACTGGGTTCGGTTCCGGAATCCGGGGAGGTTTGTTTTGCTTAAAACTATTCCCGTCAGCTTGAATACTCTGTTGGTGAACAATATGACAAATGCTGCTTTTCCAAGAGGAAGTGAAACTATTTTAGTCGTAGATGACGAACCAACTGTCCGGGAAATGATTCGCGAAATTCTCGAAACCTGCGGTTATCAGGTGGTAGAAGCTAAAAATGGTTTTGAGGCAATGGAAGTTTACGAGCGCGAAGGGGAAAATATAAATTTGGTAATTACAGATTTATTGATGCCGCGAATGTCCGGACAATCACTGGTAGATTTACTATCATTCAGCCACTTACAAAACCGCATTTTGTACATTTCCGGTTATTTCGACGACCATTTGATAACTAAAACTGAAATCGAAAGACAACGAAATTTTATTGAAAAGCCGTTTATAGCCGAAAGTTTGGCGAGGAAAGTTCGCGAAATTCTTGATGCGCCCTAAAAACTCTTTCAGTTTCTCTTTGGCAAGCATCGAAATTTGTCAAAGGCTTTATTTTTGCTTAGCCTCCGCGGGTTTCCGTTCTAAATTCTCCAGCCAGACTTCGATTTCTTTTACTTCCTGAAAAGTTAGACTCTCTTCACCGAATCGCACACGGTTATATGCCTGTGTAATTTGCAGTGCTTCGCTCGCCCCGACCGCCAAAGCAAATTCGAGCGGGGTTTGAGCCGGTTCGCGTCGTAAATTCTGTTTCGCCAAAACCTTTGTCATTCGCTCGTAAAATTCGATGATTTGCCGCGCATCGGTTTTCCGGCCAAGCTTAAACCACCGCCAAATTTGACTGCGCGAAATTCGCCTGCCCGCCAGCCGAAACAAAACAAGAATGCCCGCGACCAGCAAAATTGCCAGAATCGTTTGCAGGATTGTTTGCGAACTGGCTGCCGCGCCGCGCGCGCCGTTTAGGCTTTCCCACCAGTCTTTGACGCGTTCGCGCCAAATCTGCCAGAAATTTCCGGCTCGCGTTTGATTGCTGCTGATAGTTTCGCGAACGGCTCGCGCCAGACTGCGCTGTTCCTGATTGTCGTAAGCAACGACATATTGCAGCCAGAACATATTAAGCGCTTCAATATATTTATTGATTCGCGCCGCAATAATATTTCCGGCGGCAGTTTCCTGCGCGGAAAGATTTTTTCCGGCCGCCGGCGTCGGATCAAAAGTGATCCATGAACCAGTTTCCGGAAAATATACTTCAACCCACGAATGCGCCTCCTTTTGAGTAACGATAAAGGCTCCGGCCGCATCGTTGTATTCGCCTGTCTGAAAACCGTTGACGACGCGTGTGGCAATTCCCTGCGTGCGCAGCATCACGGCCATCGCCGTCGCAAAATATTCGCAGTGACCTTCGCGAATGTTAAAGAGAAAATCCGCCAGAGGCTCATCGCCGCTCGCTTTTAACTCCAGAGTGTAGCCGTATTGCGTCTGCAAATAATTTTCAACCGCTCGCGCCGCATCGTAACGGTTTTTCGCATGGGCTTTTTCAACGATTTCTTTGGCGAGCGACGAAATTCTGCCGTCAATCGGCGGCAGCTGCAGATAAATCTGATCAAACGCTTGATACGGCTTATCATCCGCACGCAAATCTTTTGCATCAGGCGGCGCGGTATCGGAAAATACTTTATAAACGACTCGCTCGGAGTTGCGCGGGAGCGTAAGGCTTTCATTATCATCGCGCTGTAAAATCGGGAAACTGCCCTGCACGGCGACAATGCGCGGCGCACCGAACAAAGCCGTGGTGTCAATCGGCTCAAGATAAACTGTTTGGACAGTCAAATCTTCCGATTTACCGACAGTTCCAAATTTAAATAACCCGGAGCTGTCGGTTGTTTCAGTCTTGCGCTCGCTTTTCTTAAAAGTATTACTCCAACTGCGGTTATCAAAATTATCCAAAGCAACTCCGCGCCAGCGCAAATCACGCCGCGAGGCCGCATCATCAGCCTCGATGCGAACGCGCATCACAACTTCGTTATTTTGCTGGAGTTTGCCGATAGCGCCTAATCTGACCGAATCTGAAAATCCGACAAAGCCTGACAAACCGCCGCCTCCGCCGCCTGAAAAACCTGCTCCGCCAACGCGCGGCATCATAAAAAACGCCGGAACCGCCAGCAAGCAGATTGCCAGTAAAATCATTGTCGCCGTGATCGGCAGACGCCAGCTCAAACTCGGTTTTTTCGCTTCAACTTCTTTCGCTTCGAGAATTTTAACGTGGCGCGACGCTTTGCGAATTTCAAAGGCGATAATCGTGCAGACGGCAAACAGCAAATATAAAATCAGCGTTCCCAAAAAGAGCGGACTGATGCTCAAACCGGCCGCCAGCAAAACTTCGAAAAACGAGATGAGATAGAGAAACACCCAGTCGCGGTCGTTTTTGATTTGAAAAAGCTTGATAACCGATAAACCCAGAATCAAATGAGCGAGCGTCGCCGCGCCGGCGCGTTCGCGCGCCAGCATCGCCGCTTGATACTGCCAATCGAGATAATAAAACGGGAGCGCCAGGACGATTAAAACCAGCCCGAACCGTTCTGAGAACTGCCATTTCGTTCCCTCAAACCGCCAGGCAACAATCATTGCCACCGCGAAAATAAAAGCAATAGCGGCGCTGATCCCGCCTGAAACGAGCAAGGCTAACGCTCCGCAGGCAATCACCGCGTACGAGGTAAATTTAAAATAGCCGTCGAAGTTCATTGAAGAAAGCAATCTCGATAGGTTTCTGGCCGAAATTTAAACCCAGGTTTTATCTTACTTTTTGTGATGTCAGCGGCTCAAGCAAAGTTCGTCTTAAATGTTAACGCCGACTGTTTTTAATTTGCCCGCCCGAGTTTGTTATCATCTGAAAGTAATGACGCAGGAAAATCAATTGAGAACAAATTTGCTGAAAGTGCGGCGGCGCATCGAAACGGCGGCGCTCAAGGCCGAACGCGCGGCTGAAGAAATAAAATTGATTGCCGTCAGTAAAACTCATCCGGCGGAAACGCTCTCAGCGGCGATTGCCGCCGGAGCTGGTGATTTGGGCGAAAATAAAGTGCAGGAAGCCGAAGCGAAAGTTGCCGTCATCGGGCGCGAACGGGCGCGCTGGCATTTAATCGGCAATCTGCAGGCGAACAAAGCGCGCAAAGCCGTCAGAATTTTTGATTTGATTCACACGCTCGATTCGCTCGATTTAGCTCAGCGTTTGGAACGAATCTGCGCGGAAGAAAATCGCCCCAAACTCGGCGTCTTAATTCAAGTAGATTTGGCGAACGAAGCGACCAAGTCGGGCGCGGCGGAAAAAGATTTGCCGCCGCTCGTCGAATTTTTGCAAACCGCACGACATCTAAAGTTAGAAGGTTTAATGATTATTCCGCCGTTTGACGAAGATGTTGAGCGGGTGCGCCCGTTTTTTCGCCGCCTGCGCGAAATTCGCGACGCGCTCGGAGAAAAAGGAGCTTTCGGCAACTCGACCGGCGAGCTTTCGATGGGCATGAGCGGAGATTTTGAAACGGCAATCGAAGAAGGCGCGACTCTGGTGCGCGTCGGAACGGCGATTTTCGGACAACGCCCCCTGTTTCGTCAAACGTAACTTTAAAACAACAATTTGATATGTTTACACAGCTTTATTTCCTAACTCAATACATCGTCGCCACAATTCTGCTGGTTATTATTTTGGCGATGACTCTGCGGCTGATTTTTAATTACAGCGATCCAAATCCGTTTGGCTCGCTCGGCAGATTCGCCGCCTGGCTCAAGCGAGCAACCGATTCTATTGTCCGCCCGGTTGCCGATTGGCTGGCGATGGGGCGTTTTGACAAACGTCTGGCGCCGCTCATCACAATTTTGCTGGCCTGCCTGGTCGGCTACTTTTTTCTCCAAGCCGTCGGAGCGGTCACCTCTACGCTCGACGGGATCATTTCAAGTTTATCGGACGGAAGAATTCTGGCCTTTGTCGGCTATTTGCTTTACGGTTTGCTCTCGTTTTTGTCATTGGCGATTTTTATTCGCATTTTGCTCTTATGGTTTTTAATTTACGGCAACTGGTTTAGTCGTTTCCTGGCGCGCGTCACCGACCCGATTCTGCTTCCGGCGCGCCGCTTGATTCCGCCGCTCGGAGGAATGATTGATATTTCACCGATTATTGTTTTGTTTTTAATTAGTTTGTTTCAGACTGCTGTGTATGCAACTCTGATTGCTCCCGGCGGCAAATGATTTCTTTCACTGAAAAAAACGGCCAGATAATTTTGACGGTGCGAGTTGTGCCGCGCGCGTCAAAAAACGAAATTGTCGGCTGTCTGGACGGCGCCTTGAAAGTACGAGTGACCGCTCCGCCGGTTGACGGCGCTGCCAATGCGGAACTCGTCAAAATCCTGGCCAAGTTTTTTGAAGTGGCAAAAAGCGCCGTTCAAATTGTCAGCGGCGAAACAGCCAAAACCAAACAGGTCGAGATCAAAGGCGCGAAAGCCGACAAATTAAAGCTAATTTGAATTTTGAAATTTTAAAATGATATATTCACAAGCCGGAATCATTCAATTTCACACGCAAAAATAATCTTTAGAAGGTAAGAGAGAAAAGAATGTCAGGTCATAGTAAGTGGCACACAATTAAACATAAAAAGGGCGCGATTGACGCCAAGCGCGGCAAGCTTTTTACCCGTCTGATCAAAGAAATGACGGTCGCGGCCCGAATGGGCGGCGGCAAGGTTGACGAAAATCCGCGCCTCAGAAAAGTTGTCGGCGAAGCTAAGGGCGCGAACATGCCGAACGACACCATTGATAAAGCAATCAAGCGCGGAACCGGCGAACTAGAGGGCGTTAATTACGACGAAATCACCTACGAAGGTTACGGAATCGGCGGCGTCGCTATTTTGATTGATACGCTAACTGATAATCGCAATCGAACAGTCGCGGAACTGCGCCATTTGTTCTCAAAAAACGGCGGGAATTTGGGCGAAATCGGTTCGGTCGGCTGGATGTTCGACAAAAAAGGCTACATCGTTGTCGGCAAAGGAGTCAAACCGGAAGACGAATTGTTTGATATTGTTTCCGAAGCCGGAGCGGATGATTTGCAGGATGATGGCGATAATTTTGAAGTTTATACTGCGCCGGAAAACTTCGATGCCGTTTTGGATGCGGTCAAAGCTGCCGGAATCGAGCCCGAACTGGCTGAAGTTTCGATGATTCCGCAAAATTACATCACACTTGAAGGCAATGATGCCAAACAAATGCTCAAACTCTATGAAGCAATTGATGACCACGATGATGTGCAAAGAGTGTCGGCCAACTTTGATATTGACGAATCTGAAATAGAATAGTAGTTTACAGAAGTTTAGTTAATAAAATACTCGAACAACTATAAACTAATGCGAGTTCTTGGAATTGACCCCGGCAGCGAGACGCTCGGCTGGGGCGTCGTCAAAAAAGACGGAAATATTTACCGGCTGGTGCAGTATGGAACGGTAAAGTCGAGTCCGCGCGACGCTTTTTCGAAACGGCTCTTGAAAATCAGCGACGGGATCGAAGATGTAATTGCCCGTTTTCAGCCCAATGTGCTCTCAATTGAGGAAGCATTTTATGCGGTCAACGTCAAAGTCGCACTGAAGCTCGGACAGGTTCGCGGCGTGGCGTTGATGCTCGGGGAAAAACATGGTCTCGAGGTTCACGAATATGCTCCGCGCTTAATCAAGCAAACTGTTGTCGGTTACGGTAATGCCGAGAAACATCAAGTCGGCGAAATGGTACGGATTTTATTAAAACTCCCTTCTGTTCCCGAACCGCATGATGCGGCGGATGCCCTTGCCATCGCTATCTGCCATTTTCATCACGCCAATTCGGCGCAAAAAATTCTTGCCGCTCAAGCCAAAATCAAAGTCCTGCGTTAGTTTGACGAAATTGATGTTTCGCAAAAATTTTGAACAATTTCCGCCGATTTTGGGCGCAAATAATCGTTTATTTTTGATAAATCAAATTCACAGTGAAATGATTGTGCAAAAACATGTTACGTAAATTCTCAGCTTGCGTTATCCTGTCAACCGCATTTTTATTGCTTTTTCCTTTTGTCGGAAAAGCCCAAAAGCGTCGTTTGCCCGTTCGCGCTCCTGTTCCGAAGATTCAAAAGCAGTTGAGAAACGTATCAACTGCTAAATACCGAACGCCGGTTCCGGCAATCGTAATCGAAGAAAAGCTTGCGATTCTGCGTTTTGAACCGGGTCTGGCGGCAATCCCGATTCAGCGCATGAGAGCCGGACGCGCGCTTTTGATTACGGGTGAACGGCAGGCGGAAGGCATGACGTTTTTTCGAGTCAATCTGCCGCCGGAAAAAAGCGGTTGGGTTCAATCGGAAGCCGTTGCTTCAAACACCAAACAAGGCGATGATGAGCGCCTGGCCGCATTGATTCGGGTCGCCGATGGTTTTGATAAGCTTGAACTGGCAACAATTTTTCTTGAAAACTTTCCCAAGTCGGCTTTTCGTCCGGCGATTCTCCTACTGACCGGAGATTTAGCTGAAGAAGCCTCTGAAAAACTTTCTATCAGCGCTTCGCACAAACTCAGCGCGGATGAAATGCGGGCGAGCGGAGCGCCTCTGCACAGTTTTTATTTGAGCTTTAACGAGCTAGATCGCTATCGCAAAATCGGCGTCGGTTTTGTTTTTAATCAAACGACTAAACGTTTTCATTACGATGGTGCAGCTTGGCGCGAGATTTTACAAAAATATCCTGACAGCGCGGAATCAGTCGAGGCGAGAAAACGACTCAATTCATCAACCTAGCAAATGAAACGAATCTTGCCAGGAACTTAAATTGTTGACAATAATATTTTTACGAGAGTAGGATAAGCTGGTCGCGATGATTAAAACTCACTAATCCAATAATTCTTTTACATAGTACAATCAAAAGACACTCATAAAACCTTAACCCCGGAGGAGAAGACCAACGCAATGAAAAACCCTCGCTCGCTAATGTTCGTCTTATTTAACTTTATATTTATTTTCCTTGCCAGTACTGCAGCGCATGCTCAAACTATTCCGACTTCGGTAGGTATTGTCGGCGCTTTCGCAAAATCCGGATATACAAGAACGGTTGTCCTAACTCAAGTACAGGCAAATTTATATTTGGAAAGCGGACTGGCGCAGGGAGGCATCTATTTTGGTGAAGGGTCATTATCGAACGCCAGCCTGCGCGCCAGTTCCACCTTCAATTCCAGCTTAATTATTAATAGATCTCTGGACGGTAGAATAACGGTTTCATTGAACAATTTCCTGGGAAGTTATTACGATAATATTAACAACACGAGGACAAATGTGCTTGGAGCAATTGTTATTGAGCAAGACCCGATTACCCTTAAGGTCACAATCAGGGGGGTGCTGACTGATGTGAGAAACGGCACTGTGCTAAAAGAGATTGATTTGGCGGTTAGTAGAAAAAGGCCTCTTCTTTTCGACGTAAGCTAAATTACCAAATCTAAATTTTAAGTTTACAGCACCCTCTGATAATAAAAATGAAGCTAATAGTTTTGGCAACTTACCGGCGAGGCAATGGAATCTTCCGATTTTCTAGTTTTTCAAAATTGACCAAGAGTTAGAAACTTAAAATATTGACATTAACCCCAATTTCAGCTAATCTCAGCCTCTTGAATAATATTAGTTCTCCCGCCAATTGATTGAAGAAAACCTTTATTAATAGCGGTATTTATAAATAATTGTTTTTCGACCACACATCCACGATTTAGAGGAGAAAACCACAGATGCAAAAAGCACCACACATGAGTTGGCAGCGGACAGCCGCTAATAATTTAATGATGGCCGTCTCGGCTATAGCGATTGGAATCGGCTGTTTGACCGTTCAGGCTCAGAATGAAACACGTCAATCAGCCAGACCAAAAGCAGAGCGACAAAGAATCGGACAATCGAAAACCGAACAACTTTCAGTAGATTCACAAACCACATCGGCAAAAACGAGTCCAAACTCACCCGGCGCCGTATTTACCAACACAGCAGCAATCACAATCAATGACGTCTCACCAGCAACTCCTTATCCATCAACGATTAACGTTTCAGGTCTCTCAGGAACAATTCCGACAACAGCGGGCAGTGTTAAGGTAACAATTAACAACTACAGTCATACATTTTCTGATGACGTCGGTATAGTTCTAGTCGGACCGACCGGAGCTGCCCTCTTAATACAGGACGGAGTCAGCGACGGGCCGATTTCTAATGTTACTTATACAATCAGCGACACCGGCGCAGCTCAATTGCCTGATGTAGATCCGTTTACAGCCGGTGTTTATAAGCCAGCCGCATATTATACAGGTGACAGTTTTCCCGCGCCGGGACCTGGGACAACTTATAACAATCCAGGCCCTGCCGGTGGGGGAACTGCAACTTTCAGTTCTACTTTTGGCGGCACTGCGCCGAACGGTAATTGGAACTTGTATGTAGTGGATGCCGGTACGGGTGACACAGGATTGATTAGTGGCGGCTGGACTCTGGAAATTACGACCGGCGCCCCCCCTCCGGCCCGGACGCCGTTTGATTATGATGCGGACGGGAAAGCGGATGTCTCGGTCTTTCGTCCCTCAAATGGAGTCTGGTATCTGAACCGCTCCGCCAGCGGCTTTGCCGCCACTCAGTTCGGACAAGCGGGCGACACCATCGCGCCGGCTGATTTTGACGGCGACGGGAAAACCGATCTGGCCGTCTTTCGTCCCAGCAACGGCGTCTGGTATCGCTTAAACAGCGCGACCAGCACCGTCTCCAGCACCCAGTTCGGACAGTCGGGCGACATTGCGCGTCCCGGCGATTTTGATGGTGATGGAAAAGCCGACCTGGCCGTCTTTCGCCCCAGCAACGGAGTCTGGTATCGCTTAAACAGCAACGGCGGAGCGTTTGTCGCGACCCAATTTGGGCAATCTGGGGATGCGCCGGTGCTGGGCGATTTCGATGGCGACGGGAAAGCCGATCTGGCCGTCTTTCGTCCCAGCAACGGCGTCTGGTATCGCTTGAGCAGCAACGGCGGCGGGGTGGTGACGACGGTCTTTGGACAATCGGGAGATGTCACGGCGGTGGCCGATTACGACGGGGATCAGAAGGCGGACATCGCTCTTTTCCGCCCCTCGAACGGGACGTGGTATCGGTTGAACAGCAACGGCGGAGCGTTTGTGGCGACGCAGTTCGGGCAATCTGGGGATGCGCCGGCGGCGGCGGATTACGACGGGGATGCGAAGGCGGATATTGCGGTGTTCCGAGCCTCGACGGGCGTCTGGTATCGCTTGAGCAGCAACGGCGGCGGGGTGGTGACGACGGTGTTTGGGCAGTCGGG
>JBBQUS010000051.1:0-38537 GCA_038212235.1 Pyrinomonadales bacterium
GGTATACGGCTAAATCGTTCCTCCCGTCATTGTCATAATCGCCCGGCGTCGCCACATCGCCCGCTTGCCCGAACTGTGTAAACGCGAATCCGCCGTTTGTACTGTTGAGCCGATACCAGACTCCCAAAGACGGACGCCAGAGGGCGATATCCGATTTCCCGTCGCCGTCAAAGTCGGCCAAGAGCGGGACGTCGCCGGATTGTCCAAATTGAACCGCCGTGAAAATGACTTTGCCCGGTTGAATCGGATTGCTGTAGAGAACATACCAAACTCCGGTTGACGGTCGAAAAACGGCCAGGTCAGCTTGTCCGTCACCGTTGAAATCACCGGGCAGCGGGACATCGCCGATCAAACTCAGACTGCCACGATTTTTCGCGCCTTTACACTTGATTACGCCGCGCCCGAACAAATTTGGGTAAAATCGTCACGACGACCGGCGATGTCTACAGCTTGGGCGTGGTTTTTTACGAGCTTTTAACTGGAGATAAGCCTTTTCACTTTGAGGGCAAAAGTTTAGAGCAGATTCTTCAAATCATCACCGGTTCAGACCCTTTGAAGCCGAGCGAAGTTTCCCGGTGCGGCGGAGCGGAAATCCCGCAGAATTCGCCAGTCATCACTCGTCACTTGCAGTTAAAAGGCGATCTGGATAATATTGCGCTCAAAGCGCTGCGCAGAGAGCCGGAAAGGCGTTATCAATCCGTCGAAGCGTTTGCCGGCGACATTGACAAACATTTGAGCGGTTTGCCCATCTCGGCTCGTCCGGCGACGCTGTCGTATCGCGCCGCAAAGTTTTGGCAGCGCAACAAAACGGCGGTTTTGGCTGTGTCAACCGTTATTTTATCGGTTGTGGCGGGTTTAGCGGTTTCGCTCTGGCAGGCAAATGAGGCACGCCAGGAACGTGACAAAAGCCCGCCAGAGATTCAACGACGTCAGAAAACTTTTGAATTCCCTGCTTTTTGAAATCACACCGAAAATCGAGCGACTGCAGGGCTGGACCGAAGCCCGCGAAATTCTGGTCAAACGAGCGCTCGAATATCTCGACAGTCTCGCCAATGAATCGCAGGACGATTTGAATCTGCAAAGCGAACTGGCTAGTGTCGGCAAAATCTAACTGACGCTCAAAGAATCTAAAAACGCCAAACAACCGCTCCTGACCGCTCTGGAAATCTTAAATCGTCTCAAAGCCCAAAACTCGCTTGGCGAGTTTAATCGAAAACTTTTTGACAAAGTAACTGCCGATCTGCAAAAAAGTGAGAAAAGCTAGCGTGTTTGATTAAATTCTCAATAAGTCAATTATTCGAATATCACGCAGTGATTAATATCGTTCACCCTACCTATTTCTGCGACCTGAGACTGACTTGCTTTCTCATTTAGGACGCCGCGCATCTGCACTTGATTGATCAGAGTTTCAAGATAAGCGATGAAGCAGTGCAAGATAAAGCTATGTCTTGCCGAGCCGTTGCTGCCGGCGACTTCCCTGGCGATGTCTTCAAACTCGTCCCAGTCCTTGTACATTAAATAATGCAGACTGCCGCTGCAGAATTCTTTTAATTCTGTGATCAGTAAATCGCTGGTTTCTTTGTCTTTTCGTTCTTCCGCCTGCCGCGCCAGTGTGACAAACGAAGACAAATCCTTGATCAGAATAGTGGATTGTTCGAGTCTGTCTCCGTAAACATCAAAAAGAAGCTTACCGCTCACTGACGGGTCAAATACCTGTGCAAGATTAAGAATTGACTGCTGGAAACAGTTATTGAGAAGTCCGTGGGCTCTCATCACGGCGGCGCATATTTCATTGGAGCGATGCTTTTCATTGAGCTTGACGAGTTCCTGACTGAACACCCGCTTGAGTTCATGCCGGAGAGCGAAGCTCATTCCATTGAGCGCGTGACGCAAAGTTCCCTTAACGGAGGGCAATTTGGAGAGCTTCTTTTCGATTAACTTGATTAAAAGCCTTGACTCTTTATCAATAAGCGAAAATGTCTCAAGCGTTACCTGATACGGCCCGCCTTCGTTCGTATTGATCTCAACTATTATCAAAATGTCACAGAGGCGCGACAAGCTGACCAGAACAGCTTCAACGACCTCTTTTGTGACAGGGTTTTCAATTCCTTCAAGAATTGAGTTGAATTTCTTTTGGACGAGAGTTTGAAATTTATTTGGCATCGCCGGATTAAGTTCGTTTTGCCTCTGAAGTAAAAATACCAGCCTTGGTGTCGCATTTTTTACCGTAACATTGCTTGTTAATTCCATTTTTATTACTGCTTGTTCAAACAGGAACTAAATTTAGTACAGTGAAAGGTACATGTTGCCGTGATATGGCTTTACAATTCCCGTGCCAGTCTTTCTCAGACATTAAGTAAATTAATTTATCGGCTCTTTGGTTTCCATAATCTTTCTATTTGCCTCTGGTTAACAGGTTTTGTATGAACGGTGAGAGACTGTTTTTGTGCTGAAAAAAAATATGTCAGGAAATAAATTTCCTGACAAAAATTTGACACTTCGTTTTTTAAGTTACTATTACAGCCTTAAACGAAGTAATTTTGATCAGCATGAATCTGGCAGATTGTTATGGAAAGTTAAGGTTTGTTTTTATAACTATTAATAAAAAGCCAGTCGGGCTTTACATTTCCGATGCTGTATCTAAAAATGTATTGTTTAACTGCTTTCACCGAATGTTACCAAATATCAAATAACCACTGATAGATGCTTAACAGCATTTGGTAACCAGCAGCAAACTAAGCCTTTATGTCTTATCAAGTCATCGCCCGCAAATGGCGACCGCAAACATTCGAAGATGTTACTGGGCAGGAAGGAATCACTCGCACTTTAAAAAATGCGATTGAACACGACCGGCTGCACCACGCCTATTTGTTTTCAGGCGCGCGGGGCGTCGGCAAAACGACAACGGCGAGGCTGCTGGCGAAAGCCTTAAATTGCCATAAATCCGATAAACCGACGGTCACGCCTTGCTCTTTTAATGATCCGACGGCTTGCGCTTCGTGCAAAGAAATTGCCGAAGGACGCTCGATTGACGTTTTGGAAATTGATGCCGCGTCTAATACCGGCGTTGGCAATGTGCGCGAAACGATTCTTGAAAATATTGACATCGCACCGGCGCGCGACCGCTACAAAATTTTTATTATTGACGAAGTTCACCAGCTCTCCAAACAAGCGTTTGACGCCCTGCTCAAAACTCTCGAAGAACCGCCGCCGCGAATCATGTTTATCATGGCGACGACCGAGCTGCATAAGGTTCCGGACACGATTCTCTCGCGCAGTCAGCAGTTTGAATTTCGAACGATTGCGCTCAATAAAATCATCGAACGGCTCAAGCTGATTGCTGACACTGAACGAATCATCGTCTCTGCCGGAGCGCTCCGCGAAATCGCTCGTGCCGGAATGGGTTCGATGCGCGACGCGCAAAGCGCTTTTGATCAGGTCATCAGTTTTTCCGGTGAGAGTATTGAAGTCGCAGACGTTATCAACGCGCTCGGCATCGCCGGAACCGATTTGCTTAATCGCGTTATCGCCGCCATCGCTGAACAAAAACCCGCAGAATCGCTCAAAGTTGTTGACGAACTGGTTTCACGCGGTCAGGATTTGCGAAACTTCTGTCGTGATTTGCTCACCCTGCTGCGGGATTTGCTGGTTGCCAAAGTTGCCGGTGACGCCGCAGGACTGCTCGATACGGCGGCCATGAGCGCCGAAGAACTGGAGCAGCTGTCCGCCAATTTCAGCGAATCCGATTTGACCAGATTTTTTCACTCTTTGAGCGAAACAGAAACAAAATTAAAAGATGCGATGCAGCCGCGTTATGTGCTCGAAGTCGGTTTGATCAAATTAATCGAAATGCGCCGCGTCGTCTCGCTTGAAAAAATTCTGGAACGTCTCGCGCAGCTTGAATCGGCGTTAAATAATAACGGCGGTTTTCCGTCAGGCGGAAGCAGCGCGAGCGGCATTGCACCAAAATCGCCGGCCGCGCCGACAATGCCGCTCGCAACAGCGCCAATCAAAGCGGTCAATGTGCCTAATTCTTCGGCCAGCGTCGCTGACCCGCACAATGTTTCCAATCTTCTCGTTTCAGCGCGCGCGGCCTCCACACCTCCGCCGGAAAAACCGTGTGAAACTAAGGTTTCGCAAATTTCAACTGAAATCGCCAAACCGCCGGTCAAAAAACTTGAGCCGAGAGGCGGCGACGATGTGCGGCGGCCGCTTCAAGATGAAATCGAAAGACGCAATCTGATGTGGCTCTCGATTTCGCTCGAAAAGGCCAACTTTGTCAAAGTTTCCGGCAATAAATTGCTGCTCGAATTTGCCGCGAACAATAAGCAGTATCAAACGACCTGGGAATCTGCGGAAAACGCGAAGATTTTAGGGGAAATTTGTCAGGAGCTGTTTGGACGCAGATTGGAAATTGCGGCTGAATTGAGCGGTCAGGCGCAGCAGAAACAATTCTCGGCGGAAGAAGCGGCGAAACAGACCGAAAAGGATGAGCTGTGGAAACTGGCCGAAGCTGATCCGACCGTGCAAACAATTTTAAAAACGTTTCGCGGCAAAATCGTCGAAGTGCGGCGCGAAAAAGAAACTGAAGAATTGGGAAACTAAAGATGGAAAATTGAAAACCAACTATTTCAGATGCCTGCGGTTTTCAATTTTCATTTATAAACTTTCATGGAACTGCTCTACGAAATTGAAGGCACGACGGCGGTTTTGACTTTGAATCGCCCCGAAAAACGCAACGCGCTCAATGATAATTTGGTTAATTCGCTCAAAGAAGCATTGCGCAAAGCTGACGGAGATGACGCGCTCCGCCTCATTGTAATCAAAGGTTCCGGCACCGATTTTTGTTCGGGTGCGGATTTGTCGGTTTTGCAAAAAGTGGCGGAAGGCTCGATTCTCGATAACCTCGCCGACGCGGAAAACCTGATGGAATTATTCGCGCTTATTCGCCGCGTCAAAATTCCCGTGATTGCTGCCGTTCACGGTCGGGCGCTGGCGGGCGGCTGCGGTTTGGCGACGGCCTGCGATTTGGTTTTGGCGACTAAAACCGCAAAATTTGGTTATCCGGAAGTCAAAATCGGTTTCGTCCCGGCGATGGTGATGGCGATTTTGCGCCGCAACGTCTCGGAAAAACGCGCCTTTGAATTAATCACTCTCGGATTTGAATTTGATGCAGAAGAGGCGCAAAAATTTGGACTGGTTAATCAAACCTATGACGAAGCCGATTTTGAAGCTGGCCTCAACAGTTATATTGCCGCTTATGAAAAAGTTTCGCGTTCAGCCGTGATGCTCTCCAAACGACTGCTTTATCAAATGGACAACATGACGTTTGACCAATCTTTGCAAACCGGTGTTGACACCAACACGATTGCTCGTCTGACCGAAGACTGCCAAGCCGGAATCGCCAAATTTCTAAAAAAATGAAAGGTAAACTGTGAAAAGTAAATTCAGATCAGCCATTTTTACAAGCTTTCTATTTATAGCTGTAAACGTTAGCGGATTTGCCCAAGCACAAAAAAGCCTGCCTCTTAAAATCACGGCAATCAAGGCACAGCTTTTTTATGATACGAAGGGAACTTTTTCGCCCGATGTTCTCGCGACGCCTGATTTTGCATTTTGGAATACGATTATCGGCGAGGGGAGTGCCGAGGCGCCTTCAACCTCAACGCTGGTGACGGTTGAGATAAGCAGCACAAACAAAAAAGGCGGAGCCGGCAAGGTTGAGCTAACGGCAACAAATGAGGAAGGCGTAATTCTGCTTAAAAAGGTTCTTGACGTTGATTTGGTCGAACGTGCAACATTTTACGCTCCTTTCTGGCTGTACAAAACAGGTTGCGAAAAAATCAAACTGTCTGCACGGTTGATTGGTAGCTCTTCAAATCCGGTAATCAGAAAAATTCCATTTGCTTGTGGCGAATAAAACGGCAACAAGTGTTTTAAAAGTAGCCTAACGCTGTTTCAATCGGACTCTCAGAGATTCGATTAAGTAAACCAATTCTTAACGCTTCATTCGCATCAATTCTTCTGGCGGTTAAAAACATTTCGAGAGCCGCCGCTTCGCCAATTAAACGCGGCAAACGCTGCGATCCGCCCCAACCGGTGATAATTCCCAAATTTGCGCCCGGATGCGAAAATACAGCGTTCGGGCTGGCAATCCGCATTTTGCAAGCTAGAGCGAGATCAAACGCACCGCCGAAACAATAACCGTTAACAGCCGCAATTGTCGGGCAGCGAGCATCGGCGATTTTCTGCATCAAACGTTGTCCGCGCAGTCCGAATTCGCGCACTTCGCTTTCGTTTTTGAGCGCGGCAATCTCGCGCAAATTAGCGCCGGAGGCAAAAACGTCTTCGGTTCCGGTAAAAATCATCGCTTTTGATAGTGGAATTTGCTCACCGAGAACGGCGTCAAGTTTGTTTAAAATTTCAATTGAAAGCGGATTGCGCTCCTTTGGATTGTTAAAACGAATGATGCAAATGTTTTCGCGGTTTTCAACAATCAGACTTTCCATTTTCAGATAACTTCTCGCCTTCAGATCTTCAAATCCGTGTGCAGACGGTCGCGCGCAATCGTTTCCTGCGTTCCGGTTTCCAGATATTTGATTGTCACCGTGTTGTTAGCGCGTTCGTCCTCGCCGACGATGGCAACCGCAGCAACCCCGATGCTGGCTGCATATTTTAATTGCTTTCCTAATTTATCAGCTTCGGGATAAACCGAAACGCGCAAACCTTGCGCGCGCAGTTCGCTCGCCAATTCCAAAGAATCCGCAATTGTTTCTCCGTTCCAAATCGTCACCAAAACGTCGGCAGCCGCTCTCGTTAAATGTTCGGGAAACATTCCGCGTTCAGTCATGACGACAATGATTCTTTCCAAACCTAAACTAAAACCGCAAGCACGAATTTCCTGCCCCGCAAACATTCCAATCAAATTGTCGTAACGTCCGCCGCCACCAAGCGAACCTGCTAAATCCGGCACGTTGATTTCAAAAATCGCTCCAGTGTAATAAGAAAGGCCACGAGCTAAACTTGGATCAACCCTGATGTGAGAGTTGGGAAGTAATTCAACAATTCGACGTAATTCGTTTGCGCCAAAAGCGTCTCTACCAATGAATCCCTCAATTTTGCCGAAGACTTCATTATTGTCTTTTTCACCACTAGCACTTGTTAGAAACTCTAAGATTTTTTTACCAGATTGCGGAGAAATGCCACGCTGTTCAAACTCCTTTAGGACGCCATCAATGCCAATCTTATCAAGCTTATCAATGGCAACTAATGCGTCTATTTGTTTTGCATCATTAATTCCCGATGCGTATAGCAAATCCTGTAAAACACCTCGATGATTCAATCTAATTGTAAAATCATTAAACCCAAGTCGCTTCAAAACCTCTGATACTGCCAAACAGAGTTCGGCTTCCGCTACTACAGATATAGTTCCGAAAACATCAACATCGCATTGATAAAACTCTCTAAAACGTCCACGCGCCGGACGGTCGGCGCGCCAGACGGGTTGAATTTGGTAGCGCTTGAAAAATTTGGGCAATTTATCTTTGTACTGCGCGACGACGCGGGCGGTTGGAACGGTCAGATCATAGCGCAGAGCGAGATCGGCTTTGCCGGTTGCCGCGCCTTCGCCGCGCTTTAAGATTTTGAAAATTAACTGATTACCTTCTTCGCCGTATTTGCCCATCAGGGTTTCGATGTTTTCCACGGCGGGCGTTTCGAGCGGCTCGAAACCGTATTTTTGATAAACGTCTTTGATAATCGAGATAACGTATTCGCGCCGCCGGATGTCAGCGGGCAAGAAGTCGCGCATTCCGCGCGCCGGATTGGTGTTGTTTGACATGATTCAATGTTCGGATTTTAAAATTTAAAACGGCTCGCTAGAAACGATTGCAACGCTCCGTTCGGGCAGCATCGCCAGATGGATTTGCACTTCCAGACCGCCGTCCTCCACGTTTTTCGCCGTGATAAAACCATTATGCAACCGTGCGGCGTGCGCGGCAATCGCCAAACCCAAACCGGTTCCGCCGGATTCTCTTTCGCGCCCGGCGGCGACGCGGTAAAACGGGCGAAAAATATTTTCAAGCTCGTTTTCGGGAACACCTGCGCCGTGATCTCTGACCGTGACGACGGCAATTTGCTTGCCGTCTCGCTCTTCGCAATTGAGGCTGATTTTAACCGCAGTTTTTTCAGCCGTATAGCGCACGGCGTTTCGAACCACGTTTTCCACCGCGCTCCGCAAAAGTTGTGCGTTGCCATTGGCAAGACATTTTTGAGCTTTGCTGATTGTCACCACCCGCGCCGAGTTTCGAGCTTCAAAATCGGCATCGCGTGCCACGTCTCGGACGATTTGCTCTAAATCCAGCATCTCAAAATTTGTTTCCGCAGAATTATTTTCGAGTCTGGTCAGCGTCAGCAATTGCCCGATCAATCGGTTCATCCGTTCGGCTTCGCGCTCAATCACATCAAGAGATTCTACCGTTTCCGCCGCTTCACGGCTGTCGCGGGCAAGCGCGAGCGCGATGTTGAGTCGCGCGAGCGGCGACCGCAGCTCGTGCGAAATATCCGCCAAAAGACGTTTTTGTGTGTCTCTCGCCGTTTCGAGCTGCTCCGCCATTTGGTCAAAATCGCGGCTCAAATCTGCCAACTCGTCTTGTCGTCCGGCAAACTCGGAACCGATGCGCACGGATAAATCGCCATCGGCTAAAAGGCGCGTCGCCTGACTTAGCCTGATAATCGGACTTGCCAGATAACGCGCGAGCCAAAAACAAATTAACCCGGAGGCAATAATTATCAACGACAATCGCCAAAAGCGAACCCGCGGAGCAACGGTAAAAATGGATACATCCGGAAAGCGCGGCATTTCCGCCACAAAAACAAGATTTGAATTATGCGCGGTCGTAACGCGCAATGCAGAATAAATCAACGTTCCTGAAGACTCAGACTGCATTTCGTCGCTTACCAGCGCCCGCGCAAAAACACGGCGAGCAATTTCGGGCGCCGGTTTGCCGGTTAGCTCCGTGCCTTGAGAATCAAAGAAATACCCCTGAATGCCGGTTTCCGCATCGGTTTGCTGAAGGTAATCAGTCACAGCTTCTGAGCCGTTGCGCTCAAAAAGCTCGGCGGCGGCGCGAGCTTGAGATTTGACGGCTAAAGCGCGCAGTCGCACCGGCACGAGATCGGTTTGAGTAACAAAAGAAACCAGCAAAAAAACCGCCGTGACTGCCAGCAAAGCGAGCCAAAACCAGAGAAATATTTTGAGGAAAAGGCTGCGACGGGAAAAAAACGTTTTTAAAGAGAATTTCTCAAACATCGTTTTGACTCGGACGGGCGTAAATATATCCGGAGTTGCGCACCGCCCGGATTCGCTCGGCATCATTGCGAAAACGTCCGAGTTTGCGGCGAATTTTGCTGACGATCATATCAACACTCCGATCAAACGGAGCAAGCGATCTTCCCAAAGCTGCGCGAGCAATTTCTTCGCGCAAGACCACACGCCCGGCGGCACGCCCTAAGACAAGCAGCACATCAAATTCAGCCGTAGTCATTTCGATTGGTTGACCGCCGACGCGAACGGTGCGCGCTTCGATCTCAATAGTTAAATCGCCGATTGAAATTATTTCCGGCGCATTTTGTTGAACGGCGGGCGGCATTTCATAACGCCGCCAAACGGCATTGAGACGAGCGACCAATTCGCGCGGGCTAAAAGGTTTTGGCAAATAATCGTCCGCGCCGATTTCGAGACCGATCACGCGGTCAATCTCCTCGCCTTTAGCCGTCAACATCACCACCGGAATTTGAGAAACGGCGCGAATCCGCCGCAGAACCTCAAAACCGCTGGTATCCGGCAACATCACATCCAAAATCACAAGCTGATAATCGCCCGTTAATGCTCGCGCCAATCCGGTTTCGCCGTTGTGAACGGTTTCCGCAGTTAGACTTTCGCGCGCCAAGAATTTTGTCAGCAGATCGCACAACTCCGCATCATCATCAATAATTAAAATTCGCTTCATAAACTATTTAACCAAATCATTTCCGCTCCAAAATTCTACCGCAAAACTGCTCTGCCAAATGTCACCAAATGTCAATCAGAAATAATTTTCTGCTGACAAAAAGTTACAAAACAGTGACCAATTGTGACCGCACGACCGAATTTTAATCGTTACCTTGAAGACATGTTTGAAGTCGCTGCGGCGATCTCAAACAAATTTTAAAAACCCAAGGAATCAAAAAATGAAAAAATTTATCGCAACATTTGCCGTGATTGCCGTTTTGAGCGTCACCGCAATTTTCACCTCGGTTCAGGCTTTTGGTGATCGCACCGGGCTGGCGGAAACGTTTGAACAAATCACCGATCTGCGACAAGACGATTCGTCCGGAATCTTGGAACGTTTCATGCAGAAAACGATGGTTCGACAAACTTTAAACCGAATCGCCGACCGGCTGAACTTGACCGATCAGCAAAAAGCCGCAATTCGACAGATTATTCAAACGGAAATCCCGGTTGTCAAACCAATTCTTGTCAGCGGCGTCGTAATTCACCAGCAATTCAAAGAGCTGGGAACGAACGGCGTGTACAACGAACAAACAGTCAACCGACTTTCCGCCCAACAAGCTAACAATGCTCGCTTGCTGATTATCGAAAAAGAAAAAGTCAAAGCCCAAATCTTCGCCGTGCTAACCCCGGAACAACGCGCCGAAGCTCTCGCCATCCGCGATGAGTTCGAAGCCAGAATTCGCCAAAGAATCATGGATGCAATGGGAAACTAATTCTAATCGTCGAAAAAGCTTTCCCTCAACCCAAATGAAGCCGATGGAGCGCGGACATCCTCTCAGCTAGTTGATTCTGAACAAACCGTGTGCGGTACAAACGGCGGACAAAGATGTCCGCGCTTCATCGGCTTCAACTAAAACACTTTGAAAGGAAATTTAGCTATGAAAAAACTAATCAGTACGATTCTCAGTCTGCTCCTCGTTTTAGGCAGCAGTGCGCCGCTCAGCGCGTTGGCCACAGAAAAACACCGTTCCAAACGCCGATCTCAGGCTCATCCGAATATCGTTTTTATTTTAGCTGACGATCTCGATGCAGCGACTTCGCCGATTTGGGACGCCATGCCAAACACGGCGCGCCTGCTTCGCGACAGAGGCGTCAATTTCACTAACTCTTTCGCCCCGACCCCGATTTGTTGCCCGGCTCGTTCTTCAATTTTAACCGGCAAATACGGACATAACACCGGCGTTTTAACCAACGGCGGCGATCAAGGCGGATGGGCGACTTTTGTTCGCAACGGCAATGAAGAGCGCACTATGGCGGTTTATCTGCAAAACGCGGGTTACAAAACCGGCTTGATCGGCAAATATATGAATGGCATCGAAGCCGAACCGACCCATATTCCGCCGGGGTGGTCTGAGTGGAACGCTTTTGTGGATAACGTTGCCTACACCGGTTACAACTACCAAATGAACGAAAACGGCACGATTGTTCAGTACGGCGACGCCGAAAGCGATTACAACACCGATGTCGTTCGCAACAAAGCCGTTGATTTTATTAACCGAGCCGAATCAAACGATGACCAACCGTTTTTTCTCTACGTCGCGCCGACCGCGCCGCATTTGCCTTTGCCGCCCGCTCCGCGTCATCAAAATAATCCGTACACCAATGCGCTCAGCCCGCGCACGCCAAATTACAATGAACCCGATCTTTCCGACAAAGCCGCTTGGCTGCGGCTTTCCGGCGACACTCGGACCGCAATAGTCAATGGCTGGAACGATACCGATTATCGTAACCGGATGGGGTCGCTTTATGCATTAGACGAAGCAATTGCGGCAATTTATCAAACGCTTGCCGACAAAGGCGAGCTTGACAACACAGTTATCATCTTCACTTCTGACAACGGTTATAATCTTGGCGCGCACCGCCTGATTCACAAAATGGCTCCGTATGAAGAGTCAATCCGCGTCCCGCTCGTCATTGCCGGAAAAGGAGTGACGCCGCACACGGAAACCCGGATGACCGGCGAGATTGATTTTGCTCCGACCTTTTTGCAATTGGCGGGCGTCGCCGTTCCAAACGATACAAGCAGCCAGAATTTTATGGACGGAAGATCTCTCATTCCGCTTTTGCATAATCAACAACCGACCAATTGGCGCAGTGATTTGGTGCTGCAATATGTGACGGGCGGAGCCGCGAATGGGATTGGAGCGGAATTGCCGCCGGGCTTTAACATTCTCGTCACGGGACAGGAAATTCCGACCTACAAAGCCCTGCGGACAACCGATAACACTTATATTGAATGGTATAGCGATGAGAATTTTCCAAATGTTCAGGAACCAGAATTATATAATCTGAACAGCGATTCTTTTCAACTCAATAATTTGCTCGCGACGCCCGCCGGTCGCTGGCAAAACCGCGGATTGGTTGATCAACTCAAAATGCGAATGAATCAGCTTGTCACTTGTAAAGGTGATCAGTGTCGTTAATCTGCCAGCCACGTTTTTAAGGGCGAAGAACATAAAATTTCTTCGCCCTTCTGCCAGCTTCGTCTTAAAGGTTTTTTATATTATTCGGATCTATTTTGAAAACGAGTAGCCGACGTAGAAAAGATTGTTGTCAATGCCGGGGTTGACGATACCGCGTTTGCCGTTTGAGATGTGGTAATACTTATAGCCAAAAGTCACTGCGCGGCCGTTTGATAAACGATATTCTACCCCGCCGCCAAGATCCGCGGTAAAATTAAATCGTTTGCCCAACCCGCTTTGCAGCGTTTTGTCAAAAATCAGAAGCCCGCCGCTGCCTTCGATAAAGGGCTGGATTTTTTTGTGGGGCAGAAAATTGATTTGCAGACCGAGCGGCGCGACTCCGAAACCGTAATAAGTTCGACGGTCATTCTGAAAGGCCGAACCGCCGACGGGAATCAAAACGGGCAGCAAAGTTTTGTCGCTCAAAAACGCGGCCGGAATCGCGTCAACCGCGTATTTCAAATTCACAATTCGGCCGTTGTTAATACGTCTGGTATAGCGAACCGCAATGATGCCCAGACGGGCGTCAGCCGTCCGTCCGCTGCCTTTAAAAACGGTTGACGAATCGGGCGAGACGCCGCCCCAAATGCTGAATTGATTTTTCCCCGGATTCTCGGTTTGCGCCGCCGCGCTCAATCCAATTGCGCAAACCAGCAGTAAACACAACGCTCCGCGCACAAACAAACCATTTGCCGCACCCTTATTTTTCATTATCCAGTCTTTGTTCTAGTGAGATTTATTTATTTTTAAAAACGCAGCGATTGTAAACTAAAACTGCTAATAAAACGAATATCCGACGTAGAAAACGTTGGCATTAAAACCGGGATTATAGATTTTCTTTGTTCGATTGCCGTTTGAAATATGATAATACTTGTAACCTAAAAACCAGGCTCTATCGGGCGTTTGATGAATCATCAAACCGCCGCCCATATCACCGGTAAACTGCAACCTCCGGCTTTCGGGAATCGGAATGGGTTTGTTGAGAAACAAGAAACCTGCGCCTGCCTGCAAATACGGTTTAATGCGTTTGTGGGGAAAGAAAGCGAAACGAAAATTAGCGGGCGTGAACCCTGCGCCGTAGGATGTCTCACGTTTTGTCGGGGAAATATTGGGCGTGGCTTGCGACGAAATATAATCATTGTTTTTGACTTCGTTTTTCAGCAGCACGACAATTGGCGTTAATCCAAACAAGTAGGTGTAAGTGACTCCTTTTTTAGTCCCAATCACGCGTCCAAGCTTAAAATTAATGCTGCCGAGTTTGCGCCCCGCCGTATTAAACTCTTTCTTACCGTTAAAATTAGTCGGCTCAAAAGGCGAGTAGCCGATTTCAAAATTGCACTCCCGGGCGCGGCGACGCAGTTTGTAGGAGTCTGATTCATCGTCGGCAGATTCTAAAAGGGCGGCAGAAGTCGTGGCAGCAGGATTTGCGGCCGCATGATCTTCAGTGTTATTGACGGCTGGCCCTTGAGCAAAGGCTGAAGCGGTAAAAAAAATGTGTAAAGTTAAGATTTGGCAAACAAAAAACAACTGACAAGGTCTGGACATTAATTCTCCTAAGAAATTAGCTCGCAAAAAACTCTGGCGAACATTAGTATGCGCGTATCGAATTGCTGCAAAAATGCGCAGTTTGAAACCGCAAAGAATTTACTATGCCAAAACTATATTTATATTCAACTGCCGGTCTCTAAATAATTTTTCGAGAGCCGCACATAAGTTTGCCAAAAGTGTTTCATGTTCTCGATTTCTTCATCCGAAAGCTCTCGTTTGACTTTGGCCGGACTTCCCATCACGAGCGCGCGCGGCGGGATTTGTGTCTGCGGCGTGACGAGCGCTCCCGCCGCAACCAGAGAATTTGCGCCAATCCGCACGCCGTCCAGCAAAATCGCCCCGATCCCGATCAAACAGTTTGATTCGACCCGGCAGCCGTGCAGCGTCACTCGATGTCCGACCGTAACTTCATCTTCGAGAATTGTCGGGAAAAGCGCGGTCGTGACATGAATAATCGAGCCGTCCTGAATGTTTGTCCGGTTGCCGATGCGGATAAAATTAACGTCGCCGCGCACAATAGAACCGAACCAAACGCTTGATTGCTCGCCGATTTCAACGTCGCCGATGACCGTTGCGCCTTCGGCAATAAAAGCCGTCTCGTGAATTTTTGGAGTCTTATCCTGGAATGGTCTAATCATAAATTATGCGAATCAGGAGTAGAAAGTGCAGATTAATCAGTTAGTTGTAAGATTGGTTTTGTGGAAACTAAACTTATTGAACTGTACCTGTTAATCTGCACCCTCTACGATAATCAACCCGTTTTAAAAGAGCAACGTTTGAGCAATAATCACAAACCACTCTTTTGCGACCAAGAGTTACTAACGATGTATATTTTCGGGCATCTCCAGGGATTGACACAGCAACGCCGCATTTATGATTACTTTTTCAATCACTGGCGCGAGTGGTTTCCTTTGCTCCCGGCGTATCAAACAGTCAATTACCGTTTCAATCAACTGACACCAGCTTTCGAGTTATTGATTGAACAATTGCTCGCAAGTGCAGACTGGCAAATTCAAGCAACCGATGACCGATTAATTGATTCGGTTCCGGTGATGCTCGCTCGCGGTACTCGGTCAAATCGTGCCCGTGTTGCTCCGGACTTGGCTGACACCGGCTTTTGCGCCACCAAACAACAGTATTACAGGGGCGTCAAACTGCATCTCATCGCCGCCCGTCGAATCAAAACTTTGCCCTTGCCAGAGAAAATTCATTTATCCGTAGCCTCACAACATGATTTAGCAACACTGCGTGAATTATCACCAACCTTACCTGAAAGTAGCGCTCTCTTTGCTGATAAAGCCTACTTTCATGCGAAAACCGAAATGGATTTCAAGGAACAAGGCTGGTTTTTACTGGCCTCCTACAAACGACATCGAAACGAACCGGAAAAACAAGTGCCGACATATTACAATCGCTTTGTTTCGGCAATTCGCCAGCCCTTAGAAAGTTTATTCGGCTGGATGATTGAAAAAACAGGTTTACAGAACGCCTCCCGCGTGCGTTCAAGTCAAGGACTGAAGGTACATTGCTTGGGCAAACTGGCGGTGGCGTGTTTATTGCTTACTTTCTACTCCTGATTCGCATAAATTAAATTCAAACACGGATGGACAGGATAGACAGGACGCGAAACAAATTCAAGAGCCGTGTTTACTTTTCAAAACGTCCTGCAATATTCTAAAGACTACAGCTAATTTTTACTGATAATTTTGAGGAGTCGAAACCTAAAATGTCTTACACGCCGAAAATTCTGGCTTTTTCAGGAAGTTTGCGATCCGGCTCGTTTAATAAAATAGTCGCTCGCACAGCCGCCGAAGGAGCGCGCAAGGCGGGCGCGGAAATCACTTTGCTTGATTTAAAAGAGCTGCCGATGCCGCTCTACGATTCTGATGTAGTCGAAGAAAAAGGATTTGACCCGAACGCCGCGCGTTTTCAGGAAATCCTGCTGGCTCACGACGGTTTGTTGATTTCTACGCCGGAATACAACGCATCGCTCCCCGGCGCTTTGAAAAACGCGATTGACTGGGCTTCGCGGGCCAACGGCGAGATCAAAATGGGTTCCACTTTCAAAAACAAAGTGGCCGGAATAATGTCGGCTTCGCCGGGCAGTTTTGGCGGGATTCGCTGTCTATCGCATCTGCGAGCCGTTCTCTCAATTTTAGGCGTCATCGTCCTGCCTGAAGAATTCGCCATCAGCGCGGTTCATCAAGCCTTTGACGATAACGGCGCGCACAAAGACTCAAAAATGCACTCGCTTCTCGAACAACACGGAGCGAATGTGGCTGAAACACTCAAAAAATTGCGTGGCTGATTTAGTTTAACTTCAATGCAAAGAATTAACTTTGAACTTTGAACTTTGAACTTTAGACTTATTCGTGATTGATTTACGCAGCGATACGGTAACAAAACCAACGCCCGCAATGAGAAAAGCGATGGCGGAAGCGGAAGTCGGCGACGACGTTTACGGGGAAGATCCGACTGTCAACCGTCTGCAGGAACGTGCCGCCGAACTGTTTGGCAAGGAAGCCGCACTCTTTGTGCCGACCGGCTCGATGGGCAATCAAATCGCGGTCAAACTGCACACTCGCCCTGGTCAGGAAGTCGTCATCGAAGAACGCGGCCATATTTACAATTATGAAATGGCGACGATGGCCGTCGTTTCCGGCACATTGGCGCGGCCGGTCAAATCGGCGGACGGGAGCGGAATTCTCACCTGGAACGAAATCGCGAGCGCGATTCGTCACAATGCGGCTTATTACGTCGCGCCGACGGGTTTAATCGCGCTTGAAAATTCGCACAATCTGGCGGGCGGAACGGTCATGACGGCGGCGGTGTGCGACGAAATCGGCACAAACGCGCACGAACTGAACTTGCCGGTGCATCTGGACGGAGCCAGAATTTTCAACGCGGCGACGGCGCTTGGCGAAACAGTTGCCAATCTTTCGCGGCTGGTTGATTCGGTACAGTTTTGTCTTTCCAAAGGACTCGGCGCGCCCGTCGGTTCGATGCTGGTCGGGACAAAAGACTTTATTAAAGAAGCTCGCGCCTGGCGCAAATTGATGGGCGGCGGAATGCGGCAAGTCGGCGTTTTAGCGGCTGCCGGATTAATCGCGCTCGAGGAAACGCCCAAACGCCTTCACGAAGACCATGAAAACGCCCGTCTTTTAGCGGACGGAATTGCCAATTTGCGCGGCTGTCAGATTAATCCGGAAAAGGTCATCACAAACATTGTAATTTTCGACGTTACCGCAACCGGATTTACAGCCGGCGAAATTAGCGGCAAATTAAAAGAACTCGGCATTTTAGCTTCGCCCTTTGGCGACTCGATTAGAATGGTGACTCATTACGACGTAGCACGGCAGAACATCGAAACGACACTTTCAGCGCTCAGGCAAATTTTGAGCAATCACTAACCTTGAAAAAAAATCTCAAAACATATTGTGGGATAGCTTTGGTTCTGTTGGCTTTATTGCCGAGTTCAGCCTGTTTTAGTGACTCGCAGGATTCATGCGCAAACACAGTAAAGAAAGAGGCTGCCTCGCCCGACAAAATTTTAAAGGCCGTTATTTTTGAAAGAAAATGCGGCTTGACATCAAGCGCGCAAATTTCAATTTTGCCTCTCAGCAACAGTTTGGCAGATAATGAAACGGGCAATGTTTTTATTTACAAGACCGAATATAGCGAGAGAGAAACGGCTGACGGGAAACAGGCCAACGTTGACGCAAAATGGCTTGACGACAAACAGATTATTGTCTCCTTTGAAGATTTCGCGACAACCAAAGTCGGTAAAATGCAGCAGCAGGTTGAAAACGTCAAAATTATTTACGACAAACGGCAAGTAATTTCAAAATAAAAATCTCATTAACGCACAAATGATTATCGCGATTGACGGTCCTTCGGGGGCTGGTAAATCAACGCTCGGCAAAAGACTGGCGAAAGAATTAGGCTTGCTTTATCTGGACACCGGCGCAATGTATCGCGCGGCGGCGCTCGCTGTTTTAGAGAGCGGCGGCAACATCTACGACGTTAATGAAACTAACTCATTAGTTGTCAAAACTAATATCGAATTGTCCGGTGCGCCAGACGACTTGCACGTTTTTCTCGACGGTCGCGAAATCTCCGCGAAAATCCGAACGCCTGAAGTATCACAGACAGCTTCGCTCATCTCGACCTTTCCGGCTGTTCGGCGAGTTCTGGTCGAACGGCAAAAACAGCTTGGAACATTTGCTCCGAACGGCTGCGTTTTGGATGGGCGCGACATCGGAACAATCGTTTTTCCAAACGCTGATGTGAAATTTTTTCTGACCGCCGCGCCCGAATCTCGTGCGGCGCGGCGGTTTGCTGAACTAAAAGAAAAAGACGACCAAATAACGCTCAAAGAAACCCTGCACGAAATTACCGAACGCGACGAACGCGATTCAACCCGTCATGATTCGCCGTTAAAGGTAGCGGATGACGCGATTGTCATTGACTCAACCTCGCTTTCAACCGAACAGGTATTCGCGGCAATGCTCGGCATTGTCCGTGAGAGACAAAAAGCGCCGTCAGGTTTCACAGGTTGACTGATAACCGCTCAACCGTGCTAAAATTCAAACTGTTTATGCTCCCGTAGCTCAGTGGATAGAGCATCTGCCTTTGATTGAGGAGCCTGTACGAAGAATTAGTAATTCGTATAGTGGAGGGTGCTATATCGGTGAATATCTAAGGAAGTTTGGAAATACTTCTATGACAACACCGAGGGAACCCTGTTAAAACCTTTATGGCTGGTGATAAAGTGGCAACTAACTTGGCAGTTCATCACACGAAAAGTAAAGGTGATTTAGGAGTAGCAAAGGCTTATTGTGATTTGGTTGAAAAGGGATTCATTATTTTGTTCCCGGCAACTGAACATGCGCCATTTGATTTGGTAGCTTACGACGGAAATCGTTTTGTGAGAATCCAAGTTAAATATCAACGAGCCGTTAATTGCTCAGTCCAAGTCCGAATGGAAAATTGGTGGGCTGACAAAAACGGTTCTCATGGTAAGCAAATTGATAAGCAGCAAATTGATGTTTTCTGCGTTTATTGTCCTGATACCGACAAGTGTTATTACTTTAAACCTGACAATGTAAAAACTTGCTTTTCGATTCGAGTTTTGCCTTCTAAAAATAATCAAGCAAAACAAATTAATTTTGCTGATGATTATACAGGGACACCGTAGAGACTACACGCATCCGGGCTGAAATGCCCAAGATATAGTCCAGACCTACAACTCGTTTTGCCAAAAGCGGGGCTGGGGAAATCCAGAGTGGTAAGCTAAGCAGAGGGTCGCACGTTCGAGCCGTGCCGGGGGTATTCAAATTTGAATAATAAAAAGGCGCTAACTGATGCGCCTTTTTTATTATTGTGGAGATTCAGATTCGGTTTTTTGTTTTTCCTCTTCCTCTCTTCGTTTTGCTTCTTGCTCGCTCAAATCTTGAAAACGTTTTTTGACTTTTTCAGCTTCAGTTTTATATTTGATGACGTCGTTTTTGTTTCCTTCCATCTGGGCTAACCTGGACTTTTGAACTAACAAACTTGTCTTGTAGGAATAAGGCGAACTTCTTGTGTTATCGAGTGATAAGGCTTTATCAATCAAAATCAATCCATCGTCAGCGCACTGGCGCGCAGTCAAAAAATCGCTGTAGTTATCCGCCATTTTAAAAACAAAAACCGTTTCGCCTTTTTTGCTCACAGTTTCTTTGACGGCTTCGGTTACTTCGTTAACGCAATTGTATTTTTCGCCCGCCAAAAATGTTAATGATTTGGCGCGATACACAGGTTTGACTGTTTCGTTATCAGCGCGCTTTTGTCGCCATGAAGCTAAGGCTTGATAACCTTTAAGCGCGCCGATTAAACCTGAAAGAGCGTCGTTGATGGCTTCGTCATTTGGGTCTTCTTCCAAGATTTCTTGATAGAACGTCATCGCCTCTTCGCCCTTTTGCGAGTTTTCCGGCAACTGACGATTTGACAAATACAGTTGATGCAACGTTCTCGCCAGAAAAGCTTTGGTTCTCTTTTCGGAAGGGTCTAATTGCAAAGCGCTGCGAAAATGCGCTTCGGCATCATCAAATCTACGCTCTTTGTAAGCCGCCGCGCCAGTATTCAGCTCCATTTGAGCAGAGCGGGTCGTCGTAAATGGATCCTGAGCGTTAATATATACGGGAGCGCAGCAAACTATCAAAGTAAAAATGGATATTAAGAATTTCATAATTTGGTTTTTAAAATCTCAGAAAATGATTCACCAAAAGATGCCATCACGTCTTTTCAAATCTCGCTTCATGCCGGTTCGATTGGCACAACATCTACTGGACGCGAAACGAGCTTATTGACGAAAGGTGAAATCAAAGCCAGCACTAAGCCGCCGCCGATCATAATCATCGCGACTTTTGAGAAAATACCGACGAGAACCGCTGAATTTTCAACAAATTCTCCGGCGATCAGGCCGGCGATGTAATTCCCCATTGAGATTGAGAGGAACCAAACGCCAAGCATTAGACTGACCATTTTAGCGGGTGCAAGTTTGGTCATGGAGCTTAATCCGACCGGACTTAAACAGAGTTCTCCAACTGTGAAGCAGAAATAAACTAAAATCAACCACCAGAACGTCACCCGTGTTTGAATTGAACCATCAGGATTTGAACCCAGTAGGGATGACGCGAAGGCGACGGTAACAAATCCTAGTCCGCCGAAAATCAGACCAATGGAAAATTTAATTGGGTCGGATGGTTGACGTTTGCCGAGTTTCGTCCAAATCCAACCGAAAACAGGGGCAAAAATAATAAGGAAACCCGGATTAACTGACTGCAGATAGCTGGCAGGAAAGATCCAACTGCCGATACGGGTATCCGTCAATTTGTCTGCAAAAGCATTCAAGCTCGTGCTCGCTTGTTCAAATCCCATCCAAAAAAGCGTGGAAAAAACGAACAGAATAAAAATAACGCCGACTCGTTTCCAATCATCGGTCGAAAGCTTGTCTTGAATTCCCGTGAGGAAAACAGCCGCCAAACCAGCGACTAAAACCGTTGGTATCAATGCGTATTTTAACGCATCCGCTAAGTTATTTAACACCGCGTAGGCGCCGATAACGCCAACCGCAAAGAGAACAATTACCGCAAGTTGTATAATGTAAGCCGTGTTGTGAGAGACGTCGGCGCTGTTTAAATCGCCGTTAACACGCCGTCGTTCGGATGGAGGCAAACCGACGTTTTCCAATCTTTTGCGCCCGAAATAATACTGAATCAGTCCGATTCCCATGCCGATGCCAGCCGCCGCAAAGCCAAAATGCCAGCCGCTGCGCGGGTCAATCCCATTGCGCGTCAAAACTCCGGCGAAGCTTTCAGATTGCGCCAGATATCCACAAATAGGCGGAGCAATGGTCGCGCCGATGTTTATTCCCATGTAAAAAATTGAAAATCCGCCGTCGCGTCGCGGATCGTTTTTGTCGTACAAATCCCCAACCATCGCGGAAATGTTTGACTTTAAAAACCCGGTTCCCACTGACACCAGAAACAAACCGAGATAAAAGAAGGTCAGCGTCGGCACGGCGAGAGTAAAATGTCCAAGCATGATAATAAAGCCGCCTATCAAAGTGGCTCGTTTCGCCCCAATATATCTATCAGCCAGCCACCCTCCAATCAATGGGAGAAAATAGACGGACGAAGCATAGAGTCCAAAAATCGGACCGGCATCTTTTTCCGTGAACCCTAAACCGCCTTCTTGAATTTTAGCGGTCATGTAGAGAAACAGAATTGCCTTCATCCCGTAAAAACTAAACCGTTCCCACATTTCGGTGAAAAAGAGCGTTGTCAAACCGCGCGGCTGCCCGCCAATTCCGCTGCTGTCGCTGGCCGAGCTGCGAAAGTTGTCAGCATTCAAAGTATTGTCCATTTTGCTTAACCTTAGAAAATTGGAGTCGGAAGAGTTGATCTCGAGGAA
Organism: Pyrinomonadales bacterium; assembly: GCA_038212235.1. Lineage (GTDB taxonomy): Bacteria > Acidobacteriota > Blastocatellia > Pyrinomonadales > Pyrinomonadaceae > JBBQUS01. Next base: position 22,018 of record JBBQUS010000051.1, read on the forward strand.
TATAACAAATCATTGCCGAAAGCAGAAATTTCTGCTACAAACATTCAGCAATCAAAGGAGATTTTGATGAGATTATTAAACAAGGCTTTATGGCTCGTGATTATCTCGCTGGTCGCTGTTTGGCCTGTCTTCGCGCAAGACTTGGATAAAATGCCGACGATTTCGGTCACGGGAACCGCCGAAGTGCAGGTCGCGCCGGATGAAGTCGTTTTCACGCTCGATGTCACTAAAACCGACAAAGACTTGCAAGCTGCCAAAAGGCTCAACGATGAAAGCGTCGGAAAGATTTTGGAATTGGCCAAACGGTTTGAAGTTCTCCCGCAAAACCTTAAAACCGATTACATTTCAGTTCAGATGAAATATCAATCGGTGCGCGATCCGAAAAAGAAAATCTACGATGAAGACGGAGATGAAATCGGGACGAGGATTTTCAAAGGTTACGAAGTCTCGAAAACCGTTATTGTTAGGCTAACCGACATCAAACGGTTTGAAGAATTTTTCTCGGAGGTTTTAAAATCGGGCGTCTCTGAAATCAGCAGTGTCAAATTTGAAACTTCAAAGCTGCGCGAAAATAGGGATAAAGCGAGAGAAATGGCGATGAAAGCGGCACGCGAGAAGGCAGTTGCGATGTCTGCCGCAATCAATCAATCCGTCGGTAAAGCGGTCAAAATAATCGAAACAGGAGCCAATCCGCCAATAGATGGTTTCGCCGCAAATGCGATGAGAAATACGGTTTCGACAGGCGGAACTTTTTCCGAACCGGTGACCACATTTGCGCCGGGCGCAATAAAGGTCGAGGCTCAAATCCTGGTTAGCTTTCTATTGAACTGATTCTTTCCGCGCACTTAAAAAAAAGGAGATAATCCTATGAAAAAACTTATTTTCGCAATTTGTATGTTAATTCTGGCGCTTAACGCTTTCAGCGCCGCGTCTTTTGCTCAAAAACGCACGGCCGTTTCGGGCGCGGAAGTTACCGGAACTTTTCGTAACCAAGCGGGCAGTGAATTTATGATTCAGGCGCTTGGCAAGGGCAAATTAAAGATTGAGTTTGAAGGAATTTATCCTTATAAAATGGCAAATGGCGAACCGATGGCGAATACCGGCGAAGCGTCAGGTGAAGCCGATATTGCGGGCGACACGGCGACTTTTGTTCCCGATTATTCTAAAGAGGCAAAATCAAGCTGTACGATTACGCTCAAATTTACCAAACCCGGCACACTCGTTGTGACACAGGAAGAGTCCGAAATTGGCTGCGGTTTCGGGCATAATGTTAGAGCTGATGGCACTTATCGCAAAATCAGCAGTAAAAAGCCTAAGTTTGAACAAAACTAAACGTCGCAATTTGCAATTTCAAACTCACTTTATTTAGTTCCTAATTTTTGGACTGACGGTAATTTAAAGTTAAATCAGCCACGCAAAAGCAAAATTTCAATTTCACAAAGAAAAAAAAGGAGAGCGAATTTTTCACTCTCCTTTTTGGTTTTAATGGTTGTAAGTTTTAACTTTCGTGATGATTTTCGCCACCTTTTCCCCTAGTGGCTGCTTTCGCCTCCTGCGGAAGCGGTAAACCGATTCCATCCGATTTCGATAGTTTCTGTTCAGGATGATGAGAATCTTCGGCAAATTCACTGACCAGGGCTCCGCCGGAGCGTTTCGAGAATGTCAGTTTTTCCGATTCTTCGTTGTAATCAACAATCACGAGGTCGCCGAAAGAAACCTGTTCGGTCGCAACCAAATTTGAGAGCGGATAAACCATAAATCGTTCAATCGCGCGTTTCAAATGTCTGGCTCCGTATTTGTAATCAATTCCTTCGCGGAGCAAAAATTCTTTGGCGGCATCGGTGCAGTTAAAAATAAATTTCGTTCCGGCGCTTTGCGTAATGCGCTGCTGGACGGCATCCAGCTCGATTTCCAGAATTTGCCGCAGATGGTGGTCTTTGAGGCTGCGAAAGACGACGACTTTGTCAATGCGGTTCATAAATTCCGGCGAGAATTTACGCCGCGCTGCTTCCGAAGCGGTCCGATAAATTTTCATATCAACTTCGGTATCATTAGCATTTTTCGCCGATTTAGAAGCGAAACCGATGCCGCCCGAAATCATTTCAGCCATTTCGCGCGCACCCAAGTTGGAAGTCATAATCAAAATTGTTTTTGAGAAATCAACGCGGCGATTGTCGCCGAGCGTCAGCGTGGCTTTGTCCAAAATGCCCAGCAGGAGCTGCCAGAGCGCGTCGGAGGCTTTTTCGATTTCGTCAAAGAGGACAAACGTCAACTTATTATCATCGGTGTGATAACGATCAAGGTTTTCCTGAGTCAGGAGGGGCGAGGTTTCGCGATGTCCCAAATATCCCGGGGGCGAACCGATAAGTTTGGCAATTTCGTGCGAGTGTTGAAATTCGGCGCAATCAATTTTCACCACGGCGTTTGGATCGCCAAAGAGGATTTCGGCGGCAGCTTCGACGGCGCGAGTTTTTCCGGATCCCGTCGGACCTAAGAAAAGCATTGTGCCGACCGGGCGCGTGGGGTTGTTCATTCCGGCCAGAAAAATTTGGTAAAGACCGCTCATCCGACGAACGGCGCGTTCCTGACCGACGACGCGGCCATGCAGCTTTTCCTCGAAATCTCTGGCGCGCGGGCTTTTTTGTTCCGGGTCTAAAGCAACGGTAACTTCTTGGGTTTCAATTTTATTTTTGGTCAATTCTCGGGTCATGGTTTTCACCTCTCAAAGACAGGTTGAAGAAATATACAAAGCGGCTTAAATGACGTTCGCCAATCGAACGCAAGTGGGGCGGCGCCGCAATTTTAAGAACGAGCTTTCGCAGGGGAATTGCGAAACACTGATAACGATTATAAAAGATGCGAATGTAGTGACGCGGGTTTGCTAAAATGGGGTCTAGCTGCGTCCGGATAGCGCGGAGTCGAGCGGCTTGGTTTTCAAGCAACAAGCCGCTTGATTGATTGCATTGTGCCGCAAACTGAAAATAAATGCAATAGGATTTGTCATATCTTTGAAACAATTTTTTAATATCAGTTTTTTTTATTAAAACTTTTAGAATTAATAGCGGGGCACGTTTCTGTCAACTTCAACCGACCAGGCGTCAATCCCGCCTGATAAATTCCACAAATTTTCAAATCCGTTATGCGCCAGGTAAGAGCAAACCTGGGCGCTGCGGACGCCGTGGTGACAGATAAAAACAAATTCATCAGCCGGATTGAGACGATCATGCCAGTTTTGAAATTCGCTCAGCGGAAGCAATTCCGCTTTTTCAATTCGCGCCCAACCAAACTCTTCCGGTTCGCGAACGTCAATCAATTTGAAGGTTGATTCGTTTTGCAGCTTTTCGTTTAACTCGCTTGCCGAGATTGATTTAAACAACATTATTAATATATTGGGAAAAAAGGTTTTCCCGCCCGTTTCACACTCGCAGTCAACCGAGCGTGCTTTAGTTTATCCAAGTAGATATTAGCAAATTCTCTTGCTTTAGACAGGTCATATCGTTTATAAAATATAATGATAGAAGTGTTTTACATGACACCGCTTTTGAGCTTTCACCTTTCAGCAAAATTTTTCAAACCATCTTCGCCTTGCTTTTGTAGACGATGCAAACCACACTTGGACAGCAAAATGCGCTCGGGCTCACCGACGAGAATTCAAACACCTCAGCAATGAACTATACGCCGTCCAAATTCAAATTACCTTTCCAGAATACGGTTTCATTAAATTCACTACTGTTTATTGTCGTAATTTCTCTGCTGACCGCCGGATTGGTTTTTGGAGCCTGGTGGTGTGACATTTTTATTCCGCTGCAAGCCGTTTTGTTTGGAACGCGCTGGACTGTCGGCGACCAAAATCTGATTACGCTTCCCGTTTGGCTCGTCGCAGTGATCCTCGTCACTGTCGGCTTGATTGTCGGGTTTCTAGTCGAGCGGATGCGCGAAGAGAAAATCGGTTACTATCTGGCCGGCGCTCTGCTCTGCTGGTTTCTCGGCGGCGCTTTCGCGGCACATGAATGGAAAATTGACCTGCTCAGCATTCCGGGAATTATTGTCGGAACTGTTACATATTTTGCTCTGGAAATTCGCTTTAGAGCGAATATTGAAAAACGACTCACGGAAAGCATTCGGCGGCTTGCGATGTCAGCCCACCTGCTTGAAGGCAAACGCGCCGAATCTCGGATGACCAGCGGTTTGCAGCTGCTCGAAACGGTTTTGCCGGTTGATGAAATAGTTATTTTCCAACTTGGCAAAGACGGCAAATGGACTTCTGTCGGCCGCACTCAGGACATGCCCACAGATAAAATAATTGGCAAACCCAAACACGCCGAATGGCGTGAGGGCATCGAGCTTTGCGATGAAGTTTTGAAAACTAAAATGCCTGCCGTGCAGAGAATTTCCGGTTTGCCGGGCGCGGCCCGCGTCGCCGTTCCGTTAATTCATGAAGGCGAAGCGCTTGGAGCTTTGTTAGTTAAATTTAGAAAAAATTTTGAGCCGGCGGACAAAAATGTCCTGACAGCTTTTGCCTCGCAGCTGGCTCGCAATTTCCACCGCAAAGAAACTCGCCTGCAGGACAGCGAGAAACCGCTTTCAGACGTTTTTTCGCGGAGCGGAGCGGAACACCGCCTCGAAATGTTTCGCCTGATCAGCGGCATTTTAACCGAGCAGCAGTTCGGCTCGCTCGCGTTCGCCGAAATGGCTGACGGTTATGCCGTCGCCTATCTTGACGGAACGCTCGCCTACGTTAATAAAGCGATGCTCAAGGCCGCTCAAGTCACCGGCGACAGAGCCAAGCAACTGGATTTATTCGGTTTGCTCGAACGATTTAAGGGAGGTATTTTTGACGATCCGCTAATTGCCATCAGACGCGTGATGCAAACCGGAGAATCGTTTCGACACGAAGTTTTTCTCGAAAACCGTGGTCAGATGCTTGATTTGCAAATTTCTCTGGTTCGCGAAATGACCGGCGGAAACTCAATCGAAACCACGGACACACAGACAAACACTCCGTTTTGTTTTATGATCAATGTGCGGGATATCACGGCTTACAAGGAAAATGAAAAACTGCGCAGTGATATGGTTTCGCTGATGTCGCACGAAATCCGCACGCCGCTAACTTCAATCAATGGTTTTGCCGAATTGCTGATGATGGAGGAAGATATTTCGGAAGAATCCAAAGAGTTTTTGCGAATTATCTTGACTGAATCGCAGAGGCTTTCGCGGATGCTCGACACATTTTTAACCGTCTCGAAACTCGAACAAGCTGATAAACGCGAGGTCGTTAAAATCCCGATCAGACTTGATTCCATCGCTCACCAGGTTTTGTTAAATCTGCAGCCGGAAGCCAGGAAAAAAAGAATTCGGCTGTTTGAGCTTGCCAATGCGCATCTGCCTCCGGTCGCGGGTGACAAGGACATGATTACCAGAGCGGTTACGCATCTGGTTGACAACGCAATTAAATACAGCCCCGAACGCACCACGGTCACAGTCTCGACGGCTCTCGAAGCCGATGCTGTTCGAATCCTCGTTGAAGACCGAGGCTACGGAATTCCGCATGATTCGCTCGAAAAAATCTGGTCGAAATTTTATCGTGTACCGCGCGAAGGTCAGGACAAAAACGAGACTTCAACCGGACTGGGATTATCATTTGTCAAAGAGGTAGTCGAACAGCACGGCGGCGCGGTTTTTGTCGAATCCGAAGCAAATCAAGGGTCAAAATTCAGTTTTACGCTCCCCCGACTCTAGCAAGCCCCAAGTTCAAAGTCTAAAGTTCAATGCCCGGCGACTTAAGCAAACTTGCCGTTTGCTGTTTTGAACGTTAAATTTTAAACTCAAGCTTGAAACAACCGCGACTTTGGACTTTGGAAATTGAACCTTGAACTTGTTTACGAACAGCTTTTCGCCTGGTGCGCGGAGCGTGATTTTGCCGGATACGATCCTTTTGACGGTTTAAACAGCCGATTTTTTCAAGCTACTCCGCTCAAAAATCTAGCCGTCGCGCGCCTGTTTTGGATTCAAACGGTTAAACGTTCCCCAGTCAATCTGCGTCCTCTCCTGCAAATTCCGCCGGGCTTAAATTCAAAAGGCATCGCGCTTTTTGCGCTCGCCGAAATTTCACGGTTTCGGACGACAAAAACCGACGCTCATTCCAAAAACGCCAGATTTTTACTCGACAAACTGCTTCAGCTCAAAATCCAAAATCCAAAATCCAAAATCCAAAATCGGACATCGTTTGGTTACAATTTTGATTGGCAGAGTCGCGCTTTTTTTGCTCCGCGCGGGACGCCGACCATTGTTCCGACCGCTTTCGCCGCTCGCGCTCTGATCGAAGCTCACGAAATCTTTGGCGAGCGGATTTACCTGCAAACGGCTTTGGAAATCTGTGATTTTATTGTTTCCGATTTGAACCGCAGCTTCGAATCTGCCGATGAAATCTGCTTTAGCTATACGCCGCTTGATAAATCTGTAATTTTTAACGCAAGCTTGCTGGCCGGTGAAACTTTGGGTCTCGTCGGCACGCTTGAAAATAATGCCAAGTGGCTTGATTTAGCGGCTAAAACAGCGCGTTTTGTCATGCGGCGGCAAACGGAGCGCGGTGCCTGGGAATACGGCACGAAACTGCGGCACAGATGGGTTGATAATTTTCACACCGCTTTTATTTTATCTAGTCTCTGGCGAATGAAACGATTCCTGCCGGGTTTAGCAAACGAAATTGAACCGGCAGTTGAACGAGGCTTTGATTTTTGGAGCAAAAATCTGTTTCTCGCCGACGGCACGGCGAAGTATTTTGACACGCAAATCTTTCCGGTTGATATTCATTCGGCGGCGGCAGCAATTGTCGCGCTTTGCGATTTACAAAATTTAAACCAGAAAGTGCTTCCCTTGGCCGGAAAAATTGCTGCTTGGACAACCACCAACTTACGAAACGAAAGCGGTTTTTTCTATTATCAAAAAAGGCGTTTTTATACGGTTAAAACGCCTTTTGTGCGTTGGGCGCAAGCGTGGATGCTTTATTCTCTGGCGCGGTTTTTGGAGGAAATCAAATGAGACCGAAGTTAAACGCTGATTGGCAGATTTACAAACAAATTTCTCTCAAAAAAATCTGCGCCAATCTGTTAAAGCTGTGTTTGTCGGCGGTCTGTTTTGCCTAATGAAAATTTGGATTGATTTGGGAAATTCGCCGCACGTCCCGTTTTTTCGGGCTCTTGCGCCCGAATTTGAGCGGCGCGGGCACGAAATTTTGTGGACGGCGCGAGATTATGCCCAAACCGTTGAATTAGCGCATCAAGCCAATCTGCCAATCACAATTTTCGGTTCGCACGGCGGTAAAAAAATCTGGCACAAAGGCACGAAATTCTCCGGCAGAGTTTATCAACTAATTAAGTGGGCGCGCGCAAAAAATAAGGACAATCAAAAAATTGATTTATACGTCGGTCACAATTCGCATGAACCCCTCGTTGCTGCAAAAATCCTCGGGATCAGAAGCGTCAACTTAATGGATTACGAACATCACCCGGCGAATCATTTATCGTTTCGGCTGGCCTCACAAATTATTGTTCCGGAAAGTTTTCCCACCGAAGCGCTGCGTAAATTCGGCGTCAATGAAAAAAAAGTTCGACGCTTTGCGGGTTTAAAAGAAGACGTTTATCTGGCTGATTTTGAAACGGAGCAAAATTTCCAGGATGAACTAGCAGCTTTTGGCATTAAGCCGGAAAACATTTTGGTCGTCGTCCGCGCCCCGGCGCTCGAAGCACTCTATCATCGAGGGCTTTCTGCCGCACTGTTTGAAGAAATGCTGGATTTGTTTGCCGCTCAGGAAAATACCAAAATAATTCTGCTGCCGCGCAAAATATATCAAGGCGCAGAACTGAAAAAACGTCACCCGCAGGCCAATCTTATTGTGCCCGAAAAGGTTTTAGACGGAGCGAATTTAATTGCCGCCGCCGATCTGGTCATTTCCGGCGGCGGGACGATGAACCGCGAAGCCGCCGCGCTCGGCATTCCCGTTGCGACGATTTTTGCCGGAAAGCCTGCCGCGATTGATGAAATGCTGATTCGCGAAAATCGCTTGAAACAAATAAACTCTAAAGAAGATTTGCAAAATTTGCTGCCGCTCGGCAAAAAATCAGCCGTTTACATTCGTCGCACTCTGCAAACAAAGGCGCAAGTGGCAAATTTGATTTTAGATAATTAGAATTTGGCCCGTCCGCAACCGCAGACGGTTCCGACCGAAGAAGTGAAAGCCGAAACTACAATCGAAACATTGCTCGTTCGCGAAACCAATCGCGTTCCGCTTTTCGTCATGCCGGTCGTCAAAACCTCGATTTTTGCCACCGATGGAATGTTGGCTGCGTGGTGTTTTATGCTTGCCTTTGCGTGGCGCGAACAGCAGCCGATTTTTGCGAACGGCAGTTGGCAATTCAGCCAGCAGTTCGCTCCTTACGCCGGAGTCTTGCTTTTCACAATCTTGATTCGTCTGGCAACTCTGCTTTACCAAAATTCTTATCGTTTGCAAGGTGCGTTTTCCTATACCAAAGAGTCGGTCAAAGTCTTCAAAGCCGTTTCGGTCGGGTCGCTTTCGATAATTACGTTTACATTTCTCTTTCGCGGCGGTTTTGCTTATCGCGAATTTTCCTATTCGCGCGCAGTATTTTTAGCTGATTTTGCAATTTCGTTAGTGGCATTTACCGCTTTCCATCTCGGCTTGCGGTACGCGCAAACATTGGTTCGGCAGCGTGACATCAACCTGATTCCGACGCTGATTGTCGGCGGCGGGGCGGAAGCCGAACAAACTATCCGCGAACTGCAAACGCGTCCGGATTTGGGTTATCGAGTCGTCGGCGTCATCAGTAAGGATGAAAGCGGAGAGATAAAGGATGAATTTTCCGATGTCTCTGTGCTGGGAACTTTATCAAAGTTGCCGGCAATCATTCGGCAGCTTGCGATTCAAGAAGTAATTATCACCGATAACACCATTTCCCAGGAAGTTTTGTTTGAAGCGATGATGAAGGTTGGTAGAAAGCAAAAAGTCGAATTTCGTCTGGCGCCGAATTTGTTTGACGTTCTGCCGCAAAAAACCGAAGTCGAACAAATCGGCATTTTGCCGATGATTTCCCTCTTCCGCGAACCGCTATCCGATGTCGAAAGAATCGTCAAACGCCTTTCGGATATTGTCATCGCAACGGTTGCGATTGTCTTTCTCGCGCCGCTCTGGATTATTCTGGCAATTCTCATTCGGCTTGATTCAAAGGGAGCAATTTTATTTCGACAGGAGCGCGTCGGGATGGATGGACGTATTTTTCTCTGTTTCAAATTTCGCACGATGTTTGCCGACGCCGACGAAGAATTGCACCGCGCGGCTTACAAGAAAAACATCGAAGGTTTGGACGAAGCCAACGCCGGAAATTCAGAAGCGCCGGTTTTCGGAAAGGTGAAAAACGACCCGCGCGTCACCGTTTTTGGCCGGTTTTTGCGGCGTGCAAGTCTGGACGAGCTGCCGCAGCTTTTAAATGTTTTAATCGGCGACATGAGCATCGTCGGAGCGCGCCCGCCGATTCCCTACGAAGTCGAAGAATACGCCATCTGGCATCGCCGTCGCCTAGACATGAAGCCTGGAATCACCGGATTGTGGCAAGTGTCGGGAAGAAATCGTGTTCCCTTTGATGAAATGGTCAAACTCGATTTGTTCTACATCGAAAACTGGTCGGTCTGGCTCGATTTTAAAATTATTCTGCTGACCTTGCCCGCAGTTTTACGCGGCGATGGTGCAAGATAGTATTTAAATCACATAATCCCAGGTTTGTTCCGCGCCCGGCGTGATTATCCTGAGTTTTGGCGTATCCTGATAAACTTTGGTATAAGGTGGAACAGATTTGGTCAGCCAGACGTTGCCGCCGATAGCGCTGCCGCGTCCAATTACTGTGTCACCGCCTAAAATTGTCGCACCGGAGTAAATCACCACATCGTCTTCGATTGTCGGGTGACGCTTTGTATTGCGGATTAAATTGCCGTCGGCGTCTTTTAAAAATGAGAATGCTCCCAGAGTGACGCCTTGATAAATTTTAACGCGGTTGCCGATAACGGCCGTTCCGCCGATGACGACGCCAGTTCCATGATCAATAAAAAACGCTTCGCCGATTTGAGTTGCCGGGTGAATGTCAATGCCGGTTAGGGTGTGCGCGTGTTCAGTCATGATGCGCGGAATCAGCGGCACGCCTTGTTGGTGCAAAACATGCGCGACGCGGTAGGTCATGACGGCATAAACGCTCGGATAGCTGGCGATAACTTCGTCCAAACAGGTCGCTGCCGGATCGCCTTCGTAAGCCGCGTTCACGTCCGTTGCTAAAATTCTTCTGATTCGCGGCAGCTCATTTAGAAACTCCTGAGCAATTTCATCCGGTTTGAGTCCCGGCATTTCGTGCATGTCGTCGCCGTGAACGCAGGCGCGGGCGATTTGCTCGCGCAAGGTTTCAAAAAGCCAGTCCATTTTTTCGACGACGTGACGGCGCAAGGTTTCGCCCGACAAGCCCTGAGTTCCAAAAAAACCGGGAAACATCAGTTCCTGCAACACTTCGACGGCGCGCACGATTTCCTCGGTTGCCGGCGGCGGCTGTTTTTCGAGCCGCGAAATGTGACTTTCGGTGACGGCGTAACTGGCGATTAATTTTTCGACCGCTCTGTTTATTTGTTCGTTCATGGATTTGTTAAGATTTTAGCGAACGCGGAAGTAAAAAGGCAAAATGTGATGAAGCAAACTGTCGCTCAAATTTTAAAAGAGGCGACTTCGCACCTCCAAGCAAATGGCGTGGCGAACGGACGCCGGGACGCAAATTTGCTGCTCGCCCTCGCGCTTGAGAAAAATTTAACATATTTGATTGCTCACGACGACGAATTGCTTGATGACCAAACTGCTCGCAGGTTTGGACAGTTCGTCAAACGCCGGATGGCGGGCGAACCGCTGCAGTATATTTTAGGCAAACAGGAATTTTTCGGACTGGAATTTGAAGTCAACCAAAGCGTTTTGATTCCCCGCCCCGAAACCGAATTGCTGGTTGAAACCGCGTTAGAAATTTTGCGCGGGCAGGAACCGAGAGTTTTTTGCGACGTCGGAACGGGTTCGGGCTGCGTGGCGATTTCAATTGTCAAAAATATTGAAAATGTCCGCGCCGCCGCTCTCGATATTTCTCCAAACGCTTTACAAGTCGCTCGCCGCAACGCCGAAATTAACAACGTAACTGACCAAATACAGTTTTTTGAATCCGACCTTTTCTCAGTTTTGAACGATTCACCATTCACAATTAACCATTCACCATTTTCCCTGGTTGTTTCCAATCCGCCCTACATTCCCGATGCGGATTTGCCGACTCTCCAGCGTGAAGTGCGCGAATATGAACCGCACAACGCTTTGTTTTCCGACGCAGACGGGCTTGGGGTAATTCGGCGATTGCTGGCCGACGCCCCTCGATTTCTTGCGGCAGAAGGTTTCTTATTGTTTGAAATCGGGTTCGGACAGAGCGAACAAATCAGAGACTTGGTTGACCAAAACGTTTGGAAGCTGCGGGAAATACGCCCGGATTTGCAAAATATCCCGCGTGTTGTCGCGCTCCAAAAGAAATGCTAGAATCCTTTTCGATTATTTTTGTTTGTTGAGTTCACAAGCTATTCTTATGGATAAATTCTGGATTTCCGGCGGTCAGCCGCTGCACGGAAAAATCACTATCGGCGGAGCAAAAAACTCCGCTTTGCCGTGTATGGCGGCAGCTTTATTGTCTTCGGAAACAATTACTTTGCATAATATTCCGTACGTTCGGGACATTATTACGCAGCGCCGTCTACTCGAAGATTTGGGTGCGACCGTCTTAACGCCGGAGCTTCGGACGCACAAAATCACCGCTTCGCACGTTGAAAATTTTGAAGCTCCTTATGAGCTGGTAAAAACAATGCGTGCCAGTGTTTTGGCTCTCGGTCCCCTGCTTGGACGTTTCGGGCAGGCCAAAGTTTCCATGCCGGGCGGGTGCGCCATCGGAACGCGTCCGATTGATTTGCATTTGCGGGCTTTTGAAAAACTCGGCGCCGCCGTCAGTCTGGAAAGCGGCAATGTGATGGCTAACGCTCCGGCGGGCGGGCGGCTGGTCGGCGCTGACATTGATTTTGAAGTCGTCACCGTGACGGGAACCGAAAACGTTATGATGGCGGCTGTTTTAGCTCGCGGCAAAACGACAATTCATAACGCAGCCCTCGAGCCGGAAATCGTAGATTTGGCCGATTTGCTCAACAAAATGGGCGCCCGAATCAAAGGCGCGGGAACTGAAACAATCGAAATTGAAGGCGTTGAGCAGTTGGGCGGCGCTGAACACACAATTATCCCTGACCGCATTGAAACCGGAACTTTTATGGTGGCGGCGGCGATTACTCGCGGTGCTGTTGAGATTGCAGGCTGCCAGCCAGCGCATTTTCCAGCCGTCACGAGCAAATTGCGCGAAGCCGGAGTTTTAATTGAAGAATTAAATCCAACCACTCTGCATGTAACCTGTTCTCCGCAAGGTCTGGTCGGAAAAGATGTGACGACAAGGCCGCATCCAATGTTTCCGACCGATATGCAGGCGCAATATATGGCGCTGATGACGCAGGCCGAAGGTTCAAGTAAAATCGTCGAAACGATTTTTGAAAATCGTTTTATGCACGTCGGCGAAATGTTGCGAATGGGTGCGAATATAGAGGTTTCCGGCAACACGGCGACGGTGCGCGGCGCGACCCGTTTGCATGGCGCGCCGGTTCTTGCGTCGGATTTACGAGCTTCGGCATCACTTGTTTTAGCCGCGCTGGCAGCAACCGGCGAAACTATCATTGAACGCGTTTATCATATTGATCGCGGATATGAAACGATTGTCCGCAAATTTAAAAGCCTCGGCGCTAACATCGAAAGAATCAAGGACAGTCAACAGTCAACAGTCAACAGTTAGCAATTTTTGTTTACCGAAATATTTGTGTTTTATGTGCGTTGACGAATTTATTAATAACTGTTGACTGATAACTGATAACTGATAACTGATTATGAGCTGTCTTTTTTGTAAAATTATTGCCGGCGAGATTCCGACAAATCCAGTTTATCAGGACGAAGTTTGTGTGGCTTTTAATGACATCAGCCCGCAGGCTCCGCGTCACATCTTGGTAGTTCCGCGCGAGCATTTTGCTTCGTTGGCGGAAGCGGACGAGAAACATGAAGCGATTATCGGCCACTTGATGCGGAAATGCGCGGCGATTGCCAATCAGGAGGGTTTTGGCGCAGACGGTTTCCGAACCGTTATCAACACGGGCAAACACGCCCAGCAATCGGTGCCGCATCTGCATGTTCACCTGCTTGGCGGTAAAGAGATGAACTGGAATCCGGCCTGAGCGGCTGGCGAAGCAAAGCTTATATTTTTAATTTCTACGAGCGGCGGACTTGTCCGTCGCTCTCAATTTAAGCGACAATAAATCTAAAGTTATGATGAGATTTATATTATTTGCTTTTTTAGCACTAACAATGCTGGCGGCTGCTTGCGGCGATAATTCAAAATCGTCCGTCCGAAATGCCAATGCATCGGCTAATTCAGCCAGCACTGTCGCTAATAATAACGCCAGCACAACTAACCAATCAGGCGCAGCCCAACCGCCAACGGCTCGCAGCACTGAAGTTCCAGCTTATACAGACGCCAACACCGCTCTCGAAGAAGGCAAAAAGTTTTTTGATCAGGACGAAGATGAAAAAGCTGTCAAAGCTTTTGAGCAAGCCGTTAAACTCGATTCCAACGCGCCCGAGGCGCAGTTTCAGCTGGCGCTCGCCTACGACGCGGTTGACAACAAGGAAAGCGCTGAAAAATCTTACAACGCAGCTATTAAAGAATATCTAAAATTTCTGGCGAAAAACCCTAAAGATGCCGCCGCGCAATTCAATCTAGGACGCGCCTATAACAAAATGAATCAGGATGACAAAGCACTGAAGGTTTTGCAGCAAGCCGTCAAACTAAACCCCGATGACAGCGAATATCATCTCGAGTTAGGCAATATTTTAATCAAACTCGCTAAATATCCGGAGGCGATTAAAGAGCTGAAAAAATCTCTGGAGCTGGACCCGGAAAACACGCGCGCCGACGCTGCGCTCGAAAAAGCTGAATCAGGAAACGATCGCGTCAAAGCGGCGCAGGTTAAAAACAAAGAAAACAAGGACTCTAAAATCGGCGTGGCAAAAAAAACCGGGCAGTCCGGTAACTCCAATCAGAGTGGTAACTTGAATCAAAATTCCAATTCAAACAAAAGCTCAAATTCAAACAAAAGCCCAAGCTCTCCGCCAAGCAATGCCAAGATTACTAAAAGCGCCAACGTCACACATTGATTTTTGATCTTAGGCTATTTAGCCGCACAAAAACAGCTTTTATAAAATTAAATAAACAAAATACCTCACGAAGCAAATTTGCTTCGTGAGGTATTTTGTTTATGCAGCTGAAAGATATTCGAAAGTATTGAAATTACCGATTAATTAAAACTGTTTTTGTAATACAGATAAAGCAAACGCGAAATTGTTTTTTGTCTTCTAACTGGGCAAAGAATAAGTGACGCTTAATTGTTTGACTAAAATTGTCGAGCGGGATGAGGAATTTTATGAACATTTTGTTAAAAGCAGTTTTATTGTTCGGCTTGAATTTACTGGATGCTCTGCTAACCCTGATTTGGGTGCAGAGCGGTTTAGCGGAAGAGGGCAACGGGCTGATGGCAAACGTTCTGTCATTTGGCGGCGGCTTGTTCTTATTTGTCAAGATTGCTATTGGTGTCCTGGCTGTTTTAGTGTTCTATCGTTGGTCTTCGCTGCGAATTACGCAAATTGGTCTCTCGCTCGCGCTTGGTATTTATTTTCTCTTGATGGGAGTTCATGCAGTGACTTGTTATGCGGCACTGACAAATTAGTTTTTCTGAATAGCCAAGTGTTATTCGAGCGTCATAATAAGAAGCAAACGCGCAGCAGATGTTCTCTCGATAGGCATTTTAGGAATGCTTAATCAAACCCTCAGCAAAAAGATTTATGTCACAGAAATCGGTTTATCAATTATCTTTTCGACAAATTTTATTAATTGCAATTCTTTCGGCGGGCTTTGCCGTCATCAGCGTAATCGGTTTTAATCAACTCGCCAGCCGCTTGCAGCCGACAACGAGAGCTGAAAATCCTGATAATTCTAATTTATCCGCTGAGCTGCCAACCGGTATTTCCGAGCCGCAAAACGTTTCGGACGAGCAAAATAATATTGAGGTTTATCGAACAATTTCTCCCGGCGTAGCTTTTATTACTACCACCTCATACCGCCAGGATTATTTTGGCGGAATTGAAGAAGGGCGCGGTTCTGGTTCAGGCTCGGTGATTGATGCCGAAGGTCGCATTCTCACTAATTTTCATGTGATTGAGGACGCGGAAAAACTGACCGTCAGCTTGGGCGGCGAAAAAGTTTATCCGGCACGATTGATCGGAGGAGATCCCGACACGGACATCGCCGTGATTAAAATCGAAGCCCCGCGTGAAACACTGACAGTTGTTCCGTTTGGCGATTCGGACAAATTAAACGTCGGTCAAAAAGTATTGGCAATTGGCAATCCGTTTGGTTTGGACCGAACGTTGACAACCGGTGTGATTTCCGGTTTACAGCGACCAATCCGTTCGCGTCCGCAGCCCGGAGCACCGGAAGGTCGTCCGATTGAAGGAGCGATTCAGACCGACGCTTCGATCAATCCCGGCAATTCCGGCGGCCCTCTGCTCGATTCACACGGACGGATGATCGGGATTAATTCGCAAATTTTAAGCCCGGCGGGTGGTTCGGTCGGAGTCGGTTTCGCCGTTCCGATCAGCATCGCGCGCCGCGTTGTGCCGCAGTTGATTCAATACGGTGAAGTTCGCCGCCCGAACATGGGTATTAACGGTCTTGGAGTCGAGCAATTACGGCAGCGCGGTTTTCAGCTGCCGACCGAAACAGGTTTGTATGTGGACGCAGTGCTGCCGAGCGGTTCAGCCGGTCAAGCCGGGATCAGAGGCACGGGACAAAATTCCTACGGAGACATCATAGTCAACATTGACGGCGAAGCGCTTAATAATCTGGATGATTTGTACCGCGTGCTGGACAAACGCAAAATCGGCGATACCGTCCAGGTCGAAATTCTCCGCGACAACAAGCGTCAAACCATTCCGGTCAAATTGCTGGGAACAACCTCCGGGCGGACGACCACTACAACAACACCGCGCCGGTTTTGACGGATGAGAGCGGCAAATTCTTTCCAATCATGATGCCATTAGTGTCCGGTTATAAGTTCAATGGAATTATTTGTTTAGATAGCAACTCCGCCGATCTTTTTGACTCTCCTCCATTAAGTAGTTGATTTAATTGGATTTTATCAACTACCGAAACTGAAATTATTTGGAGAATCTCATATAAACTTTTCTCTATTTTCAGTTCTCTTTTGACAATTGCTACCATTAAATATGTGCAAATGGCAATCCATATTTG
>JBBQUS010000052.1:0-36580 GCA_038212235.1 Pyrinomonadales bacterium
ACCGCGACCAGCGCCCCCCAGGCAAATGCCAGCGCCAGTGAGAGCGGAGGTTCAGGATCATAACGGTCGAGCCACAAGAGGGGCAGAAGATAAATTGCGGCCGGGATAAATGCGACAAAGGCGGCAATAAACGAAGCCACAAAACCAAGCTGCAAAACGGTCAAAGCCGTCACCAGCAATGCCAGAAAAATGACGGCTACAACTATAACCGCCGCCGCGATGTATTTGTTATGGCTGACTGCCGCACGGGGCGGATTCTGCTCGGGATTATACAATCCGAGATTAGCAAAAGATTGACCGAGGCTCGAAGTCTGACCGCGTTTTTCCGTCCAGTCATCCGGCGTTTGTTCCTGATTTGAAGCAACCGCATTATCTTGATTACGATGAGCGGTTGATTGATTTAAATTGGCGGCTTGATTAGAAAAACCGGGCGCTGCAACTTGCGGGTGAGTAACAGTCTGCTCAACGGTCACGGCGATTTGAGGGCCGCCCTGACCAAACTGAATGACATCATTTGAATTTACTTTGGCCTGCGAAATTCGCGCGCCGTTAAGAAAAGTTCCGTTGGTGCTGTTTGAATCAGTCAAATAAAAACCATCCGGTTTGAGTTCGATGACTGCGTGATGTTTGGAAACCAGCCGCTCGTTTAAATCAAATCTCAAACGGCAGTCTTCACCGCGTCCGATAACAAATGAACCTGTTTCAAATTCTATCTTCTGTCCGGCCTGTGAGCCGCTTTGCACTAAAATTAAAAGTTTCATAGAATATTGTCATCGTTCGCCGAAAGGATTTGATCGGGAAACAATCAACGATAATAGTTGACAAAAACAATAAGCGAAAATCTTGAAATTTTAAAGAAAGAAATCATGGAGAGCGGATATCTGAGCCTCACGGATCGGCTTGATAAACCAGCCGGTTTATCGGTGCGGAGAACGGACAAGATGTTTGCTCTCCATTTTTCGCGATTTTTCGCAGTTTAAATTTTAGTTTTCGAGATCAGTGACAGCGCCGTAGCTGCTTGAAGAAACGAGTTTAGTGTATTTGGACAAAACGCCGAATTTATATTGGGCAACAGGCGGCTGCCAACTTTTACGGCGTTCGGCTAATTCTTCGTCTGAAAGTTTTACCTCGAGCAATCCATTTTCAGCATCAATCGTAATCAGGTCGCCGTCCTGCAAAAGCGCGATATTGCCGCCGGCCGCCGCTTCCGGCGCGACATGGCCGACCACCAGCCCGTAGGTTCCGCCGGAAAATCTGCCGTCAGTAATAAGCGCCACCGAGTCGCCCAAACCCAGTCCGATAATGGCCGAAGTAACGGCCAGCATTTCGCGCATTCCGGGGCCGCCCTTTGGCCCTTCGTTGCGAATCACAATGACATCGCCCGGTCTAATTTTTACTAATATTGATTTAAGACAGTCTTCTTCGTTTTCAAAAATTTTAGCTTCGCCCGTAAAACGCAGGTTTTTCACCCCGGTAATTTTGGCAACTGCTCCCTCCAGCGCGAGATTTCCGCGTAAAATCGCGAGATGCCCTTCCGAATAGAGCGGTTGTTCCCAACCGTGAACAACGTCCTGATTGGCGTTTGGCAGGGCTGAGATGTTTTCAAGCGATTCCTCGATTGTTTCTCCGGTGATTGTCAAAGCGTGCCCGTGCAAAGCCTTATGCTCGAGCAAGATTTTCATGATGCTCGGAATCCCGCCGGCTTTGTGTAAATCAGTAACGACGTATTTGCCTGAAGGTTTGAGATCACATAAAACCGGAATTTTGCGGCGAATACGCTCGAAATCATCGAGCGCCAGAGGAACCTGCGCAGCGTGGGCAATCGCCAGCAAATGCAGTACTGCATTGGTTGAGCCGCCGGTTGCCATGACGACGGCAATCGCGTTCTCAAAAGCGTCGCGGGTGAGGATTTTCCGCGCCGTCAGGTTGCTGCGAATTGCTTCGGCTAAAACAAACGCAGATTGGCTGGCGCTTTCGCTCTTTTCGCCGTCTTCGGCAGCCATTGTTGAAGAGAAGGGCAAGCTCAGTCCCATCGCTTCGATGGCCGATGACATTGTGTTGGCCGTGTACATTCCGCCGCAGGCGCCAGCACCTGGGCAGGCTCGACGTTCGACTTCGAGCAGCTCGGCTTCGCTGATTTTCTTTGCAGCGTATTGGCCGACGGCTTCGAACGCGCTGACAATGGTCAAATCCCGTCCGTTGAGATGTCCGGCTTTGATTGTGCCGCCGTAAACAAAAATTGAAGGAATATCCATTCGCCCGATTGCGATCATTGCGCCGGGCATATTCTTGTCGCAGCCGCCGATTGTCAAAACTCCGTCAAAACTTTGCCCCTGACAAACGGTTTCGATTGAATCGGCGATTACTTCGCGCGAGACAAGCGAATATTTCATGCCTTCGGTTCCCATCGAAATCCCGTCGCTAATGGTAATCGTGCCAAAAAGCTGCGGCATCGTTCCGGCCTCGCTTAACCCGGCGCAAGCGCGCTCGGCGATTGTTTTGAGTCCCATATTGCACGGAGTAATCGTGCTGTACGCGCTGGCGACGCCGACAATCGGCTTCTCAAAATCTTCGTCCTGAAATCCAGTGGCGCGCAGCATGGCGCGATTCGGAGAGCGTTCAATCCCGCTTGTCACTACTTTGCTTTTGTAGTTGTTGCCCATCTTTTTAAAACTTAGTTAACAGTTAATTCAGAAATTCCCCGTTTCATTTGTAAGTGAAACAAATCGTCCAGCCCAACATTGCCGCCGCACAAAACCAGGACGACGTGACTGGATTGAGTAAAATTTTCGCGCAGCCGTTCGGCCGCGGCGAGCGTGCAGGAAGCAGCCGGTTCAGTCAAAATTTTGGCGCGGTCAAGCAGGAAAAATAGTTCTTTAACCGCTTCGTCGTCGTCAACGACAGTCACTGACGAAAGATATTTGCGCGCCAGCGAAAAAGTGAGTTGCCCGACAGCGGGCGCGCCGAGTGTTTTGGCAATCGAAGTTATTTGCGAAAGCTCAACTATCTGGTTTGCTGCGAGCGCCTTGGCCATACTTTCAGCGCCCTTTGTTTCCACCCCCCAAATTTTTACTTCCGGTTTCAAAGCCTTGACTGCGGCGGCAATTCCGCCTGCCAGACCGCCGCCGCCGATACTGACAATAACATCGGTGACTTGCGGCACGTCCGCCAAAATCTCAAGCCCGATTGTTCCCTGTCCGGCAATCACGAGCGGGTCGTCAAATGGATGAATGTAAGTGCGCCCCGCAAGTTCATAGTCTTTTGCGCTGATAAAAGCGTCAGCCAGAGTAGGGAATAATTGAATTTCGGCTCCGTAACGTCTGGTTTCGCAGAGATAGTTTTGCGAAGTATATTCGGGCATCAAAATCAAAGCTTGATATCCCAAAGTTTTCGCCGCGAAGGCGACTGCTTGCGCGTGATTGCCGGCGCTGACCGCGACAATACCGCTCTTTTTCTCCGCTTCGCTGAGCGTCAGCATTTTGTTAAATGCTCCGCGAACTTTAAACGCGCCGGTTTCCTGCAGCATTTCCAGTTTTAGATAAAAATTCGCACTGAAACGCTCGCTGATAATATTGCTGAAAACAGTCGGAGTGGGGCGAATGTAGGGCGCGATTCTCGCAGCGGCTTTGTGAATTTGATTTAAATTAATGATTTCTTTGTCGTTATTCGTATCTTCATTTTTTCGGCTTGAAAAAATGATTTTGAATTGCCGCGCTTAAGCTCTAAAGTTGCTTTGAAAATATCTGATGACATTGATTTTTATCACTGCGCGCGGCAAATTTCAATCACGCCGCAACAGTTTGATTGACCGGATGCAGCCATTTCGAAAAGCGCAAATCGCGTCCGGCAGTGGCTGCGAAAAAAGTCTGCTGAATTTTTTCCGTGATTGGGCCGCGTCTGCCTGCGCCGATGATTTGATTGTCAATCTCCCGGATCGGTGTAATCTCAGCGGCTGTCCCGGTAAAAAACGCTTCATCGGCGGTCAGCAAATCAGCCAGCTCGAGGGATTTTGTTTCGACTTCAAATTCCAGTTCGCGGGCTATTTCAATCGCGGCATCGCGTGTAATTCCCAGCAAAATAGAATCGGAAGCATTATTGGTGACAACTTTTCCGCCTTTGATGACAAAGAGATTTTCACCCGAGCCTTCCGCCAAACGGCCATCCATATCGAGCAGGAGAGCTTCGTCATAGCCGCGCTCAAAAGCGTCGCTGACAGCCAGCATCGAATTTAAATACTGACCGCAGGCTTTCGCGGTAGTCGGCATCATGCTCGAATGAAATTTGCGCCAAGGTGAAACAGTGATTCGAACGCCGCGTTCGAGTCCTTCGGCGCCGAGATACGCCGACCAGTTCCAGGCCATGATTGCCACCTCAACCGGACATTTGCCTGGAAAAACACCCAGACTCGCGCTGCCCAGATAACAGATCGGACGGACGTAGCAGCTTTTAAATTCATTCAAAGTAATCAGCTCGTCAACCGCACTCGTCAGTTCTTCAAGCGAATAAGGAATCTTAAAATTATAAACTGCAGCGGATTGATAAAAGCGTTCGAGGTGTTCTGTTAATCTGAAAACAGATGGCCCGAATGGTGTTTCATAGCAGCGAATTCCTTCAAAAACCCCGCTCCCGTAATGCAGCCCGTGGGCTGAAACGTGCACTGTAGCCTCAGCCCAGGGAACGATTTCACCGTTTTTCCAAATCCACTTGATGTTTTCAAATGACATAAACTTTTTGTTCACTTCCAAATCAAAAAACTTCTCCGCACGCCGCGCTGTTTGCGACTAAGAGTTTTTGAAATGATTATTTGAAATTAGTTTTGGCTTAAACTGCCCAGAGAAATTGTTCCGGGTTGCGATGCAGAAATTTGTCCTGGCCGGAAAGCCAGTCGGGGCGATTTTTCGAGCAGATATCAAGCGCGATAACGTCTTCCAAAACTTCAGACGAATGCTCGACGCCGGAGGGAATGCAGAGCATTTGATTATCGTTGAGCACGACATCGCCGTCTGGCAGATGGAACAGCCAACTGCCCGTTAAGACAAAAATTACCTCTTCGGTGTCGTGCGAATGGGTTTGAGTTGTTTCGCCTTCTTTGGCTTCGACTTTGGCAACCGTTAATGAATCGCCGCTGACGACTTTTCGCAGATAGGATGAACTGACTTCGTCATTTTTCAGCTCGTTTAAATCGTAAAAATTCATTTGTCTCTCCCTTATTTTTGCTCGTCTAATTTTTAGCAGTGTTGACCAGACGGTTTTGCGACAGCCAGGGCATCATCGCCCGCAGACGCGCTCCGACTTCCTCGATTGAATGACTGGCGCCGTCAGCTTCCAGCTTCTTGAAAACAGGTTTACCGCTTTCGCATTCACGCATCCATTCATCGGCAAATTCGCCGCTCTGGATTTCGCCTAAAATCTTTTTCATCTCGGTTTTGGTGGCCGAGTTAACAATTCGGCTGCCGCGCGTCAAATCGCCGTATTCAGCAGTGTTTGAGACGGAATAACGCATATTTCCGATGCCGCCTTCGTAGAGCAAATCAACAATCAGCTTCATTTCATGCAGACATTCAAAATAAGCCATTTCCGGCGAGTAACCGGCTTCGGTCAAAGTTTCAAAACCGGCCTGAATCAGCGCCGTCACTCCGCCGCACAAAACTGCTTGTTCGCCGAACAGATCAGTTTCCGTTTCTTCTCTGAAAGTAGTTTCAATAATTCCGGCGCGTCCGCCGCCAATCGCCGAAGCATAAGCCATTCCAACCTCATTGGTGTCGCCGCTGACATTCTGGTGAACGGCTAAGAGGCAGGGAACGCCGCGCTCCTGCATGTATTCGTGCCTGACCAGATGACCGGGCCCTTTTGGCGCGACTAGAAAAACGTTAGTGTTTTGATCGGGCACAATTTTTCCGAAATGAACGCCGAAACCGTGAGCAAAGGCGAGATAGCTTTGAGGGCGCAGAAACGGCGCGACTTCTTCTCGAAAAATAAAGGGCGCGACTTCATCGGGAACCAGCATCATCACGACATCTGAGGCTCCGACGGCGTCTTGCGTTCGTAAAACTTCCAGGCCGGCATCAATGGCCTTTTCGCGTGATTTGCTGTCATCGCGCAAACCAACCACCACATTGAGACCGGAATCTTTCAAATTGTTGGCGTGGGCGTGCCCCTGACTTCCGTAGCCGATGACGGCAATCTGTTTATTTTTCAATAAATTCAAATCGGCGTCCGCGTCATAAAAAACTTTCATTTGTTAAAATCTTCTCCTCACATGATTCTGTTGATTCTGAGAATAGTTTACGCATGGCGCTAAACCATAAATTTCGCTTGTTCATTTGCCAGTCCGTCGCCTTCGGCAACCTCGACCGATGATACTCTGACTTGTTGGCGCAATCGCGCCAGAAAGTTGACGACATTTTTATCCTGCGGATCGGTTACCACAATCAGTTTTGAGAGATTTTCGCCGTCGCCTTCGGTCAAAAACATCTTCTCGATTTTGTAGCCGGTGGCGGAAAATAATCCGATAATTCTTTCAGCGTCGTTAAAACGGTTGCTGAGCAGGATCGAGATGGTTTGCTTCATTGCAGCTGCATCTCCTTAAGACCGGCTCCCGGCGGAATCATCGGAAAAACGCACTCCTCCGGTTCGACGCAAATATCCATTACGACCACACCGGAGCTGTTTAACCCTTCTGCCAGCACATCTTCGAGTTCGGCAGGGTGGCGGGCGCGAAGTCCTCGAGCTCCGTAGGCTTCGGCAAGTTTGACAAAATCGGGGCTTCCGCTGAGGTCAACTTCCGAGTAGTTTTTGTCGTAAAAGATTTCCTGCCATTGCCGCACCATGCCAAGGTTGTTGTTGTTCATGACAATAATTTTCAGGTTGGTTCGGTACTGAACCGCCGTCGCCAGTTCCTGCGACGTCATCTGAAAGCCGCCGTCGCCGACAAACGCTACAACCTGCTGATCTGGAAAGGCGATTTGCGCCCCGAGCGCGGCCGGGAGCCCAAAACCCATTGTTCCCAGCCCGCCCGATGTCAAAGACTGCCGCATCCGCCGAAATCCGTAATACTGCGCGAGCCACATTTGATGCTGGCCGACATCGGTTGAGATAATCGCATCGTTAGAGGTCAAACGCGCCAGTTCCTGGCAGAGAAATTGCGGTTTGATCACGTTCTCAGAATATTCGTAGCGGAGCGGAAAATCTTTTTGCCAAGCGCGGATTTGATTCCACCAATCCTCAACGTCAGGCTTACTTTGCGAGTCTATATCTTCAAGTTTGCCGAGCATCTGCGCGAGAACATTTTTAGCATCGCCCGTAATCGGATAATGAATTTTGATATTTTGACGGACGCTCGCGCTATCAACGTCTATGTGAATAATTTCGGCTTGAGGGGCAAACTTGTTGATGTTTCCGGTTACGCGGTCGTCAAACCGAACACCTACGGCGACAATCAAATCAGCGTCTGAAATCGCCGAATTGGCCGCGAAATTTCCGTGCATCCCGAGCATTCCGAGACTGTTCGGATGCCGCGCCGGAAATGCGCCAAGCCCCATCAAAGTCGTTGTTACCGGCAGATTAAGCCGTTCCGCCAGGCGCATTAACTCTTCGGTCGCGGACGAGCGCGTAACTCCGCCGCCGACATAAAAAACGGGCTGTTTGGCCTCAAACATTTTTGCCAGAGCGTTTGAAATATCATTGTCGTTTGCAGGGATGGTTTCAAACAACTCGAGATTTTTTACTGCTGAAGGATAATTAAAGTGAGCAAATTCTGCCGTGACATCTTTTGGAATATCTATTAAAACCGGACCGGGGCGCCCGGAGCGAGCAATATAAAAAGCTTCCTGGACAATTTCGGCCAGCTCACCGGCTTCTTTGACGACATAGCTGTACTTCGTGCAGGGGCGAGTGATTCCGGCGATATCAATTTCCTGAAAAGCCATTGTTCCCATCATCGGACGCGGAACCTGTCCCGTGATGACCACGAGCGGAGTCGAATCCATAAAAGCGTTAGCAATGCCGGTAACGGTATTGGTCGCGCCCGGCCCCGATGTCGCCAGCGCGACGCCCGTCTTTCCGGTGGCCAGCGCATAACCTTCGGCCATATGCACCGCGCCTTGTTCGTGGCGACAGAGAATGTGGCGCAGGCGCCCTTCAAAACATTTTAATTCGTCGTAAATATGCAGCACCGCGCCGCCCGGATAACCAAAAATTACATCAACGTTTTCGCGCAGTAGGGATTCGCACAAAATCTGCGCTCCGCGCATATAACTAGGATCCGTTTCGACTGATGATTTCTTCATATTTATGATTGCTGTCCGGATTGTTCGTGGTTCGCTCCTAAGACATTTTCCCGCGCTCTAAAAACTAAAAGGTCGCCTTTCCTGACCGGATGACGACCTTGTGTTTTCTTTAAATCATTTGAATCACAAACATCATCCCTTTCGCGCTTTGGGCGCGATAATAATGCTTACGATAATTTTGAAAGGTAAATTTACCAAAAATCTTAGCTCCGATTACCTAAACCGCCTTGAGCGAGGTTTTAGAATTTGTTATCTAAACCTGACAATAATATAACATCAACGATATGAATATTGTCAATTTATAATTTTCAGTAATCAATAAAATCAGCAACCACCGGCGATTATCTGCATCGGAGAAAGTCCTGTGTCGGTCGCAAGCAAGCCAAAAGTGTTGTAAAGTGCAAGGATGTTAAAACTTTTTTTATAAACTTCTTTAATTTTTAGGTTTGATTAAATTTTGACTCTACGTCCTCCAGATAAAAGCTTTCGGAGCACTGCACGTTTTCGCTGTCAAATAAATCTCTGAGGGTTCGATAAAACACCACTCGCATTTTGGCTGGTTTTGATTCCCAATCAACCGTCACGACAGCAAAACTGGAAAAATAATTGAGCTTTCCAGGATTAAAAACCTGCAGGTAAAACGTGCTGCCGTCCGAGACTTTAGTGATGTCAACGAATCTGAGCATTTTACTGGCGGCTCCTAGTTTGAGAGTCCGCTTAGTCAGCGTCAGCTCAAAACCACGCCCGTTTGACCATTTGCCAATATATACGGCTTCATCGTTTGATTGAGCCAAGGATGCTGAACCGAACGCGAGAACAAGCCAGGCGAAGAGCGTTAATTTAATTTTCATACTACTGGTTTGAAAAATTTAAGCTTTTTCGGGACTTAAAAGATTAGATCAGCTTTTTACTGAACTTTGTAATTGATGGTTTTGGCCAGCTTATCATTGAGGAAAAAGTCAGCCTTGTATTCTCCGACGGGAAATTCTGATGGCAAGGAAATGTGGAAACTTGCTTTGGTCTGATCGCCATCCGCAGTCACGACTTCTGTTTCAGCCATCTTCTGATCGGTCACTCCGTCCGCATTGACAACCGTAAAAACGCCTTTGACGCGCGTTCCGGTTTTTCCCTCATTTAACGTCACGACAAAATATTGAATTTTGTCCGCCGGAGTGAAATTAGTCACTGTGTCACCCGGTTTACCGCCGCTGTCTTTGGCAAGTGCGGCGGATTCGATGCTGACAACACCTGTTTTACCAGCCGAAAAACTGCAAGCCAAACCGAATGAAATCAAGAGCCCGAGGGCTAAAATAGTTGTTAAGTTTTTCATCTTTTTATTTCTTAATTTAAAGCGTGAAATTATTTGTGGGATGTTTATTGAGAAATTTAAGGCAGATTTAATCAAAAAGCGGCGGCGCTGATCAGCAGAATTGTTCTGATTCTTAAAGGGAAAAATCAACGTTCGATAATTGAATGAGATTAACTGTCGGAAAATTGACAACTTGATTTTTGCGACTGACGATTTTTTAAATCTACCGCCACCTAAACCGGGTGTATTGAAAAAACTAGAAGCGAATAAGCTGCTTTTGAACAACTTGTTTGAACATCAGGCAAGTTTTGTGCCCTATCTGAAACTTATGATTTAGATAGGGTTGATATTTTTTGAGCTGTTTTCTCGCCGACCTGCGCGTAATAAGCAACACCGAAATCGGCTTTCGCGGAAAAGCTGGAAAAAAGATTTGACCAAATTTACAGGGAGAAACAGTGAATAATTTTTTAAACAAATTTCAAAAGGTAATTACGACGTCGTTTCCAATCATTTTGGTTCTGCTCGGGTTGACTCTGCCGGTGATGGCAGGCTGGCAGCAAAGGCAGAAAATTACCAGTATTCCGCGAAACGTCGGAGCGCAATTTGGTAACGCCGTGGCTATCAGCGGCAACACGATGGTTGTCGGAGCACGGTATGACAGCACGACCGCTAATCAGGCGGGTGCGGCATTTGTGTATGTTTTGAGCGGAGGTGTTTGGACGCAGCAGGCAAAATTGCTGGCGAGCGACGGCGCGCTTGCCGATAAGTTCGGCTATTCAGTGTCGATTGGTGAAAACACAATCGTCGTTGGCGCATTTAACGCCGACGCGCCTTTGTCAAATGGCGGCGCCGCCTATGTTTTTGTTCGCAGCGGCACAACCTGGACGCAGCAGCAGAAGATTACCGCCAATGACGGAACGGCTGACGATCAGTTTGGCAGCGCCGTTGCCGTTACCGGAAATGAAATTGCCGTCGGTGCTAATCACGCCGATCTGCCCGGTAATTCCGAAGCGGGAGCTGTTTACATGTATTTACGAACGGGAACCGTCTGGGCTCAAACGCAAAGGCTCTCGCCGTCGCTCGACGTCGTGCTCGGCGACCATTTTGGCGATTCGCTCGCGTTCAGTGGAAATCGGCTCGCCATTGGCGCCTCCGGCGACGACACGCCGTTTACCAGCGCGGGCGCAGTTTACGTGTTTGTTGAAACTGGAACCGCGACGTATGGCCTTCAGCAGAAGATTACCATCCCGGACGGATCGAACGGTGATGGATTTGGCAGCTCGGTCGCCCTTGAAGGCAACACACTGGTTGGCGGAGCAACCGAGGACACGACGGTTCCCGGACAGGTGGCTATCGGTGCCGCGTATGTCTATGAATTCAACGGCGCAAACTGGCAATCGCAAGGCAAACTCGTCGCCTCGGACGGCGCGGCATTTGACCGCTTTGGTTGGTCGGTCGGCGTCAGCAACAACGTCGTTGCCGTCGGGGCGCGCGGAGATGCGACGGTGGCTGGAGGAGAAGCCGGTTCAGCCTACATTTTCACGCGAAGCGGAAGCACCTGGACGCAGCAGCAAAAACTTAACCCAACCGACCCATTAAACGGTGATCGTTTCGGCGGGAGCATTGCTCTGAGTTTCGGTAATTTAGTGGTCGGCGCAGCGGAAAAAACCTTAACCGCCCCTAGCGGTCAGGGAGCCGTATATTATTTTACGCTTCAAACCACACCTGTTCGATTCGATTTTGATGGCGACGGCAAGGCAGACCTTTCAATCTTCCGTCCCTCAACCGGAGCGTGGTGGTATCAGCAAAGTCTCGACAATAGCGTGAGAGCCGTTCAGTTTGGACTGAACAGCGACCTACCCGTTCCCGCCGATTATGACGGCGACGGTAAAACCGACGTCGCTGTTTTTAGGCCGTCAACCGGACAATGGTTTGTTTTGAGAAGCTCTAACTTAACTTTTTACTCCACTCCCTTCGGCATCTCCACAGACATACCTGCGCCCGGCGATTTCGATGGTGACGGTTTAGCCGATATTACTGTTTTTCGCCCGTTGGATGGCACTTGGTATGTCAATAAATCTTCGGGCGGATTCCAAATCACACAATTTGGATTCTCGGGCGATATTCCCGTGAATGCCGATTATGATGGCGATGGCAAATCGGATGTGGCAGTGTTTCGTCCCTCGACAGGTTCATGGTTCATTATTCGTTCAACGCTAGGCTTTGATGTCGCGAGCTTTGGAATCAGCACGGATAAACCGGTTCCCGCCGATTACACCGGCGACGGTAAGACGGACATTGCCGTTTGGCGGCCGGGCAGCGGCACCTGGTATGTACTCAGAAGCGAAGATTCGAGTTTTTACGGAGTGCCATTCGGGTCGAGCGAAGATATTCCGGCAGCGGGTGATTATGACGGAGACGGCAAGGCTGATATCGGTGTTTTCCGACCGAACGGAGGGAACTGGTTTATTCAGCGTTCGACTCAGGGAATATTAATTCAAAACTTTGGATCTCTCGGAGATATTCCGATTCCATCGGCTTTTGTCCCTTGAACGGATGCTAAGTTCGGCGCCATTGTAAAAATCATTTATTAAAGCAAAAGAAATTACGCAGTTTGAAAAAGTAAATAACTCGGATTCGGCAAGTGCCCTTTAGTTCGGCTTTAATAAAACGAATTTCAGTCGAATATTCTGTTGATCCTGCTTTGATGAGCTTTCTCAAATGTCATATTTTGGTGTTTGAGATATTTGCTATACTAAAGCCCGGACTAACAGAATGTAATGAACAAATTTCAAATAATTCCGGGACTGTTTTTTCTCTTGCTTTTTTTAAGTTTTAACGCGGCGGCACAAACACAAAATAGTTATCAAACTGAAATTGCAAAGTGGCGCGAAAACCGGGAAGCAGAACTGAAAAGCGCTGATGGCTGGCTGGCGCTGAGCGGCTTGTTCTGGCTCAAAGAGGGCGACAACACGGTTGGTGTTGGGCCGGTTTTTGATGTTGAACTGCCCGCCGGTTCCGCGCCAGGCCAGATTGGTGTGATCGAATTTAAGCAAAAGGTCGCTACTTTGCGGGTTAACGAAGGAGTCTCAGCGATTTCCTCCGCCCAGTCGGTCAGCGCTATTGAACTTAAAGCAGATGATGATTCAAAGCCGACGCAGGTTGAGTTTGGCGCCGTGAGCTTGACGCTGATCAAACGCGAAGCGCGGTTTGCTATTCGCGTCAAAGATAGAAACAGCCCTCAACTAAAAGCCTTCAAAGGTCTTCACTGGTATCCGGCAGATGAAAAACTGCGTCTTACAGCGCGTCTCATTCCTTACGAAAAACCGAAAGAAGTTGAAATTCCAAATGTTCTTGGCGGCAGTTACAAAATGACGAGTCCGGGGCTGCTTGTTTTTAAATTAAACGGTCAGGAGTTCAAACTCGAACCCGTCGTCGAGGAAAATCAGCTATTCATTATTTTTCGGGATTTGACCAGCAAAACAACAACTTATCAAGCCGGACGGTTCTTGTATGCCGAACAGCCGGTTAACGGTGAAGTGGTTTTAGATTTTAACAAAGCTTTTAATCCGCCTTGTTCGTTTACACCTTACGCGACCTGCCCTTTGCCGCCGTCGCAAAATCGTTTGAATGTTGAAATTGCTGCCGGAGAAAAACGTTATCACGATTAGAAATTTGAAACGACAAATCTTACCCAAAAAAGTTAGCGCCGCTGGTACGACTGAATGCGTCTGGCGGCCTTGCTAAAGGAAGAACTTAGTGAAAAAAGGACGTCTTGAAGCATTCAGCGACGGTGTCATTGCTATCCTGATTACAATTTTCAGCTTTGAGCTGAAAATTCCGCATGGAACCGATCTGGAAGCTCTGAGTCCGCTGATTCCGGTTTTTCTGACGTATATTTTGAGTTTTATCTATCTTGGAATTTACTGGAATAACCATCATCATTTGCTTCAAGCCACCGACCGAATCAACGGAGGGATTTTGTGGGCAAATACGCATCTTTTGTTCTGGCTTTCGCTGGTTCCGTTTACTACCGGCTGGATGGGAGAAAATCATTTCGCCTCGCTGCCGACAGCGGTTTACGGCGCTGTCCTGCTTGCCTGCGGAGTCGCTTACAATATTTTGCAACAAATGATTATTGCCGCGCAGGGAAGTGATTCAAAGCTCAAAGTCGCGGTCGGCAGTGACATTAAAGGCAAGATTTCGCCGCTGATTTATCTGGCGGCGATTCCCTTAGCGTTTCTCAACCAATGGATTTCTGCAGGTCTCTACATTTTAGTGGCGTTAATGTGGCTGATTCCTGATCGGCGAATCGAATCAAAGATCAACCAGTAATATTTGCGAGCCGGCGGCGCAATTTTGCTGATTTGAACGATTTTACAAAAGCGTCCCGCGCATGACGATTGACGCAATGGTAAAATAAATTACCAGACCAGTGACATCCACTAAAGTTGCGACAAACGGCGCTGAGGAAGTCGCCTGGTCGAGTCCGAAACGGCGCAAGACAAACGGAATCATCGAACCTGAAAGCGTTCCCCGCAACACGCTACAAATCAAAGAGAGACAGATTGCTGCTCCGACTAGCGCCCGGTGTTCGGGGCGTAATCAATTAATCCGGGCGTTCTCGGCCAGACGGCGATTAGAACAAGGTCGTTGGCGCTCAAAAGACGGCCGAACGCGACCTCTAAAAAAATTCGCGCTGCATGACTTACCACCAATCTGTGAGCGTCAATTTTTTGAGGGTTATTTGCTCCTAAGCATGAGCAGATTTGTTTATTGGTATTTTCAGCCCTTGCTCCAGGCGCGGGCTTTTATCAGGAGAAACTGGTTTTTTGTCGAGTAGATGCATTTATGCTCCCAGTTGCTCAGGCGTTTAGCTTAATTATAAAGCGCCCTTGATTAGGCGATGATTTTCTTATCTTTCAAGGCCTGTTTAAGTTCGGCATCGGACGGCTCGCTCAGCACTTGTCCGGCGATGTCAATGGTCGGTTTGCGTTCTTTGCCGTCGTTGTGCGCTCTCACCCATTGGGCTGCTGACGCATCCTGTTCGATGTCTGTGTAATCGTAGTCAACTTTTAACTCGTCGAGCAGTTGGCGCGAATCTTTAGTCATCGAACACCAGTCCGCCCCGTAAACTTTTACCTGTGCCATAATTATTTTTGCTTCCTTGATGATTTAAGCTTAATAGTACCATTTATTGAAGTAAAAGAAGATGTTATTAGTGGATTTCCGTGGCTAGAACCAGTTCCAACCTGGGCGGAGGCGGGCATCTAAAACCCTTGATTTTGCGAAAGTACCCCAATCTGCTCTGGGTTCTATTAAGCTCCGCCCGGAAAAATTTGTTCGGCTTTCGCCTTTTTGCGAGCAATTTCATCTTTAAGAATCCATCCAAAGCCCACTCAAAAATAGCTGTTAGTGGTGCTTTTCAATAAGGTCATATTAAGATTTTATCTAGTTTGTGTATAATTCGGTTGAGTCCGAGTAAAAATGACACTAACGGAGTGAGTTATATGAAAGAATTAATGAAAATTCTTATTGCTTACGACGGTTCGCCAAGTTCCGATGAAGCGGTGGGCGAACTGCCACGCGCCGGTCTGCCGCGTCGCGCCGACGCCATGACGGTTTATATTAAAGAAAATTGGGTTCCTCTGCCGCCGTCGGCCGCTGATAAAAATGTTGGTGAACAAACGGTCTCTTCAAATTCAGTCGCCGTGCAAACGGCCAGGGATGAAAAAACAAATCAACAATCTGAAATCGAAGACGAGCAGTCTAAAATGCTCGCGCTGGCTGCGGAAAATTTGAAGTCGTTTTTTCCCGAATGGACGATGCGGACTTTGACTTTGCAAAATTCACCGGCGCGGGAAATAATTCGTCAAGCCGGAGCATGGGACGCGGATTTAATCATTGTCGGAGCGCATGGCAAGGCTGGCAACAAACAGCGCGGAATGGGTTCGATTTCGCAGAAAATCGTCAACGAAGCCGCGTGCTCGGTGCGCGTCGCGCGCGGTGAGACGTGGAAGAAAGGGTCGCCGAGCCGCCTTCTAATCGGATTCGACGGGACCGGCGCGGCGCGGGCGGCGGTCGCGGCAGTGGCGCGGCGGATGTGGATTATGGGAAGTGAAGCGCGGCTCGTGGTGGTTCCGGAAAAATCACACGAAAACTCGGAGCAGCTGCAGGCATCGGTCGCGGAAGCGCGGAAACAGCTCGAACTCAGCGAGCTGTCAGTGACCGAATTAATCGAAGAAGGGAATCCGAAAGAAATTTTGGTCGCGGCGGCTGAGGAATGGGGCGCGGACTGCATTTTTCTCGGCGCGAACGACGCTGAAAATCCGTCTGAAAATTTTCTGCTCGGCAGCGTTTCGACGGCAATTGTCGCCCGCGCTCACTGCACGGTTGAAATCGTGCGTGAGAAGCGAACATTGCAAATCTAAAAAATGTTTGATTTCTTGAAATTCGGCGCAGGCGATGACTCTCATCGGAGCCTGACGGCTGAAGACGAACTGCCGGTCGAAGGGGAACTCCTTAGTCGCGAGCGTCTGCTGGAGCTGGCGGCGCAGCTTGCCGCTTCGCACCGGCTCGCTCCGGCGTCCAAAAAAAACGGTTACAGTTTGCTGGCGCGGCTCGAAGACAATAAAAATCAATTGATCAAAGTTTACCGGGCTTTGACGGAGACAGTGCGAAAAGAACCGCTCACGCCTTCAGCTGAATGGCTGGTTGATAATTTTCACATTGTAGAAGAACAACTGCGTGAAATTCGGCAGGATTTACCTCGTAAATATTACCGTGAACTGCCGAAACTTGAAGGCGGGGCGTTCACAGGGTTTCCGCGTATTTATCAGCTTGCCTTTGAGGTTGTCGCACATACTGATCAATATCTCGATGCGGCTACGCTCCCGGCCTTTGTCGAAGCTTATCAGCAATCCGCTCCGCTCTCGATTGGTGAAATCTGGGCGTTTCCGATTTCCTTGAGGTTAGCTCTGATCGAAAATCTGCGCCGCTTCGCCGTCAGAATTTGGCATGCTCGAATTGACCGCTCCGCCGCTGATCAACTCGCCGACCGGTTCGCCGGCCTTTCCGCTTCCGCCAAAGAATTTTCCGGCGAAAATCTCGAGCTGCTCTCCGAAAGTTTTGACGGCGGCCGTCTAACGGCGAAATTTTCCCGCGCTTTTCTCGTCCGGCTCGCCGCGCGTTTGCGCGAAGGCGATGAATTTGTCGGCTTTGCCCTCGAGAAAATGGAACGCCGGCTGCGTCCCGAAGGAATCACGCTTGAACAGCTCGCGCATCTCGAACACAATCGTCAAGCCGCCGCGCAGGTTTCGGTTGCCAATATCATCACGAGTATGCGGCTGCTTTCGACGCTCGACTGGCGAGATTTTTTCGAGAGCGTCAGCCTGGTTGACCGGTTTTTGCGCGAAGAAGATCCGGCGCAGGCCTACGCCCAAATGGATTTTGCCACCCGCAACGATTATCGGCGGCAAATCGAACGCGTTGCCAAAGCGACCGGCGGTGACGAATTGGAAATCGCCCGGCGCGCCGTCGGTTTCGCTGCTGCCAGCGATTCAAGCGACGCGAGAAAGCGGCACGTCGGATTCTATCTAAGTACGGAAATGGGCTTGGCAGAACTCGAACGCTCGGTCGCTTATCCACTGACTTCGCGCCTGCGCCTCGAACGATTGCTGCATCGCCATCCGACCGCATTTTTTTTAACCGCAATCGTCGGTCTGACCGTTATCTTTGTGAGCCTGATCGTTTCGAACGTCTGGCAAACACCCGGCGTTCACGCCTGGGGAATAATTTTCACCGCACTTTTGGCCGTTATTCCGGCGAGTGAGTTAGCCGTCAGCATCGTCAACCGGGTGGTCAACGCAGTCCTCAAACCGCGCCTGTTGCCGAAGATGGATTTGAAAAACGGCATCCCCGAAAGGGCGCGCGCCTTTGTCGTCGTTCCGACTTTGCTGATGAATGAAACGATGATTGCGCAGCTTTGCAACAATCTCGAAGTATATTTTCTCGCTAACCGCGACCGCGAACTTTATTTCGCCCTGCTCGGTGATCTGGAGGATGCGGAGGTCGAAACGCTGCCTTCGGACAGTGTCCTGCGCGAAGCGGCGCAAGAGTTAATTGCCGAACTCAATCGTAAATACAATGCGCCCGCAGCGGAACCGCGCTTTTTCTTTTTCACCCGCCGCCGAACGCCGAATGCGAGCGAAATTAAATGGATTTGTCCGGAGCGCAAACGCGGCAATTTGCACGAATTTAATCTGCTGCTGCGGGGAAACACTGAGACGAATTTTGTTTTGGAAGATTTTGTCAATTTGGAATTTTTCAAAACGATTCGCTACGTCATCACTCTGGACGCCGATACGCAGATGCCGCGCGACACGGCGCGAAAACTTATCGGAACCATCGAGCATCCCTTGAATCGCCCGGTTTACGACGCGCAGACCGGGCGCGTCAGAGAAGGTTTCGCGATTTTGCAGCCGCGCATTGAAATCAGTTTGACGAGCAGTCTGCAGACTGCTTTCTCCAGAATCTTTTCCGCCGGCAAAGGAATTGACCCGTACACGAACGCCGTTTCGGACGTGTATCAGGATTTGTTTGGCGAAGGCAGCTACGTCGGCAAAGGTTTGTATGACGTGGACGCATTTGAAGCCGCTCTCGACCGCCGGATTCCCGAAAATAAACTGCTCAGCCACGATCTTTTCGAAGGGCTTTATGCCCGCGTCGCGCTTTTGACGGATATCGCGCTTTACGACGATTATCCTTCAAATTACGCCTCTTACGCCAAACGCAATCACCGCTGGACGCGGGGCGACTGGCAAATCGGCGGGTGGCTTTTGCCGTTTGTCGTGAATGCGGACGCGCGCGTCGCACGCAACAATCTGCCGCTCATTGCGCGCTGGAAAATTTTAGATAATCTGCGCCGTTCGCTGGTTGCGCCCGCGCTCGTTTTGTGGCTCGTTGCGGCTTGGGTCCTGCCGATTATTGCGCCGCTCGCCGACGTGATTTTCGCGCTTGCTATTTTGACTGCGCCGCTCTATCTGCATTTAGCGACGGCGCGGGCTCCGGCGGTGAAAAATGATGTTTCGGCAAGTCTCTTGGTCAATCTTTTTAATCTCTGGGACGATATCAAAAGGATTTGCGTGCGAATGTTTTATCGCGTCGCTTTTCTGGCGCACGAAGCCGCGCTTTCCCTTGACGCGATTTGCCGGGTGCTGTATCGCCAGACAATTTCGGGCAAACATCTGCTCGAATGGGAAACGGCCGCGCAGACTGAATATTCGAGCCGACAAAGCAGTTTGAGCGGTTATTTTTCGTTTATGGCGGCTTCGCCACTCACCGCGCTCGTGGTTTTTCTGCTGCTCGTGATCTCCTACCCGGCGAATTTATTTCTCGCCGCCCCGTTTTTACTTTTGTGGGCAAGCGCGCCCATTATTGCTTTCCGCCTGAGCCGGCCGCGAATCGAAAGCGAATCGAAAAGCGAAATCAGCGAAAAAGACATTGAATGGCTGCGCGTGGCGGCGCGGCGAACGTGGCGATATTTTGAAATGTTCGTCAGCGAAAGCGAACACTGGCTGCCGCCCGACAATTTTCAGCAGGATCCGGCCGATGTCATCGCGCATCGCACGTCGCCGACAAACATTGGTTTGCTTTTGCTCTCCACTCTTTCGGCTCTTGATTTCGGCTATACTGGAACGCTTGAAACCATTGAGCGCATCGAACTGACCTGTTCGACGCTCGCTCGTTTGATACGTTTTCGCGGGCATTTTTACAATTGGTATGACACGCTCACGTTAGAGCCGCTCGTCCCGCAATACGTTTCGACCGTGGACAGCGGCAATCTCGCCGCGCATTTGATCGCCGTTGCCGAAGGCTGTCTGGAATTAATTGACGCTCCGCTTTTCGGCGAGCGTACGCGGCAGGGATTTCTCGACGCGCTCGGCTGTCTGAAATTAGAAATTGGGAGCATCGAAAAAGGAAAGCTGAAAACCGAACCGACCCGATTTGGCAACCTCAAAATTATTATTGCCCAGCTCGAAAATCAGCTCAGCCAAGCTTTGCCCAAAAATCTGAGCGACTGGAACGCGCTGTTCAGCTTTATCGAAACGCGCGGCGAAGCGATGGAGAAGGTTTTAGCCGAGTTCAGCAGTCAATCGGCAGATTTGGCGGACTTAAACTTTTGGACGACGGCGCTCATCAGACTGGCAAAAAATCTCATCCGCGATGTGGAAAGCCATATTGCGCCCGACGCGGCCTCGCAAGACTCCGGGCAAATCGAAACGGCGCGCTTGAATTTTCGCGCGCGCTGCGAAAGCATCGCCGGATTTTGCCGCCGTCTGTGCGACGAAACGGATTTCGCTTTTCTTTACGATACCGAGAAAAAGGTATTATCAATCGGCTTTCGCCCGGTCGAAAATACGCGCGACGCCTCTTTTTACGATTTGCTTGCGTCCGAGGCTCGACTGGCGAGTTTTATCGCCATCGCCACGGGTGATGTCGAGCAGGAACACTGGTTTCGATTGGGGCGCAGTCTAGTCCAGACGGACGGCGACCGCGCGCTCGTCTCCTGGTCGGGAACAATGTTTGAATATCTGATGCCCCTCCTCGTCATGCGAAATTACGAGCGCACCCTGCTTGATGAAACTTATCGCGCTGTCGTCCGCCGGCAGATTCAATACGGCGCGGAAAACAAAATCGCGTGGGGCGTGTCCGAATCGGCTTACAACGCCCGTGATTTGCAGTTAAATTACCAGTACGGCCCGTTTGGAGTGCCGGGTTTGGGGTTAAAGCGCGGGCTGGCGGATGATCTGGTCGTCGCTCCGTACGCGACCGCGCTCGCGCTCCCGTTTGCGCCGCAGGAAGCGGTGGAGAATCTGCGCCGTCTGGCGAACGAAGGAATGTTTGCCCGCTGCGGTTTCTTTGAAGCGGAGGATTACACTAAAGATCGTCTGCCGCCCAAAGCCGTTTCCGCCCGCGTCGAATCTTATATGTCCCACCATCAGGGAATGATTTTCGTCGCGCTCGATAATTTTCTGCATGAAAATATCATGCAGAAACGCTTTCATCTCAACCCGCTGATCGAATCCGCCGAGATGCTGCTTCAGGAGCAGGTTCCGAAACTGAGCGAGGAAATCAGGAATAAGCCCGACGCCGAGTCGTTAACTCATGAGCGGCAAATGAGCGCGCGCGCCCTCGTTCCGCCGATTCCGCGACGCTTCGATTCGCCGCATCAAACCGCCCCGCCGATTTGCCTCTTGTCAAACGGTAATTACACCGTGCTGGTAACGTCCGCCGGCAGCGGTTTTTCGCGCTGCGGAAAGAATTCGGTGACGCGCTGGCGCGAAGATTCGGCGCTCGATTCATTCGGACAATTTTTCTATCTGCGCGATGTCAAGAGCGGAGCCGTCTGGTCGAGCGGTTTTCAGCCAACTTTGCGCGAGCCGCAAGATTACGAAGCGGTTTTTACCGAAAGTAAGGCCGATTTCCGGCGGCGCGACGCCGGAATCTGGACGCAGACTGAAATCGTCGTGGCGACCGAAGACGATGCGGAACTGCGCCGCTTGACGGTTACCAATGAATCAAGCCGCCCGCGCGAAATCGAAATTACGAGTTATGCTGAAATTGTCCTCAACGAACAAGCCGCCGAAGAGTCGCATCCGGCATTTAGCCGAATGTTTGTCGAAACCGAATATGTCGCCGCGCAGCAAACCCTGCTCGCACATCGTCGCCGGCGCTCTCCCGAAGACGCGGAGAGCTGGGCGGCGCAGGTTATCGCCGGGCCGGAAAAAATAATCGGTGAAATCAACTTCGAAACCGACCGACCGGCATTTCTAGGTCGCAGCCGAAACGTGCAGAACCCGGCGGCGATTAATTCCGACGAGCCGCTCTCGGGAACCGTCGGCGTGACGCTTGATCCGATTTTCAGTCTGCGTGTCCGCGTGTTGATTGAGCCGGGCGAATCGGCGGCGTTCGTCGTTTCGACGGTGGTTGCGGATTCGCGTGAAAAAGCTCTCGCCGTCGCCGACAAATATCGTGAGGCGCACGCTTTTGAACGCGCTGCCAGTCTCGCCTGGACGCGCTCGCAGGTCGAACTGCGGCATCTCGGCGTTTCGTCCGACGAGGCCAACCTGTTTCAGCAATTGGCCGGGCATTTGATTTATGCCAATCAGACGCTGCGGCCGCGCCAGCGAATCTTAAAACTTAACCAGGGAAAGCAGCCGGATTTGTGGAAATACGGCATCGGCGGCGATTTGCCGCTGATGATTCTGCGCGTCAGCGAAGACAAAGACGCCCGCTTGACGATCCGCCAGATTCTGCGCGGCCACGCTTTTCTGCACGGCAAGAAACTGCTCTTCGATCTGCTGATTTTAAACGACCAGCCGCCAAGCTACGAACAATCTTTCAACGAAGATTTGCAGGCGATGATTCGTTCGAGCGGAATGCAGAGCCAGCTCGACCAACCCGGCGGCATCTTTTTGCGCCGCGCCGATTTAATCCCGGATGCCGACCGTATCACGCTGCACACGGCGGCGCGGGCGACTTTTGTGACCGAGCGCGGGACGCTTGACGAAGAACTCGCACGAAATATTAAAGAAGCGCAGCTGCCTCCGCTTTTCATTCCTCATTCAGCCTCGCGTCATTATGACGCGCCCGATGAAATCGCGCCGGAACTCAAATTCGCCAATCAATTCGGCGGTTTTAAGAACGACGGCAGCGAATATTTTATCAAGCTCGAAAAAGACCAATCAACGCCCGCCCCGTGGACAAACGTCATCGCTAATGAAACCGGCTTCGGTTTTTTGACGACTGAAACCGGCGCGGGCGTCACTTGGTCTAACAACAGTCACGAAAATCGTCTGACCGGCTGGTCAAACGATGCGGCGAGCAATCCGCCGCCCGAAGCGGTTTTTCTGCGCGACGAAGAAACCGGGAGTTTCTGGACACCGACCGCCCTGCCGATTCGCGAAGATTCCGCCTATACGATCACGCACGGCAGCGGATTTACCAAATACGAACACTCGAGTCACGGCATCAGTCAGGAAATGCTCGTCTTCGCGCCGGTTGACGCAAACGTCAAAATAACCAGGCTGAAGCTCACAAACACGACCAGGCGAACGCGCCGTCTGTCGGCAACTTATTACGCCGAATTGGTTTTGGGCGTCAATCGGGCGCAGTCCGCGCCGTTCATCATCACCGAAATTGATGAAACAACGGGGGCGATTCTGGCCAGAAATCCGTATCACAGCGATTTCGCCAACCGCGTGGCTTTTGCCGCTTCGAGCCGGGAAGTGTCTTTTCACACCTGCGACCGACGCGAATTTATCGGGCGCAACGGCGCTCTGGCGCGTCCCGCCGCAATGCTCAGGACAAATCTTTCCGGCACAACCGGAGCCGGACTTGATCCCTGCATCGCTCTGCAAAACTTCATTGAAATTGAGCCGGGGGAAACAGGCGAAATCGTTTTTCTGTTCGGCGAGGAAGATTCACTTGAATCGGCGCGTCAGACAATTTCGCGGTTTCGTTCCGAACCAACAGTCGCAGCAGAATTCGAACGGGTGTCGGAGTTCTGGCGCGAAACGCTCGGCGCGATTGAAGTTAAAACGCCGGATGAATCGTTTGATTTGATGTTTAATCGGTGGATACTTTATCAGGCCCTCGCCTGTCGTTTCTGGGCGCGAACGGCGTTTTATCAATCAAGCGGCGCTTTCGGTTTCCGCGACCAGCTTCAGGACGCAATGGCGCTCGTTTACTCGCGCCCGGATTTGACGCGGGCGCATATTCTCCACGCTGCCCGGCATCAATTCAAAGAAGGCGACGTTCAGCACTGGTGGCACGAACCGTCGAATGCCGGAGTCAGAACGCTTATCTCCGACAATCTAATCTGGCTCGTTTATGTCGCCTGTTTTTATGCTGAGAAAACGGCGGACTCAGGGATTTTTGATGAAATAGTGTCGTTTCTCGACGCGCCGATTTTGGCGAACGGCGAGAAGGAAGCGTATTTGCGGCCGAATATTTCGGACGAACAGGCGAGCATTTACGAACACTGTGTCCGCGCGCTTGAAAAAAGTCTGAAAATCGGCGCGCACGGGCTGCCCTTAATCGGGACTGGCGACTGGAGCGACGGTTTGAACCGCGTCGGCGGCGAAGGCAAGGGCGAAAGCGTCTGGCTCGGCTGGTTTCTGGCGCAAACTTTGAAAGAATTCGCCAAAGTCTGCCAGGCGCGAAATGATAAAAAACGCGCCGTCAAGTATCTCGCTCACGCTAAACTTTTGCTTGAAAATATCGAGCAAAACTGTTGGGACGGCGATTGGTATTTGCGGGCGTTTTTTGACGACGGAACGCCGCTCGGCTCAAAGAAATCGGATGAAAGTCGAATTGATTCAATCGCGCAAAGCTGGAGCGTGATTGCCGGCGGCGAAAAGTCGCGCTCGCAACAGGCCATGGGTTCGGTTGATAAAGAATTAATCAAACCCGTCGAAAAACTCGCGCTTCTCTTAACGCCCCCGTTTGACCAAGGCAGTCTTCAACCCGGTTATATCAAAGGTTATCCGCCCGGGCTTCGTGAAAATGGCGGGCAGTACACGCACGCCGCCGTCTGGACGATCATCGCCTTTGCAACGCTTGGCGACGGAGAGAAAGCGCACGAGATTTTTTCGATGATTAACCCGATTAATCACACGCTTTCCGCCGCCGCGCTCGAAACCTACAAAACCGAGCCGTATGTTATCGCGGCTGACGTTTATTCCAACCCGCAGCACGTCGGTCGCGGCGGCTGGACTTGGTACACGGGCGCGGCGGGTTGGTTTTACCGCGCCGGGCTCGAAAACATTCTCGGATTGAAAAAGCGCGGCGAGATGCTCTCAATCGAGCCGTGCGTGCCGTCCGGCTGGAAGGAATTTGAAATTATCTATCGCCACAAAACGGCGGTTTACAAAATCAAGGTTGAAAATCCGGACGGAATTTCAAGCGGCGCAACACAGGTTGAGGTTGACGGCAAAGCCATTTTGTCAAACCAAATCGAGCTTTCAGACGACAACATGACTCACGAAGTGCGAATTGTTATCGGCGCAATGATGCCGACTGCGCAGCTTCAGGAAGTGGGCGAACCAAGTTCCGGCGAATAATCGGCGGAAAAATTTCTATTCAAGCAAATATTTGCGCCCATCTGAGAGCAGAGATTTGACTTCTTTTTTGGTTTCCGCTTCAGCGTAAATCCGCACGAGCGGTTCGGTTCCGGAAAGGCGGAGAAGCAGCCATGCGTCACCACCGAAAATGAGTTTTACCCCATCCAGGCGGTTGATTTCTTCAACGCGGCGACCACCGATTTTTTTAGCATCGAGTTTTAATTTTTCGGAAATTTTAGTTTTTTTGTCCGCATCCAGTCTGACATCAGTGCGATCAGTTTCAAGCCGGCCAACGCGTTTATATAAAGATTCAAGTTGTTCGCCGATGGATGCGCCGCGCGCCGCTACCGCCTCAGCCGCCAGCAGACAGGCGAGAATGCCGTCTTTTTCCGGCACATGATCTTTGATTGACAAACCGGCTGATTCTTCGCCTCCGAGAATGATTTTATCTCTGATGATATATTCACCGATGTATTTGAAACCGACCGGCGTTTCGTAAACTGGCAGTCCGCGCTCTTTTGCGATTCGGTCAATCAGATGCGAGGTCGCCACCGAACGCGCGGCTCCGTCCGTCCAGCCGCGTGATTCCGCCAGATAATCAAAAAGCAGCGCGATGATCCGATTCGCCGAAATCAATGTGCCGTCCGCGTCAACGATCCCGAACCGATCCGCATCGCCGTCGGTCGCCAATCCGAGCGAATATTTATTATTTACTACTGCTTCGCGCAATTCATCGAGCCGGTTTTTGCCAGTCGGGTCGGGGCCGCTGCCGCCAAAGAGCGGATCGCGACAGTCGTGCAGAGTTTCAACCGTCAGACCATGACGGCGCAGAATTTCGTCGAGATAGCCGCGCCCTGTCCCCCAGAGCGGGTCATATCCATAAGACCCCTGGGCGCTGGCGATTACATCAAAGCGAATTTTGGATTCTAATTCTTTGAGATAGGCTGAACGCGGATCAAACTTTTCGATTTTGTCGTCGCTTGCTTCATCGGCCGTATCAGCAGTTTTCTTATCATTTTTCTCGGATGCGAGGAAATTTTCAATTGCTTTGGTTACTTCAGGCGGAGCCGGAGCGCCATCGCTGGTTGAAAATTTCATTCCGTTGTATTCGGGCGGATTGTGAGACGCCGTGAAAATGATGCCGCCTGCCGCTTGGCGGGAGCGAATCGCGTGCGCGACGGTCGGCGTCGGCGTGAAACTGTCGCACAACAGCGGACGCAAACCCTCAGCGGCAATCTCGCGAGCGGCCAGGGCGGCGAATCGCTCGCCGAGAAATCTCGTATCATAGCCGATGATAACGGGTGCGTCTTTAAAATTCGTGGTCTGCAAATAACGGCAAATGGCGCGTGTGACCGCTTTTGAATTCGCAAACGTAAAATCATCGGCAATAATTCCGCGCCAGCCGGAAGTTCCAAATTTGATGCTCATAAGGTTAATCGGAATTGGAGCTTCACACTCTCTCAAGTGACTTAAAACCAGCCCGCAAAAACAATTTCCAAACGTTTCTCACCCGCCAAACAGCAGAACCCGACAGAGGATTATAAATAGGATAATCATTTGGCATTTGGGTGGCGATACTCGCAACATATCATAAACTGAACAGACCGACCAATCGCCTAGTCGGGAAAGAAGAGATGTCTAACTATTCCAAGTAGTTATGTATCTCAAATCAGTAATATATTAGCCATTCGCTCTTTTTGGCGAACTACTTAAATGAAACGAAGAATTTATTCGAGTGATTTAATCAATCAAGAATGGAATCAATTGCCAGAGTTAACGCTAAGTGCTAAAGCCGGCGGCAGACCGCGAACAATTAACATCCGCGAAATTCTCAACCCCATCTTTTATAATCTGCGTGCCGGATGTGCCTAGCGACTATTGCCGGACGACCTCCCAAATTGGAAAACGGTTTATTATTATTGGCGAGAATGATGCATTTCAGGGTTATGGGAACGCATTAATGATGCATTGCGAGAGATCGTGCGAAGAAAGCTGGGATGCAAAGCTGAACCAAGTGCCTCATTTATTGACAGCCCTTAAATCAAAGCAACCGAACGCGGCGGCATTCACGGTGATGATGGCGGCATGACAGTATCGGGTCGAAAGCGGCATTTGTTGGTTGACACCAGTGGTTTGTTAGATAAAAACTAGCCTTTTACCAGCTCTTAAGCACTAACATCTTTTTGGCTAACCGACGTCAATTCGTCATTTACGTTCAGCAATATCCCAATCCCGCAATCCTTGCTAGAGTTCAACAGCGACTATTAGCTAACCGTAGCTTGAATGCACTCCTAATTAAAATGCCGGCATATCATTTCGCCCAAGCAATAATTTCCATTGCGAATCAAGGGTTGAAATCTAATCAGTAAAATCAACTATTTGCAGCCCTAGTTGTGAATGACAAAATTTATTAAAACAATAATTCTTTTATTTGCAACGGAGATTTTTTCAACCCTTGATTCGCATAATCTATCAAAACTAAAAACGATCAATCCTGCCAAGAGGAAAGTCTTAATTCCAACAATTTTTTACCAACTGGGAACTTAAAAAGCTTGACAATTTACAGCCACTCAAACTAATCTGACAACACTTAAAAACAGGTTATATTACATTCTGAGTTTCAACCCGGAATATCTTCCGATTTAACCATTGATAATCTGACAGAGCCCAAATAGAGGCTTGACAGAGAGTCTTTTCTGCCCACCGGAAATATGAAATCTGCGAGATGCTGGAACATTAGGTTTAGAAGACACGGATAGAATAACCCAAAAAATGTTTTCCTTTGACTTA
Source organism: Pyrinomonadales bacterium (assembly GCA_038212235.1). Lineage (GTDB taxonomy): Bacteria > Acidobacteriota > Blastocatellia > Pyrinomonadales > Pyrinomonadaceae > JBBQUS01. The sequence continues at coordinate 27,513 of JBBQUS010000052.1, forward strand.
AAACTGCGGCATAATATCAAAGATAATCTAAAAAATTTCAGGAATGAGCTAACAATTGATGCCGGAAGAAGCGACATTAGCCAATTTATCCGAACGCGCGGGTTTCGTTTCGATTTGGACTGGCAATTTCCCCTCGCGCGACGCTTTTGACCGGTATTTCGAGGAGCATATCGGTGAGGATGAGGATGCCGTCAAACAGCCGCTAAACCGATTTGCCCACGATATCGGTTTTGGCTATTACGATCACGATTATCAGGAAGCGGATTTTAGCGATCAAGGCGAAACGGCGCTCGCAGAATTGTTCGCTCCGTTTTCTTATTCCTCTTCGTATCTCTCGCAAATGGCTGCGGCAGCCGCTCAGTTTGGAATTATTCAAGCCAACACCGCGGTTCTCTTGGTGGATTGTCATTATCAGGGTGAGACCCGCACCGATTCGCCGCTCAAATTTCTCGGCGCCTTTCCATACAATAAAAACGCTCCTCCGGCGAGCGCTCCAGCTTGAAGTGTCACGCCCAGTTGACGCTTGTTCCATTTAGATCAAGCTCAAATTGACAGATCAAGCTCAAATAATCGGCTTAATCTCGCGGTAATTTGAAATTCGGCGCCAGACGAGCCTAAAGAATAAGAAAGTTTAACATCTTCCGAGAGGAAACTTTTGCCAACTCCTGCAGATAATCAGTTAATAATATATTTTTGGGGGAGTTTTTAGTAATGAGCGCACCCATTGGTTCCAATCCTTATTTACAGCCTTTTCTCGACCAGCATTTTCTCGATAAGAGTTTCGATCCCTACTCGCATTTTGACAATATTGCCGACGTCCGGGCTTGGCAAGCGGCTCAAAATCGAGCGTTCGATAGTTTGCAGCAGCCATTGTATCTTTCTCCGCTCAGCGGAATTAACAATTCGGGCAATAATGTCAATCAGCCGCAGCTGAGAAACTATGGCGGCATCTCTAACCCGCTGGCTTCAACTCCTTTCGCTGCGCCCTTTTCGAGCGGCTTTGGTTCGCCCTTTCCGAGCTTTCCCGATCCGCCGCCATTTATTATTCCTTACGAGTTTCCGAGTCTCAATCCAGCGGCGGCGGCATTAAAAAATCCGTTTACTCAGCAACAGACGGAAAAGGCTCCGGCGGTGGTCAAGCCGGAACCGCCTCCGCCCGCGCCGAGTGCGACCTGGCATGAAGCGCCGCGCCCATACCCCGGTTTCGTCGGTCCGATGCCGCTCGTTTACGGAGTAGTTGATTCTCCGGCGGCCGCCCCGAACCCATCCCCCGCTGATCCGCCAGATGGCGGATCGAACCCGCCGCGGGCCCCTTTTGTCGGTCCGCTTCCCGCGCCGCCGCCACCGGCCCCCAGTTCCGCGGTTAATAACATTGCGGGGCGAACCGGGATTCAAAATCACACGCAGGCCAATCTGAACCATCTCTTCGCGCAGCAGGGCAATGCTTTTAATCGCGTTCAGCAGAGCAATCACAATCGACCGCAGCAAATGCACGCCCCGGCTCGAACTCCGCCGCAAGTCGCGCCAGCCGGCAACCAGGTAGAGAAAAGGTCGCCTGAGCGGAAAGTCGAGGAATCAATCAAACGCTCAGTTCAGCATCTGCGGCCGGAACTGCAGCGGGAGGTCGGAAAGCTGCTCACTCCTGACAACTTAAAATTAATTGCGGGCGGAGCGGTATTGTATGCCGGGTCTCATTACTTTGGAGTTGGCGAAGCGGCCGACGCCGTCCTCGCCATTGGCGCTGCGATCGGACTTGGCAAGGATTCGATTGAGGTGGCAAAAAATCTCTATGAGTTTGGGAAAGGAGCAGTCCATGCCAAAACCGAAGCCGATCTCGACCGGGCGGGACAACATTTGGCAGGCGCGATTTCTCTGGCCGGAGTTGACGGAGCGCTGGCTTATCTCGGCAACAAGGGATCAAAAGATATTAAGCATTACATGGAGGAACTAAAAGGGCTTCGCATCAAATTTCCGAAAGCTCAATTCGAGGAAATGTTAAATTTGCTGAAAGGACGAAGTCCGCAGCTGGCAACGATTCCAGTTCGCCCGCAAGTGGGTCGACCTTCGGGAATCACCCGCCCGCCGGGAATGGCGGCGCGCCCGACGCGCCCGGTGTTGCCGACCAGACCTATCACCGCGTCGAATCTTCGGGCAATTACAGTTCCGGGAGTCAAGGACGGCGCGTTTGCTAAATGGTTTAATTCGCTTTCAAAATCTGAGATGAAGCATCTCTGGAGCGATAAAAGTCTGCGCACGGCGGTCGAAGCTCGATTGCGCTCACCAGGCGGATTCCACGAATGGCTGCCGGTTTCGCGCGCTCCCAAGTTTAGAGAGTGGGGTGTGTCAGCCGAACAAATCTGGGATCTGCGCAGCAAAACAAAAGAGGTTGAATTCATCAATCCTGCGGGACGTCACGGAGGTCCCGGGTCGGTCTCGAATGAAGTCCACAATCAATTGTTTGAGTTGATAGATCGAGCCAAGAATTTTGATGAATACAAAGGCTTGCTGCAGGGTTGGGCTCAAAAGAGGCTTACAAATGGGATCAATGATTTGCCGGCGGGACTGAGACCCTAATTCCTTGTGTCGCAGAGAGGAGGGGAGCATTTTCAGGCGGGAAGAAAGATGCTCTCCGGCAAGGGCAATTCTGATGACCTTTTGGACTGGCGGGAGGGACCGCGCGATAAACCCTTATAAGAAATCCTTCAAAATGTAATTGTTGACATTGTAAAACCGCAAAACTTGAATTAATAAAACAAGAGAGAAGGTTGGCAGTAAATTTCCCTTTGCTGCTGTACGTCGTCAGATCATTTGCCGAAGTTCGGTTTTTAATTAGTCATTAAAAAGTCGCGCCAAATATCTCAATAGATTGAGCTTAAGTCTACCTTTCACATCTCTGAAAAACTTCACATCATTTGCCGAAGTTGGGTGAATATCAGCATTTCACCCAATCATTTGCCACAATTTCACATCATTTGCCGAAGTTTTTTCGGCTTTTTTATTTTTAAAACTTAATAATAATCGGCATTTTATAGTCAATATTGTCCCGTAGAATTTGAAAATTGGCATTATAAGATGTGGCACAAGAATGTGGCACAGAGGAGTTTTAAGGCTTATTTCATTAACAAATACTTGAAACTAAAGTGCTGAGGAAAAATTGTAATTTGACGTATTCGTTGTGTCCACTGGGCTTATTCAGGAATGTAAGATCCCTCCAGATTTAGCTTCGCCTCGATAAATGATCAAAATTTGATTCCACTGAAATTCAGTTGTAAGGCATCTCTCCTTTCGCTATGGCATTTTAGGTAATTATGATTATGTAAAATGGTTGTTTGACTTTTCATTACCAAAAGACAAAAATGAAGCTGTAATAGTAAGGCTTTGAGGTGATTTTGCGGTTATTTGTAGGTTCATTTCAAATTAGTTTGATTTTTCTTTCTTAATGTTGGAGATTTTAAATGCGTAATCAGATAATTGAAGCAGGACTGATCCGAACTCCGCCGGTTGGAGCTTTAGCATTCGAAAAGTTTGACAACCGCGTGATCACTCCGTTTTATGAGCGTTCAGTTTCGGCTGAAACCCGCCGCGCTTATCGCCGCGTCGGAACGGAATTTTTCAAGTTTTTTGACGGCAAGCATCCGGTTGAGATTACCGTCTCCGATGTCCAGCACTGGCGCGATCATCTGACAGCTAACAAGAAAAGCCCGGCCACCGTCACTTTTAAACTCTCGGTGATTCGCTCGCTCTTTGATTACCTGAAGATTGCCGGCATTGTCAGCTTTAACCCGGCTTTGACCAAGCTGGTTCCGCCGCCTGCTTTAAATGAGAGTTTGAGCGGACGGGCTTTGACCATGAAGGAAGTGGGCTATCTGCTTTCCGGCCCGGATCGGCGGAAAACAGTTGGAGCTAGAGATTATGCTTTATTGCTGCTAATGCTGCACACCAGTCTGCGGGTCAGCGAAGTCTCCTCGCTCAAAAATTCATCAATCAAATGGAGTCACGGCCGTTGGACATTAAAATTTAAAGTTAAGGGCGGAAGGGAACGCACGCTGCCGTTACCCGTTGATGTCAAAACGTCGATAGACGAATATCTCAGATTTGATCGAGATCGTCGTCAGACTCTGAAAAGCAATCATCTGGAGAGTCACATTTTCCAGCCGATCACCAATTACCGGACGCTCGTTTTCGACAAACCGCTTTCTCGAATGATGGTGTTTAATATTGTCAGAAAATGGGGAGAATACTCCGCAATAGGCAAACTCTCGCCGCACGATCTGCGTCGCACGGCGATTACCAAAGCTTTGGATCAGGGTTTATCCTACCGGCAGGTGCAGATGATGACTGGGCACAAAGATCCGAAGACGGTTATGAGATACGATCATGGGCGGGAGAACCTCGAACAAAACGCCGTCAACTTCCTTAAATACTCCGAGTAATATTGAAATAATTGTTTCAACATAAATTGAGCGATGATTAAGTTGATTCTGGTTAATTTTAATTCGTAGCTCTAAGTATTTTTGCTGAATTATCGATCCCTATTAACTGTTCTAGCTTTTTAACAGGTATTTTCATAATATCTTCAGCTGTAGTGAAATCGTTATGATACAAAGCCAGATATTCACCCCGAGTTAGCGAAACAGGCAACTCCAACAATTTTAAGGCTCTTTCTGGAATACCAACCTCCAGTTGTTTAAGCAGTGCCTCTATTGCTGTTTCATTAGGGGCGCCGTCAACGAACATGACATTAGCAATTTGATGAGCCGACCGAAGGTTAAATCTAGTATTATCAGCAAATTTGCGAATCTCGCCGTGTCCGATCCGGCCCTGAAACGGATTAGCTGTATAGCGTTGTTCAATTACATCTATCGGAGTGCCCTCAATCCAGTCCCATAAAATAGCCGCCCTCTTGCATCGGGCGTACCAGTCTAGATCATCTTTGGCAAATCGTTGGAGCAGACGTGCAATATCATTGCCATAATAAGCAGCAGCCTGACGCGAACGCACTGATTCAGACTGTCCCCGTTTCATCATTGGAGTATAGCCTCCGTCTGACTCTGGTAAAACCTGGACAAGAGCCATTAGACTAACTGCAGATAATTGATGAGGAGGCAGTTGGCGCAATAATTCAACAAGCCGCATCGCCGAATCAAATGAAAGGGAGGAGCGACCGCATGCTCTCCCAAGCAGTGTTAATTGAATTCGGTCACCTTCCTGTTCCACTAGGTCCAGTGAAATCATTTTAGCCAACAATTTTTCCAGCTTCAGCTCGATCTCATTGCGCCAGGTTGGGTTATTTCTTGTTAACAAATATCCGCCAAAAGTATTACTCAATAGCCGTGAGACCTCATTACGAGGAATCTGTTCAATCTGTGCTAAAAGCCGAACGATCCAAGTTTCAAGATGTTGTGGATCAAAGGAAGAATTCAAGGGTTCGGCTTTCCCCTGAACATAACGCTGAAATAATAGTTGCCTTTGGTATTCAGTATCTGCATATATGATTGATTTGCCTTCCTCGTTGAAGCCAAGTCTTCCAGCGCGTCCCGCCATGTTTTTATATTCTGCAACAGTAAAAACTCTTCCAGCGTCACCAACAAATTCTTGCTCTGCTAGGATGACTGTAGAAGCCGGAGTATTAATTCCTGCTGCCACGGTAGTAGTCGCCCCTAAAACTTTCACCGGGCCTTCTGTATCACGATAGGCTGCTTCAACCAAGGCTTTTTCTTCACGCGTCAGATTTGTATTATGAAATGCCGTTCCGCCTTCCAAGCACCGCCGCAAATCCGCTGAAGTTGATGATAAATCCGTCTTCGGTAATTGCGCGATCACGTCAGTTGCCGGAGGCAAATTTAAATCTTTGGCGAGATATGCTGCACACCCCTGAGCTTTGCCTTTTTGATTTCTGAAAACAATAATTTTTTCATTTTGCTGGATCAGTTTCTGAACCAGCGGAACAATCACATCCTGCGCACTTGGAGCTTTACCTCGCTGCAATATTTGCCCAGGTGCCAACATTTGCTCTAACTGCACGTTTCCGGCCGAATCCAAATATTGAAAAACACCTCTTCTATCCAGGACACCTTCAATTAAAGGAACGGGACGATCTGTTGTCACCAACTTGGAACAGCCGAGCCAGTCATCAAAATTATTCACTCCTCCGATAACAGCCGAAAGAGCAATAATTTGTGGAGAGACCCCGCGTTCTCGCATCATAATTAAAAATGTGAGTAACAGCTCAACGTTAATTCCTCTGTTTGGATCTGTTATAAACTGAGCCTCGTCTATTACGACAAGTCCCATCTGAGTAAGAATAGAGGGGTTACTCAAAGTAATATTCAAAAACATTTCGTAAGTCAATAATGCCAAATCATATTTACCGCGCACAAAGGCAGCAGTTTGGTCTAGATAATCCCCATTACATCTGACGACTCGCATTCCGAGTTGCTCGCCATAGAGCTGTGCAAATTGATCATATTTTTCATTGACAAGTGCCCGGTACGGCATCAGAAAAACAGCTTTTCTTCCCTCTATAACAGCACGAGCGGCGGCAAGCTCGCCAATAAAAGTTTTTCCCGAACTGGTTGGAGCAATAACTAAAAGTGATTCGCCGTCAAGAACTCGATGTTCATTAACAGCTTTTATTTGTAAATTGTTGAGTCCGGAGCTAAACAACGCGGACCATGCTGATAGTAATTCGCTCGGCAATCCAAAAATGTGTAAATCGGAAATAACGTTGCTGATATAAGTTCCTTTGGTTTCCGGAAACGCGGCAAAGAAGTTTTTTCCAGCTTTTAAAACAGGCAGTTTAAATCCGCCTTCAACGTGTCCAACCATAATAGGAGTTTGAGTTACTCCAATGCGGGCAGCTTCCGCACGCACGCGATCCATCACACTCCCTAATGAAGACTGAATATCGAGCATCCCGTTACCTTCTTGAAGTACATCAATCAATGCTTTGGTGAGGAGCCCATGGCCTGTCCCCGGAGTTTCATATGAAACTTCATGAATGTCTGAAGCAGCGATTAAAACTCTACCTCTACCAGCGAGGAGGGTGAATGGATTGATAATATCGCGCGGTGTTGGACTATCTTCCAAAACTCTCGCCGGAGCGCCCCCGCTAAAACAACAGTCAAGGATGCAAAGGACAGCTTTTGCTTTTGAATTCTTGAAACGATCCGCCAGTTCGCTCATGGGAATTGTCGTTTCTTCCAACCTGTTGAGATCTGTATCATGCGCGGCAAGACGATGATCATGCGTCCCATGACCGGCAAAGGAAAGGATTACGATATCATCCTCGCCTGCGGCTCCTAATGTTGCTTCAAACGCTTGTCGAATTTGATCAACCGTCGCATTATTATCAATGATTAATTGTGATTTCAGGGCAGGATCGGTATCAGAAAACAGCGCCCAGAGAGCCGTTGCATCACGGCGAGCACCAGTTAAATCACGAACTTGTTGGTCCTGATATTTATCAATTCCAATAAAACTGGTCAAGATACTCATAAATAATTAATTTTAAATTTTAACAACTCGTTAGGCACCATTATTTAAAGGACGCGGAGCTCATTGACAGAGGCGGATTGTATACCTGCCGGCTCGCAGCACACCTTTGCTAATTTCTTCAGGTCTTGTTACATCTCATGGTCCCGCTTAAGCCACTCTCTCGTCTTAACTAAAACGCGAGCCGCATTCTGATCGTCCATCTTATTGAGACGATAATGCACTCATCAAGGGTTCTTTTTGCCTATCGGCAACATCTCCAACCTTCTTGAGGTAGGCCAGTTGATCATGAGATCTTCGGATGATTAGTTCTTAAAGCCGCGACCAGGAAACAAACGCAGATTTCACCACCGTCCGTTAAATTGCTCAGCCTCAACCTTGTTTAGCAGCTAGTGTCGCAAAGAAAATTTCCTGATCAAATTCTCCCTTTTCATCAAAATAATAATAACATAACTCACATACGGCTTGATATATTAACTAAAAGAATAATTCGACTTAGATCATATACGTAGATAATTATATGATTAATATTTATTTAAAAGGTAAAGTCATAATGTCAGGAATATCAAATAAGCGATGCGCTCAAAATGTGGTTCGGTCGCAACTAGCAATCTTCGCTGGAAATTGTGGGCGGTAGCTGAAGCGCTTGAATATATGGAAGATGAACTATCTTCAATTCCAGCACAGGCGTAAATGGGTTAATGGTGCGGCAATACAATGCCACATCTACAAGAAAACGAAGTTGTGCATTGATTTTGGCTTAGGCGGCCTTGATGTATTTCTTGTCGCATAGCAAGTCAGCTCGATAGGCAAGGCTATCGGGATTACTATGACCGCCAAAAAATTTACCTTCTAAGAGCAATACAAATTAAACGATTGAAACTTCCAAACGCGTAACTATTTTTTCCAGCTTATTCAGCCCCTTAGTTGCTTGGTCATGGTCTCCAATGCGGTAATAAAGCATAATCAGCAGTGCGTAGGACTTGTAATCAAGGTTGTCGTGCTCGAAAGCCTTTTCGAGATGCTGGATGGCTTGGTGATAATCCTGACGGATCATCAATATCTCCGCCATATGGCGATTTAATGCTGAATCATCGGGTTTCTTTTTGAGTGCCGATTCTAATTGACGGAATGCATCGTCAAAGTTGCCGAGCAACACATTGATCAGCGAGAGCCCATATTCCTTTGTTATGTCGTTTGGATGGTTTTCTAAGATGAACTCCAATTCGTTGAGAATACCGTGAGATGGAAACTCATCCGCAAAACTTGTTTTTTTCTCTCCTGACACCAATTTGTGCAATCTCATCATTATCTTTACGAATTAGCTGTTTCTGGTAATATTTAATCGATCCCGCTCTTGTTGTTCAAAATAAGAGCTGCTCTTTATATCATGACTGTCTACGAAGTGCTTTATATCCTTTGAAAAGCACTGTCTGCATATTTCGGCGGAACGTGGGCACCAAAACGGCAGTATCGTGGGCAGCCTGACGCTCTGATCGTGGGCAACGAAACGCCCACCGTGGGCAGCATTTCGGGGCATCGTGGGCAGTCGTTTCGCTCATCTTTTCTCTCTC
>JBBQUS010000053.1:0-36255 GCA_038212235.1 Pyrinomonadales bacterium
TTGACACCGTTCCCGAAAAGCGTGGCTTTTGCCCGTGCGACGACCCTCTTCAAGTTCTTGACGTTGCTCATTGCTCAATTGAACAATCTTAGTTTTCCCCATTGTGAAAAATAGTATAGTCTATTTCTGCACGATTACTTAATTCCGCTAACTTGAACCGGCGAACCGCTCAAAGTCGTAATCGTGAATTTCGAGCGACGTGCCGCTACCAAGCAAGAACCGCGTAATAAAATATGTCCTGACAAGACGTTGGCTTTAATGACTCTTCCTTCTTCATCAATTATCACTCGAACAGAGACCTTACCGGACAACCCAAGGAATCTTGCCGCATTCGGGTACGCAGGGTTTACTAAATCTTCGGGTTTCGCTGTGTGTCCATTGATAACTCCAAGTGAAACGATAGTTGGAGTTTTGCGGATAGTTTTGTTCTTTGAGTTAGTTTTGGAGCTAACCGATTTGGTTTTAAACGTCTTCGCTCGTACCTTGATTGTTTGAGCTATTAACGGATTAAACGAAGATATACACAAAGCAGCTAATAGTAATTTTGAAATTTTGCCAAGATTCATATTTTTTGTTTGCCGATCTTCTCTAATAGACACGGCAAACTCAAAATTGTTCCTGGCAATTTATAAACCGGCCTTTTCCATCAGTTCGATAAAACGTTGGAAATGGTGCTCGGCATCGTGCGGACCCGGAGCTGCTTCGGGATGATATTGGACAGAAAAAACGGGCAGCTCTTTGTGTTTTAATCCGGCGACGGTGTTGTCATTGAGGTTGATATGCGTAATTTCAACGTCAGCCGGGAGCGAATCGGCGCTGACGGCAAAACCGTGATTGTGAGCGGTAATTTCGACGCTGCCGGTTGCCAAGTCCTTAATCGGCTGATTGCCGCCGCGATGACCAAAAAGGAGTTTGAAAGTTTCACCGCCAAAAGCGTGTCCAAGCAGTTGATGGCCGAGACAAATGCCAAACGTCGGCGTTTTTGAATCTGCGAGTTTTTTGATTTCGGCAATGGCGCTCGACATTGCTGCCGGATCTCCGGGGCCGTTAGAAAGAAAAACGCCGTCCGGCCGCATTGCCAGCACCTGCTCTGCGGAAGTGTCTGCCGGAACAACGGTTAAACGACAACCTAATTTCGCAAACTCGCGCAAAGAATTTGTTTTAACGCCAAAATCGTAGCAAACAACATGAAACTTCTCGTTCCCATCCGCTGGGAAAACATAACTTTCTTCGGTTGTTACTCCGCTGGCCAGTTCGCGGTTTTTCATCGGAGCAGCCGCTCTGGCTTTTTCAAGCAAGTTGCTTTCGTCTAAATCAGTGCTTGAGAGACATGCTCTCATCGCGCCTTTATCGCGAATGTGACGCACCAGAGCGCGAGTGTCAATGTGTTCGATTGCCGGAATATTCCAGCGTTTGAGATACGAATCCAAGGTTTCTTCGGCTCGCCAATTGGATGATACGCGGCTGGCTTCGCGAACGACAAAGCCTTCGACATGCGGTTTTGAACTTTCCGCATCCTGAGCCGTAACGCCGTAATTACCTATCAGCGGATACGTCATGCAGACGATTTGACCGGCGTAAGATGGGTCAGTCAATACTTCCTGATAACCGGTCATCGAAGTGTTGAAAACCATTTCGCCGACGGTTTCGCCTTCCGCACCCCAAGCGCGTCCGCGAAAAACTCGACCGTCTTCAAAAACCAGGAGAGCAGATTTGGATAAGTTCATCTTGAAATGTCATCATGCGAAACCGCAACGGGTTTGTTTGAAGGAGTTCCGCCAAGTTCGAGCGTTCCGTGCGAGATAAAGCCGAAATCCGAAAACGGATAATAGCGAAAAACCGCTTTGCCGTAAATGTATTTTTCCGGAACGAGTCCCCAACTGCGAGAATCATACGAGTTGTCGCGGTTGTCTCCGACCACAAAAAAGTAATGCGGCTCAACCTTTTTGGGCGGCATATTCTGATGCGCCTGATTACGCTCGGAATCAATATACGGCTCATTCAACTGTTTGTTATCAACATAGATTACGCCGTTTCGCATTTCGACAGTCTCTCCAGGCATTCCGATGATGCGTTTGACAAAACTCTTGTCGGGATCATTCGGATACCAGAAAACAACAACATCGCCGCGTTCGACTTTGGGAAAACCAAAGGCTTGCAGGTATGAGGATTTATAGTAAATGAGTTTGTTAACAAGCAGTCGCTCGCCATCGTGTAGTTGCGGCAGCATCGAAGTTCCCTCGACGGCAACCGGCTGAATCACGAAAACGCCGAACAAAATCGCCAGCGCTAAAGCAAAGACGATATCGCGAATGAAATAGCCGACATCGGCAAATATTCCGCGCCGCGTTTCTTGCCTAACATGCTGAACTTCAATATCACGGTCATCATCCGCTTCGACGATCCCTAACTCCGCCGCGTTTCTCTTTTCTGTGCCGAACATAATTTAGTTAAACTTCTGCGCGATTCAAACATCCGCCGCTAGATTCAAAAGTAACGATTTTACTGTACCTTTGTCAAAAAAAACGTAATTGTTAGAATTAACTTCAATCTAAGGAGCGCGGTTTTGATGAATGAAAATTTGAGGCAGTTGTTTCCGATTACAAAAGAGTGGATTTATTTGAATCATGCATCATGTTCGCCGCCGCCCGCAACAGCTCTTGAGGCGATGAATGAGCAGCTGCGCGACGTGCAAATGAACGGTTCATTAAACTATCATAATTGGGTGCGAGTCAAAGAAAATTGCCGCCAAGCGACGGCAAAATTGCTCAACGTCCGTTCGGAACAAATTGCTTTCTTGCGCAATACTTCTGATGGGTTGTCATGCATCGCTAACGGATTAACTTGGAACGCGGGGGAAAATATCGTTACCTTTCAAAACGAGTTTCCGTCAAATGTTTATCCTTGGCGACGGATAAGAGATTTGTTTGGAGTGGAGTTGCGGTTTTGCCCTGAACGCAATGGGCGAATAGATTTAGATGAGTTTTGTGGTTTGACTGACGATAAAACCAAAGTCGTTGCGCTTAGCGCAGTGCAATATGCATCGGGCTTTCGCGCCGATTTGCCAAAAATTGCCAGAGCGGCGCGAGCTGTTGACGCACTTTTCGTTGTTGATGTCATTCAAGCAATGGGTGTTAACCCGCTTGACGCTCAAACCGATTTATTTGATGCAGCCGCCGGAGGGTTCCATAAATGGCTGCTCTCGCCGGAAGGCATCGGATTTTTGTATTTATCGGACAGAGCGCGGGAAAGAATTGAACCGACTCTTGTCGGCTGGATTAGCGCCCTGCATCACGAAGATTTCGGCGATATTGAACAGAGTTTTAAACCGGGAGCTTTGGCCTGGGAGACGGGAACCTTTGCCTCGTCATTATTTTACGCGGTCGAAAAGAGCCTCGAAATTTTTCACAATTTCGGAGTTGTCGAGATTAACCGTTATCTCCTCGAACTTACTGATTCTCTTTGCGATAACTTGGACACACGAAAATACGAGGTCGTCAGTTCAAGACTAAACGGAGAGAAATCACCGATTGTTTGTTTAAGAAATTTGCAAGGTTTTTCAGCCGCCGAAGTCGCTAAAATTCTATTAAGCAAAAAAATCTTTGTTATCCCGCGCGGTGATCGCATCCGCGTTTCTCCACATATTTACAACACAAAAGACGAAATAGACCAACTTATTTCTGCTTTACCTTAGTACATTTTCGATTTTATTTTCCCAAAAGACGAGTGATATCAATTTGAGGCGTTATTTCATCGAGGTTAAGCCTTACCATTCCGCCTGCATCAGAATAATTATCCATGTTTGATTGCTGGGCGCGGCGGCGATAAAAAACCAACGCCCCGAGCAAAGTGCCGACAGTGAGCGCTCCAATAACAGCTAAACCTGATGTTTTTACCACCGCCACAAAGATGTCGCCGGTTGTAGCTAAATATTCTTTTTCTTTGCGAGCGGCGGCGATGCCGGGAAACGGATTTCCGCCAAGCCAATTAACAGATTTCTCATACGTCACGTTACCAAGCAAAGTGTTCGCTGTCGCTTCATCTGGCGCATCGAAAACAAACACTGAGTAGTTTCCTGTCCTGCGATATGCGACTTGGGTTACGGGTTGTGGCGTTTCAGCTAATTTTGCTTGAATCTTCCGGTCAATATCAACAGCCATTTGCGGCGTAGAAAACTCGATGATTATTAATCTGGCTTTTTCATAACTAGCTGTTGCAGCCTCGGTACCGGCTATAAATTCTACTTCATTCAGGATTGGACGATTGCCCGACAATTTTTGTAGATCAGGCAAATCTGCCACAACTATCGCCTGTTTGCGGACATTTTCCCAGTTTGGCAAATGTTTAATTAGAACAGGTATTCCGTCATCGTCAAGATCATTGCTTTGAGAAATTGAAGTTGTCTTTGGCTGCGCCAAAGTAGTAACAGAGAACGTTGCTGAAATCAGCAACATAACCATAACTCCCGGTAAATTCCGATAGATTTTGAGAAGATTTTCCATTAATTCAACATTCGTAATAGCTTACAAAGTCATTTTAGAGATTTGATGCCGATTTTTATTTTTAGTTTGCGTTAATTACTAATTGACTACCAAAACCATCTAATAATTATCTTTTAAACAATTTGGAACAAAAAGCACTGCCAGCGTGTCAAATAAGTAATAGTTACACGTTTTGGTACGAATTTGACCGGATTGGAGAACAATCAACTAAAATTTTAATTTTAAATTCATTGTAAACATTTGATAACAAAATCTAAAAGCCCAGTCTTAACGTATATTTATGTGGCACAAATGTTGCTATAGACAATGACAAGCAAGGGGAACGATGATGACAACAAACACAATAACTTTTCCGATTTGGCAGGATACGGTCGTTATAGAAAAATCTAAAGAAGCAGTTAACAACGAAAGAATAGAAACATTGGAACCCGAACAAGCAATTAAAATTCATAATCCAAATTCCGATTTTGCCTTCGCGCAACGTGCCGCGAACGGCGATATTACAGCCTTTGAAGAACTTTACCAAAGGCATCATCGACGCGTTTATAGCGTTTGTTTAAGAATGTTGCAAAATGCGACAGAAGCCGAAGACCTAACGCAAGAAGTTTTCATTCAGTTATATCGTAAAATAGGTAGTTTTAGGGGCGATTCGGCATTCACTACCTGGCTTCATCGCATGACAGTTAATCAGGTTTTAATGCATTTTCGCAAACGTTCGGTTAAGTACGAGAAAACCACGGAAGAAGGCGAAACTCCAACCCAAATTGTAGTTGGAACGGCAAATCATCAAAAGATGCCAATAGTTGATAAAATTGCTCTTGATAACGCAATCGAGATGTTACCGCCGGGATACAGAAACGTTTTTACGCTTCATGACATCGAAGGATACGAACATGAAGAAGTTGCCCGAATTTTGGGTTGTTCGGTTGGAACATCAAAATCACAGTTGCATAAAGCGAGGCTAAAAATGAGAAAACTTCTCGGTAAGAAATCAGCGCCCAAACTTGCCTCTGCTTGGTAAATACTTGACATATTTTATTGCTTAAAAAGGCTTTCCGTTGAAAATGGAAAGCCTTTTTTTATCGACTTGAACGATTGCTTTTAGCGAGAAAAAGTATCTGATTTTAAAGTTCATCAAAACTGTATATGCTTTCAAACGCTGAGTGATTGTTTATCGGAGGATTGTTCGGGCGAACTGATAGTTTGCAACTCATTCCAGCCACGGAAGCCGCGTTAAGTTCATCAACAACATCTGATACAAACAAGATTTCCGGCGGCGGAAAGTTGAGCGCACCAGCAATTTTTTGATAACTTTCCGGCTCGCGCTTAGCCCCGATAATAGTATCAAAATAGTCTGAAATATAAGGAGTTAAATCCCCGGCACTGCTATAACCAAAAATTAATTTTTGCGCTAAGACGCTTCCAGAAGAAAAAATAGCAATTATTTTGCCTTCCTGTTTCCATAGCTTAAAAGCAGGAAGCACATCGTCAAAAATTTCACCTAGTATTTCGCCTGACTCATAACCTGCTCGCCATATTTGGCCCTGAATTGATTTGAGTGCAGTTGCTTTGCGGTCATTGTCCATTAAATAATGGAGATAGGCTGTGATTGATTCGACCGAAAACTCATCAAACGGGGGAGAGAATTCGCATTTTGCTAAATCATGTGTGTATTCTGCATGAAGACTGGCAATTTCATCCTGTAGGTTGGCGAAATTTGTTTGTACAAAATCGCGCACTCGTCTCCGAGAATACGGGAAAAGCACTTTGTGAACAAAATTAATCGGTGTTGTCGTACCTTCAATATCAAGCAAAATCGCCTTGAAGTTCACTAATTTCAGGGCAAAACAAACGGAGTTAATAAAATATGAAAACCGTTTACCCTGCCTATCCTTCCACGTTTAATATTTTTTCTCAGTTCCGCTTTTCGTATAGAAAGGCGTCCAACCAGCGGTATCCTGAAAAAGGCGAATCGCTCGAACGGTTTTATCTGCTGCGAGGTTAAACCAATGGTTAGTGCCGCGCGGAACGCGAATCAAATCGCCGGCTTCCATTTCAACGGCAGTTACGTCGCCGCCTTGAGGCGCAATATGAAAAACTGCGTGACCTTTGACGATAAAACGAACTTCGTCTTCGTCGTGCCAGTGTTCGGGACGAAACCTTTCGAGCATCGGCTCGAGGTTCGGAGTGTCGGGTTTAATGTCAATAACGTCTGCCGTCACATAACCTCCGGCAGCTTTCAGCTTTTCAATTTCCGCTGAATATGCGGCTAAAATTTCCTCCGCCGGAGCGTCGGGCGAAACTTCGCGAGTAGCCGACCAGCGTTCATAATCAATGCCAATGCCAGCAAGATAGCTTTGAATCTCGTCAATCTCATGCAACACCAAATTTTTATCCGGGACAGTTACAACGGCCATTTTTATGGTTTCAAACTCCTTCCCAAAACTTCAAATAAGAATTCGTAAATTTCAATATGCCTTTTGGCTTCACCAACGTCATTGCCCCAAGTATAAAGTCCGTGACGATGTAAGTAAACTCCGTGCGCTCTAGGATTATCATGTAAGATTCGTTCGATTATTTGACTTAATTCGCCGTAATTCTGTGAATTTTCTACTATCGGCAATCTTTCTGTGTGCTCGTGTGTTGTTACACCGCTTAGACCTTTAAGCATCTCGTAGCCTTCAATTTCGATTTCGCCATGCTCAAAATTAACGTCCGATAAAATTGTTCCCCAGACTGAATGTGTGTGCAAAACCGCGCCCGCATTTGGTTTTAATTGGTAAATAGACAGATGAATTTGAGTTTCCGCCGAAGGTTTTCCTTCACCACTCAAAACTTTTGCGTGCGCATCAATCTCCAAGAAATGAGTTTCTCCGACGAGCGCGCCCTTGTCATTGCCACTTGCTGTGATGCAAATCCGCAAAGGTTCTCTTTGCCGCAGTGCGCTGAAATTTCCGCTTGTCCCTAAAACCCAGCCGCGCCGGTAAAACTCTTTGCCGCAATCGGCAAGCTGCGAAGGCAGTTCGATAAAATTATTGTTTTCCATCAAAATTAAAAATGTCAGTAAACGCCTTAAAGGTTCGTTTGCTTGCAGAAGTATCATAAACCGCGAAAACGACTCTTTCAAAACAACCCTTAAATTCGTCTCCCAAAAGTTCTCTAAAAACACTTGCTATTGTCTGCGGATCATTTTGAAAAACTCCGCAGCCCCAAGCGCCGAGAATCAAAGTCCGGTGCTGATTTTGATTGGCAATCCAAAGTAGTTTCCGCGCGCGCTGCAAATTGGTTGGTGTAATTAGATCTATATTTTGAGGTTCTTGTCGGATTACAACCCCGGCGTTGACAGCAGGAGCCGTGATGAATGAAACAAAACAAATATCGCTAAAAAAGCTTCCATCATCATTGCGAAAAACCGGTACGGAAGGCGAATAAATCATCAAATCGGAATACAAACAACTTTGCTGCCGCCGATTATGCTCGTACATTTCGAAGTTGGCCGTCAAACATGGGTAGAGCCCCGATGAACGGGCCAGAGATTCTTCCTGTGCCTGTGCACCGCTCAGGAAACCTCCGCCCGGATTTTTTGCTGAAGCAAAATTCAAAACAAAGGGATTCGCGTTTGCGCTTCCCGAGCAGATTCTTTTGATTGCGTCAATTGTTGTCTCGTCGGTAACTTCAAACCGAGTCTCAGCAAACGCATTGGTTAAGCTGATTTCTGCGGGAAAATCGTCGGGATGGATTAGCTTTGAGCCATCAATGGCCGCCTTTAGCTCTTCCTTAATTGGAATAATCTCACCGAAGGCCGTTTGATAGAAACCTTTTTCGAAAATTTCCAAAGTTTCTTTGGCAATTTCAATTCTAGTCATTTTTCCCACTTTTAATGAGTTGCTTGACCACCAAAAGCTCGCTATCAACCCCATTGGCGATATCTTTAATTTCAGATTTTACAACAAAATTGGGAATTACACCGCTGTCTGGTTGCGGAAGGTTAAGCGGTGCTTGGAAAAAAATCGGAATATCAATTTCAATCTTTGAGTTTGGCAATCGCAAAAAGAAATAATTGTCGCCGTTGATGCCCTGTAAATTGCCTCCGGTTTCCTGTCCGACGATTGTCGCTAAGTTATTAGTTTGTGCCACATTCAAGAACTGGAAGGTAGCGGAAGCATTAGCTGCATCGCTAATAATAAACGTTTTCCCTTGAAAATTGTTGACTGCGGGCAATGTTGGTTTGCAAGGTTCATCACCGATATATTCAAGCAAGCCGTTGCTGTATTTTTTAACCAGATCGGCTGAAAACCCGCTTTTAGCAACTTGTCTTAATTCATCGCTGTAAGTGTCAAGATACTGGGCTAAAATTTGGTCGGGATTTTCGATGCGAACAAATCGCTTCTTTGGTTGTGCGCATGAAATAGGTCGTTTGGCAAGATAACTGTTAATTAAAACTCCAGCGGCATCATCGCCGCCGCCATTCTTGCGGACATCAATAATTAGGTTTTCAACCTTTTTAACTCTCATTTCGGCGAAGGCGTCGGCAAGAAACTTTCTCCAATCAAACTTTAAACGCCAAGTTACGAATGCACCGATTTTTAAATAAGCCGTTTTATCTTCCTGAATCCTAAACTGCCACAAATCGTTAACAGTCGGCGATTTGCCAAAACGTTTTTCCATTGCGACGGCGCGTTCAGATTTTGTCAGGGCAGGCGTCTCAAATCTTATTTTTTTATGCGTCGCAAAATCTACCGCTTCAACTTTGAATTTTTCGTTTGTCGGCGGAAAGAAAAGCGGAAAATAAAGATCGAAAGTATTGTACTGGCCGTCGCCGGCAAACGTTAATTCGAGACTCTTGACCCGATGCGCTAACGTTCCATTGCCATCGGCTTTGGTAATCGTCAGCAGAGTTTTAATGATTTTGCTGACCGCGACACCGTTAATTCTTGTAATTTCGCTGCCTTGCAATAAATTTTGTGAGGCGGCATCATGTGTAACAATCATTCGCCGGTCTATCAAGCGAAAATAGAAGGGCAAATAATTTTTGTTATTAAAAATTCGCTCACGAACAATTCCATCTTGATTGTAAGGATTAGGGAAAGTATGACCGCAACGGGTTTTGTTTGTGACCTGTGAAATTAATACCAAAAAATCCCCTTCGCTCATCGGATTATTCAGTTTTACTTCAAAATTATCAAAGATTGATTCCATGCTGACCGGCGTTTGATAACGGTAAATGCCCGGATGAATTGTTGTCAAAACTTTCTTGAAAATGCTGAAATCTTCCTTTAGCTGAACTGGCGAGAGAATTCTTTTTGAAAGAATGTTTTCAGTCGCGCGCGTAAGGCTGGTTTGGTTGCGAAACTGCCAAGGCGTGCGGGTTTCCTTGAGGAAGCTTAAAGAATTTTGGTTGAAGGTAATCGTTTCCCGAATCGGCTCAACCTTTTCGCCGTCTTGTCCATTTCCAAGCAAAACAATTTTTTCGTCCTCAATCGAGTTAATGGCGTATTCAAAATTTCCCGAAACGTATTTTTTTGTTGATAAATCAATTTTAACTGTTTCACGGTCTTTGATAATTTTCCCGAAATCATCATAAACAGTAGAGAATTCGGCAGAATTGCCATCGGTTGCAGGCGTGATTGTTAAATATGTCTTTAATTTAACGCGCTTGTTTTCCTGATAATCAAGATATTCGAGCGTGCCTTCCCAATTTCCCGCAATCTTTTGAAAGAAAGTTTGACTTTGCGCAGAAGTTGATAAAACTGATATTAAGAGAAATCCCAAACAGAGTATTCTTTTCATTTATTCCTACCTTCGTTGAAAATACTGGTTAAACTTTTGCAAGATTAGCTTTTCAACGAATCCAAATCGCTTCAAATTAAGATTTGAGACACGAATCTTATGATTTGAAACTTGTTTGTTTAATTTTCTCTTGGAACTCTTTTGGGGAAATGTTGACAAATTTCATGAAAGCGCGATTAAAAGTCGCTTTAGAGTTGAAACCGCAATCGAGTGCAATCTCGAGAAGCGAGAAATTTCCCTTTGTCCCCGAGTTTAGTTTTTCTTTAACTTCGTTAATGCGATATTCATTGATGAAATCATTGAAATTCTTGTTAAAGCCGGAGTTGATAACGTAAGACAGAACTGCAGAGTTGACGCCGAGTTTTCGGGACAAATCTGTAAGCGTCAGTTGAGAATTCAGGAAGGGCCTTTGACTCGACATCAGGTTTTGCAGTTTGTATTTCAGTTTGGCGAGTTCATCTTCAGCCAAAAGATTTTTGCGAAGCGAAACGGCAACAGTTTGTTCAGACTCTAGCGATTCAGTTGCAGACCCAAAACTTAGCTCTATCGTTTGCGAACGTAGATATCCGGCGACTGCCAAATAATAGGTAGTAAGAGCGAGAATCAACTGAAAATAAAAATACTGAATGTAGGATAACTTGAAAATAAAGCTGTCTGTAAAATCGAAAATTCCGCTTAAAATAAAGACAAACGTAAAGATATAAAGGAAATTTCGTAGCCAATCAAATTTAATTTTTTCCGTATCAGAATAATTTTCATCAAGCCATTTGCGGTATTTTTTATAATGTCTGAGCGAAAGAGCAAGAAAGATTAGATTCCAGACAAACTCCGAAACAAAAACAATTGGATTAACGATGGGAAGATAATAATTTTTATTAAACCAGTCTTTGAACTCGAGACTCTGTGCAAAGAGTGTTAAGCGAAAAATTAAATAAACGAGCGTGGGAGTAAATAATAACCAATCTTTCGCCGTTAATTTATGTTTTGAGTTCGTTAAACTCAAAACATAAAACCAAACGCAAACGCTGTAACCGTAAGTGATTTGAAACGGAAAATAAGTCAGCCATTGATTGCGATCATAAACATTGGCGAAACCGATAAAAGGAGTAATCAAACTCGAGCAAAGCAGGGCCAGCAGCATGGCAAGCCAGAAGTCTGCCGGTTTCCTCTGTTTAAAATAACGAAAAAACAGAAGCCCGGAGAAAACAGCGCCTTGTAGAATGCAGATGAACGTAATGACGCTGCGCGGATTAAAAAAGTCCAATGGCAGGCCTTCGATGAGAAGAAGATTAACCACCGATAAAGCTCATTGAGCGTGAAGCCGGAATAAATTGTGTTTCGCTGATGTAATGGCGAGGCTCTTTTTTGTACACAACCGATTCGATAAATTCCGCAATCTCCGCTCGGCTCGCGCCGCCGCGAACAACGTCGCGCAAGTTATATTCGGTTGTCGAGAAAAGACAGGTGCGGATATTGCCATCAGCCGTCAGCCGAATTCGCGAACAGGCTCCGCAAAACGGTTCGGTGACGGGCGCGATGATTCCGATTTCACCGGGCGCACCGTCGGCAAACCGGAAACGACTGGCGGTTTCCGGCCCGCGACTTATTTTTAGAGACTCAAGCGGAAATTCGGCGTTGATGGCTTTAAAAATTTCGCGTCCCGAAAAAACCTGGTCGCGTTCCCAGCCGTGGCCTGAATCAAGCGGCATGTATTCGATAAACCGCATTTGCAAATCATATTCGCGAGCGAACGCGGCCAAATCAGCAACTTCCGTCTCATTGTGGCCGCGAACAATAACGGCATTAATTTTAACGGGCGTCAGTCCGACGCGTTTGGCCGCAGCGATTGAAGCCAGCACTTTGTCAAGCGCGTCAACGCCGGTCATGGCCGTAAAATTATCTCTTTTTAGGCTGTCAATGCTAATCGTGACGCGGTCTAATCCGGCTTGTTTCAAATTTGCGGCGCGCTGTTCGTCAAGCAAAAATCCGTTGGTGGTTAAGGCTAGGTCAATTAATCTCGGCGTTTGAGATGCGGATTCCGGATTTTTATCGTCGAAATATTTTAGTTTGGCCAGTTTTTCAACTAGAGTTTCAATTCCCTTACGCAGCAGCGGTTCGCCGCCGGTCAGACGAATTTTTTCGATACCTAATTCGACAAAAATTTCGCAGATATACTCAAGCTCTTCGTAAGACAAAAGCTTCTCTTTATGCGCCATTGCCGGTTCGCCGTGCGGCAAACAGTAGAAGCAGCGGAAATTGCAGCGGTCGGTCAGACTGACGCGCAAATCGCGGATTTTTCGTCCGTAAGAGTCTTTCATAACATTTGCCGATTTTCGATTAAATCAATCATAACTCACTTTTGATGATATTTCGACGGCAGATGTTCGCGCCCCCATTTTAGCGCACCGCTCATCCAGACAAGCTCGTCCAGAAACTCCTTGGCCCTTGGTTTATAAGAGTTATCAAGCAAGTCGCCTTTTTTATCAAACTTTTCCTGCACCCGCGGGAAATTCAAATCAGTGAACGTAACTGCCAAGCCCAGTTCACGCATCGGATGCAGTAATGCTTCGATTACCCGCGTTCCGCCCCAAACCTGCGCTGAAACTCCGACCAGCCCGACCGCTTTATGAATATATTCTTTGAGCAGGAGATCCAAAATGCTTTTCAACACTCCCGGATAACCGTGATTATATTCCGGGGCAACAATAATTAAACCGTCAGCTTTAATAATATTGTCTCGCCATTCGGGAAAAAGATGGCTGATTTCGGTGCCGTAACCGTCCTGCGGCAAAGCGAAATCAGCAGCGTCAAACAATTTGGTTTCAATCTCGTCGCGCGCTTCGATTTCTTTTATCAACCAGTTAGCAACGTTGATGCTTTCTCTCTGTTTGCGATTGGTGCCGAGCAAAATTGGCAAATATATCTTTTCCATAATTTGCGATTTTATTTTTAGCGATAGCCTTCCGCTATTTTATTGAGCTGGCGCATAACCGCTTCTTTCTCAAAAAAACCGGTGAGCGAAACGATTGAGCGAAGTTCCGCAATCGTTTTGTAAAAATCAGCGCGGTCTGAAATATCAGCCGGCGCGGTATAAACTTCTTTTTTCTCAACATCGGCGACGATCAAAGCGAGGTCGTCGCCGATAGCTCTGAGCGATTCTGCCGCATGCGCGCCTTTGGGAAAACGTTGAAGATACTCGCCATAAGTTTCGCGAAGCATAAACAAACGACAGTTCAAATACCCCTCGCATTCGCCGGGCAGCGGATTTTGCGCCGCTTCCCACGCAGCTCTTTCTCCTAAAGGCAGATTGGCATATCTTTTACTCAAACTCCAAAATCTCTCGGAACGAACCAGCCATTGTCCGCCCGGTTCGCTGTAAACGATATTTATGCTGTTACTGTTGGTAAAATCCTTATACGGTGAAACCTCTAATTTATCAAAGGGAATCTGAGACAACGCGTTTTTTAGGCTCAACAGCCGCCATAAACCGATTCGTACTGCCGCTGCCGGCGTCTTAACTTCAGGTTGCACTTTGGTTAGAAAATCATAGAGTTCAGCATTTTCGCTAAACGAATGAGCAGGTGTTTTAAACTTTTCAGCCGCTATTTGTTGGTAAATACTTTCCCGGCTGTTTTGCTCAAAAGATTTAAGGAAAGCACCAAAAACCCAACCGCTTTTGCCGTTGAGCATAATTTTGTGCCAGAAGCTTTGTTTGCCGCCGATAGTTTCCTGCTTTTCCGAATGTTCCGTTGAACGGACGATTGTTCCGAATTTTAGCTGTCCGTTACTTCCGGCATTTGCAGCGGCGGTTTCTCGAACATAAACATTAAAACCCGTAACGATCAGATTTTGTCCGGATAAAGATTTGGACGGAGCTGGTTTGACCGTCGTTTTCTGAGCAACCGTGTTTTTTGCAACAGATTTGATTGAAGATTTTGGTGACGCTTCCTGTTTAGTCCTGGGTTTGGAATTAGCGCTCGGCTGGCTGCGCGTTTGCGCCGATGACGTGCTGCAAATCGCTCCGGCAAACATACAGGTCGTCATTAACGCCGACAGCAAAACGACCGGAAAATAAGATTTTAAATGAGCTGTGTGAAGAAAGTTGGATTGATGATTCATGTTTTGTTTTAGCGATGATTTGAATTGAGCAAAGCGCGCGCGTTGCGCTGCAAGCCTCTGAGTTTAGCGCGTTTCATCGGGCTGCGGCGAAATCGCTCGGTGTATTCTTCCGGTGACAAATCCAAAATCTCTGCCAAATTTGGTGAAACACTGTTTGGGCGTGGTTCAAATCTTGGTTCGGTCGTCTGTTCTTCAAACCGATTCCACGGACAGACATCTTGGCAAATGTCGCAGCCGTAAAGCCAACCGTTTAAATGCTCGGAGATTTCAGCGGGAAAATCAGATGCGCGCGCTTCAATCGTAGCGTAAGAAATACAGCGATTTGAGTCAACTATGCGGGGCGCGACGATAGCATTTGTCGGGCAGGCGTCAAGACAAGCCGTGCAGCTGCCGCAAAAATCCATTGTTTCGGGCAAATCTGTTTCCAATTCCAGATTTAAAACTATTTCGCCCAGAAAAACCCATGACCCGATTTCGCGAGTGATTAGATTTGAGTGCTTGCCGATCCAGCCCAAGCCCGCTCGCTGCGCCCAGGCTTTGTCCATCATCGGCGCGGTGTCAACGCAAATTTTGCCTGCTGCGTCAGGACTTTCGAGCATTATCCAATTTAACAATGCGCGGAGTTTTTCTTTGAGAACGTCGTGATAGTCGTCGCCCCAAGCGTATCGGGAAACTTTGCCGACTTCGGAATTGTTTGTGTGTTCGTGCGCGGTGTAATAATTTAAAGCTACGGCCACGACCGATTTCGCGCCGGGCAGCAACAGCTGCGGATTGGCACGCTTTTCCGGCTCGTGCTCCATCCAGCTCATTTCAGCCTGAAAATCGTCGGCCAACCATTTTTCCAGTCGTTCGCGCTCCTCCGGCAGTTCTTCGGCGCGAGCGATGCCGACCTTATCAAAACCGATTTCTAAGGCTTTTTCTTTGATTTTTTGTGTTAAAGAATTCAAATCAAAATAAATCTGTAGGGGAAATCTTGTATATCAGCTTCATTTGTGGTCAAGAACAACTTCAAATACTTCTTTCTACGTAGCGGGCGATTATATTTATTTAACCCATATAATTCGAGTGTATTTCTTGCTTTAATTATTTCCGATTCTGAGGAAAGGGCCGGATTTATTCCAATATTTCCGCTTTCATAATCAAACAGAAAATATTTTTCAAAATTATAATCAGTTTTATCCGGTCTCAATAAATTCAGCTATCAAATTACGCTGATGGGATATTATTCCGGTGTTGGCCGCGACGCCAACAGCCGCGCGCATCTTAATTACCGGTCATTGCTTTACTATTTGGAACAAGGGTTGGGGTATGGTTTGATTAATGGTAATGGGGTCGTTGGTAGTTACCTGCAAGTTGGTTTTATAGGTGCCTGCTATCTTATCAAAGTCACCTTGGGCGGTTGCTAATGTTACCCAGCCGTCTATAGGTATTTTTACATATTTGATCTCATGGGGGATTATCGCATCAGTAAGTGTTAAGCCCCCAATAACCTTTGCAGGAGAATTGAAATTTCCATATTGATCGGCCTTAAGCACCTTTAACGTAAAAAATAAGCTGGCCGTGCATGTAGCGGTTCCCGTGTTCGTAACACTTACCAGCACATAATACTCACCGGCCTTATAGTTTGTAGCCGGCCATAAATGATATGGGTTAGGGCGGATTTCAATATTTGATATAATAATATTTGCGCTTCCTGCTGGCTGCGGCTGGGGAGGATTGATGTTTCCGTTATGACATCCTGTTGCGAAAAAAAGCAGTAAAAAAACCGGG
The DNA here is from genome assembly GCA_038212235.1 of Pyrinomonadales bacterium. Classification (GTDB taxonomy): domain Bacteria; phylum Acidobacteriota; class Blastocatellia; order Pyrinomonadales; family Pyrinomonadaceae; genus JBBQUS01. The sequence goes on from JBBQUS010000053.1 coordinate 16,182, forward strand.
ACCGCAATTGTAATCAACTTTTTCATATTGTCGTAACGTTTAACAGATTGAAATAATTAATTAAATATTCTCTTTTCTTTTTTGATTTTCAAGCCATCTACCCTGATTCGAAGCATGGTCCCATCCAAATATATTTTATTCTTTCGTGATTCGACAGTAGCAACGGAGCCCAATGACCCATCGTCGAAAGTAAAATCTTTGGTCAGTGTTTTAGGCTGCCCGATTATCCTGTAAATAAACATCGTTGAATAATTATTAAATTACATGTCATAATTGTCAAAGAAAGAAAATGAGCTATTTGTCGGCTTTTTATAAGAATCGGAGAAAGAATTTGCTAGAGCCATCAAAATCGTAGATTTCCCGCTACCGTTTTCACAGGTCAAAACGCCTATATTTTTAAGATGTATTTTTCTAGTCTTCATTATGGTGACAAAGATATTTCACGCCTTTTCAAAACGGCAACAATGCGCGTTTGACCAATTTTTGTTTCAGATCGGCGTAACCTTGCTCCCCGGCGACCAGTTCGCGGAGAGTGCGGCGAACTCCGCCGTGCATTTTGGCAAATTGAACCAACCTTTCGGTAAAGGCCGTGCCGAGAAAACTGCCGTAAAAACGTTCGCGCATTTGCGCGGCGCGGCGCAGCTCTTTCCCAAAATCCGCACGCCAGGCCGTTTCATAATCTTTTCCGGCTGCAAAACATTCCGCGAAAATTTCCGCCGAGCGCAAAGCGTAATAAATTCCTTCGCCCGTGACGGCGTCCGCAAATCCGGCGGCGTCTCCAAGCAGCGCCCAATTATCGCCGAAGGTGCGCCGCGCGTCCAGGGTTTCGGCGGCGAGACCGGGAATTTTGGCCGCATACTTTTCAGCAGATTTCTTTAAAGTTTGGGCGAGTTCGCCGTTTGGCAATTGGTTTAAATCCTGCCAAATATTTGCTTTTTTATTTTGTTTTTGCCGGTGAAAACCGACGATAAAACTCCATAAAAGTTTATCAAGCGCATCATGATCAAAAACGTTTTGCGCGGTCGCAATGCCAAACGAAACATGGTCAAGGCGCGGAAAAGCCCAGGCATAACCAGCGAAATCGGGCAGAAAGGCGATCACCGTGTTTGCCTCCGGTTCCTTGCTGAGCAATGGAATTCGATAACCAAAGGCGACTTCCATTTCCTTTGCTTCAAGATGTCCGCTCAATTTTCTGGCAATCGCGCTGCTAACGCCATCAGCAGCAACTAGAAATTTCCCTCTGAATTCGTCCGTTTTTGAGCTTTTACCGTAAACACGCAAAGTCCAAACCCCGTTTTCAGGTTCATTCGATGTCAGCGAAACCTTTTCTTTAAAAATAGCGGCTCCGGCAAGTTCGGCACGATCACGCAGAAACGAGTCGAAAACCGTTCGAGCGTAAATCGCAAACGGCTCATTCAGCTTGAGATAAAGCCGTTTACCGCTCGGCGCAAACATTTCCAAATCTTCGATTGTCCGTCCGACGGCATTAAGGAGCTGCGGATAAGCCTTTAGCGCTTTGCTCGTGACGCCGCCGCCGCAGGGTTTTGGTTCGCCCGCCGGTCTGCCGTCAAAAAGCGCCACACTGAAACCGTTTTTCGACAGTAATTCCGCCGCAAAACTTCCGGCAGGTCCTGCGCCGACTACAAGAACGTCAAATAGTTTCGAATTATGGATTTCGGATTTCGGATTTTCCTGCATTCAAATTTTCTTGCACTCAGATTTCCTACATTCAAACTGTGATTGTAGCGCAAAATTAAAGCAATAAAAATGCGGCTGACAACTATCGAGAGTCAATCAGCCGCAAATAAAGTAAAAACTTTTGACCTTGCGTTAGAAATTCAGCTTCGCGCCAAATTGAAACTGACGCGGGTCAAAAGCCGCCGTCGGACGACTGTAATACTGTCCACTTTTGTTGCGCTCATTTTGCTGAAGCACCGCGTCAATGGTCGGCGAAGCTCCCGCTTCATTAAAACGATTGAACAAATTAAAACCTTCGGCAATCAAATCGAGCCTGATTCGCTCGCCAAAACGAATGTTCCGCGTAATTCGCAAATCAAGTGATGAATATTTGTGCGTAATGCCCTGATTGCGTCCCAAATTACCGTTTTGAAACGGTCCTGGAATAAAGAGAGTTCCGTCAGACGCAACGCTCGGGCGGTCGGTCTGCGATGATTGGTCGTTGTTGGTGTCAACGTTTGTAATAATATTAAACGGTCTGCCCGACGAAATTTCAAAAATCGGTGCGACCGAAAAATCCGCCAGGAAGCGATAAAGGAAATTATCGGATTGCCGGAATTTAACGGGCGAAGCAATAATGCTGCTAAAAACGAAACGATGTCGCTGGTCAAAAAGCGAAAGCGAGCGTTCCGCGCGGAAATTGCGATTGTCTTGCGGCAGCAGCAGAGTCTGCAAATCCGAAGAATCGTCAATTGACTTTGAAAGCGTATAGCTTGCCAAAAACGTAAAGTTGTTGGCAAAACGGCGTTTCACTTCGGCCGTTAGCGCGTTGTAATTTGAATTGCCATCTGATGCCTGCACGTTGACTGAACCGAACGGTGAAATCAAACCGGGTGTTCTGAGCGTTCCGCCAAGCTGCGAATCAAGCACGGCTTTTGACACCGCGCCGCCGGTTAAAGCTGCCGCCAAAAAGTAGTTGGGAGCATTCGGACGGAAAAAGTTAGCAACGGCCGGAGCAATAAAGCGTTGTCCGGTCGCATTATTTATTGCAATGATTCCTGGAATGACGACCGTATAAGCCGCATTTGAAACGGTGGGAACTGAGAACGCAACAGCTTCCTGCGTGTTTTGCGGGGCGCGTCCGGCAAAGCGGATAAAATTCTGGATTTGCAAGTTTGTATCCGGCGCGTTGATATCGAGCGGGTGCGGCAAGTTGTGCGTTCCGACAAACAAGTATTTGACTTCGACTGAAGTGTTTTTATCAAGCTGACGTTCAATCGCCAGATTTGCCTGCGTTGCGTTGGCGTATTTAAAGTCTTTGGAAATCGGCAAAGTAAACGGCAAAACCGGACCAAAACCGGGAAACGTCTGATCATTAAAGCGCTGTCTGCCGAATTGATATTGCGAAGATGCCGCAACACCTGGAGTTCTAAAGCTAGCCGGACAAATTGGATTGCCACTTGCTGGACTGCAAACTGTCCCTTGAAAAACCTGCGCAGCGTTTAAAAGAACCGGAACTTGCACTGTTACACCGTTGATAATCTGAGTTTGCGTAAAAGCAGGACTGCCAGCGGTCAAGATTGTTTGCTGCTGCTGGGTTGAATCGGCAACGTCTGAGTTTGCTGCGATAGCGAGGAGCGGATGGTCATAAAATAATCCGATTGCGCCGCGCACCACTGTTTTGCCGTTACCTCCAATGTCGTATGCAAATCCGAAGCGCGGGGCAATATTATTTTTGTCACGCGGAATACCCTGCTGGACATTAAGCACGTCCTGAGCAGCCAAAACATCGCTGGTCGAGAGCACAATACCCGAAAGCGGATCGGTAAAACCCGTCGGAGCAATTTGTCTGGTTAATTCGACGTCGTATCTGGCGCCGTAATTAATCGTCAGATTTTTGAAAATCTTCCACGAATCCTGTGCGAAAAACGCAATCGGTTTGTTGTTGTAGCTGCCAACCGGATTTCCGATTCCTTGAATAAAATTGGTCGGAAATCCCAATCCATAAGACTGAACTGATGTAAAGGCTGGCGCACTCGCGAACGCAGAGCCAAGTAGATTGGCGGCAGGCGTTGCGCCAAAATTAAACAAACCTGCAAAGTTTAACTCAAATTCGAAGTGCGGAATATCCACCCAGTTAAAATCAGCCCCGAATTTTAGAGTGTGATTGCCGGTGACGAAAGTTAGATTATCGTTAATCTGAAAGCGGTTTTCGTCGCGGCGAACTGGTGAAAATAGTTCGCGCCCGATGAACGCCGTATCCGAGATGTTAAAGGCCACAGCGTCACCGTTTTGTGAGGTAAAAGAAAAGCGTCGTTTGCCAAAGTTAAAGCGCGCTTCATTGACAACATTGCCCACTGTTGAGGTCAGACCTGCAACCGCCGCATAATCTTTAAACTTCTGAATTCCGGTGCGCGAAAAATCGTTTTGTCCTAAAGATTGGTTTTGCGATTCGACCTGAATCCCGGTGATATTGCTCGGATCATAACCAAAGCGAATATAAAACTGGTTATTTTTATTAATGTTTTGGTCAAGGCGCATCGAGAAAAAATTGGTGCGGTCAGTTACCGGGAAAATTCTCTCCAAATTATTGAGCGGACGAAACGCGATAAATTGTCCGGCAGCGTTTTGTGTTCCAACGGGAATCGGCGCGCCGGTCAGCAGAAAACGTGAACCAATAACTGGATTGGTTGGCAGAATCGGTGAAATAGCCGGACACTGACTGCCGTCGTTTGGTGTAATGAGGGGATTGGAGCCAGTTAAGCCGGTGCTTCCGCCACTCGAAGCAAAAAAACCGTATGCGCGAGCTCCGCAGATAAGAGACGCGCCTTGCTGTCGAATTAACGGATCAGGATTGCTTAACAAAGGTAATCCTTGAGCAATTGAACCATTAATAAAGGCTACTTGTTGCGCCGTTAAATTACCGAAGGTTCGAGCAGTTGGATTCAAGCCAGGAATTGCCTGAATTGTGGTAGAACCGTTCAAGCCTTGCCCAACGTTTGAAGTGAAAAATCCGCTTTCATTGCGTTGCCGCCGTTCAAATGCAAAGAAGAAGAATGTATGATCTTTGGCGAGCGGGCCGCCGAACGTCGCGCCGTACTGAGTACGAGTAAAGGGCGGGCGTTCGTCGCCGCGAGTCGCCAGCAAATAATCTCTGGGGGCAAAAGCGTTGATCGCCTGAATTTTTTTATCGCGGATAAAACCGAAAACGTTGCCGGTAAAAGCGTTTGCGCCGCGTTTTGTCACAACGTTAACCACGCCGCCGGCCGAACGACCAAATTCCGGCGCGAAACTATTGGTGACAACTTGAAATTCCTGCACGCCTTCCTGCGAAATGGTAGTTCGAGCGGCGTTTACCGAATTATCGGTAAAATCAGCGCCGTCAACCTGAACGAGGTTGGAGCGCCCGCGCTGGCCGCCGAAATTTAAGCCGGATGTCGGAGCGGGGCCGATGGGTCTGCCGTTGTCGCGGTTGACGTTTGACGCCGTCAGCGCAAAATTGGTGTAATCGCGCTGGTTGATCGGTAAATTCTCGATCCGCTGCTGGTCAATCGTGTTTGTCACAGCCGAGCGTGTCGTCTCCACCACTTCGGTTTGCGAGCCTGTCACTGTCACCGTTTCGCCGACTCCGCCAAGCTGCAGGGCCGCGTTAAGCGCCGCTGCTTCACCAATTGTGACTCGAACGTTGGGGAAAACGTTCTTTTTAAAACTTGCCGCTTCCACCGTCACTTCATATTCGGCGGGCGGCAAATTCACGATGCGGTATTGTCCTGATTCGTCGGTTGTGGTTGAACGCGAAATATTGATGGCCGCGTTATTTGCCGTCACGGTCGCTCCGGCCACAACCGCTCCGTTCGGGTCAGTAACCACGCCGGTCAAATCGCCGGCGTTGGATTGCGCTTGCGCCAAAGTGTTTGAAAAACTGCCCAAAACAATCAACGCCAGCCACGCAAAACTTGCCGCGGCGAGGCGGATTCGCTGTTTGAACACACTCATTCTTAATTTCTCCTTAAAATTGATTCGCTTTTATTTAGCAAAGTTTATTAGTGCTTGACTGGCACAATCTCAGTTTCATAAGACGGGACGATAAAAATTATAATGTGCCAACGCCAAATAGTATGGGCAATCTTTGTACCTTAATTGAAGATATTTATCAACTCATAATATTGCAGTAAGTTAACATAATCGCCGGAATCTCGAAAAGATATCTGCTTTGCAGTTTTTTGAACAAATGCAAAAAATCATGAATTTGCTCATCAAAACAATAAAATTCTTGCGCTTTCAGCCAAAGATGTGCATACTGAAATCCAAATTTAGGCTCTCGAGTATCTCGCGGCAGATTCACCCTACAAACAGAAGAATGCGATGAAGGTTCAGTTGGGCAGAGAGTAAGGTTAGGTTAGAAGCAGCAGTGTTTTATGTTCAACAGCAGCGGGCGCGTCGCATTTAGTCCAAAACTTCCAAAATATTTTCGGTTGATGGCCTTCCGTCCCGCGTTTTACACTCCCAATATTTAAGAAAGAAAAAAAATGAGTACTAAACTTTACGTCGGTAATTTATCGTTCAAGATGACGAGCGAAGATTTGCAAACGCATTTTTCGCAAGCAGGTGCGGTTACTTCCGCTAATGTCGTGACGGATCGCGACAGCGGTTTTTCACGCGGTTTTGGCTTTGTCGAAATGTCTTCTGAAGAGGAAGCCAACAACGCCATTTCGATGTTCAACGGCCAGGAAGTTGACGGCCGCGCTTTAACTGTTAACGAGGCTCGCCCTCGTGAAGAGCGCAGCAGCGGCGGCGGCAGCGGAGGAGGAGGAGGACGCGGTGGCTACGGCGGCGGCGGCGGACGCGGCGGTAATCGCGGCGGCGGCGGCGGCGATCGCGGCGGTTACGGCGGAGGCGGTGACCGAGGCGGCGACCGTTGGTAGGATTGTTTTAACAAAGAAAAAAGAAAAGCAGTCTGGAAAGAAATTGATCTTTCTCCAGACTGCTTTTCTAATATTGAGTGGGCAACAAAAATAACTGGTGGATGCAGCTATTTTTAGGCCGTCAAAATGCTAACCAAGGTTTTCGCCAGCACAAAAATATGGCGCAAAACCATTAAAATTCTGCGCCGCTAGATTTTAAAGACTGTAATTTATCTAAGCTGCTTTAATGCGCTTTGACTGTGTTTTTTCCTCGGTTGGTTCAGCCGGGTCTTCAGCCGTTCCTTTGTTCTTTTCTATCTTTGCCGTGATGCGGCGATCAAGATCAATAATTTGTTCTGCCGTCAAATGGTAAATATTTGGCTGATTATGATAAACCTTAGCTCCGGTCACAATATCCGACTGTTTAAAACCGTTAGCTTCGGCTTTTGCCACTAAATCTTCAACCGTTATTTGCTGCGGTGCAATCGAAATCGGTTTTTTGTCTTCGATAAATTCAGGAACTGTTGAAGGCGCTGGCGTATCAAACGCTAAACTAAGAGCATCCTCGCCTTTCATATGATCGAGAAAATTTTTGAAAGTAATATTGCCGACCATTTCAAAACCAACTTCAAAAGCTTGCGAATTTGATTTGACGACTTGGAAAACGCGGGTGATTTCGCCGTCGCGTTCCTGCATCGAGATTTCCACCATCACGTCCACAAAATATTCGAGTCCGGAGGCGGTCATCGGCAGCACGCGCCCGACTTCGTTATCTTCTTTGGCTTCCTTGCCTTTGGCGGCAATCTGGTCTGAAATCACGACGCATTTGCCGCTTTCGATGCAGAGCTTTCGCAAAACAGATTGCAAAATCATCTGATCGGCGGCCAGCTGTTCGGCTGAGGGCTGCGCGAGCGGGTCGCCCGAATCGGAGCGAACGGCTTCAAGCATTTCCGAATGTTTTGCTCCAAAATATGCCGCCCAGCTATCGAGCGCATAGCAGCCGTAATTTTGCTCGCGTCCTTCGCCTGTTAAAGCCCAATCAACAAACTCCGGCAGTTCGTCCGGATGTTCAATTTCGAGCGCGTCAAAAGTTGTCCCGACGCCTTTTAATAGACGCGCTTTGCGTTCGGTGTCGAAAATGCACAAACGCCCGAGTCCGGCTTCGGAAAGCGAGCGAATAAAACTGCTTTTGCCAACGCCTGCCCCGCCGCGTACTGCCATCACCAGGCGTTGCTGGCGCGGCACTCGGCTGAGCGGATTAATTTTAGGTTTTGCTGTTGTTTTCATAAGTTTCTCCTTATTCTGCTCCCAACCTTTCAGGCTGTTCAAGTAATTTCTTAAATTTTAATAGTTAGTTTTAACCTTAAAAAGAACTTAGTATCATCTATGAAACAGAAAGTACCATAAGAAGTTGTCTTGTTTCAAGTGTGAAACGCAGGATTTTTATAATTTTTTAGCGCGAACAATAAAAGTCGGAGCGAAAAAAAGAAAATAAGGTCGGCTGACTGATATTTCGGACAATCCGGCGTTGCGAAAAAACTTGGCGTATTCATAACCGAGCCAGACATCAATAATCAGGATTTCGCCGCCGGATCTCGCCACGCGCACAATTTCAGCCAAAGCTTTCCAGCGTTCGTGCCTTTGAATAATATTGTGCAAAACCCAGCTTGAGCCGATTAAATCAAATGTTTGGTCAGCAAACGGCAATCTTCTGGCGTCGCCGGTGGCTAATTCAATCCGGTTGGCCACATTTTCAATCTGCGCGTTTCTAATTGTGGCGTCGGGGCTGTTTCCGGCCTGGTCAAGCTTTTTCCAGATATCAACGCCGATGGCTTTTCCACCTTTATCAAGCTTTTTCGCCGCCGCAATCATCAGCAGGCCGTGACCGCAGCCAACGCCTAAAATCTTTTCGTCACCTCGCAAATCGAGCGAGTCAATAATTTGGTCACGCAAACGCAGCTTGCCGATTTTGCTGCCCCACAAAATAGTAATGGCAATCGAAAAACAAACCACGCCCACCGCTATCAAAAATACCGATTCAACTTCGTGCAGCGTATTATTTGTCAGCCAACGAACGAGCACGAAACCGCCGCCAATCAAAAAACACCCGAGCAGAAATGTGTTGAAGACGAAAACCGGCCCGTCAATACCGTAATTTACCGTCTTCGTCTTCATTAATAGATTTATTTAATATTGAGTGAATGAATCAAATCTTCAATTTTATTTAAATCCGGCGTAAACTTTTCAGGCGGCATTTTGTCTAACTTACGTGCGATTTTAAAAGTGTATTTTTTATATAATTCCGAATTTTTATCGGTTTCAAACATATCTTTTGGCAAATCACAATTTTCATTTTTTACATCATCGGCACTTTCAGGCATTTCTTTGGATGAAATCGGAAAATGTATTTGGACAAAATATTTATTGTCGCTAGTCAAACCTTGAAAAACGTAGTCCATATCTTGATTGTTGATACAGAAAAAATATGCCTCGAAACTGTACTGTGTCAGATAAATAAAACCCATTCCAGTTTGAAAGTTTAGAACTTTAGCGCGAGCATGGAAAATTTGACTAGCGTCAATATATTCGATGTAGGGAAGTTGATTTAGGTTTGAAGCAGGAATGATTGAAGGGTTTTCTAAAATTTTGTTTAATTTTGCAAAATCATGGTTTAGTCCCTTTACATAAGCTTCTGAAACGGAAAAAGCTTGTTTGTACTCTTCAACCGGATAAACGTTAATTGTTACAAAAGAGTTAGTTTGTTTGTCGTTTGAATATTTCGTTAAATTGCTTTTCAGAGAAATTTCAATGTATCTGGGATGATAACCGTCAGGTTTTGAGGTTTCATCATTCATCAACAAAGCTGGCACAACTTCACCTTTGGGATCCGAAAATGAGTCTAGATCATATATAAAACTAACGTTTTCAAACGAAAACCCTTTTTTATCATTTTCGGCTGCATGTTGCGACTCTTGAAAATACTCGGCTGTTTTGACTGGTTCTACTTTCTCAGGAACTATTAGTATTCGATTTTGAAAAGTTTTCCAAAGTCCGACGCCGAGAAACAATGCCGCCAAAAACACGATAAAAAACAAAATCCGCTTCATGCTGATAATCTCCGTCAAAAATTATTTATCAAAATACGCTTTGACCGCCATTTTGCCGAGCTTCCACATTTCGTTAATGTGATTTAAGCAAATCTAATCAATCTTACTTCAGGGGCAAATATTGAACTTGATTTTCCCATTCATTTTCTAAACTGCACTCGGCAATAAGCAAAATGTCTTCAATTGCGGTTGCAACCAAAACCGAACGACTAACTTCAAAGACGCCAGACATATTTTCCCCCGAAATAACTCGCTCGTAAGCGTATGTTGTAATGGTGTTAACATCATGCGTCAGCAAAATTCGATTTTCTTTTGCTGCCCAAGCTAAAACAGTCGGGTCGTCCATGCCTGACAAATCTACATCTTGAACCCGAACAATGTCTAAATTGCTTTTCCGGCGCAACAAACCTCGCACAATATCGCCGTTGAAATTTTCATCGGCAAGAAATTTGACCATAAGCTAACTTTTGCCGTTACTTTTTCGCGCTAAAAGCCGTTCGCGGAGCCCGTTTGTGTTAGAGCGGATTTCATTTTCAGCGCGCACTTTTTGAGCTTGTTCGCGCCGCTTTTCAAGATAAATTTCGACATCATTTTGGCGATTAAGATAAAAACTGATGATCGAGTAAACATCAGCGAGAGAAACTGATGAATATTGCATCGCTATTTCCTCTGCCGTTGCGCCTTCGTTGTAGGCCGCGACAATCGTGTCAACGGTGACGCGAGTTTTGCCAACTCGCCAGACATTGTTTTCATCAACTTTGATCGGTACTGTTTCAACAAAATTCGTTTCCATAAATTATTTATCAAAATACGCTTTGACCGCCATTTTGCCGAGCTTCCACATTTTGTTCCAGTCAATTTTGCCGTCCTGATTGTCGCGTCCGGTCAGTTTGTCCACGACCAGCTGGCGCAAATGTTTGCCTTCGCGACGGAGCATAAATTCTTTGGCGTAAGGTTTGGCGGTTTCAAAGAAATTAAACTCCGGGTCAATCACATAACCGATGCCTTCGAGCGTCATCAGCGCACGCATGATATAAGTGAAATTTGACGGCAGGCGAAACGGATAGTCATACATAATGTCTGCCAATTCGTACGTCATTTCTTTAAATTTGACATCTTTGAGTTTTAGATTGAGGTGAATCTCAAACATCTTTTCAACCACGGGGCGGATTCGTTCGGGATTTGTTCCGGGCTTCATAAAGTTAAGATCAATCAAATCCTGCGCGATTCCCGCCGGATCACGCGCGACAACGTGAAAAAAAGCGTCAACCATTTTTGCCTGAAGCTGCGGCGAGATGCGCCCGACCATTCCGAAATCGAAAAACGCCGTGCGCCCGTCGTCCATCACGAGCAGATTGCCGGGATGCGGATCGGCGTGAAAAAAACCGTCTTCGAGCAATTGTTTGAGATAAGCTCTGATCAGCAAGCGGTTTACTTTGGCAGGCGAAATGCCTTTGGCTTTGAGTTCGGGCAAGTCAATCACTTTTGTGCCGCGAATAAATTCCATCGTTAAAACTTTGGCCGAACTGTGCGACCAGTAAATTTTGGGAACATGGAGCGCTCGCCAATCTTTGAAGCTTTCGCGAAAACGGTCTGCATTGTGACCTTCGGCTGAATAATCCATTTCTTCGTGAACGGTTTCGTCGAATTCGCCGAGCATTCCAGCCCAATCCGCGTTTTCGTTCAAAGCCGGAAAGCGTTCGGCGAAACGGGCGATTTTCTGCATGATGTCAATATCGCCGCGAATAACTGCGGAAAGATTCGGACGCTGAACTTTGACCGCGACTTCTTCGCCCGAATGCAGGCGAGCGCGATAAACCTGACCGAGGCTCGCGGCGGCAATCGGCTGGACGTCAAATTCCGCATAAGCTTCCTGTACGGTTTTACCTAGTTCGGCTTCGATCCGAGCAAATGCGATTTCGTTGGGAAACGAAGGCACGTCATCCTGCAAAACGCCTAATTCTTTGACATAAGGCAGCGGCAGCAAATCCGCCCTTGTGCCGAGCGCCTGTCCGATTTTGATAAACGTCGGGCCGAGTTTGATAATTGATTTTTTGAGCCAGACGGCTTGTCTTCCCTGATTTTTTTCTTTGTTAGATTCGCCGCGCAACACAATCCAGCGAGTCAGGCGAATCATTTTGTCAAAAGCAAAACGGTAAATTTCAAGCAGATATTCGCCGACGACGGCGAGAAAATTCATTTGCCGAGCGCGTTCAAAACGGTTTTCAACATGCTGGCGATAAAATTTATAAGTGATGTCGTAGCGGTCAAGATAAAGGTAGAGCGAGAGCCGCGCCACCACCGAAGCGACAAACATCAAACGCCACCACCCGCGCCAGCCCGCATAATTCTTGGCGGTCGCGCGTTCGATTTCGTCCAGCTTTTGCGCCGCGAGATTGCGGTTTCCGCTCGGCGCCAGCGCGACTTTGCCATTCAGCGCCGGCATGTTTTTTGACGCGCCATTGGCTAATACCAAACTCTCCGAAGGCGAATTACCGTTTAATAAATCAGTTTTTGGTTCTCTCTGCGGTGCTAAAGTTAAACCCTGCTTGGTTTCCTGCATTTCTTAAAAGCCTTGTAAAATAATGAATTATAATCTGTCAATCTTAGCATTAGACGACAAAAACAGATGTTGCGTTCGGCTTAAATTTTGGCTTTTTAGGCAAGTTTTCAAATGCTTGACGATGGATAAGTTTAGACAATACTAAGCGATTTTCTAACTCCTTCGAGTTCAAAGTAGCGGACAGCGCGACTCAAATCTTTTTGAATCTGCGCTTTTAATTCGTCAATGCCGCTGAATTTGCGTTCGTCGCGGACGCGGTGGAGGAAGCGGACGCGGGTCACGTCGCCGTATAAATCCCCAGTCCAATCGAGGATAAATGTTTCAATCGAAGGCTCGTTTTTATCGTCGAAGGTGGGGCGAACACCGACGTTTGAAATGCTGCGACGCCATTTGCCGTCAGTTAACGTCGCCGTAACATAAACGCCGGAACGGGGAATGACGCGGTTGACCGTTTGTAAATTAGCGGTTGGAAAACCGATTGTTCGCCCGCGTTCGAAACCGTGGACGACACGGCCTTCGATTCCGTAAGGGCGTCCGAGCATCGCGCGCGCCAGATTGATATTTCCGTCGAGCAAGAGCTGCCGGATACGGCTCGAACTGATTCGCTGGCCGCGCAGCGTCACTTCATCAACTTCATCGGCGAAAAAGCCGAGTTCAGCGCTCAGCTGTCTCAATAAATCAATGTTTCCAGCGCGATTCTTGCCAAACGCAAAACCTTTGCCGAGATAAACCTCGACTGCTTTGAGTCTTGCAAAAATCACATCGCGCAAAAAATCTTCGGCGCTGTTGCCGGCAAATTCGCGGTTAAAGCGAATAATAATCGCCTGCTCGATTCCCAAAACTTCAAACGCGCCCAAACGCTGATCGAGCGTTTGCAGCATCGGCGGCGCATTGTCCGGCGACAAAACCGCCCGCGGATGCGGGTCAAAGGTAATGGCCGTCGGAACGGCTCCGACGGCGCGGGCGCGCTCGACGACCGTTTGCATAATTCGCTGATGTCCGAGATGCAAGCCGTCAAAAACGCCCAGAGTCAAAACCGTCGGGCGCATAATTCCGGCGTTCTCGCTGCCGTGAAAAATCTTCATGGTTTAAGCCACCAGAGATTCATATTCCGGGTTCTTTTTAATGTAAGCGGCGACAAACGGGCAAGCCGGATCAACCTTTTTGCCGGAGTTTTTGACCATATCCAGCGCGCCCTTGACCAAGCGGCTGCCGATTCCTTTGCCTTCCAAATCCGGCGGCACTTCGGTGTGCGTCATCGTGACCACGTCGCCGTCGTCGCTGTATCCGATAAAAGCTCTTTCTTCTTCTATTTCGACTTCAAAACGACGTTCTTCACGATTATCCGTGACGGTTAAAATTTTCGTGTCCATATTTTTATTTATTCCTTTCCTGAAATTATCAGCCCGTCGTATGCAAACTCAACGCCGTCGGGCAAGCGGCGAGAGTCTCTAGCGTACAAGAATTCGTGGTTCATATGAGTGAGAAAAGCGCGTTTCGGGCGTAATTTTTCGATGTGTTCGAGCGCTTGTTCAAGTCCGAAATGCGTCGGATGCGGTTTGTTGCGGACACAGTCCAGCACCAAAACGTCCAGATCATATAAATTTTCCATTGTCTCAGACGGGATTTCGCTCAGATCGGTGGCATAGGCAAAATCGTTGAAACGATAAGCCATGACTGGCAGTTTGCCATGGATAACGGTCAGCGGAGTGACTTCGAAATTTTCCGCAAAACAAAATCGGGCGCCCGGTTCGATAATGTGCGGAATGAGCTGCGGCAATCCGCCGCCGATATGAACTGGTTCGAAGACATATTGAAAAATGCGGCGCAAATCCGTCCAGGCACGTCTGTCGGCATAAATTCCAATCGCGCCGTGACGAAAATTGAGCGCGCGCAAATCGTCCATTCCAAAAACATGATCGGCGTGACAATGCGTAATTAATACCGCGTCAAGTCTGGTAATTTTGTGTCGCAGAGCCTGCTGCCGGAAATCGGCGGACGTGTCAACCAGAATTCGCTGGTCTCCATCTTCGATCAAAATCGAGACGCGCAGACGATTATCGCGCGGGTCTGAAGACGTGCAGACTTCGCACTCGCAACCGATAAACGGCACGCCGGTTGACGTGCCTGTTCCTAAAAAAGTCAATTTCATAATGGTGAATGGTGAATGGTGAATGGTGAATGAAAAGAAATTATCAATTCATCATTGACCATTGTCCATTAACGCCCAAGAATATCTTTGCCCGTAAATTTGGTCGCCGCTTGTTTAAGCAGCTCTGCTTCCTGCTTACGCATTTGCGCTTCCGCCGCGCGCGCAATCTGGACATACTGCATTCGCAAATCGGAGAGCAGACCGTCAAACAGTTTTTGTTCCTGCGCGTGCAGATTGCCTTTGGTTTTTTCGTGCAGCATCCCCAAAACTTCGAGCCAGTAACGGCTGGTTTCCAAATCAACCCGGCGTCCGCCGCCCGTCATCGGATTCTCGGTCATGCCCATTGCCGCCGCCGCCTGACTAGCCAGCGACAGCAAAAAATTCGCAAAGCTTGCCGGATTCTCAGCGCCCGGAATGTTTAATTCGTCCAAAGGTTCATCGTCAGTTCCCATTTCCGCGCTCGCATTGTTTTCAGCGCCCGCTAAATCTCCGAAGAAATCGGATTGAGAATCAGGCGCGAAATTTTCATCGGCGCTTGATTCAAACATGTTTGCCGCATCCGCACCGGAAAAATTCGGCACGGCGGTTGGCGATGTCTCCGAAACAACTTGCGCGCTGTTGTTGGCTGGAGTCGCCTCGATTGGAGCTTCAGCTTTTGCCGGAGCTTCTTCGATGACGACGCCATCGCGCAAGCTTCCGTCAACATTGAATTTGCGGCGATCCGCAACTTTAAAAACCGGTTGTTCCTCGTTAATATTTTCTTCTGCCATTTGTGTTCTATTTTCCTATCTTAAAATTGATATTTTAAATTTAGCATTTTGAGGAAATTTAGTTCAAAATCATTTGCGTGATGAAAAGTTTTGACCAACTTGTCGCTGTGATGCAAAGGCTCCGCGCGCCGGGCGGCTGCCCTTGGGACAGAGAGCAGACTTATGCTTCGCTCGCTCCGTATTTGCTTGAAGAAACGTACGAAGCGTTTGACGCAATTCAGGAAGCGGAGGAAACCGGAGACACCGAAAATCTGTGCGAAGAACTCGGCGACGTTTTGCTCCAGGTCGTTTTTCATTCGACGATTGCCGCGGAAAAAGGCGATTTCTCGATTGACGATGTTGTCAACGGCGTAACGAACAAATTAGTTTTGCGCCACCCGCACGTTTTCGGCGATAAAAATCTGGAAACCGCCGCCGATGTCCTGGGCAGCTGGGACGAACTGAAAAGGGGTGAACGCGCTGTCACCGGCAAACAGAAAAAGCTCCAAAATTCAATTCTGGACGACGTTCCGATTCATTTTCCGGCTTTGCAGGAAGCTCAAAAATTAACTAAAAAAGCCGCCAAGGTCGGTTTCGACTGGGAACGGACGGAACAGATTTTTGATAAATTGCACGAAGAAATTGACGAGCTAAAAGCCGCAATTAAAACCGGCAGCGAAGTTGAAATTGCCGAAGAAACCGGCGATTTGCTTTTTGTCGTGGTTAATCTGGCCAGAAGACTGAACGCCGATGCGGAAACGGCTTTGAAAAAAACGAACCGTAAATTTAGAAAACGTTTTGCCTTTATCGAAAAACAGTTAAAAGAAAAAAATATCGCGCTCGAAGACGCCACGCTCGCCGAAATGGATGAACTTTGGAACGCGGCCAAACGCGAAAATATAAATTCAAAAACGTAGCGCTGGCATCCTTGCCGGTTGTGTTAAGCGGCTTCTAGCCGGTTAGCTCGTACGTTAGCACCAAACATTAGCTTTCCGGCTCTGAGCAAAGCGTTCGGGTATGATGCCCAAACGGCAACCGGTACGGATGCCGGCGTTACAATTACTTTGACTATTTTGGGGATGACTTTTAAAATAATGCGGCGGCTTCCATCTTTTCCTCCGCTAATTTCTTTCCATTCAGGAGCATTTTAAAATCATGGGAATGATTCAATTCGTTAATAATTATCAAGACCTTTCGACTGACAGAGGATTTCAATTTAAATTTGACTGCGATAAATGCGGCAATGGTTTTATGTCCAGGTTTCAGCCTTCGGTTCTCGGGACGGCTGGTTCGCTTTTGCGTGCTGCCGGAGATTTGTTTGGCGGCTGGGCCAGTTCCGCCGGTAACTCAGCCTACGAAGTGCAGCGCGCCGTCGGCGGGACGGCACACGATTCCGCCCTGCGTGAAGCTGTTGCCGAAGGCAAGGAACATTTTCATCAATGTTCACGCTGCGGCAAATGGGTTTGTCCCGAAGTTTGCTGGAACGAAAACGCCAATCAATGCGAAGGCTGCGCGCCGCGTTTTGAAGAAGAAATGACGTCGGCTCATGCCCACGCCAAAGCCGAAGCCGCCAGGCAGCAGCTGTACGAAAAAGCTCAAGCGACGGATTACGTGTCGGGCGTTGCGATGGGCGCGGACGCGCATTTGACTTCATCGCAAGCGGTCAAACCGGCCGAAGAAAGCGCGGCAAATTCCTGTTCAAGCTGTGGCCACGCGGTCGGCGCGGCAAAATTCTGCCCCGAATGCGGAACACCGGCAAAACAAGCCAAGCCGGTGTGTCCGGCCTGCGGCAATCAGCCTCAATCTCCAACCAAATTCTGTCCCGACTGCGGCGCGAGAATGCCTTAAGTTTAGTGGATTACCAAACACGGATAATGGATAATGAAAGCGGATTGTTTTCATCATCCATTTTTTGTTTTTGCATTTTTCGTATTTGGTTTTTTTGTGGTTGCTGTTATCAAACAAAAACATGTTAAGGATTTCGATTTAAGCGATTTCCGCCGGCGTTTTCCGCTTACCGTCGCTAATCTCGGCGCGATGCCGAACCGCGAAATGTGGCTGCGCCGAATTTCCGAACTCGACTCGCGCTGGCGTCAAAGTCAGGAGAACGATTTTTCAGCTCCGGCGGAAGTTTTATCGAGCGAAAATGCTCCGTCAACTCTAAAGATTGCCGGAGAGTTCGAGATTATTTACGCAGGCGGCGGACTCGGTTTGCTCCACGCCGCTGTCATGTCAAAAGTTTTCGGCCGCAAAGTCCTGGTTTTTGACGCCCATACAGTCGGCCGCACTCATCGCGATTGGAATATTTCCGATGAAGAGCTGACCGAATTCGTCCGCGCCGGACTTTTTACCAGAGACGAAATCGAACGCGCTGTGGTCAACCGTTATCAAACCGGTTTTGTGAAATTCTATGACGCCAATTCACGGTTTAAAGCTCCGCCGCTTTTTATGAAAGGCGTGTTGGACGTTGCCGTCGAAGCCGATACGCTCTTGCAGCTGGCCGCCGAGCAGCTCAAAAAAACTGCTAATGGTTCGGTTTTACTTGACGGTCACAAATTTATTCGCGCCTTTGTTCACAAAGATAAAGTTTTGGTCGAAGTTGAAAATCTCAAAACTTTGCAGCGCGAACTTTTTTCAGCGCGGCTCTTTGTGGACGCAACCGGCACAAATTCTCCGCTTTCGCGCCAGATTAACGAGGGCAAATCAATCACGCACGTTTGCCCGACGGTGGGAACCGTGGCGCGCGGTTTTGTGCGCGGCAAAGAAACGGACGAAGTTGATTTTACCGTTGGCGAAATTTTGGTCTCTAACGAAGATGCCGCCGATGAGCGACAATTGATTTGGGAAGGTTTCGCCGGAAGCAGTCGCAAAGATGATTACACGACGTATTTGTTTTTTTACGACGCGGTTGATTCGCCCGCCGATAAATCTCTGCTCAATCTATTCGAAGCGTATTTTGAAAAACTGCCGAAATACAAGCGGCAAACCCAGCAATGGCGCGTGATCAAGCCGGTTTTCGGTTACATTCCGAGCTTTCATCATCAGGGCTGGAGCAATCAGAAAAAAACGGCCTCAGCGAGAGTTTTGCTTGTCGGCGATGCCGCCGGTTTGTCCAGCCCGCTGACTTTTTGCGGTTTTGGCTCGCACGTTCGCAATTTGCGAAGGCTCACGCATTTAACCGATTTTGCGCTGCGGGAGGATTTGCTGGACGAAAAATCTCTGGGGAAAATCAACGCGTATGAACCGCGCGTGGCACAAATGGCGAGTCTTGCCGAATTTATGCGTCCGACCAAACGGAGCAGTGCTTCAACGGTTAATGAAACGATGAACGCGGTGATGAAAGCTCTGACGGATTTGAGCGAAGACGTCCGGCGCGACCTTTTCAAAGACCGCATTTCATTCGCGGCTTTTAAATCTCTGCTCAAAAAAACGGCGACGATTCACCCCGCCGTCTTCAAAAAAATGTTCGAGCATCTCGGCTCTCAAGGCGCTTTCTGGTGGGTTGCCAATATCGCCGAATCCGCTCTGCACGAAAGAAAATCAAACAAAAAATCATTCAAAAGCGAGCCGCAGGATTTTGCTTCATCACTCGATTTTTACCGGCGAAACAGCGCGGAATAAAATATACTGAATTAAATTTCGCCGCTCAAAACCAATCGTGCGGGAATGTGTTTGGTGACGCGCACGTTTTTAAGCCCGGCTTGTCTCCCGAAATCTACCAATTCATCGGGTAGAAAAGAGCGTTTTACCGAAAGCGCGCCGTCATGGCTTGACAGCCTGCTGAGAAAAAAAACGCGGCTAAAAATCCGGTAGCCGAGATGAGCGGCGCTGCTGCGGTGGAGATCAATAACAAAAACCTTGTGTCGCGCGACGCGGCGCATTTCGCTCAAGATTTCGACGACTTTTTCATCAACAAAATGATGCGTAAATAAAGAACAATAAACGTAATCAAACGACGCATCGGCAAACGGCAGATTAAAAGCGTTGCCGCGAATCGCTTTGATTTCGGGAAAGTATTTTGATTCTTCCAAATTTGCCTGGCACGAACGCTCGTTTAATTCCAGCCCGTACAACCCTGTTTTGCGCTTGGCTTTTCCGGCAAACCTCGCAATCACGCGAAGCAGTTCGCCCGACCCCGCGCCAACATCTAAAACCGAAAATTCTCGCTTGTTCTCGCGCTCGATTTCGCGCAAGAGAGTTTGTTTGAGGGCCGTCACATCGCCGAGCCAACGATTAATAAACCTGATTTCGCGCAAAAACCGTTCGTATTCGGCGGGCGTATAATCGTCCGTGTCAATAATTTCAAGATCGTATGAGCGTTTTTCAAACACATGAAACAGAATACAACAAAGCCGCAAAATTAATCCGATTCGGATAAATTTGTCACCATGTTAAAACATTGTTTATTGCGATTTTGAATTGTTGATTATACAATAGCTGAAGTCTGTAAACGGCAAATAATTCTCACGAAAATTAAATTTAAATTTTTAGTTCAGGGCAGTTTGTAGAGGATTTATGCAGATGAATATGAATTCGGAAACACGCATGAAGAAAATGCGTCTATCGGAGCAGGCAAAACACGATTACCTTGGTGCGTGTTTCTGCAGCATTGATACAACTGCGTAACTGATATTTGTAGTTAAAAGACATTGACCCAAACTAATTATTATTGTTGCGAATTGTTCGTTACATTTGCGGTTTTTCTAGGTTAAATCACAACTTTTATCGGCGCGTTTTTGGCGCTCGCGACACGGGAGATTTTGAAATGACTCACTTCAAATATTTGTGTGCGACACGAAGTCGCATAGATAGCTGTAATGCTGATTGATAATCTGTCATTACCTCTTGTTCTTCCAAGAGTCTCCTACCAAAGCGTGCGTCGTTGGTAACGACGGGGTGCGAAGCCTTTGGGACAATGTAGC
>JBBQUS010000054.1:0-35967 GCA_038212235.1 Pyrinomonadales bacterium
GATCTGTCGGGTGATGCAAATTTCCACCAGTGGCTATTACGCCTGGCGCAAACGATTGACCATGCCGCCAAAGATGAAACGGATGACGGCGGCACAATTGGTGAAAAACTGTTTTTGGGAAAACCAAAGGCGCTATGGCTCAAGACGAATTTGCGCCGCGCTCTGCAAAGCGGGCGAAAAGATTGGGCGGTTTCAAGTTCGGCAATTGATGAAAGAACAAAATCTAAAAGCAATTCAGCCCAAGAAATTTGTTCCCAAAACAACGGATTCGCGCGGCACGATTGCCAGTCCGAATTTGCTCAAAGAACTCAAGATTGCCCAGTGTGCGGCAGGGAAAATCATCATCGGCGATATCACTTACCTGCCGCTTTCGAACAGTAAATGGTGCTATTTAGCGATTTGGCAGGACAAGATGACAAGGCGCATTGTTGGCTGGCAAGTCTCGGAAACGATGACCGCAGAGTTAGTGATTGAGGCATTACAGAAAGCATTAATAAGGGGTTGGTTAAAGCTGGGGCGATGATTCACACCGACCGGGGCAGCCAATATGCGTCCACAGCATTTCGAGCCGTTTTGCAGCGAAACTGTTTTCGCCAATCAATGTCGGCAAAAGGCAATTGTTACGACAATGCCCAAGCCGAAAGTTTTTTCTCCAGATTTAAGGCGGAATTAATCGAAGGCGGCGTGTTTGAATCGGTGGAAGAAGCCCGATCAGAAATCTTTAGTTACATTGAAGGCTACTACAATCGGGTCAGACTGCATTCGGGATTAGGTTACAAAACGCCGCTGGAATTTGAGTTGGAATTGAAAATTAAAGAAAGTAGGAACAAAGAGAGTTTCGTGTCCACTTTTACTTGACCATCTCAACAAATAAATCGGGTTTGGCATCACCCGTGTTCTCAATTTCAAAGCGATAACGAATATTGGTGTCAAAAATTACCATTCCGAAATGTTCGCCCGAAACAATAAAATCCTGCGTACTCATCATCAGGACAACTTTTGAGTTGTCATTTGGATCAAGAAAAGCCCAAGTGTCGGCGATATCGGAACCCCTATCCTGCGCAATAGTTGGAGAATCTATGTGATCTGAAGCGTTGGTGCGCAGCACCGTGGTAAACTGTGTCACTAATGCGGCTAAGCAAACTGCGACCAGCGAAAACCGCCTATTTTTACTTTTAAACATATCTTTACCTCTTTAATTTAAGATTGGATTTTCCGGCTCTATCTAAATGGCGCGTATTTTAAATACGCGCTGCTTTGAATCAATCCAGCGCCACGACTCTGTGTTGCAACGGCGTGGAATTGATTCGTAAATTTGCTATTGGGGCTCCGACAACTATTCTCGAGTGCGGATACGCGCACCGTTTTTGGCGAAGACTGTTAAGCACATTGAGCAATAATTTTGAGTTAAACTGCATAGCGCAACTTGACTTCAAGTTTTTGAAAAATCAGGTCCGGTCTTGCCTCGAACAAATGATCTAACAGCATTTATCCGCACAAAGTTTGATAACCTCGTTCATCATTTTTGAGCGACAATTGCGAGTTATAGCATTCGCCCTGCGCTTCACTTTGTTAGTCTGCCAACAGTCATTTCTTTGTTTGCCCCAAAGCAAAAGTGCTTAGCTATTTCAAAACGGTCGTACCGCCGAAGCAACTTGTCTAAAGCGTCTGCGATGACAGGCGATTTAGACTGTTTACAGCTTTAGTTACACTTTTTGAAATATCCTATGGTGGTGAGCTTAACAGTTAGCGGTTGAAACGTCTGACATCATCTTGCGCGGACTAACATCATCTTGCGGAAAAGGTGTTGAAGAGGTTTTAAGGCGAGAATTAAACGGAAAGGGCGCGCCTCGTCTGCCGACGGCGAGCTCTTGTTCTAGGCAAAATCGGCCGTTTAATCTATTACTTTTCGAGCGCCTCGCGATAGTCTTTCGGCGTGATGCCGACAAGCCGATGAAAGAATTTGGTGAAGTGGCTGTGATTGGCAAAGCCGAGTTCGTAGGCGAGTTCAACTATTGACAAATCGCTCCGCTCGACCAGCAATCTTTTAGCTTTTTCGATGCGGCGTTCAATCAGATATTGATGCGGCGTTCGCCCCGTTGATTGTTTGAAAAGACGGGCTAGATAATACGGGCTGACGCCAACATGCGCGGCGAGCGCGGCGAGCGAAAAATTTTCTTCCAAGTTATCATTGATAAAATCGGTGGAGCGGCGCAGCAGTTGTGGCGGTAAACCGCTGCTGAGGCGCGGCAAAAGCAACTTTTGCGTTGAAAAATTTCGTAAAAGCTGAACTGTCAAGGCTGTCGCGAGAGAATCGGCGTACAAATCTCCTCCGTGACCGCCCGTTTCCAGCTCGTCCACCGCCAGCCAAGCAAGATGTTCGATTTGCGGGCTGCGCTGGCAAAAGGCCGGAATTAGTTCAACTCGGTCTGGATTCATTTCCAAACCGAGCGCGATGTTTCGCACAAAGTCGAGCGGCAAATGCAAATAAACGTCTTCCTGTTCGGTCTCGTCGTACCACGAGCGCATCGTGGTAAAAGCCGGAGTTATGGTAACGTCGTTTTTAGTTTGCAGAAAGTTTAAGGTTTTGCCTGCAAAACGAGTTTGTTGGCGCGATGGATGACCTTGATAAAGGAGAATGAGATGATAGGGCAGCGGCTGCAAAAAAGCTTCGCGGCAAGTGTGCCGCAGTCTCATCACACGCAAATTCTGCCAGCGGTCACCGCTATTTAAATCCGCGCTACCGACCCATCGCAAAACTTTTTTCTGTCTCCAATTGGACTCGGTCATCGCGACTCCCGGCTGCTGATAGTCGTTCATCGAGAGAGTTTGGACGCTTAAAGGTTGAAAACCGATTTGACTGGCCATTTATGACTTGCTCCGAGCAAGATTGCGGCAGAATCGCAATTTAATGCAATGCTCTCCGCACAACTCGCTTACATCAATTAAAATTTAATTTATAGTTGAAAAGCCAAAAAATATTTCTCTTAATGATAAAGACAGTTTGTCCAACAGAAATTCCCAAAAATCCGCAACAGCGTTGCTTTTTGTTTTAAATTATCTTCAATAAGAGCTTTGGAACACAATTTAATATTTTTTGCGCGGCAGGTAAATTCCCCGAATTTGCTAACCCAACATCGTTTTCCCGCAAGATTGTATTATTTTGCGCAAGATTTTGTCAGACCTTTCGATTTGTCGTCGGTAAGCTACAACCCTTAGCCATTTGCAAAACAACCGCAAGCCGGGCGGCCTGAAGTTCGGAGGCTCATCGCGAAGCGGAAAAAAATACTTTTCTGGGAGATGTTGAGGAATGCTTGATCTATCCTCGGCGGCAGCAATGCAATCGCGTTCTAAACAGTTTGTCATAGACAAATCCGGTTTCAAGGGCGGTTTACATACAATATGCGAATCAAGGGTTGAAATCTGATCCCGGTAATTCTGTGACCGCCACGCTGCAGGCGACGGGCGGCCTTGTGAATCCAAGCACCGCGCAAAGTTACGGGACTTTGCCGCCGGGCGGGGCAGCCGTTTCGCGCGAGTTTACCTTCCGAGTTCCAGCGAACGCCACTTGCAGCAACGAGATTACGCTAACTTTTGTGGTTACCGATGGCGCTCAGACCGCTCGTACTTTCAAAACTTACCGGCTCGGATTCTTGCAAAGCGTCTTTAGCGAAAATTTTGATGCTGTGACCCCCCCCGCTTTGCCGATGGGTTGGGCTTCGGCTCAAAACGGCGCGAATCCTGGTTGGATAACCTTTCCGGCAAATCCCAGTTCGGTGCCAAACTCGGCTTTCTCACCGGATTTAGCGCCTGCCGGGATCGCGGATTTGACCACGCCCGCCGTTAATGTCGCTTCGCCAACCGCGACCTTAGATTTCAAACTCCAATACAATACGGATTCTCCCTCTGATGGAGCTTTTCTCGAAATCAGCATTGCCGGCGGCGATTTTCAGGATATTGTCGCTGCTGGCGGCTCATTCGTGAGCGGTGGGTACAATAATTATATTTATGCTTTTAACAACCCGCTCGGCGTTTATCCGGGATGGACGGGTAATTCAAACGGTTATACCAACGTTTCAGTCCAGCTTCCGGCTTCTGCCAACGGAAGCAGTGTGCGGTTTCGCTGGCGCAACGGGCAAGACGGAGTTTTCGCGCCAGACGATGGCGGAATTAATATTGATGATGTGGTCGTCAACAGCATTCCCGTCTGTTCGACAGCCGGAGCGAGCGGACAGAGTAACAATCGAGGTGATTTTGACGGCGATGGTAAATCCGATCTGGCAGTGTTCCGTCCCAGTACAAACATCTGGTATCAATTGCTCAGTTTAAACAACGCTTTTTCTGCTTATCAGTTTGGCGCAGCGGGCGATTTGAATTGCTATCTTACTGAGCGATTCCGAAGGGCGGGAAGTTGTTTTGCAAAACATTGACGAAGGAAAACCGTTTAAGGAATTATGTTTTTGCGGTAAATACAAACAGCGCGGTTCGATTGCCCGCGCCGTTAGCCCGAGCGAAGCACTGGTCATTAACTTGGCGGACTTTATGGATTATTTGCAGGCCAACCGCTAAGTGCTGGCGGCTTTGGTCTGGACTTACTGCGTTCATTTGACCGACGCTCAGCGCCGCATAGAAATAATCTCGAATCGGGGCGCGGAAGAGCGCGTCCAGGTCATTTGTTACTTCATTTGACAGCCTCACATACACAGAAATACAGCGAATCTAACCGGAAAAATAACGTTCTTACATTGCCGATCAGCCACGTTGAATTAGCTCAGATGGCGGCCATGAGCCGGTCGCACGTGACCGTGACGATGGTTAAATTTCGTGAGCCGGGGCTGGCCAACTACGAACGTAATCGGCCTCTGATGATAAATCTTCCGGCGCTGAGAAAATTTTTGGCAGCTTAAGGTAAGCGTCAATCAAAATATTATCTCAATTCTGGCAGCACTTGACGGGCGTTTTCGGCTTGGAGCAGATCAAACGCCGGATTTGTTTGTAAAGCCAAATTCAAATATTGTGTGGCACCTTTTTTATTGCCCAAACCTTTTTCAATCATTCCGGCGTGATAATAAAATCTGGCTTCTTTGGTTTTAAGCCTGAGCGCTTCCGCCATCACTTTTTTGGCTTCGGCAAACTCGCCTTTTTTGGCCAGACACCAGGCCAGAATATCGGCGGTAAAAATATCCTGCCGGATTTCATGTTCGTGACGGGCGATTTCGAGCGCCTGATCGAGTTTTTCATCGTGGTCAGCCCACAACAGGGCGAGCCGACGGTTGTCAATATTACCGAATTTACCTTCGATAAACTCGGCTAAATCATACTGTTTCGTGGCTTCTTCCGGTTTGCCGGTGAGCGTATAAACGTCGCCTAAAAAAATAATATTTTCGACGTTCGGGACTCGATTATTTGATTCGTTTAAATATTTAACGGCCGTTTCCAAATCATTTTGCGCCGCGCGGGCGCGCCCCTTTCCGGCGAGCGCAAAGTAGTAATCGGGAAAAGTTTGCAGAGCGCGGTCATACGCTTGCTCGGCCAAATCGTACTTGCCGGCTTTAAACTGCTCATCGCCGAGATGGACGAGACACCACGCCTGCGCCTCGGGGTCGGCCGGGTCGGCAATTTTAGCGGCCATGTCCATTGCTTCGATAGCGCCCTTCGGATCGCCGTGGAGGGAGCGAACATAGGACACGCGGGCATACGAAGTCATATCCGGTTTTAAATCTACCATTGTTTGAATCGCTTTGACGGCCTCGTCATAATCGCCAAGCTCGACATTGGCATCGGTTAAAGCTCCGTAAAGAAAAGCGTCGCGCGGATTGTTTTTGAGCAGGTCGAGAGCCATCGTGCGACCCTCGGCAAAACGATGAAAAGTTAAATTCAAGGAAGTTCTAAATTTGAGCGCGTTTAAATTGTTCGGTTCGATTTCGAGCGCGCGGGCAACAGCGGCTTCGGCTTTGGAATTTAAACTGAAATCTCCGGTTTCCCGCGCCGAGCGAATATAGGCTGCCGCCAGCATGTTATAGCCATTAACGGCGGCGGGAGATTTTCCGATGATTTTTTGCGCCGCCTCAATCTGTTTGCCGGTTCCGTTTGTCAGCGACGTGTTTTCCGCCGGTCTGGACTCGGTAACAACCGGTTTTGGAGCCGCCAGCGAAGAATCCTGCTGAAGACAGGCAGTGTTCGTCAGCGCGGCGATTAAAAGAATTGAGACAATCAGTAAAATTCTGTTCAGAGACATATCACAAAATTTAAAATACCGAAGCGGAACTTTGAGATCCCGCTTCGGTATTTTAAGTGTTTAATTTATTTCAAGTTACCGTTAGTGTCAACTTGAAACGGAATCCGAGAAGCGCTCTTTGCAGCTTGCTGGGAAGCTCTCGGAAAATCCGACGGCCTCGGTTGATTTCCTTGATTGGGCGTGTTCAGATATGGAAAACGCGTCAAGTAACCTTCAAAGTTTGAGCTCACGCCGTCGCCGAAAGCGTTGTTGGGCGGAACGTTGTAAGCCGGAGTAAACGGAGTTCCGCCGAGCAGGGCGCGAACTTCGATGTCAACCACATCATCGCCGGTGCGTCGTCCGTTTGGAAAACCGCCGATATCACCGCCAA
This sequence comes from Pyrinomonadales bacterium, assembly GCA_038212235.1. Classification (GTDB taxonomy): domain Bacteria; phylum Acidobacteriota; class Blastocatellia; order Pyrinomonadales; family Pyrinomonadaceae; genus JBBQUS01. The sequence continues at coordinate 6,609 of JBBQUS010000054.1, forward strand.
GCAATCCGAGACGGCTGTATGTCGGAGAACCAATCGCAACCGGCGCAATTGCTGTGTTCAGGCGCAGCATTTCATGCGGCTGCCCGTCGTTGCCCGGACCGCCGATAACGGTTGTGTAGTTCGGCCCCGTCACGGCATTGACCGGAATCCCGAAGACGAAAATCTGCGCGATATCATTGCGCGGAGCAGGCGGAATGTTGATGTTAATCCGATTGCCGTTAAAGTCGCCGTAAGCTCCCAACGCTAACTGAATAATTTTGGGGAATTCCGGATCAAGCACGGCATTGACAACCGGCGCAACCGTACCGTCAAGCGCAGGCGGCAAACCGTTAAAAGCGTCTTTATAGGCAAGCGGAACAACCACTTCGTTGACCAGCGGGCTGCCAAGTCGTGAGACTTGAACATACGGGCCTTGGTTGTTTTGCGCGCCCAGGCTGAGAACCCGCGTGGTGCGGCGGCTGGCGGTCGAGAAAACCCCGATCACGGCATCGTCAGCCGTTGGGCTGGTCGGAATATTGTGATTACGGGTTATTTCCTGAATCGGAACTTCGATGGCAATGCTGTTCACGTTAAATCCGCGAAGTGTGTCAACGCCTCCAGCCATCCCGAGCGAGCGATAGTTGATCGCGTCAAAAACGCCGAGGTCAAGATAAAAACCTTCGTCGCGCTGACCGGCGAAAACTTTTCCGCCGTTATGCCACAATCGGTAAACAGCCGGTTGACCAAGGTTAGTTTCATAATTCGGCGTGACTCGCGGTCCGATGTTGCTCGGCGGAGTTCTCAAACCGGAAGCAATAATTATTCCGTTGCGACCCGAACCACTATCAATGCGTGTGACTGAATAAGTCTGCGGCATATTGTAATCCAGATCCGTCAGCGAAGTGATTTGACCGTCAACGTTGACAGTGTTCATGCCGAGAACCGTGTTGGGGTTAACCGTCTGTGTCGTAAAACGAAACTGATAGGTGACGTCTTCGACGCCATCGCCGGTGTTGTCAATTTTGATTTCATACAAAACCGAATCGTCAAAACGGAAAAACTGCGGGCCGGCTGACGGATCCTGCAGCGGAATAAAATTGGCAATCAACGTAACAAAATTCTCGCGTCCAGGTTCGGAACTGCGAAAGGCATAAACATCGGTGTTGTCGGCAAATCTGTCCATTGATGTCAGCGGAGCTTCGGCATGGCTGGAGGCCAGTGCGGGCATGACCGCAGTAGCGCAGACAAGCCCGACACTCATTAAACTGCGTGCGAAAAAGTTAATTTTTTTCATCTTTCAAAATTTCCTCTGAAGGCGAAGCGCAAGAGTTATCTTCAAATAATTCTTGCGCTTCCGGTTAAGTATTTAGTGTGTGTCAAAATTGGCAATCGGAGAATCGCCGTTTTGACCGAATGCCACTTGTTGTACGCCGCCGTTTGAGCTGCGAATTATGTAAAACGTGCCATTAAGCGGATTCCAGGTAGCTATGTCGGTTTTGCCATCGCCGTCATAATCGCCTTGAACGCTTAACTGCGGTTTAGCTCCGAACTGGACTGAGCGGAAAGTGTTGCTGACGCTGCCGAGGACATACCAGGTAAAAGTAGTTCCCTGACGGAGAAGGGCAAAATCATATTTGCCGTCGCCGTCGTAGTCGCCTGGAACGACTAAATCGCTGCCAATCCCAAATTGGACGGCGCGGAAACCGGCGGTTGATTGCTGGACGTAAAACGTTGCCGGGCCGCTCGGTGTGCCGCGAAAAACCGCCAAATCAAAACGTCCGTCACCGTCGTAATCGCCGGGAGCCACCGCATCGGAATTAACGCCGAATTGCTGGGCGCGCAAACTGTTATTGGTTCCGCTTTGGGCAATGTACCAGGTCATTACGCCGTTGGCGCGGCGGACAACGGCGTAATCGGTTTTGCCGTCGCCGTCGTAATCGCGGGCGACCGGTTCATCGCCAACTTGTCCGAATTGAAAGGCCTGAAAAGTGAATGTTCCCGAAGTCAAAACGTAGAAAATACCGTTTGACGGACGCCAGACGGCATAATCGGTTTTGCCGTCGCCATTGTAATCGCCGGGCGTCTGAGTATCTGATGCGACACCAAATTGCAGCGCAGAAAATCCGTTGTCCGAACTGCGCTGGACATAGTAAATGTTGTTACCATTGTTATTGTCAGCGCGGGCAATCGAAAAATCAGTGCGTCGGTCGCCATCATAATCGAGTACCGCAGTGCCGACTGCTCCGGTTCCAAATGCCACCGCAATACCGTTAATCAACATGCCGGCAGGAAACGCGTCAACCTGAGTAGCAGCGCCGGTCGTTAGATTAATTGTATAAAGTCTGGATGTTCCGGCAACCGTTAAAGCAGCGTAAGCTGTCCCATCGCTTGAGGAAATATCAAAACCGTTGGCGTCTGACGCATCCACTCCGAGCGCGCCAACCGCAGTCAGCAAACCGCCGTTTGGCGAATTTGGCGAACCGTTAATACTGCCCTGCAGATAGAGGGTATCGGTTGTAGTGTCAATGACATAAAGAGTTGTCGCGGTTGAGCCGGCAAAACTATTTGTATAAGCGGCAGCGGTAACGTTCGGAGTACCAGGATTAAGCGGCGTATCGGTTGCTGCCAGAGTGCCGTCGTTTGGATTGAGCCGTAAATTTTGGCCGGTGTTGGAAACTACCCGAATGCGGTCAGGCACCGGATTAAAATCGAAACCAAAATTTGTTCCGTTTAAAGTAAAAGCGCCGGCCGAGCCAATTTGCACAGCAGCTCCGGTCGTCAAGTTAATTGTGTACAGGCGGCTGGTACTGCCGAGTGCGTAGAGCTGTCCGTTGGCGGGTCGGAAATCAATCCCGACGATGTTCTCACCGGTTTGTAAACCGGTAATCGCTCCGACGGTTGCGACAGTTCCGGGCGTCGCACTGTTAAAGCGGGTCAATTGGTTTGTCGTCGTAACGCCGTAAACCGTTGCTGCTTTCGCAGGGATTGTTGCGGCCAAAATAATCAAGGCAAACAACGACGCCGTTGTCAGCCAATTCCTAGACGCTAAAAGCTGTCTCATTAAAAAACTTCCTCCTCGATATTTCTCGAAGTAACTTGAAAAAAATTGTCGTCCGGTCAAAAAAAAGAAGCGCCGGACAGAAGTCACGCGCTTCGTGAGGCTGGGTGCCGTTGAGTGAGAAAAAAATCTGCAAATTGAGCATAAAATGAAGAATGAATGGTTAAATAAAGCTGACTTAAAATCTCGGCAAAGGCACTGCAATCGTCTCAGACTTTCGAGATAAAACGCTTAGAGAAATCCGTCCAAAGTCGTTTCGGTCGGAATTTCGTCATAATTAAGGTATCTCTTGCCGTAATCTACGGAACAGAGATTAAATTGGATTGCCAAACAAACAAATAATTTTAGCGACCGCCGAGAGATAAGTGCGGACTCTTTTTTATTTTGCTATGTTAGAAACGGTCAACAGTTAACAGTCAACAGTTATCAATTTGCTGTTAATTGTTGACTGTTAACTGTTAACTGATAAATGAACCCCGAATTAATCAGAAATTTTTCGATCATCGCGCATATTGATCACGGCAAATCCACGCTCGCCGACCGCCTTCTGGAAAGAACCGGCGCGGTTTCCGAACGCGACATGGAAGCCCAGGTGCTCGATGACATGGATCTGGAGCGCGAGCGCGGCATCACCATCAAAGCCCACGCCGTCCGGCTCGACTACCTTGCTCAAGACGGACAGAATTACGTTTTGAATTTGATTGACACACCCGGCCACGTTGATTTCAGCTACGAAGTTTCACGCTCGCTGTCGGCGTGCGAAGGCGCGTTGCTCGTCGTTGACGCGTCGCAGGGCGTCGAAGCGCAAACTCTCGCCAACACTTATTTGGCGCTCGAAAACGATCTGGAATTGATTCCGGTTTTAAACAAAATTGATTTGCCGTCGGCTGAACCTGACCGAATTAAAGAGCAAATCGAGAATATAATCGGTTTGGACACGGCGGACGCGGTTTTAACCTCGGCCAAAACCGGAGTGGGAATTGACGAAGTGCTGGAAGCGATTATTAGAAAAGTTCCCCCCCCGAAAGGCGATGAAAACGCGCCGCTCAAAGCCCTCATTTTCGATTCGTGGTACGACAGTTATCGCGGCGTGATCGTGCTTTTTAGAATTATCGAAGGGACAATTAAAAAGGGAACCAAAATTCGTTTCTTTAACACCGGACGTGAATATCTGGTCGAAACAATCGGAGTTAATCGCCCGCGCCCGACTCTGATTGACACCTTGAGCGTCGGCGAAGTGGGATTTTTAACTGCTTCGATCAAAACCGTCGCCGATGTGCAAATCGGCGATACGATTACCGAAGCCGCGCGCCCCGTCACCACACCTTTTCCCGGTTTTCAGGAGGTTAAACCGATGGTGTTTGCCGGGCTTTACCCGACTGACACCGTGCAGTACGAAGATTTGCGCGACGCGATGGATAAACTGCGCCTCAATGACGCTTCGTTTTTTTATGAGCCGGAATCTTCGACCGCGCTCGGATTCGGATTTCGCTGCGGTTTTTTGGGGCTGCTGCACATGGAAATTGTTCAGGAACGCCTCGAACGTGAATTTAATCTGGATTTGATTACCACCGCACCCGGCGTGCGATACCGCGTGACAACCACTGATGGCGAAATTGCCGAGATTGATTCGCCCGCCAAAATGCCGGACACCGGCCGAATCGTCAAAATCGAAGAGCCGTTTATTGAAGCCACGATTTTAACCAATGACGCATATTTGGGCGGCATTCTGCCTCTCCTCGAAGAAAAACGCGGAATTCAAAAGAAATTTGAATATGTTACGGACACGCGCGTGATGCTCGTTTACGAAGTTCCGCTCAATGAAATCGTGCTTGATTTTTACGACCGCCTCAAGTCGGTTTCCAAGGGGTACGCCTCGCTCGATTATCATCTTTCCGGCTATCGCGAGAGCGATCTGGTGAAACTGGATGTCTTAGTTTCGGGCGAGCCGGTTGACGCGCTCTCGCTGATTTTGCACCGCGACACCGCCGCCGCCAAAGGACGCGCCGTGACCGCCAAAATGAAAGAACTAATTCCGCGCCAGCTTTTTGAAATTCCAATCCAAGCCGCCATCGGCAACAAAGTCATCGCCCGCGAAACGGTCAAATCAATGGGCAAAAACGTCATCGCCAAATGCTACGGCGGCGACATTTCGCGCAAACGGAAACTGCTCGAAAAACAAAAAGAAGGTAAAAAGCGGATGAAAAAAGTCGGTCGCGTGGAAATCCCGCAAGACGCATTTCTGGCTGTTTTAAAGGTCAGTGAAAGTTGAAAAAAAACTCAATATGCAAATAATAATTAATTTACCGGAAGACGTAATAAAGGTTTTCTCTACAAATGGAGAAAATATAGAGCGCGAAATCCTTGAAGCCACAGTTTTGGAAGGTTATCGGTCTGGGAAGCTGTCGCAAGCTCAGGTGCGAAGAGTGCTTGGTTTCGCAACCGATCTGCAAGTTGATGCCTTTCTTAAAGAACATCACGTTTTTTTGGAGTACGATCTAGAAGATATAAAGCGCGAAACTGAGTTTAGTTTAAATTTAAGTCGTAAATGATTGTCGTTGCCGATACTTCGCCGATTAATTATCTCATTTTGATAGACGAGATTGATATCCTGCCGTTACTTTACGAACAAATTGTTGTTCCAGAAGCCGTTTTTAGCGAGCTGCAAGCAGATGAAACACCTGAATCCGTAATTGCTTGGGTAGGTAATGCGCCGGCTTGGTTTACCGTTTTACCTGTGACCCTTTTGATTGCTGGAAATTTACCCGAACTTGATGAAGGCGAAAAACAAGCAATTGCATTATTTGAGGAAATAAATGCCGACGCGCTGATAATTGATGAACGGGCAGGTCGTGAAGAATCAGCAAAACGCGGCATTTTCGTCATCGGAACTCTTGGAGTTTTAAATAGCGCTGCAGAAAAAGGAGTTCTTGATCTCCCAATCACCCTCTCAAAACTCAAACAAACGAGTTTTCGCGCTTCGGAAAAGTTGATCGCCGAATTACTTTTACTTGATGCAAAAAGGAAGAATTCTGGAAACAGCTAGACAAAAGCAGATGAAAAAAGTCGGTCGCGTGGAAATTCCGCAAGACTCATTTCTGGCTGTTTTAAAAGTCAGTGAAAATTGAAATTGAAATGATCGCGGCCTTCGCACCTTTTTGAGTTGACTCTAAATAACGTCAGTTTGGGATAAGAAGCTGAACTAAATCAAGCCAACACAGACAGTTCCTTGAGATCATAGCTGAGTGATGGCTTCTTTTCACGCCAGGTATAGGCAATTAGCCCCGCCACTAAATTGACCAGAAAATTCCAGAACGAGCGATGTCTGGTGTGCTCAATCTGTGAAATGTTTTTGAGTTGGTCAATCACCGTTTCGATAATCGCTCGCTTTCTGAGCAGGATCTTATCTTCTTTCGGCAATGGCACGACATTCTTTTGATTTTTCTTCGGTTTCGTAATCAATTCCAAATTTTGTTCCGCGAGCAGCAACTTCAGCGGATTGGAGAGGTAGCCTTTATCGCCGAAGAGCTTACCCCACAGTTTTTTCGCCAAATGCGGCACGGGTTTGCGATCATCGCAATTTCCCGGAGTGACAAACCACGACAGCAGTTCGCCCACATTATTAACAGTCAAATGTAGTTTAAAACCAAAAAACCAGCCAGTCGAGGTTTTCCCCCGTTTCGCAATCGAAGCAAACTGTTTGTGCTGCGGGATTCTCAGGTTTTCGCACGCCACCAGTTTTGTGGCATCAACAAAAGAAATGCCGGTGCAAACTCCGGCGCGTGTTTGCAGATAAGCGGCAAGTGGAATCAGGGCTTCGCCCTCAAATTGAACGAAACGCGGGTAGCTCACCAGCGCAGGAAACTCATTGGTCAAATGAACCGAAACAAATTCCAGATAAAATTGTTTGAGATTGCGATACCCGGCACTGTGAAATAAAACCATAATGGTCATGACTTCCGAGAGCGAAAGAGAGCGTTCTCGATCACGGTGTTTATTGCCATCCGAAAGAAGGTGCCGTTTCCAGATGGGTTCAAAATGTTTGCAGAATTCGTCAATCTCAAAGAACAGGGTTAAAATATCCATTGAGCGAGAAATCCTTTCAGAGAAGATGGTTTTGGTCAACTAAATTCTACTAAAGAAAGATTTTTCGCTCATCTCTTATCCATAACTGACGTTAAATAATGGATTTTATCAATGATTCAATTCAATTAATTGAGCAGTTCATGCTGGCCTACGGTTACTGGGTGGTCTTTTTTGGCGTGATGTTGGAAAATGCTGGACTGCCGGTGCCGGGTGAAACAATTCTGCTGATTGCCGGATATTTTGCCTCCACCGGCCGGTTTAATCTCGCGCTCGTGATGCTGATTGCCGGATGCGGGGCGGTCGTCGGCGACAACATCGGTTTTGCGATTGGTCATCGCTACGGGCGCGGCTTTTTGCTGCGCGTCGGCCGCTACGTTTTTCTGACGCCCAAACGCTTTGCGCATATCGAAAATTATTTTCAGAAATACGGCAACAAAACAATTCTGGTGGCGCGTTTTATTACCGGACTGCGAGTTTTCGCTGCACTGCTCGCGGGAGCTTCAAATATGCGTTGGCGGACGTTTCTGGCATACAACGTTGCCGGCGCTTTTCTCTGGTCTATCGTCATCACGTCGCTCGGCTTCTTTTTTGGTCAGAGTTTGCCGCTCTTGATGAAATGGGTGGGAAGAAGCGGTACAATTTTTTTAATCGTCGGAGTCGTTATAACGGCCGTCTCATGGCGGTTTTATCGCCATCGGGTTAATGAGTAAATGAGCTGAAAGCGTTGATTTTCGCTGTATCTCGCGCAACCTAATTTTGTTTGAGCCTGAGTTATCAATGATTGTCGTTAAAGGCAAGTCTTTGTTTAAAGACTTGCCTTTTTTAATTTTGCAACAAATTAATTTGTTGCCGCAACTTTCGCTCTCGGACGCGCGACGGCGTACATTTCGCTAGCGATGCGGTCGCTCAGCCCGTCTCGGTAAAGATCGAAATGCGTGCGGCCTTCGAGATACTGGATTTTCGCATCGCTTCCCAGAGATTTCAGTTTAGCATCGAGCAAGCGCACTGCTTCATCCAAATGAAACGTGTCGGCAGTTCCGACGATGATATGAATTTTTCCTTTCAATTTTGGCCCAAGCGTTTTCCAGTTATCCTGTAAAATCTGCGAAATATTATATTTACCCCATGCTTTTTGCACAACCGGATCAATCCGGCCGGTATCGCGGTCAAAAAGCGGCATGGGTTGCCCGTCGTCGCCTTTCGGCCCGAATACCGCTTCGAATGAAGCCATCTGTCCGCCATAATATCCTTCGGCTCGTTCAAGCCGGCCGTAATCTTCAAAAGACATTATCTCTTTTCCCTGATCGCGAATCAGATTGTAGGGCTTGCCGTCGGCGCCGTGAAAGAAATTTTGCGGCGTGACAAGCGTCAAATCAGGCCCGGTAAAAGAATGAAAATCAACCGGATCGGGCGAGGTTGACCAGGTTCCGCCAAAAACATCCGGATAGTTGACTTGCAACCAGAGGGTTGACCAGCCGCCGGATGAATGTCCGGTCAAAAATCGGCCGGAAGTTTTGCCGTCCATCCGAAACTGTTTTTCGAGATCGGGAATAAATTCGGTTGTCAGAGCGCGTCCCCATGGACCGTTGTTGGCCGAATCAGCGAAAACGTGATGCCCGAGCGGACAGTTGGCGTTGAGATAAACATAAATCATTTCCGGTCGCTTACCGTCACTCATCGCTTTGGTCAATTGCGCCGCGCCGCGAATCGGTCCGAGATGCGTCCCTCCGTAACCGTGAATATTGTAAACGGTCGGAAATTTTTGTGATTTTGATAGATCGTAACTAGGCGGGAGAATTACGCTGGCCTGCATTTTGATCGGGCGTCCCCAGAAAGCCGAGAGCGCCGGACTGACAAACTCAATAATTTTCACATTAGCCGGAACGTCAGGGGTACGTTCGGGAACCTTTTTACTAAAAATTAATTCGGGAGGGGCATTGGTCAGAGGCAAGCTGATTTTTATGACACTGCTGTATAAATCATCCGCTCCCATACCGTTGTAGGTGTAGGAGTGGTTTTCGTCGAGTAACGCCATGATTTGATAATCGCCCGCCGGAGCCGTGGAAAACGCGGCGGGGAACGTTTCTCTTGAATCAGAATTAATTTCAATGATTTTTCCCTGCTCAAGGTTTTTTATTTCCATTCCGGTGGCAAAAACACTTTGCGGGTTTAAAAAATCCGGTTCGATTGTTTCCAGCGGTTTTTGATTGGCCGTCATAAAAATCAGCAGCCGGCCTGAAACGGGCTGCGATTGCCCGAGCGACGGATCAAGTCCGACTTTAAAGCGAATCGGTTCAGCCGCAGACGTTATCTGTGCAAAAAAATAAAAGGAGAACGCTAACGAAAGAAAAACTAGATTTGGTTTCTTCATAATTAAATTAATTTTTTCGTGAATTTTCGAGCAAAAACAAGCTTTTATCTGGCTGAGAATAGTTTAGTTTTGGGCGCGGGTCAAAATTTGCATGTCAATTTGACTGACAACTGAGCAAATTGTTGGTAGCATCAAGAAAAACGAGGCTTTTTCAATAAAAGTCTTAAAGGACAATCGAGATAATTTTTCGCGCAAACGGCCGTTGTATTAGTAACGGAAATTCTATCACTAAATCGTCAACAAAAGGCGTCCAACGTTGTACCGTTCTTCGTTTTTGGTCTTACATGTTTTGCTTTAGAAGCCGGATTAGACGACGAGCCCTGCCAAAACCAGGAACAAAAAAATAAATATTTAGAGGCAAAACTCAATTGTTTGAAACATTCACAGAATCGTTAACTCGAATTGCCACTTTGCGAAGTCTGATTGATTTCGCGATGGTTTTTGTGATTGTTTACGTTTTGCTGCGGCTGGTCCGCGGAACTCGCGCCGCGCCGATGATCGCTGGAATCGGTGGTTTATTGCTGCTTTACTGGCTTGCCGTCGCTCAGGACCTGCCGACTCTGGAATTTGTCTTGCGCGGCGCGGCGCTCTATATCGGTGTCGCGATTATCGTTTTGTTTCAGTCGGAAATTCGCCAGGCTTTGATTTACTTTGGCAACCGCATTCAAACCCCGATTCGCCGGCGAACTCAACCGGGACAGCTCGGACAAACAATTTACGATGAAATTATTCTGGCCACCGCCACGCTGGCTTCGACCAAGACGGGCGCGCTGATTGTCTTGGAGCGCGGCGTCGGATTGCGTAATCTGATTGACGCGGGCGTTAAACTTGATGCCCGGCTCGGGTACGATTTACTGATTACGATTTTTAATCCGCAAACGCCGCTTCATGACGGAGCGGTGATCATTCATAACGAGCGTATTGCTTCGGCAGCGTGTTTTTTGCCATTAACGCAAAATCCGAGACTTTCCAAAGACACCGGAACGCGTCACCGCGCCGCCATCGGCATCACCGAAGATACGGATGCCGTGGTAGTGGTCGTTTCAGAAGAAACCGGCACCATTTCGTTTGTCGAACAAGGCAGAATTAAACGAAATTTGGACACGACACAGCTTCGCCGCATGTTGCTCGAAGCCATGAATATTCCAGTGCAGGAGAGAAAACGCGAACCGACCAAGACACTCAAGGAAAGCGAAACGGAAATCACGCTCGGATAAATGGTTTTAGGTTTGGCTGTTGGTCTTTGATTGTTAAAGGTGTTCGATTTAATCTCACCTGTTTTAAGCCAAAGACCAAAAGCCTAAAATCAAAGTCCAACAATTTATGACCAATGAAGATCGCTGGATAATTCTTAAATCCTGGCTGCACAGCATTTTCCTCAAAGATTGGCTGACCAAAGCGATTGCGCTTTTTATCACCCTGGTTTTATGGTACGGCATCACCGGAAACCGCGCGCCGACGCCGCGCCGATTGGGCAATGTGCGTTTGATACTTCAACTGCCGAGCGACACCGAAGCCAGCAATGAGCCGCTTAACAAAGTTGATATTACCGTTACCGGGGATAAAACCCGCGTCAGCCGTTTGAGCGGCGATGATTTGACCGTCGTGGCGGATTTGACCAACGTCAAACCGGGCGAATTAGTTGTTCAGTTAAAACCGGATAATGTCAACATTGAGTTACCGAGCGGCGTCAAACTTGATGAGATTGAACCAAACAAGATTTCCGTCCGCATTGAACCGAGAATCGAACGATTGGTTGAAGTCAAACCTGCTTACAGCGGACAATTACCCGAAGGTTTAGTAGTTTACAACGCAACTGTAACTCCGGGAAGCGTTCGTGTGCGCGGCGCGGCCAGCCGCGTCAACGCGCTTGACAGCGTGCCGACCGAAAAAATTGATCTCAACGTCAAAACCGAAAGTTTTACCGAAAAACAAATCACGGTGAATTTGCTCGATCCGAAAATTACCGTAGTTGACGCGCTCGTAGATGTCGCAGTCGAGGTCGGGGAACAGCGAATTGAAAAAGTTTTTTCCAACGTTTCAGTTCGGAACACCGAACCAAATGTCAAAGCAGTTCCAAACAAAGCCGCGCTGACTCTCTACGGAGCGCGCTCAGTGCTGGAAAATTTGTCGGCGGAAAATCTGGCAATTGAACTCGACACGGCCGAAGACGGGAGCATAACCCCGCGAGCGGTTTTGCCCGCCGATTTGCAGAATAAGCTGGAAGTCCGCTCAATCAAACCCGGCGGCTTTTCGATAATCAAATAAGTCAATTCACTAATCGGCATTAGGTAATTACCATCACGCCCTAAGTTACCATGCAGGCGGCGAACATCAAAGTTGAAGATAGAATGCTACGCTGCAAATTGGCGGAAACCCGCGCGAAATAAGGATATGATTTAAGATTATCCTTTATTCCGCGCGGGTTTCCGCTTAAAATCGATTTCTTTGAATTGAAAAACTTTAGACTACATTAACCCGAATTCCCAACAATTTCCACTCTGAACCCTCTTTGATGTAAGTCAATTTAAATTGAGCGGTTTTCCCTTGAGCGGTCGGGTATGAGCCATTGACCACCAACGATTTGTCCTCTAAGGCAGGCGCTGGTGAATAAGTCGGTTTCGAACCGGCTTTCGGGGTCAAATCAACTTTTGCTTTGACCAGCGGCGCGAATGTTTCCTGAAGTTTTTCTGCTGTAATTTGGTTTTGCCACATTTCAGAAATTTGCGAATGAAAATCGGTGAAATCATCGGATTTGAGCGCCGTATTGAAACTTTCCATTGTTTCTCCTGTCAGCGAGTCAAGTTCACCGCCGGAAGGAATATCAGCGCTCGAAGCGGTTGAACCGGTCGTCGTTTTGGTGTCGTTGGTGCTGGAGGATGTCGTCGTGTTTGCCGCTCCGCCTGCTTTCTTGAAAACCATTCCGTTAAGAGTCATCGAACTGCCGGAAGGCGCTTTATCAATTTTATATTTACCGACATCAACGCCGAGCATTGTGAATTTTATCTCGTTACTGGCTTCATCAACTTCAACCGCGGCGCCGTCAACTTTTTTGCTGCCCGCGTGATAATCTCCTGTATTGTCGTTGCGGATCGCAATTGTGGTGTCGTCGGTTCCCGTCCAGGTTCCGAGATAAGCGGCCGGAATGGGTTTCTTCGGCGCGCTTGAGCCGCCGCCGCAACCCACCACAAACGCGACTAAAACAAGGGCGATAAACGCCAAATCAAATTTCGGGTTTCGCGCAAGCTTTCCCATTAAATTTTGCATTAAATTTTCTCCTGTAATTGTAATAAAAGGGCTGGAACGCAAAAGGATACTAGCACAAAATCTATTTATGTTTAAATAATTAATTTTTCGATTTATTCGCGCGGCGGCAGCGCTCCGAGCAAAACTTAACTTCGTCCCAAACTTTCGCCCATCGTTTGCGCCACGTCATTGGTTTGAGGCATTGCTCGCAAATCTTGGTCGGCAAATCGCTTTTCGCAGAGTGTTTTGAAGATTGCGGTTTTCTCAAGATTTTCCCGCCGGCTGGTTTTTTTCGTCGGAATGATAATGGTCGTGAGAGCGGTGAAAATGCGGATGTGAATGAATTACGCCGGAAGAATGCGCATGGCGGTGAGCATGAATTAAATTTGAGCTTTCCAGGAGCGCGGTGTCAGCTAAAACTTCAGCCGGAGCGCCGCCGCCCACGACGCGTCCGTTCTGAAAAACAAAACAGTAATCGGCGATGTCTTCGACGATTTCCAAATCATGCGTGGCGGTCACCACAGTTTTCGCGCTGCCACCCCAACCGACCAGAAAATCAACTACGCGCCCCTGGCTTTTGGGATCAAGCGCGGCCGTCGGCTCGTCAAGCAGCAGCACCTCCGGATCAAGTATCAAAACCGATGCGAGCGCAACGCGCTTTTTTTCGCCGCCGGAAAGGCGATGCGGCGCGCGGTCTTTGAGATGCGCAATCTCCATCATTTCGAGCGTTTCCGTTACGCGCCGCCGGATTTCGTCATGTTTCCAGCGCAACTGCAGCGGGCCGAAAGCAACTTCGTCAAAAACGGTCGGATTAAAAAGCTGCACGTCCGGGTTCTGAAAAACGAAAGCCACGCGGCGGCGGAAACTAAAGGCGAATTCTTCATCCTGCAAACCTTCTTCGGTCAGCGGGCTGCCAAATGCCGTGATTTCGCCCTGGTCTGGAAAATAGAGCGCGTCAAGCAGGCGCAGAAAAGTTGATTTGCCCGAACCGTTCGCGCCTAAAATTGCGACGCGACTGTTTTGGCGGATTGACAGCGTCAAATCGGCGAGCGCCGTGACCTCGTTATAACGATAAGTTACATTTCTGACTTCAAAAACGTTGGTTGACACTTAAATCTCCGGTGCTAAAAGTTGAAAGCTGAGAGCCAATCAAATGAGTCCTGGCGTCCGAGCCAAAACAGGATGACCGCTCCGGTTAAAAAGAGCGAGAGCGCCAGCCAGTCTCGGCGGCGCATGGCAAAATCGTCGAGCGTATAAACTTCGCCGCGAAAACCTCTCGATTGCATCGCCAGATAAATTTCAGCATTTAATTGAAAGCTTTTCATCAGCAAAACACCAACGCTCGAAGCCGCGATGCGTCGTTTTTCACTGGCTTCAAGCGTGCCGATCAGACGGCTCTGTCTGGCTTCAAACATATTTTGCGCGGTTTCCAGCATGACAAATAAATAGCGATAGGTCATTCCCAAAATGACCACAAAAACAACCGGGACTCCGAGCACTCGCAATGCTTTGAGAACGTGAACCCAGAGCGTGCAGAGCACGAGCAAAATGGAGAGCGTGACCGTTGTCTCAACCCGTAAAAGCAGATAAACTGCGCTTTTGAATCCGGTCGCCGTAATCGTCAGTCCAAGAAACGGTAACTGCAGCAGAGATTTTCCGGGCGTGATAAACATTGCCGGAATAACAATCACGCCGGTAAAAACAAAAGCGCCGAGCCAGGCGCGCGTCAACAGAGTTCGCAGCGGCACTTTGGACAAAACCGCGAGCAAAACGGCGAGCGCGAAAATAATCAGAATCGTCAGAATATTGCGCGCCAGCGTCGCGTCTAAAATCAGAGCGAATAGTCCGATTATTTTAATTCGCGGATCAAGCTGTTGCAGCAAACCACCGGTGCGCGCCAATTCTTCGGCAAAAATCGCCTGCTCCACTTTATCGGCTAAACCGGCGATGGAGCGTTCGATAAAGCTCCGCCGCTTTCCTTTGCGCAGCAGTGATTGATTGACCTTAATTTCTTGATTTGAGATGGCTTTCATTGCAATCAGTTTTCGCGCCGAGCTCGTGAAACAGATTCAATTTTGCGATACCGATTGATGCTCTTGACCAGCCAGCCGGTCAGTAAAAAAAACAGGATAATACAACCGACGCCAAACATCGCCGACAAAATATAGCCAAATTGCGGGCTGCTGATAAACGGCGGAGCGTAATCTGCAATCGGAGCCGTCCAGATTTTGCTGAGCCAATCCAGTCCGGCGGGCGCTGCAACCGGCGGCGCTTGATTACCGGACGCGCGGGCAATTTGTGCGCGAACTGCCGGGTCGGAAAAATCCCGCGCGCTCCATTCGCCCCAAGCCGTGCCCGCCGCCAGCAGCCCGAGCGGAGTCAGAATCATCAAAGCGGCCAAACCCACCCAGAGCGGCCTGGTCGAACGCCAGCCGGAAACTGGTTGGGGCACGTCAATTGTTGCCGCACCGGGCGCCATCAATTTGAGAAGCGATAAATCCGTGCGCTGCAGATAAGCGACAACACCGCCCGAAACAATCAATTCGGCCAGTCCGGCAAATGTTAAATGCCCGATCATCATCGCCGGAATCGCGACACTTAAACTATACGGAGCATAAAGAGACGCGCCGCTCGCGTCGTGAAAAAACATCGGCTGGATGCCGAATTCTACCGCCGCGCAGAATGCTGCGGCGTTGATAGCGGCATATCCGGCGAGAGCCGCCGCCACGACGCGCCGCTTTGAGGTCAAGGCGGCTCTGCCTGAAACGATTCGATAAATTCCGCCGGCCACCAGCGACCCGATAACCGCCATGTTAAATGAATTAGCCCCGAAAGCCGTGATACCGCCGTCGCCGAACAGCAAGGCTTGAATCAGCAGAGCAACTGAAATTGCCAGCATCGAACCCCACGGGCCTAAAACGATGGTCGCAATCCCGACACCCACCGCGTGGCCGGTCGTACCGCCCGGGAGGGGAATATTAAACATCATGATGACAAACGAAAAGGCGGCGAAAACCGAGAGGAGCGGCACCATGCGAGTATTGAGAAGACGCTGGACGCGTTTTAAGGCAAGATACCAAAAGGGCGCGGCGGCAGCAAAAAGCGCGGCGCAGGTTGACGGGCTCAAATAGCCATCGGGAATATGCATAAAATTAACCGGTCAAATTCTGCCTTGAATAAAAGACGGATAAACGGTTCGTGCTATCAATCCAAAAACTCTCACTCCGTTTTCTTGGCCGCCTTTTTTTGTATCTGCATGATTTCGGCGACGCCCGCCAATAACTTTTGGGCAAGCGTTGGCAGCTGTGCGGAAAGCGTGTCGGTGGCGTGAACGCCGAGCAAAACGTGAATTACCTTGATTGTACAAAGAACCGCTTGGTCAACATCTTTGGTCGAGTACCAGGGGTTAATGCCGACGTGAACAAAACCTTTTGAGTCGCGCCACGCCTCAATATTTTCCGCGTCAATCGCGCGGGCGATTAATTCAGTATCAGCGTTATCAGGCAAGACCAGCCGCATCGAACAGCGTTCTTCATCACCCACTAAGGAACTTTCAATACCGACGGTTTCGAGCAAGCCGTTACGCACGTCGGCCGCAATCGCATTTAAAACCTGTTGCGTTTCCCTGAGCAACTGCTTTTGCCGTTTGAGCACGCTCGAATTTTCAGGAATAGTCAAAACCTCCTGCTCCAGATTTTCCCAAACCTGAGGAATTTGCCACGCCAGCAGCTTTGTCCCCCGCACGGGAGGACCACCTGTTACGGCCAGTTCTCAGAAATTTTCCCAACGTCCGCGCCAACGACTCATTTTTCTTGTATCCTCTTGATGCTTAAATTACGCTTTAATCTGCTGTGGTGGATTGACCTTTGCCAAAATTAAATTTAAATAAAGCTGACAAGGTTCCTGTTAGCCTTAATTTAAAAATTAACATCAGAAAAATCAATCGCTGAGAAAATCTGATTAACTTTGATCTTGAAATCTAGTTTGAGCGATGTATTTCTTAGCGTCAAATTTCCGAGCTGTGTTAATCGAGCTCATAAAACGTAGTTTACCAAAAACCGGCCTTTCGCCCCACGCGCGGTCGTGTTTCCCAAAACACCATAAAACTCCGGCGTAAGAATTCGGGTTGCGTCCGTCAAGCGAATATTTGTTGTTTAAATGCATCAACAAATCAAAAGAGTCCTGGTAACTAGGCCGCCATTCAATTATTTTTTTGCCCCAGAGCATTCGCATATAATTATGAATCTCACCGGTTACCAGAGATTCGCGCTGGGCGGCGTTCCACAATTCATCGCCCGTTTGGCCCAGCTCAATCTCTTCTGCGGTATAAATTTTCGGTCGAGCGTCGGCGTCATGCTCGCGAATCGTTTTTTTTGCCCAGTCGGGAAGCGCTTTGAGCGATTCATAATCAGGATTGAATTTGGTGAAGTTATAGGACAACTCGCGCCGAACGACAAGTTCTTCGAGATAAGCGTCTTTGGCCGTTTGCGGAGCGTCAGCGACAGCGACGCGTTGATAAATTTCCTGGGCCGACAAAAAACCGAAATGCAAATATGAAGAAAGACGTGAAACGCCGTCCACGCTAGGCTCCGAACGTGTTTCATGATAGTGCGGCAGGATCTTCCTGACAAAATGATCGAGACGCCAGCGTCCATTCGCCTCTCCGCCGTGATAAACGGGTGATGGTTTGACCGTGTGGTCAATGTCGCAGCTTTTAACCAGATCGGGGATGTTTTTTTCAGTGACGATGGTTTCGGGGCAATCAACCTTTAAGTCCGGCCTTTCAACAACAATCTTTTCCTCCCTCGACGGTTGAAGATAATTTGGCAGCAACCGCTTGATTTTCGGGCGAATCGTGTATGCGGCGTATTCTTCTTTTTCAAAACGGACAAGCGGAATCATCCCGTTTGAATCAACTGCGTAAACCGGAATATCAGCTTTTTCCGCAATGACTTTGTTATGATGCGGGATAATAAAACAGGGAAACTCATCGGTCACGACGAGCGCAGCGTTTTGGCAGAGCCGGGCAACGGTTTGTTTGGGGTCGCGCGCGCTGCGCTGCAAATAGAAAATGTAGCGGATTCCCAGCCGTTCAAATTCCTTTTTCTTTTCCGCAACGCCTTCAAGAATATAGGTGTGAATCCGGTCGCTCGCCCACGGATAATAAAATTTCAGGCCTTCGTAAACCAGGAGCGGCAGTCGCCGCTCATTGGCTTGAGTGATCGCAAAATTGAGCGCGTGATTGTGAGATGTTCGTTTGGACATCTGCATCCAGTATAAAACGTACTGTCCATCGTTGTTCTCACTTTTAGAGTTTAAAAGCTGCGTCCGTTCGTTGATTTGTTTCACTGCTGCGCCCCTTGATTATTTCCCAATGAGTATAGCAATCTTTGTTAAACTATTTGAACAATTATCAAGGGGGAATAAAATGTCTGAAAAGCTAAAGCCGCAGGCGCTGCTCGAAATCGCTTTCGGTTATCAGCGTTCGCAAATCCTGTTCGCGCTCGTCGAATTCAAAATTCCGACTCTACTGGCCAATCAGCCGCTTTCGCTCAAAAAAATAGCCGCAAAAATAAAGGTTCACCCGCTCGCGCTCGACCGTTTGCTGAACGGCGCGGTGATGCTCGGACTGCTGGAAAAAACCGCCGACCAAACTTTTCAAAACGGCGCGGTCGCAGAGAAATTTTTAATTGAAAAAACCGCCGATTATCTCGGCGGTCAAATTGATTTTTATCGCGAAAACTCTTATCAAAACTGGACTGAACTGACTGATAAAATGCGGGCGTGGCAGCCCGGCCAAGGCGACGAGCAGGCATCGGACGACGAAGATCAAAGTGCCGAGACGCTGCCGCCGCAGCATAATCTGGCGCTGATTGTCGGCAGAGCATTGGGACGCGAGTTTGATTTTTCAAAACACCGAAAAATGCTTGATGTTGGAGGCGGAACGGGAGCAATGTCTCTGGGGATTTGCGAAGTCAACCAGCAGTTACGGGCGACCGTCTGGGATTTGGCTAAAGTTTTGGAGACAACCGAGAAATTTGTTACCAGCAGCAAATTATCCGGTCGGGTCAAAACTCAGAGCGGTAATTTTAAAGCAGACGCTCTGCCCGACGGTTTCGACTGTATACTGCTCGCCAACTTGCTTTCCGTGGCGGCGGAAGAAACCAACCGCAAGTTTTTAAAACAAATTTATGACGCGCTGCCGTCGGGCGGAGTCTGTTTGATTTCAGGATGGATTTTGGATGATTCGCGCACTGCTCCGGAAGCTGCGGTTTTATTTTGTCTCGAAGATATTATCAACCAGGTGCCGGATGTCGAACGCACCGAAAGCGTCTATCGCGAGTGGCTTGCAGAGGCCGGATTTAGTAATATTCGCGGTGAAAGCTATCTCGCGCCGTACAGTTACATCGCCGCCGACAAACCATAAATTATGCGAATAAACGTTTTATTGATCTTATTTTTTACTTTAGGATTTGCTGCCAAAGCCCAAAATTTCCAACAGATTCGAGATGGTGTCGAATACGTGCAATTCACCAGACAAATAAAACCAACCGAATGGGAAACCGGACAAACGGTTGTTAACGCCCTAAGGCTGGATTTAACCAAAGTGCGACTCGATGTCGTTCATGCAAAAGACGCGACAATTGGAGTTGAAACAACAAGTTCAATGGCGGAGCGACACGGTGCAATCGCGGCCATTAACGGTGGGTTTTTTAGATCGGACAAAAGCATTTTTAACGGCAGTTCGATAGGTCTTTTACAAATTAACGGCAAAATTTTAAACGAAGATTACTACCGATCAATTTGCCTGGGAATTTTAAACGGTAAATTTAAAACTCAAATTGGCATTACTAATTTATATTTTTCAGGATTTGCCAAATATGGAAAAAATTTCAAATTAGAAATTACGGGTTTTAACCGGCAGCATAGGGAAGAAGACGATTTAATTATTTACACGCCCGAGTTTAATCAAAGCACTTTGACCGATGCAGCCAATCTAGAAGTGATCGTAAGCAATGAAAAGATTGTAGAAATTAGGGATGGTCTGGGAAATTCACGAATTCCAAAGAATGGATTTGTCATTTCAGCATATGGTAAAGCTCGCGACGAACTGAAAAGGTCGCGAATAGGGGGAAAACTTAAATTAGCTTCGAGATTCTCTCCAACTAGAGACAATTCAAAGATAAAGGATATTTTAACCGGTTTTCCTGTTGTAATTGGAACGCGTAGAGACACGAGACGATTAAACGTTGAAGATATTGTTAGTGGATTTCCGTCGCTCGCTTTGGACAGCAAAGTTGAAATAATTTGGGAAGCCAAACAAGAGGATCAAGCATTAGTGATAAAACACCATCCGCGAACGGCGGTTGCGAAACTCAAGGACGGTAAATTTTTGATGGTGGCAGTTGACGGTGGGAGCGTGGCGAGCGGCGGAATGAGTTTGCCGGAACTCGCCGAAATGCTGCTCGAAATGGGCGCTATCGACGCCATGAATCTAGATGGGGATGACTCAACAACTATGTTTTTGGACGGCAAAGTCGTCAATAAACCTTCAGGTATAGAGGGTGAGCGACAGGTCAGTGATGCGATTTTGGTAACAATGAGAAAATGATTTACAGTTGAGAAGATGGAAAATAAAGCTGAAATTTTGGAGCAGTTTGGCAAACGCGTCCAGCGCTGTTACGGGTGTCTGATCGCCTTTCACATGAAGGATTTATGGCTCGGCGAAGAAATTTCTTACTATTGCGAAAACTGCAAAGACGATTCGATGTTTAGCTTTGAAGAATTTACCAGCGTAATAGACGTTTCCAAACTCCGCGAAGTTGATCATGAACAACATTGATTAATTCTGCCAGTGACAGGTTGAGCTATTTTCGCATAACAATCCAAATTGAGGCGAGTAAGCGTAGTAATGAATGAGGATTTAACCGTAATTGTTAAATTTTCTGGAAGGCCGCCTTGGGGAGAGGGCGACCTTCTTTATTTTGACCCAACTCGAACAAGTGCGATATGATTCGCCTCGCGGTTGTCATTGAATGATAATCGGCGGCTTTTTTTTGATCTGATGCTCGAAATTGTTCACGTCAATAACGGTAATCATCTTGCAGAAATACGCCAGCTTTTCCGCGAGTATGCTAACTCGCTAAACGTAGATTTGTCTTTTCAAAATTTCGAGGAAGAATTTGCCAATCTTCCGGCCGGTTATCTTCCGCCGGACGGCGTTTTGATGCTTGCCAGGTACGAACATCAAGCGGCGGGCTGCGTTGCCGTCAGGCGTTTTGACACGGAAACGTGCGAGATGAAAAGGTTGTACGTGCGCCCGCAATTCAGAAGTCTGAAGTTTGGGGTAAAACTTGCGGTTGAAGCTCTCAACGAAGCTAAAAAACTCGGTTACAAGCGAATGGTGCTTGATTCGCTGCCTTCAATGCGCAAAGCTCAAAGTTTATATCTTTCGCTCGGATTTAAGGAAATACCGGCATATCGTTACAATCCTCAAGCCGGTTCGGTTTTTATGCAGTTGGATTTAGCACAATAAACACCCAACGCGACAAAATAATTACTAAAGCCTAATTCTTCATCCTTCCTCTAGGCCAAACGTAACTTACGGTCTAAACGCAGAAAGAGCTGAGCGGTTTAGACTCAGCTCTTTTAATTGTAAACCGCTAAACAGAAGTATTATCTATTAACGTTTGAATTGCTGGTGTTCGAATTCATATTTGAATTCATATTTGAATTCATGTTCATGTTGCTGTTCATGTTCATATTTGAATTTGAATTCATGTTCATGTTTGAATTCATGTTCATGTTGCTATTCATATCCATGTTTGAATTCATTTTGCTCTTCTTATTCTTTTTAGGTTTCTTCATTTTTCCGGAATTGCTGTTCATTTGGTTTGAACTGCTATTCTGGTTATCCTGTTGTGCGAAAGAAGTTCCCGTAATAGTCAAGACTCCGACAAAAATCATTGCAATCAAAGCAATTTGCATCTTTTTCATAGCTAATATCCCTCTCCAATTAAAATTTACAAGTTGTCACAATTAGTATTTTCTATTATTACAACACATTATTGTGTACGGTTGCGCACAATGACCAAGCTTTCAATAAAACTTAGAGAACAATAATCGTTGTTATTTAACGATTTTACTATAAATTCCTCAGTTTTGAACGAATCAAATTAATCTTTTTAATCTTTGGTCAAAATGATTACTGGTTAATCACCATCATTGCTATTGTTCGTTCGCGGCCGCCGTCAAATTCGCAAAGATAAATTCCCTGCCAGCGACCAAGCTGAAGCTGACCTTTGGAAAAGGGAATCGTCACGCTCAAACCCATCAGACTGGCTTTTAAATGAGCATCGGAATTGTGCTCGAAATGCCGAAATTCCATCCCGTGCTGCGGAATCAGCTTTCGCAATGCCGATAAAATGTCGCTTTGCACATCGGGATCAGCGTTTTCATTAATCGTCAAGCCGCAGGTCGTATGCTGTACGAATAAAACAACGCAACCTTCCTGCTTGCCCGATTCACGCAGGGCTTTTCCCACTTCGGCGGTAAAGTCAATCATTTCTTCTCGCTCGTTTGATTGAACCGTGATCGTTAGCATAAAAAATAATAGACCGCCGATGACGCCGATGATAATTTACACAGATAAAAATAAATAAAATCCATGTGAATTCGTTCAATCCGCGTCATCTGCGGTCTAATTCACTAAGATACAAAACCGAAGCGGCAACTTTGATCGCCTATTTCCTCGTTTACAGAGTCTTTTTAGTCTGAACTTCGACTGTTCTTTCAACTTGAACTTGCGGCGTTATCTCTGTTTTGTGAACAGGCCTATTGACGCTGATGTGCGGAGCGATTATCAAAGCGACGATACTCATTAGTTTGATAAGGATATTCATCGAAGGGCCGGAAGTATCTTTGAAAGGATCGCCGACGGTGTCGCCCGTCACACTCGCTTTATGTGCGTCGCTTCCTTTGTACTCCATTTTACCGTTGATCATGACGCCGGCTTCAAATGATTTTTTAGCATTATCCCAGGCTCCGCCGGCATTGTTTTGGAACATTCCCATCAAGACGCCCGAAACAGTAACGCCTGCCAGTAAACCTCCGAGAACTTCGGGGCCGAAAGCAAATCCGACCAAAACCGGAGTAACCAAAGCAATTGCGCCCGGAAGCATCATTTCTCTCAGAGATGCTTGAGTTGAAATAGCGACGCATTTGTCATATTCCGGCTTCGCTTTATACTCCATTATTCCCGGAATTTCTCTAAACTGACGTCTGACTTCCTGAACCATTGCCATTGCCGCTCTCCCGACTGCCGCAATAGCGAGCGAAGAAAAAATAAAAGGAATCATTCCGCCGACAAATAAACCTGCCAGAACATCCGCTTTGTAAATATCAATTGAGCTGATCCCGGCGAGACCGACATAGGCGGCAAACAATGCCAGCGCCGTCAGAGCCGCTGAAGCGATGGCAAAACCTTTACCCGTGGCGGCGGTCGTATTTCCAACCGCATCGAGAATATCAGTTCTTGCTCTGACTTCTTTCGGCAGGCGGCTCATCTCGGCAATGCCGCCGGCGTTGTCGGCAATTGGTCCGAAAGCATCAATTGCCAGCTGCATTGCGGTTGTCGCCATCATTCCGGCCGCGGCAATCGCTACCCCGTATAATCCGGCAAAATAATGAGACAGGAAAATTCCAGCTGCCAGAATAAGAGTCGGGACAAAAGTAGATTCCATCCCGACGGAAAGACCGCCGATAATATTAGTCGCGGCTCCGGTGTCTGATTGCCGAACGATTGACATCACGGGACGTTTCCCCATTGCCGTGTAAAATTCAGTGACAATGCTCATCAGAGCGCCGACAATTGAGCCCACTAAAATCGCGAGAAAAACACCCGTGCTGGTAAAGTCGCGACCTCTTAAGCTGAGATTTTCCGGAAGCATCCACTTTACTAAGAAATAACAGGCAATCGTGGTTAAAATAACCGAAGTCCAGTTACCGATATTGAGCGCTCTTTGAACGTTACCTTTATCATCTGAAATTCTAACCAAGGAACAACCGATGACAGAAAAAATAATGCCAATCCCGGCAATCACCATTGGCAGAAGAATCGGAGAAAGACCGCCAAATTGATCACTGACTGCAATCTCGCGTCCCAAAACCATCGTCGCCAGCATAGTCGCCACATAAGAGCCGAACAGATCCGCACCCATCCCGGCCACGTCGCCGACATTATCTCCGACGTTGTCTGCGATAGTTGCCGGATTTCTGACGTCATCTTCGGGAATTCCCGCTTCGACTTTACCGACCAGGTCGGCTCCGACATCAGCCGCTTTGGTATAAATACCGCCGCCGACTCTGGCAAAAAGAGCAATGGATTCAGCACCTAAAGAAAAACCAGCCAGAACTTCAATGGCTTTTTCCATCGGAAAACCGTTTACTGCACGGATGCCGTCTGCTGAAACACCGACATTCACAACATAAAGGTTATAAAAAACTATAAAAAGTAAACTGAGACCTAAAACAGCAAGTCCGGCTACCCCAAGCCCCATCACCGTTCCGCCCGTAAATGCTACTTGAAGTGCGCCTTTTAGACCGGTTCTCGCTGCCTGTGTGGTTCTCACATTCGCTTTGGTCGCAATATTCATCCCGAAGTACCCGGCAGTCGCGCTAAATACCGCACCGATAACGAATGAAATTGCGATCACCGGTGAAGACGTTTCAACTAATGTTCCAGACCACGCCAGCAGAGCTGCGGCAATTACTACAAAAATAGCCAAAATTTTCCACTCTGCTTTTAAAAACGCCATGGCGCCTTCGGCAATATAAGTCGAAAGTTCAACCATGTTTGCTTCACCGGTAGCTTGCTTGCTCACCCATGAAGATTTAAATGCCATGACAACTAATCCAAAAATCCCTAATACCGGGATCAGATAAAGAATTGTAGATTCCATTAAAAAATCACCTATTTTTATGAATAAAGTAGTGTAAGTTCAAAAATAAAGAGCGCGGGCGGCAAGTGCCGGCGTTCTGATAGTTTTATTTTAACGCGAGAGAATTGTCTCCGCGCCT
Source organism: Pyrinomonadales bacterium (assembly GCA_038212235.1). GTDB lineage: Bacteria > Acidobacteriota > Blastocatellia > Pyrinomonadales > Pyrinomonadaceae > JBBQUS01. The sequence goes on from JBBQUS010000054.1 coordinate 31,427, forward strand.
TTTTTAATCGCGTTCGAAATACGTTGCATCTCCGAAGCGCGCGGATGTCGCGCTGAAAAGCGTTGTCGGCTAGAAAAATCGTTAACAAAACAGCCGCCGCGCTGCGGCCGATAACCAGCCAAAGTTCCACATGCTAAGTATTCCATTCCGTTGACTATACTTAAATAAGATAGTGAAAATTAACTCAAAGTCGTAAATTATCCCTTATTTTGCGGCAAACGCCAAACTTAGCGCTTGATGAAAGTCGTTCAATTGAAAATAATTTGAAATTTGTGACGGATTAGAGCGAATAAAGATTTGTGATTTGATATCTGTGATATTCAATTTACGTGACTTGCGCCCCGCTCCTTCTTTTGACGATACTGTCAGAAAGCGATGAAAACGATTATTCACCTTTCAGACATTCATTTTGGCCGTGTTGATTACACGGTTGTTAATCAGTTGATCAAGACTGTTGCCGAAATCCGGCCTGATGTCGTGGTGGTTTCCGGCGATTTAACCCAGCGCGCCCGCTCGCACCAGTTTATCGAAGCCCGAGCTTTTCTGGATGCGCTGCCCAGCGCCGCCACGCAAATCGTTGTTCCGGGCAATCATGATATTCCGCTCTATCATGTTTACAACCGTTTTGCCCGCCCGCTCGATAAATACCGGCGTTTTATCACCGACGATTTGGAGCCGTTTTACCGGGATGACGAAATAGCCATTGTCGGGGTCAATACGGCGCGGTCGCTGACAACCAAATACGGCCGAATTAACGAACGGCAAGTCATTGGAATTAAAGAAAAGATGTGCGGGCTGCCGGACGATTTGTTAAAAGTCGTCGTCACACATCACCCGTTTGATTTGCCTGCCGGATTTGAGGCAAAAAATCTGGTTGGCCGGGCGAAACTGGCTATGAAAACACTGGCCGATTGCGGCGCGGACGTATTTTTAGCCGGACATCTGCATGTCAGCAACATCTCGCATTCAGCCGAGCGCTATAAAATTGCAGGACATTCCGCGCTCGTCATTCAGGCCGGAACTGCGACCTCAACACGCGAGCGTGGCGAATCAAACTCATTTAATGTTTTGCGCCTCGCACGTCCGCGTCTAATCGTCGAACGCCTCGAATATCAACCAAATCAAGCGCACTTTGCTGTCTCCGAAAGTCAGGAATTTCAGCAAATAGCTAATGGTTGGAAAATGGTTGGAAAATGAAACTTAGAATGAATTACAGCGAGAATGTTTTTGAGTGTTCCTCAAACGACGCTTATAGTCACCTAAAAACCTTGAAGACTCCTGGAAGCAATTTTTGGATTCACACTGAATCAACTGTTCTTAATTTTTGGATCGAATTAGACAAATCTTTGTGGGTTGAAATTGTTAGTTCTAAAAACAACTTCTGGGCTCTTTCTAAAATTGATTACACAATTGCAGAAGAGATGTTAAGGATGGTTGATAAAAATCAAGGATTTGGAGAATTCAAACCAACAACCAACAAAAATTGGGATGGTTATAGTTTATAATTGGTCAATAAAATGCGTTAAAAATTTACATTCTTTATGACAGATTTCCAAGTACCGCGTCGTTTGCAGAATGTGCAGACGACTTTGATTCGCCAGATTTTTGAACGCGCTTTGCCCGGCAGCATCAATTTTGGCTTGGGCGAACCGGATTTGCCGACGCCGGAATATATCCGTCAGGAAGCGGCGCGCGCCGCACTGGAAGAGCAAAACGGATATACGAGTCATCCGGGATTATTGAGCTTGCGCGAAAAAATTGTCGGTGAATATCCGAATTTGAATTTAACGCCAAACGAAGTCGTCGTCACTTGCGGCTCGCAGGAAGCGATGACGGGCGCGATGCTCGCTGTGGTTGACGACGGCGACGAAGTTTTGATTCCAGATCCGGTTTTTGCCGCCTATCCAAATGTCATTGCGCTCTGTGGCGGCGTTCCGGTTACTTTTAGATTGCCGCAGGAAAATGATTTCGGATTTGATGTGGACGAATTCAAATCAAAAATAACCCACAAAACCAAAGCCGTCGTGATTGTCTCGCCGTCAAATCCGACCGGCAAGATTTTTAGCGAAAACGACTTGCGAGCCATTGCCGATTGTTTGAAAGACACGGGCGCATTTGTGATTTCTGATGAAATCTATCGCGATTTATATTTTGGCGAAACGCGCCCGGCTTCGATTTCTGATTTTTACGAGCAAACGATTATTGTTTCCGGTCTCTCCAAATCAATGAGCATGACGGGCTGGCGGCTCGGCTGGGTTTGCAGTCAGGTTAAAGAAGTGATGCGCGCCGAACAAATCGTTCACGGTTATTTAACTGTTTGCGCCGCCGCCATCTCGCAAAAAGCCGCGTTAAAGGCTTTTGGCGCGGAAGCGCAAGCCTCAATCGCCAGCGCCCGGCAAATTTATAAACAGCGGCGCGATTTCTTTTTGCCGCTGATTGAAAAAGAATTAAATTTGCGAACCGTTTCGCCCGACGGCGCATTTTACACGATGGTTGACGCGCGCGAATTTGGCGACGATATCAAACTCGCCGAAAAACTGCTCGAACACAAAGTCATCACCGTTCCGGGTATTGCTTTTGGCGAAGAATCACGCGGTTTTCTGCGGCTTTCGTTTTGTTCAAACGAAGAAACGTTGGCGGAAGGAGTTGAGCGCATCAAGCAAGGTTTGCGTTAAACTATCCAGGGTTTTAACAAGGATGGACAGGATGAACAGGATAAATTGTCATAAATATTCATACTGACCTAATCTAATTTGTCGAGTAATCTCACGAAACACACTGACAAAAACGCTTGCTTTTATGGGTTGTCAAATGATTTTGCTTGAAACCTGTTTTGACTGATTGCTTATTTGTTTTATCCTGTCCATCCTGTCTATCCTTGTAAATTTAAGTTGGTTTTAATTCTAAAGTTATGAAAATTCGTGTTGGAATTCTCGGCGCGACCGGAACGGTGGGTCAGCGTTTTGTGCAATTGCTGGAAAATCATCCGCAGTTTGAAGTAACGGCGCTGGCGGCTTCGGATCGCTCGGCGGGTAAAACTTATCTGGCAGCGACCAATTGGAAACTACCTGCGCCGATGCCGGAAAACGTTAAAAATATCGTAGTCACGGCGATTGAACCGCCGCTCGACTGCGATATTGTCTTTTCGAGTCTGCCGTCAGACGCCGCGCGTGATGCTGAACTCAGTTTTGCCCGGTCAGGTTATCCGGTCATCAGCAATTCATCGGCATTTAGGATGGAGGAAGACGTGCCCCTTCTTTTCCCGGAAATTAATGCGGCGCATCTCGAATTGCTCGAAATACAACGAAAAAATCGCGGGTTTGACAAAGGTTTTATCGTCACCAATCCAAACTGCGCGGCAATCGTCGTCGCGCCGCCGCTCTTTGTTTTAGCGAAAAATTTTGGAATCGAAGCCGTCGTAGTGACAACTCTCCAAGCCATTTCCGGGGCGGGCTATCCGGGCGTCGCTTCACTCGACATTACCGATAATATTGTTCCGTTTATTGCCGGTGAGGAAGAAAAGCTCGAAGCCGAAACGCTCAAAATTTTAGGCGAGCTAAACGGCGGCAAAATTGCTAACGCCGGGTTTAAAATCAGCGCGCAGTGCAACCGCGTCAACGTCGTGGACGGACACACGGCTTGCGTCCGGGTAAAATTAAAACAGCAGACAAACGCCGCGGATATCAAAACCGCTCTGCGCGAATTTTCCGCGCTGCCGCAGGAATTAAAACTTTATTCAGCGCCGCACCCGACAATTATTGTTCGCGAAGAACCTGATCGCCCGCAGCCGCGACTCGACCGCGATTCAGGCAACGGAATGGCTACAATCGTCGGACGCATCTTGCCGGATTCAGTTTTTGATTGGAAATTTGTCGCCCTTTCACACAACACCATCAGGGGCGCGGCGGGCGCGGCAGTTTTAAATGCGGAACTTTTATTAGCGAAAGATTTATTAAAAAATCATCTTGCTAAACTTTAATTAAAAATGGAAGACGATAAAAAATTTGAATCGCAGGAAAAACTTAGTCACTAACCCCAAAATTGCTGCGGAATTAATTGATTTATTGGAGAAAGTTTGCGGTGTAGAAGTATATATTGTCACAGATAAATCCAGCCTAAACGATTTTTCAGGTGAAAAAGGGCTGGAGAGAATTTGGAGTGCAATTAAAAATAAGTTTGGGGTTGACGTATCCAATATCGAAAGCAGAAACTTAGTTGACATTTGCAAAGAAATTGAGTTTCACCAACAACTACCAAATTAAATCTAGAAAACTGTTGAGTTTGTATTACTGGCGAAATTCACGCGGAAATTAGAAATTGTCACACTCCCTATAAGACTATCGGGGCGCGGCTGTTTTAAATGCTGAATTGCTGGCTGCTAAAAATATAATTTGAGTTAAATAAGTAATCGTGCAGAAATAGACTATACTATTTTTCACAATGGGGAAAACTAAGATTGTTCAATTGAGCAATGAGCAACGTCAAGAACTTGAAGAGGGTCGTCGCACGGGCAAAAGCCACGCTTTTCGGGAACGGTGTCA
>JBBQUS010000055.1:0-34290 GCA_038212235.1 Pyrinomonadales bacterium
ACAATAAGCCTCCGCCAGATCAGCGGACTAATCCCTTCCAGAACCACCCGTAATTGATAAATGACCGGTTCTCCAGCGGTTTTCATTTCAGATGATTTTACATCAAATTATCAAAAATCTCCCCTGCTTTTTTTTGCTCTCCCTCCACAAATCAGATAATACCGGAAGTAAACAAATTCATGGATGGTTGTTTACTGGCAACAAGCGTTGCAAAGCTAACGCTGAGACCGACTTTTTGAAGATGAATCTTTCGCTTCAGATTAATTGGGAATAATAAGTCCCGGTCTCCTAAATTATTTTTACGATTAACATAAATCATTGTCCAGTTTTGCTGAATTTAACTCAAATTCAGCGAAGATTCGTTAGAGCTTTGTCCATCAAGTAAAGTAGGCGCCGCAAAAATTGGCGCCTACTTTACGGTTTTCAATGAATGCAGTTTAATTTCTAATCGTCACTGCGTTCTGTCAGTCTAAAGACAACGCGCTCATTAAAACCGCCCGACGCGTTTGTGCCGATCACCTGAATAGTTTCCGACCCGGAAGCGCCAAAATAGCTGCCTGTTCCTCCGGTTACCGCGCGAGTCCAAATTGTGCCGGGGGCGGCGCTTTCAATTCCTTCTGTCGTCAATTGATTTTGTGAACTGAAACGAAAAAGCTGGGTGTTGAATAGTTCCGGTAACTCCGGCGCGGTCGGAATGTTGTTGGCAAATGTCGCCCGGCAGTAAAAATCGCCGATGTTGGCCGCATCATTCGGATCATTTTGCTGAGAGCCAGGCACAAGCGTCCCGGACGGGAAAATCTTGCCCAAAATGATAAATGTATTGCCGCGCAGCGGCGGCCCGTTTGTCGGCAGACCGACGCCTGCCATCGTGGTTCCGTCTATCGCGACATCAAAGCGCAGAGTTTTGATGTGATTCGAGGCAAAAGTGGTGAATGCCAAGACGCCAATCGCGATCAAGGTAAAGACTAATCTATTCATTAAGAGTTCTCCTTAAATCAGCTCCATTTGGGTTGAGATTCGGCCGTCAGGAGCAAATACAGCCGCATCTGTGGTTGGCAGTGGGGGCAGACATTTTATGTTCACCCTGATGAAGAGAAAAATTAATCGAAAAGTAAGAGATCAAAAATTTTTCTTTTTGGAAGCCGATTGCCGTACAATGCAGGGGCACTTTTTCAGGAATTCACCACAGTCATCATATGCAACCGGCGATAATTGTTTCTGTCGGGAACAAGAATAATTGCAGGAGGTTTGTGGCGTCTTTGAAAAATTCTCCTGGTTTTCTCCTAAATTTCTCCGATGGCGAAATGCTAAGGCAAAGCGAAATATTCCATCGGTTTATGTCGTTTCGGCTCGATGTTGATGAACATCAGTTACTTAAAACAGCCTGCCCAAAATAGTGGACTTCCATTTATCCGCCGGTTGGGCTAGAACGTTGTGGTTTAACGCGATTGTTTTGATCACAAACGAGACGAGCTGCCGCACTGTTGAGTTTGTTTGATTGATAATTTTTAACCTCGCTTATTGCTTTTTACGGAATTTTTCTCAGATCCAAAAGTTCTGCTTTATTTGAAAAAATTTGTCTCTGATTAATAGCGCGACATTTTTTGAAAATGCGGGTCAAATTATTCTAAAAAATTGACTTCTCGGTGAAAACAGCATACCTTTCGGGGTAAAAAGGTTGTTCCCAACATCTCTGAGGTTTGGTAATGACTGATGATGAACGTCAGACAAGCGAGATAACACAAAAATTGCGCGATTGGAGCAATGAGAAAAATGACGCGACATCAGATGCGCTCATCTCTCTCGTCTATGATGAACTTCGCCGACAAGCGCATCGTTATCTAGGGCGTGAACGTGCCGGACACAGTTTGCAAACCACCGCTCTGGTTCACGAGGCTTATCTAAAATTGATTGAGCAAAAAACGGTCGTGTGGGAAAGCCGCACACATTTTTTCGCTATTGCTGCAACCTTGATGCGCCGCATTTTGATTGATTATGCCAAAACCAAACATCGTAAAAAACGCGGCGGGGTGGAAGATGACCTGCCGCTAGAGGGAAATTTGACGATTGCCGCGAGCGGAATTGATTGCGATTTGCTGGCGCTCGACCAAGCCTTAAACAAACTCGCCGAAAAAGATCAGTACCTGGCAAAAATCGTCGAATTAAGATTTTTCAGCGGATTGGACGTGATTGAAGCGGCACAGGTTTTGGGCATTTCCGATTCCACCGTCAAACGTGATTGGCAAATGGCCAAGGCATGGCTGCACCGCGAACTAACCAGATAAATTTTGAACCGTCTTTCCCGAAAATGTCGCGCTAATAAAAAGGCGAATTATTAAGTCAGAAACCTGAGCGGCAGCAACGGGTTTGAGTACGATCCGCTCGCTCCCGCTCATGGTTTGACAGTTTCCGAAAAAATGGCGGAAGAAAATTGGCAAAAGGTGAGAGAAATTTTTGACGACGCTCTGCGGCAAGCGCCTGAAGAACGCCCAAAATATCTCAACGAAGTTTGCGGCGAAGATAAAGCCCTGCTCGCCGAAATCAATTCGCTATTTTCTTCGCTTGACGGTGCTGAAAATTTTATGGAGGAAGCGGCCGTCGCTCATCTGGCGGACGTCATCGCAGACGAGGGGGAAAATCTCGAAGCGGGAAAATGTTTCGGGCATTACGAAATAGTGCGGCAAATCGGCGCGGGCGGAATGGGCGCGGTTTATCTCGCTCATGACAAAATACTCGACCGCCGAGTAGCGATTAAAGTACTCAAAGAACAATTCGGCAAAAAGGAATCAAATCTCAAACGCTTTACTCAGGAAGCAAAAGCCGCTTCCGCTCTGAATCATCCGAACATCCTCATCATTCACGAAATCGGCGAATCGGAGGAAATAAACTACATTGTCAGCGAATATATCGAAGGCGAAACTCTGCGCGAGCATTTCAGAAAATCGCCGGTGAAATTGTCGGAAATTTTAGATATCGCGATCCAAATCGCCAATGCTTTAACAATCGCGCACGCGGCGCACATCGTTCACCGCGACATCAAACCGGAAAATATCATCGTTCGTCCCGACGGGTATCTGAAAATCTTAGATTTCGGTCTGGCAAAACTCGTCGAGCAAAAACCAATCGGGTTTGAAGATCAGAGCACGGAACAAAATGAAACGACCAAAGGCCTGATTTTGGGAACGGTCAATTATATGTCGCCCGAACAGGCAAAGGGCGAACGAGTTGATGAGCGAACCGATATTTTTAGTCTCGGCGCGCTCGTTTACGAAATGATTACGGGCAAAACGCCGTTCGGCAGCGATTCAATGTCGGAAACTTTTGCCAACTTAATAAAAATCGAGCCGCAACCAATTTCGCGTTTTTCAGCAGGCGTGCCGAATGAATTGCAGAGAATCGTTTCTCAAGCGCTCATCAAAAACAAAGCCGAGCGTTATCAAACGATGAAAAAACTGCTCGCCGATTTAAAGGATTTGCGTGAGCACCTCGCATTTGACGAACTCCTCAAAAAATCGCATCCGCCGAATGATGGAAAAGCAACGGTAATTTTAACAGCGACAACAGATAAGGCGAAAAAACAAACTGCTGAAACGCATGACAGTTTTTCCCAACGGATTAAAAATCATCAGCTACTTGCCGCGCTTATCCTCTTTATTTCGCTCATCGGCGCAATCAGTCTTAGTTACTATTTCTTGTCTGCGCGAAAAGCGAATTTGAGCGCGAACGGCAAAAAAACAATTGCTATTTTGCCATTTGTCAATGCCGGTCAAGACGCAAACGCCGAATATTGGAGTGACGGTATTGCGGAAAATATCACCAACAATCTGTCGCAGCTTTCAGGTTTGAAAGTAATGGCGAAAAATTCCGTTTTTCGTTTCAAGGGCAAAGAAATCGAATTGAAAAAAGCGGCCGATGAACTCGGCGTGCAGACTCTGGTAACAGGCGATATCAAACAAGATGGCAATCAACTCACGATCAACGTCCATCTGATTGACCCGAATGATGGCTCGCAAATTTGGGGCAAACAGTTTGTCAAAAATACTTCCGACGTAATTGCGACGCAAAACGAAATAGCGCAATCGCTGGCGCAAAATCTGCGCTTAAATTTAACCGTTACGGAAAAACAACAACTCGCCAACCGGCCGACCGAAAGCGACGAAGCCTACCGGCTTTACCTTGAAGGTCGTTTTATCGGGCAGCGCAATACGCCCGACGCACTACACAAGTCAATCGAATTTTGCCTTCGGGCGATTGAAAAAGATTCGAACTTCGCGCTCGCCTATTCCGATTTGGGAGTAAGGTATATGAACCTCGGAATCTATTTTGAACCGCCGCGCGAAATGATGCCGCAGGCAAAACTTTACGCTAATAAAGCGTTGGAGATTAACAACACTTTGTCCGATCCGCATATAGTTTTAGGAACAGTCGCGCTTTTCTATGATTGGGATTGGGACAAAGCCAAAGCAGAATTGACTGATGGCAACAGGGTAAATCTCCAGTCAATCGAAACTTTTAACTGCGCGGCGCACACCCTCCAAGCAACCGGACGCACTTCGGAAGCCGACGCGGCTCTGCATCGGGCTCTGGAAAACGATCCGCTTTCAATTTCTCTCAATACCGAACTCGGCTGCAATTCCTATTACGCTCGGCGCTATGACGAATCAATCAGCCAATACCGCGAGGCATTGATTATCGAGCCGCGCAACTTTATGGCTGTGTACGGTTTGGCGCGTTCACTGAATTATCAGAAACAATATCAGGAAGCCATCAACGAAATTGAAACGGCAAAGACATTTATGCCGATGCTGCCGCCGATTGCCGTTGCCGAAGAAGGTTACGCCCTGGCCAAAATGGGCAAACGCGTTGAAGCCGAAAGAGAATTGAAAACGCTTGAAGACGCCTCACAAAAAATCTATGTTGATCCTTTTTTTATGGCCACTGTTTATCTCGGTTTGGACGATAAAGACCAATCTCTCATCTGGCTGGAAAAAGCGTTTGAGACAAAATCAACCTTGATTCCTTCGATTATCAACGATGCTAAATGGGATGATTTGCGCGGAGATGAGCGCTTTAAGGCGATTTTAAAAAGAATAGGCGTTGGTTAGTAACGCCTATCGAACTGGAATAAAATTATAGTTTAATTCTGGGGTTTGAGCCGTCAAATTTCGTGACGATTTGCGAGAGCTTTGTCCATCGTTACTTCGTCAACAAAATCCAGATCCGAACCAACCGGCATTCCCATCGCGATTCTGGTCACTTTGACGCCCAGAGGTTTGATCAGTCGCGCGACGTAGCTCGCGGTTGCTTCGCCTTCGGTCGTCGGATTAGTCGCCAGAATTACTTCGCGCACTTCGACGCCTTCGTTGCCTTCGGGCGCGAGACGCGGGATTAGGTTTGACAGTAAAAGCTCGTCCGGCCCAACGCCGCGAATCGGCGAGAGTGAGCCATGCAAAACATGATAAAGCCCTTTGAAACTGCGTGTTTTTTCGACTGCGACGAGGCTGTAAGGTTCTTCGACCACGCAAATTATCGAGCGGTCACGTCCCGGCGACGAACAAATTCGACAGGGATTTTCTTTTTTATCGGTTAAATTATTGCAAACTGAACAGAAAACAATGCGCTCTTTAACTTCGCGCAAAGCTTCCGCCATTCGTTCAACTTCTTCTTCCGGACGACGGAGAAGATAGAAAACCACTCGCTGCGCCGACTTTTGCCCGATGCCGGGCAGACGTTTAAATTCGTCAATCAGCTTCGCAACGGATTCCGAATATTCAAGCATTTAGATTTCGGATTTCGGATTTCGGATTTCGGATTGTTGGATAAGGAAATAATTTTTAAAATTAGATGTTAAAAACTTCAAAAATAACTTTGAAACGCAAATTCCTTAAATCCGAAATTCGAAATCCGAAATCCGAAATTGTTAGAAGGGAAGCATTCCGCCGACTTTTGATTTCAGTGATTCTTCGACTTTTCGGTTGGCTTCATTTAAGGCCGCGACCAGTAAATCCTGCAGCATTTCCGCGTCACCGTCTTTAACGGCATCTTCGCCGAGTTTGATGGAGACAACTTCGTGATTGCCGCGCATTTGAACTGAAACCGCGCCGCCGCCCGCCGATGCTTCAACGACGAGGGCTTCCATTTCCTCCATCATCTTCTTCTGCATCTGTTCGGCCTGCTTCATCATTTGTTGCGGATTAAAACCGCCGCCGGGAAATTTCATTTCTTTTTAACTCCGAAATTTTTAAAGATTTGCCATTAATTATAACTCGAAACGAGTCGGAAAAGTGGATTTATTTCATCTTGTCAGCGATTTTTGCAGAAAGTCAGAAGCGCCCGCTAACGCAGATGGTTGTGACCAACTCTGGACTGCAAAAAATCATCCCAACTGACACAAAATAAGTTAGAATTTGCTGGATGACTTTAGAAGAGAAGCTCAAGAATTTACCGGCTCAGCCCGGCGTTTATCTGCATAAAAACGCCGACGGCAAAATTATCTATGTCGGCAAGGCGAAATCTCTCAAAAATCGCGTCCGGCAGTATTTTCAATCTTCGCGCAACCAGGACGCCAAAACGCGCGAACTGGTCAAACGCATTGTTGATTTTGAGTTTATCGTCGTTGATAACGAAGTCGAAGCGCTTGTTTTAGAATCGAACCTCATCAAAAAACACAAGCCGCGCTATAACGTTCTGCTCAAGGACGACAAGCAGTATCCGCATTTAAAATTAACCAACGAACCGTTTCCCAAAGTTCTCATTACGCGCCGCTTGATCAAAGACGGAGCCAATTATTACGGGCCTTTTCTGCCAGCCAATCTCGCCCGCAAAACGCTTGATTTAATCAACAAGACATTTCAGCTGCGCACTTGCGATATTGAGATTGACGGGAAATTGCCGCGCCCGTGTCTCGAATATCACATCAAACGCTGCTTGGGGCCGTGCGTCAAAGAATTGTGTTCGCAGGATGAATACAAAGAAGCGGTGCGCGACGTGAAATTGCTGCTCGAAGGCAAAAACCGCGAGCTGGCCGATGAATTGGAACAGCGCATGTGGCGTTTTGCGGAAAACGAAAAATACGAACTGGCCGCCAAGTATCGAGATTTGCAGGCTACAGTTACTGCGCTTGGCGAACAGCAAAAAATGGCGACTTCGCCCGACCGCGATGTTGATGTTTTTGGATTTTATCGCGAAGGCGCACGTCTCGCTCTGCAGTTATTTACGATTCGCGAAGGCAAAGTGATTGGCCGACGCGAGTTTTTCTGGGAAGATTTAACCTCTGACGACAGCTTTAACGCGTCGGAATTTTTGAGCGAAGTTCTGATTCAGTTTTATTCGACCGATTACGTGCCGCTCGAAATCCACACAGCAGTGGATTTTGCCGACCGCGAAGTGCTGGAGAAATTACTAACGGAGCGGCGCGGCCGCAAAGTTAGAATTCACTTTCCGCAGCGCGGCTCTAAACACGAATTTATCGAACTGGTCGAACGCAACGCCAAGATCGCTTTTGAACAGCGTTTCCGCGTGATGCTGCCTGACACGCAGCGATTATTGGAAGAATTACAGGAAATTTTAGAGCTGCCGCATTTTCCCGAACGCATCGAGTCCTTTGACATCTCAAATATTCAAGGGTCGGAAAATGTTGCGGGAATTGTGGTTTACGACAACGCCAAACCGAACCGCCACGAATATCGTCGCTTTATTATCAAAACGGTTGAAGGCGCCAACGATTTCGCTTCAATGAACGAAGCCGTTTTCCGTCGTTATCGTCGCCAGTTGGACGAAGAAAAACCGCTGCCGCAGCTGGTTTTTATTGACGGCGGCAAAGGGCAGTTAAACGCGGCGGCGATGGCGATGCAGCAAAACGATCTGGAAGCCATCACACTCGTCGGTTTGGTCAAACCGCCCAAACATCACAATCAAATCTCGCATCTTTTAATTTTCGGCCGCGAAGACGCGCCCATTCCGTTTAATTTAAACTCGCCCGCGTTTCGGCTCATTCAGCAAATCAGGGACGAAACGCACAAAACCGCGATTGAATTTCACCGCAAACGCCGTGAAACTCGCGATTTTACTTCGGAACTAACAGCAATTCCGGGCGTCGGCGAAAAACGCAAAACTCGTTTGCTCAGAAATTTTGGTTCAATCACGCGCGTTGCCAAAGCAAGCGTCGAAGAACTCTCGCCATTTGTCGGCGCAAAAACAGCCAGATATATTCTGGAACATTTTCAAAAGCAAAGAGATTTTGCTGAAAACGGCAAATCAGATAATGAAGCCGCATAAAATTCACGCAAAACCGTTTGGAAAAACTGCGCCATAGCTTTCACATTTGAGACAGCATAAGCCTAACGCTGGTTTGTCTTGAAATTCACCTTCCATTACTTCAAATACCACGTTTTCACAAACAGGGCATTTAAACGAGTCTGATGTTTGCTCGGATAAGATTTTGTATTCACCATTTTTTATCTGTTGTATTCACCATTTTTTATCTGCACGTATTTCTTTTCATCCAGCTTTTCTAAATCAAAAGCTATTTGATAAGAATCCAGTGACGCTATAAATGACTTCAAGTATGGTAGAAAATTTTTCTCTGAGGCTTTATCCCACAATATTTCAGTCTTCATTTTGAATTTTGCAAATTTTTATTGGGAACAAGCGCAATTAACCCGCGCAACGCTTGATTGACTGATTCTGCATCTGGAAAATATGCTTGGACATCGGGCGCGAGAATAATCGGCCGAGTTACATTTACAATAGTTGAACCGTCGGATTTATGAATGATCGTTTGATGACCGTTTTGCAGTTTATTAAAATGCTTGCCGCGAACTCCGCCGCTAAAATCATACTCAGGGCGCATTTCATCTTTTTCATCCGTTTTCTTCATACATTTCACATTCCGCCTGCATAGCTTTACGAACGCTAATAATTCGAATCCGGTCGTCTCGTTCGGTGTAAACTACGACTAAAATTCGGTTATTGTTGGAGATTCCAATGTCAATAAAACGCTTTTCTTCAATTGAATGATCAGGATCATGGATTGTTATTGAAAAAGGATCGTAAAAAACAGATTCGCCTTCAGCAAAGCTCACTTTATGTTTGCGAAAGTTTGATCTTTCTTTGTCCTCATCCCATTCAAAAATCAACATTTTCAATTATTATAAACGATAGTTTGTTTTAACAAATATCTAATTGCTTGGACAAATATTATGGAAGAAAATAACAAATTAGAGGTTTTAAAACCTGTTAACTATGATTTACAACTTCGAGACTTTGAAGTTGCATTAATGAATTTTCTAGAGCAACATGATCTGCCAACGGAAAACATGTTTGTTAGCGTTTCTCAGCGGCTTAATGTTTTTAAAAATTTGGATGGAGTGATTGTTCAAATAGGTAAATATGAAAAACTACAATCATTGTATTTGTCAAAATTCATAGCAGCGGTTGCTTCTGGATTGTTTGATGCCGCTCTAAATTATTTATGGGACGAAACAATTTTGCAAATTAGAAAAAGAGTGATTCAATACGATTTAGAATATTTTTATGACAATGCAGTATCAGGCGATAAACGAAAAAGATTAAATGATGAAAACGATTTAGTAAAAGTGGATGATTACGATTTGATAAAAGGAGCAAAAGAAATAGGGCTTATCTCAGATTTAGGATTTAAGCATCTTGAGTATATAAATTACATGCGTAATTGGGCGAGTGCCGCTCATCCAAATCAGAATGAAATAACAGGATTACAACTTATTGCTTGGCTTGAAACCTGTGTTAAAGAAGTTATTTCATTACCTATACCTACCCAAACAATACAAATAAAACAGCATCTTGCAAAAATTAAAACAACAACAATTTCTGATGTTGATGCGCAAGGAATAGCACTCTTTTTCACTAATTTGACGCAAGAGCAAGTAAATAATCTTGTGTCAGGATTTTTCGGTATTTATACTAAACCCGAAACGGAAGGTCAAACGCTCCAAAACATAAATAGATTGCTGCCGTTGATTTGGGCTAGAGTAGACGAGGATACAAGAAATACGTTTGGTTTAAAATATGGAAATTTTGTTGCAAACAACTATCAGGAAGAGAAGAAATTATCAAGGGAGTTTTTACAGCTTGTAAATGCTGAAAGTTATATTTCTGAAGATTTGCGTGTTGTTGAAATTGAAACTGCAATTGATAACCTATTGACATCGCATAGAAATGGTAACAACTTTTATAATGAACCATCTTTTGCGAAACAATTGCAAAGACTTATCGGTGATTCCCCAAAAGTTCCAAAAGCTATAACTAAAAAATATATTTTAACAGTTGTTGATGTATATTTAACCAACGGCAATGGCGTTGCTAAAAATGCAGAGCCGATTTATGAAGAACTCATATCAAGCTTTGATTCTAATCAAGCGAATATCGCAGTTTTATCTTTCAATGACCCAAGTATAACAAGCAAACTTCAATTTACTCTTTGCCAAAATAAATTTAAGCGATTAATTGAATTACTTAAGCCAATAATAACCTCGCCTCCGGTCAAGGAGTTAATTGAAAGAATCGAAATATTTCCTGGCAGACTTGATAACTTAAAAAGTGAAATAACAATTAAAAATATAGTAGAAAGTTTGAAGATTCTTCTTGCTGACGAGCGTAGATAATGCTAATCCGACAAAGGAAAGAATAACAAATTGCTGTGAATATTAAGAGGGCTCAAAGTCGTCCCTTTATTTTCAAATATTTTACCAGATTTTAATGTTTTATTTACATATTCTATTGTCGTTCGCATGATATTATTTACATTATGATTCAAACACTTGAAGCAGTTGTTGATCAAACCGGCAAAATTAGTTTGCTCGAAGAGGTGCATTTGAAGAAAAGCCGCCGAGCATTAGTGACGATTTTGGACGAAGCTCCAAAAGTTTCTCTTAACTCGAAAAAGGAAAATCTGCGAGCGGTTTTCGGTAAAATGCGAAATTTAGAGATGTTTCGCAATATACAGGACGTTAGTAAGTGGCAAAAAAATCTGCGTGATGAGTGGGAATAAGGCGGTTTTAGACAGCAATTTAATTATCCTTGCTTCCAAGCAAAAAATTGATATGGAAAAACTCTTGGCGTAATACGATGAGTTTTACGTTTCGATTGTCACTTAGATGGAAGTCTATGCTTACGAATTTGAGAATGCGGACGAGAAAAATCTAATAGACGAACTTTTCGCTACTCTGGAAATTGTTGAGATCACCCGCGCGATTGCTGACCAAGCAATTATTTACCGTAAAAATAAAACGAAAAAGATAAAACTTCCCGACGCAATAATTTTGGCAAGCGCTAAACATCTTAACGCTGATCTGTTGTCTGATGATTGGGATGATTTTAACGGTGTTGATAATTCAGTCAACGTTGTGAATCTTGACTCTTTAATAATTTGAACGCAATGACTCCGACATTTTTTGCAATGCAGTCTGATTTCCGCCGGTGGCTGGATGAAAATCACGACCAAGAAAGTGAATTGCTGGTTGGGTTTTATAAAGTCGGCAGCAGTCATCCGAGCATGACCTGGCCGCAATCGGTTGACGAGGCGCTTTGTTTTGGCTGGATTGACGGGGTTCGCAAATCTATTGACGGTGACAGCTACTCCATTCGCTTTACACCGCGCAAGAAGAACAGCATCTGGAGTGCAGTCAACATCAAAAAAGTCGCAGATTTAACCGAACAGGGATTAATGCAGCCGGCCGGAATTGCATCTTTTGCAAAAAGAGAAGAAAACAAATCTCGCATCTACGCTTATGAAAAAGAGCCGGTCAAGCTCGATGCCGAATTTGAAAAGAAATTAAAGGCAAATAAAAAGGCGTGGTCGTTTTTTGAGTCGCAAGCGCCTTCCTATCAGAAAACCGCGATTCATTGGATCATGAACGCCAAGCAGGAAGCTACCAAAACCAGCCGACTGGAAAAACTGATAACCACCAGCGAAAACGGGCAGAGAATCTGGAAACCCGCTGTTACATTTCCACATCGCTTTCGTTTAAAGCATTGACATAACTGGGGCTGGCCGCAAGTTGTTTGAATATTTTATTTCTGGCTGTGACCGTCGGATATTCATCATTCATCCAGTTCGGCTCTTTTTGCAGCAGCTGTTCGGCGGCCAGAGCGTTAACGGCTTTGGAAAACAGATAGCCCTGCCCGTACTGGCAGGACAGCTCATCGAGCATTTCGTAATGTTTTCTTGTTTCCATGCCTTCAGCGACCGTCACTTTGCCGAGTTCGGAGGCCAGCCTGATGATGGTTTGAACAATACTGTGACTTTCTCTATCGGTCACCATGCGAGTCACAAACGAACGATCAATCTTTAAAATATCAAACGGAAAACGGTGCAGATAGCTGAGCGAGGAATATCCGGTTCCAAAATCATCAATCGAGAGCTGAACGCCAATTTCTTTCAGCCGTTTGAGCATTGCGGTGCCGCTGGCCGCATCTTCCATAATCACGCTTTCGGTAATTTCCAGGCGCAAACAGCCCGGTTCAAATTCCGTTTGCGTCAGGATGCTTTCGATTTCCTCAACCAAATTGTTTTGTTTGAACTGTTTTCCTGAGAGATTGACGCTGATCGAAAGAGGGCGAGCGGGAAATAGTTTTTGCCATTGAGAAACCTGTTGACAAGCCTGCCGGAGCATTGACATCCCGAGCGGAATGATCAGGCCGGTATCTTCGGCTACTGAGATAAAATCGTTCGGATAAATTAATCCGCGAGTCGGATGCTGCCAGCGCGCCAGAGCTTCAAATCCGCAGATAGCGCCGGTTTGAAGCGAAACTATCGGCTGATAAAACGGAACCAGTTCACCTTTGTTTTCAATCGCCCGGCGCAATTCGCTTTCGAGTTTTAGGATTTCAAAAGCATTGGTATGCATTTCAGGATTAAAAACTTCATGACGCGCTTTGCCGTTGGCTTTGGCGCGATACATGGCCGTATCGGCATCGCGCAGAACGTCTTCGGCGCTTTTGTATCCAAGCGCTGAATAAGCGATGCCGATTGACGCGGTTGTCAAAAATTCGTTCCCTTCGAGAAGAAAAGGTATTTCCAACGATTCCTGAATTCGCGCCGCAATTTCCTGCGCCGCTTCCAGATTGAATATTCCGTCCAGCAGAATGGCAAATTCGTCGCCGCCCAAACGCGCTACCGTATCAACTTTCCGCACGCACTGCTCTAAACGGCGCGAGAGATCAACCAGAAGTTTGTCTCCCTTGTCGTGCCCGAGACTGTCGTTAACAATTTTAAAGCGATCCAGATCGACAAAGAGAATGGCAAAATTATAATCAGGCGAGACTTTGGTTCTTTCAATAGCCATTTCCAGGCGATCAGAGAGCAGCGTTCGGTTGGGAAGTTTAGTTAATCCGTCATGAAATGCAGCATAATGAATCTGCTCTTCGGCCCTTTTGCGGTCGGAAACATCTTGGATTTGCAGAATAACATGGCGCGGCGAACCTTCAGCATCGCGAATCAGCGACGCGCTTTGCAAAACCCAAATAGTTGCGCCCTGTTTGCTGACAAACCTTTTTTCCAGCTGACAGTTAGATATTTTATTATTGAGCAGTTGGTAGAGGTGAGTTAAATCCTGCCCTAAATCTTTCGGGTCGGTAATTGTCTGCAGATCATTCGCGAGTAATTCTTCTTCTTCGTAGCCGAGCATTTTGCAAAGCGAATTATTGACCTGCAGCCAGCGTCCGTCCGGTGCAATCAGCGCCATGCCCGCGGCGTGATCAAAAGCGTTGCGAAAATACTCTTCGCTTTCTTTGAGCGCCAAACTGATTCGCTCCTGTTCGGCAATGTGATGCGAAAGCTCCTCAATATGTTTTTGCGCCAATTCCGCCTGGAAAGCCGAAGCTTCGACGTTTTTGAGATAAGTTGTGTAAGTAAAATACACAACAGCGACAATCGGAATCACCGCGAGGAATGAATAAAAACCAAAGATACCGATTGACTGCGCGATAATTCCGGCGGCTGACGCGCCCGCAAAATAAGTAAGGGAAGTCCACAAAAAATTCTTGCGCCACATCTCCCAAATCGGTTCACCTGCTTTGAGCGCGACGCCCGTCGCCACCAGCCCGGATTGAGCGACGTATTGCACCAAACCCATGACGCTGATTGCAATCAAAAACTCAGTAGTAAAGCCTCGCTGCGTTAAGTCAACAATGGATCCGAAGAAAAACTTCAAGACCCACACTGTCAGGAAAGTTGAGCAAATATAAACTGCGGAATTGAACAAAACGACAAAAGGTTTTTTTGAGACTTGAGGCGAAGAACAGAGCGCGTCGGCTCCCGCTAAGAGGATGCCTGCTTCGCCTCCGAAAAGCAGAATTGAAAGCAAAATAAAAGTATCCGAAACCGAAATGCAGCCTCGAACCTTTGGAATCCGAACTACAATCCTCGAACCAAAGAGCAGCGTGGCAAGAGAAAATAAAATAAAAGTCAACAGGTTTTGTTGAACTGATAAATTGTTAATTGTGTAAACACACAGAATAGCGCCGAAAGCAATAACCATCCACATGTACGGAACGGCAAATCTTTGACGCTTGATTGAAGGCATATCTTTGATAAAACTAGGGAGATAGATAGGCGTTAAGGCGTAATTAAAATTACTTGACGCTTAATAAAGCTGTTGATTTTATTAGAGAGAATTGTTGGCGCTTGAAAATATTCAAAGATAAATTGAGGGTTTTAACCGCCGGAAATTAAAGCGTTTGCGGTCAGCACTCATGTTTGAGTGTTAATGAGTGCTGACTTTGAGGCCACAATCAAATTTGAAATCTCTTTCAAACATTTTACTGAAATAACATGTGAATGGTTTGCAAATAGTGAGAATTTATGACGGCGCGTGATTCTGATTAATCGCCCATCAAAACTCCCGGACTCAGCTTTTCCGAGTTGTCAAGACTAAACCAGGTCTCGATAAAGGCCGTAATATTAAAAGCATCACCTTGTTGAGGAGCAAAGCTGTCGGTCATTAAAACACCTGCGTTGGCATTTGCGGGCAAAAGAATGAGAGCCATGACAAAGCCCAGAATTGCTGTCCGAATCATTGAGTTTACCTTTTTGTTTTTCATAATTAGTTTTTTATAATTTTTTATTGAACACGCATGTAAGAAGTGTTGTCTCCACCAGCGGTGGTTGATTGAGCATTAACAAATGGAACGTAAGTGCCGTCGCTCATCATGATGCCGTCGCTCATCATGATGCCGTCACTCATCATGATGCCGTCACTTAATATGATCCCGTCGCTCATCATGATGCCGGCCGAAGTGTAAAAGGCGCCGGTACCGAGCGGACCGCCCGCGCTAGTAAAAAAATTGTCGCTCATCATAATGCCGTCGCTCATCATGATTCCGTCACCGCGCACCACTCCGTCACTATAAATTAATCCGTCTCCGAGTAGTACGCCCAAACCGTAAACTTTTTGATATTTGGTGATCACCTCGCTGCTGGTAGCATACGCCCGGTTAAAAATCACTCCTTGAGACCAATTAAAAGTTCTGTTCGCAATAGTGGTTTGAGGGAAGGGTGGATTACCTGTCAGCAGCGGCGCATTGAGCGGAGTCGCCGAAGTTAAATCAGTTCGCACCAGTTTGGCCAAACGAACGGCCCCTTCGACGTTTAACTCGCCGGCTCCCTGTTCGAGAATGTTGGCGCCCGGAAGAGGCTGGGCCGTATATTCTAAAATCATTTTCACCACATTCGGCGTCAGGCGCGGATTGGCCTGAAGCATCAGCGCTACCGTTCCGGAGACAACCGGAGCCGACATTGACGTTCCGCTCAAGTACATCTGTTTGCGTTGATCATCTGCGGTTGGCGTCGCGGCCAGCTCGGGATGAGCAGCGATGATCGCATTATCCTGGGCTTCAGCCCCGATTAATCTGTTTCCCGGAGCAACCAGATCCGGTTTGAGGATATTGTCATAAGTTTTAACACCTGCATTGTCCACCGTGTATCCTCTGGTTGGGCCGCGCGAACTGTAAGACGTCACCGCATCATCAGACCTGCTGTCGGTTCCAAAAGTGTTGCTGGCTCCAACCGTAATTACCGAAGGCTCAATTCCAGGCGAGTGAATGCTGCCGTAGAGTTTTGTTCCGTAGGCATCTTTTCCGTCGTTGCCGGCAGCCGCCACAACTACGATTCCCGCGTTGACCAGGCGGCGCGCCGCCAGGCAAACCGGGTCGTTTCGATATGAATCAACCGCCAGCGTTCCGAGACTTAAATTGACAACTTTAATTTTATATTTTTGATAATTTTTAGCATCATTCGGTTTATTGGGATCGGCGGGGGCTAAAATCCAGTTCAGCGCGTTTAAAAGATTGGCAGTTGTTCCGACGCCCTGAGAATTTAAAACGCGCAAATTGATGATTTGTGATTCAGGGGCAATACCGGTAAACGAGCCCAGCATCACACTTGGGCTCCCTACCGCCATTGAAGCGACGTGTGTTCCGTGTCCATATAAATCATCGGTTTCTCTCTCTCCGGTAAAATCTATCTGCGCCGGAGAATCAACAACTGACACATGGCCTTTATCAATACCGGAATCAACCACCGCGATATTAAAATCTTTGCCTTTTAAGCCCAAATTACCGATTTGCAGGCGCATCGCCGCCGCGCCGGTTGTTATTTCAAGATGCCCGAGGCTGTGAAGTGTGCGATCTGTAGAAACATAGTTGACTTCAGGAAAGTTTGCCAATTCATCTAACATTCTGACCGGAATTTCAACTGCCTGTGAACCGATATTTGCAAAAGTGCCCTTTTGAATGACTCCGCTCCGAGTGAGAAAATTTCTCAGAGCTTGACTTTGCGTTCCGCTGGTTTGCAAAACAACGCTGACGGTAGAATTATCATTTGGAGCAACTTGAGCCGGTAAATCTTTTGAAATCTTACGGTGTAATACGTTCGGCGGTGCGCTGGCTTGAACCGGAGCAAAGAATGAGATTCCAGATTGAACTGCGATAAGCAGCGACAGAAAACTACTGATTATTATAATCAGAAATGATTTTGCTGATTTTTTCATTTGTGAGGCATTCCCGACTTGTTTATAGATTTTCAAATCTAACTGTCAAGTTCATAGCAATTGCAGTTCCATTTGCCAAAACTCTTTAACCACAGTTGTTTAGCGAACTGTGGCGGCGTGAAGATAAAAGTTTCTCTTGGCATCATGGCAGCTTATCGGTCAAAACGATGGAAACTTGAAGAGGTTTGACCTGTCAAAAGTTTGCAGCCAGATTTTTTACAAATCGAGGCGGCGCAAGTAAAATCAACCCACGACAAATCTATTGTTTGCCAAATCAAAATTTAATGAACTGCGAAAATAAAGTAATTATTGTGACGGGCGGCGCGCACGGAATCGGCCGGGCGCTGGCACGGCGTTTTGCCGCGGAAAAGGCGCGGGCAATTATCATCGCCGATGTTGATTTAAGGGCGGCACAAGCGGTTGCCGACGAGATTAGCGGCCTCGCAATTAAAACCGATGTCGGTAATGAAACTGAGATCATCAAACTTGTCGCAGCAACAACTGAAAAATACGGGCAAATTGACTTGGTTTGTTCAAATGCCGGGATTGCGGGCGAAGCCGGCGGCGCGGAGGTGGCTAACGGTGTCTGGCAGCATATTTGGGAAGTCAACGTGATGTCGCATATTTATCTGGCGCGGGCGGTTCTGCCGCAAATGATAGAACGCGGCGCCGGGTATTTGCTTTTGACTGTTTCGGCTGCCGGGCTGCTGACGCATTTCGACGCCGCGCCGTATTCGGTGACAAAACACGCGGCCTTGAGCTTTGGCGAATGGCTTTCGATTGCGCACTACGATCAGGGAATTCGCATATCGTGTCTCTGTCCGCAGGGCGTCAACACCAGAATGATTTTGGGCGAGGACGGGAAACAGGAAAATTTCCTGCGCGAAGGCGCGCTTGAACCCGAACAGGTTGCCGATTCAGTGATTGAAGGTTTGGCCAGTGAACAATTTTTAATCCTGCCGCATCCGGAGGTCGGCGATTATTTTCGCCAAAAAGCAACCGATTACGAACGCTGGCTGCGCGGTCTGCGGCAAATGCGCGAGAGCGTTTTATCAGCGCGAACTTAAAATTTAGTAATGTGAAAAGCTGTGCTTGACGAAAGGTTTGAGCAAACCCAAATAGACGTTCTGCGTTTTTGCCGCGAAGAGATTCGGCACGAATTTTCGTTGTTGAGCGTGCGGATGACATGGTACGTCACCTGCCAATCATTCTTGATCACGGCGTTTGCCATCTTCGCTGCCAACAATTTCCTCAAATCGTTTCCCTGGTTCAACTTATCCATTGCGCTGCTTGGAATCGCGACTTCGTATTTAACGCTTTCACCTGTCAAAGCGACTCATGAAACCATTACATTGTGGCTCGAAAAGCAAAGGGCGCTTTTTTCAGACCAGCATCTCGAAGAAAACTGCTCACTGCTTAATCAATTTTCTATTTCGCGCGATTTTCTGCCGATCAGCGATGATGTCAGGCATCGCAAAAGCTTAATCTTTTCGAGCTACAGCCCGTGGATATTTATTTTTGTCTGGACGGCATTCATCGCGCTGAGTGGTTGGCTCTACTTTTCAGCACATTAATAATTGAGCAAGATTTCTCATTTAAACTACAATTTGCTGAAATTTTTCTGTAAACCAGTGATTTCAGACGGTCTCACCTGATATCAACGATGGATATTATGAACTGGAAATATTTATAAGTTATAATTGGAAATGTTACAGCAGAAACACTTATTAACAAGGTGAAATTATGACAACAAATATTAATAGAAAAAAACAATTTATTTTCGCCAGTGATTTTGATCATACTTTGAGTTTCAATGATTCAGGCGTTGTTTTGAGCGAACTGCTTGGAACCAAAAATTTTCAGGAAAAAGTTAACGGATTAGCGGCAATTAATCTCGTGCAGCAAGGCGGCGAATTAGCCTATTTGCTTCTTCACGACCCGGAATACCGGCGCGTACGCCGCGAACACCTGATCGAAGTTGGCAAACAGATTCGTCTCAAACACAATATTCAATTGCTTTCGCGTTTTCTCGAAAGCGGAATTGAGGATTACCAATTTTTATTTTATGTGATTTCCGCCTCGCCGGAAGAAGTTGTTCAATCGGCGCTCGAGGGAATTGTGCCGCCCGAAAATATTTACGGAACGCGTCTCCGGTATAATCCCGATAACGGAGAAATTCAATCTATCGAGCGCGTCTCCGCCGGTTACGGCAAAGTGGCCGTGCTCAATCGTTTGCAGGCGTCGCTCGGCATTCCGTATGACCGTGTGGTCTATGTCGGCGACGGGAGCAGCGACGTTCACGTAATGCTTCACGTCAACCGCCGCGACGGATTTACTATTTCTGTCTCCGAATCAAGATTCGTCAATCAGGTGGCCAAACGAACTGTTATGAGCGATAACGCTTTTAGCGTTGTCGTACCGATTTTAGAAGATGTTGTTGGATGGGATGATCAATTGCGCGTTCGCGCTCTTTTTGAGGCAAACGGCTTTGTCATCGAAGAGTGGGACAAAGTGCAAACCGATTGGCTGACGATTCGCGAAAATCAAGCTGCCGACACAACTGCCGAAACGATACTGGAACTATCTTCAATATGAACTTGTTAGTTTAATCAAGCATAAATCTGGTTTTTGCCGGAAACGGGCGCGATAGCCGAGCGGCTCAACGAGCCGCTCGGCTATCGCGCCCGTTTCCGCATTTTAACCGGTAAGATACGGGTAAAAGAAATGATTTTTTCCGACCAAAATTTGGCGCGCTGCCTCGAACGTACCGAAGCGCGCAGCAACGCGGCTTTTGTCGAAGCCAGAGCAAAACTGTTTCCCGCCAGCTGCGCCGAATGGACGGAAGTTGCCGGAACTTACGCGATGTTTGACGGCGCGGAATCGCCGCTCACGCAAACCTTTGGACTCGGCGTTTCTGGTGCGGTGACAGACACGGAAATGGAAGAGCTCGAAGCGTTTTTTGCAAAACACGACGCCCCTGTCTTTCACGAGGTCAGCCCGATGGCTGACCTTTCCGTCTTATCGCTTCTCAAAGCGCGCCGGTATCAGCCGATTGAAATGACGAGCGTCATGTACCAGGAAATCAAATCGGACGCGCTGCCCAGTTTGTCCCTCAACCCGAATATTAAGACCCGGATAATAGAACCCGGCGAAGAAAAACTTTGGGCTGGTATTTCGGCCGGCGGCTGGAGTGCGGAAATGCCCGGGCTTTCGGATTTTATACTTGAGCTTGGGCAAATCAGCGGGCAAAGCGTCGGTGGGCGTCCATTTCTAGCCGAAATTGATTGTGCGCCAATAGCGGCGGGAATGTTGTTTATTTACGAGGATGTTGCTCTACTCGCAGGAGCCAGCACCGTTCCGGAAGGCCGCCGAAAAGGCGCTCAACTCGCTCTGCTCGATGCGCGTTTGCGTTACGCTGCTGAACAGGGATGCACTTTGGCAACGATGGGTACTTTGCCCGGCAGTCAGTCGCAGCGCAATGCGGAAAAAAATAATTTTCGGATTGCCTACACGCGCACCAAATGGCAATTAATTAAATAACATTAAAAAATAATACAGAGTTATCAGTTTTAATTCGGAAGAATTTGAACAAGGTTACTAATTTTTGCTTAAAGTTAGTTTCATCTTTCGGCTTGCACCTAATTTTTGGCCAAACTTTCGTCCGCTTTCAAATTTCGCCACCTGACTTTTGAAGTTTAGACGCTACAAAGCAGCTGCCTTCAAATTTGCTTAAACTCGAAAATCTTGCGAAACTTTCGTTTTCATCTGTGAAACACAAACGGTTATGCTGATCACGAAAGTCGAACTCGAAGACGTCAAATCCCACCATCATTCTGTTTTTGAATTTCAACCGGGAACAACAGCTATTACGGGCCCAAACGGCGCGGGCAAGACGACAATTATCGAAGCCATTGCCTGGGCTTTGTTTGATTTTCTCGAATATAACCGTGACGATTTTGCCCGGCGCGGCACCAAAAAAGG
Source organism: Pyrinomonadales bacterium (assembly GCA_038212235.1). Classification (GTDB taxonomy): domain Bacteria; phylum Acidobacteriota; class Blastocatellia; order Pyrinomonadales; family Pyrinomonadaceae; genus JBBQUS01. The sequence continues at coordinate 21,009 of JBBQUS010000055.1, forward strand.
CACCGTCCGCGTCAGTTTTCAAAGCGGTTTTGATCAAAAGAATTACACGATTATCCGCGAAACCACCGGCAAACACCGCGTCTTTGATGAAGAATTGAAAACTACGATTGCCGAGCAAAACGCCAATGTCGTCAATTTCATGCGGCAGCATTTGCAGGTCGAGCCGGGAACCAATCTCAGAGAATTGTATCGCGCCGCCATCGGTGTTCCGCAAGGCACATTTACCGCCGTTTTTCTCGATAACGCGACGACCCGCAAGGCGGTTTTTGACCGTTTACTCAAAGTTGAAGAGTACCTTGAAGCATCTCGAAAACTCCGAGAAACCGTTAATTTCATTAAGGACAAGCAAAAGGAAATTGACATTAAGCTCGCCGTCGCCAAAAGCGATCTGGGGAATTTTGAAACGACCGAAACCGAACATAAACAAGTGTTGGAGGAAGTCGGCAAACTCGAAACAGTTTTAAATGATTTGCATTTGGAAATTGACGCGCGAACGAAAACCGTCCACGAATTTGAGCAGGCAAAGGCGCGGCTCGAAACGGCGCAGCAAAATTTGCGCGATGTCCAGACGACGCAGACGAGCATTGTTCGCGAACAAGCTGTTGTCCAGTCAAATCTCGACGCGGCGCGGGCGGCAACCGAAAAATCAAAATTGGTCGAGCCGGATTATCAGAAATATCTGGCGGCCGAAATCGAGCTGAGAAGTCTCGAAGAGATGCGCGCCACGCGAGATAAACTGCGCGAGCGCTTTCGTCTGGCGGAAAATAATCTGACCAATACCAAGGCCGAAAACTTAAGCTTGGAAAAAGATTTAGCCAGAGCTCTCGAAGCAGGCAGGCAAGCCGACGAACTGACGCCGAAGATTATTGAACAGGAAAGTCTAGAAAAAGAACGCGAAAACCTGCTGGTTTCCCGCGCCGACGCCAACGCCGCTAAAAAACGCGTTGACGAACTCGAGCCTGAAATCACCACCAAACGCAGCGATTACAGAGAGTTGACCGAAAAAATTAAGGACGGCGAAAGGGGCGCAACCGCCGAAGCGAGCATCGGCGGGCTCGAACTGCGGAAAAAACAGTTGGAGATTGATTTACAAGCGATTGATCAGGCGCTCACAAGTTTAGCGGTTTTGCAGCCAAACTTGCGCCAAACCCGAATTGAAATCGAGAAATTAACAGTCAACTTAAATAAGATTGAAGCGGAAATTGCTGCGCTTGATCGTTTTTCGATCCAGGCGGCGAGAGTGGGCGAATTAACCGAATCGGAAGCGTCTCTGGCGGAAAAAATCGCCAACCTGCGGGCGGCCATCGAATGGAACCAGAAATTCGAGCGCGAGGTAAAAAAAGGCGTCTGCCCGATTTTGCCGGAACGTTGTCTGAATTTGCGTGAAGGCGCAGTTTTAAAAGGCTATTTAACCAATCAGTCGGCAGCGAATATTGCTTCGCTCAACAAATTTGAAAACGAGCGGATGCAGCTCACCGCCGTTTTGAAAAGCGCCCGCGACGCCGAAAAAAACCTTGGCAAATTAAACACTTTGCGTGAACAATCGGCGAGCATTCGCGAGCAGATTGCGGAGCGCCAAGCCAGCGAGCAGAATTTACAGCGGAAAATCGCAGATTTGGCGGGTTTTACGGTAGAAAACCAAACGAATTTGCGGGCTGAAAATTCGAGAATCGAAGCCGAACTCAAAGATTTGCATGAAGCCGCCAGAAAATACGCATCTCTCGAAGGCCTGCGCCGTCAGATTCAAAATCTTAAAGATGACGGCTCGAAACTTGGCGAAGAGCAAAAACGGCAAAAGGAAACGGCCGACAAACTGACGGAAATCGAAGCTCAATTGGAAGATATTCAAAACCGTTTGCTCAAACTTGATAATCCGAAAACCCGCGCCGCCGCTTTCCGCCGGGACGCCGAACGCGCCGGAGATTTGAGAAAAAGCATCACTGAAATTGCCCAAAAAGTTGAGAAATTTGCTGCTGAAAAGCTAAATCTTGAAAACGAGCTGTCGCCGTTTGCCGCTTTGGACGAAAAATTGTCAAACGTTCGAGCCGTTTTAACGCAAACTCAGGGAGCGCGCGATGAGTTTTTGCGAAATCAGGCGCTGGCGGCAAAACTGCCGGAACTCGAGCGCGACATTAAAAAGTTGACAACTGAAGTCGAGCGGTTAAAAACTGAAGTTGAAAGAGCCGAAAACGAATTTGAAAATGCCGGAAAAGATTATGGTGCTGAAAAACACGTTCGGGAAAAATCGGCTCTCGACGTGGCGCGGACCGAAGCCGCTTCGACAAAAGCGACTCTCAATGCAAAACGGTTGCGGGAAAACCAACTTAATGAAACATTAGAGCGTCTGACCAAAGTGCGCGAAGCGATGCGCGATAGTTTGCAGGAACAGGAACGCTTGCGCCAAGTTTTTGAAACAACCGATTATATTCGCGAAACTTTGAAAAAGGCGGCGCCGCACGTCGGCGAGATTTTGCGTTACGAAATCGCCAAAGAAGCGACGAATATGTTTCGGGAAGTAACGGGCGAAGTTGGCCGGAGCCTCAAATGGACTGAAGATTACGAGATTTTACTCGATGAAAACGGTTATCAACGTCCGTTTGCCAATCTTTCGGGCGGCGAACAAATGGTGGCGGCTCTGAGCATTAGATTGTCATTATTAACCCAGCTTTCTGATGTCCGAATCGCGTTTTTTGACGAGCCGACGACAAATCTCGACGGCGAACGCCGCGAGCGCCTGGCGCAGCAGCTTGGACAAATTCGCAATTTTAACCAGCTTTTCGTCATCTCCCACGACGATACTTTTGAATCAAACGTTGACCACCAGATTATAGTCGGTGATGCGGAATGAAGGTTTCGCGCAAAGGCGCAAAACACGCAAAGTAAAATAATCAGTAGTTTTGCCGTTTTAAAGGTTTAATTTTCCAGATTAACCTGGCGTGCTTTGCGCCTTTGCGCGAAACCTTTTAACCTTCAATTCGTGAAAGAAGTTTTAATAATCTGCGACGGATCAAGCTTAGGTAACGGTAAAGGCAATCCGCAGGCTGCGGCCGTTGCTCTTTTGGGCTATCACGGAAATTGGAAAGCGGTGGGAAAATTTTTGGGCGAAGCGACCAATCAGCAGGCCGAAATTGCGGCGGCGACAATCGCTCTGCAATCTTTAACCGAGCCGTGCCGCGTAAAGTTGTTGTCGGATTCGCGTTATGTGGTGGAAACGATGTCGGGTAATTTTCGCCGCAAAACAAATCATGAGTGGTGGACACGGCTTGACGAAGCCGCGCGAGTTCACCAAATTACCTGGCAGTGGGTCAAAGGTCATGCCGGAGACCCTTTGCAGGAAGCTGTTGACACGGCCGCGCGGAAAATCGCCGCGCTCGGCGTCGTTGACGAAAATCTGCTGATGACCGCCGCCGAAACCGCCAAATCAGCCAACAGTCATCCGTGAACCGAAATCGGCAAACGCCAAACATTAATGAAAAATGCTTTATCCAAAATCGGCCTGCTCATTATTTTAGCGTGCGTTTTTTCATCAGCGTTCGCCCAAAATAAAGATCAAGGCGGCTGGATTTGGCAAAATCCGCGACCGGTCGGCAGCTCGATTCTTTCCGTGCGTTTTGCTGCGGATAAACAGACGGGCTGGGCGGTCGGAATGGACGGGGTGATTTTAGCCACGACAAACGGCGGATTCGAATGGGAGCAGCAAACCGCGCCGCTCAATTCAACTTTTTCGAGTGTTTTTGTCAAAGATAATCGGCGCGCCGTCGTGGCTGGCTCTCGCGGCGCGATTCTGTACACCGAAAACAGGGGCAAAAAATGGCTGACGGCGGACACCAGCGGCAATCACGACCATTTATACGATGTCACATTCGTTGGCAAAGATTATCTTAATGGCTGGGCAGTCGGCACTTACGGGACAATTCTGAAAACCGTTGACGGTGGCGCAACTTGGAAACGGCAAGATTCTCAAACAACCGAACACCTTCTGGAAATCTCTTTTTCTGGCGAACAGCGCGGTGCTATCTGCGGAACCAATGGCTTGTTGCTGCTGACCAAAAACGGCGGCGCGACTTGGGAAAAGCAATCTTTGCCTGAAAACGTGACCTTATCCGGCATCGCATTTTTGTCTGAAACGGAAATTATCGGAGTCGGGCAAGGCGGATTGATTATTCGCAGTGAAACCGGCGGCGCGACTTGGGAAAAAGTCAAAAACTTCTCGACCAACGATTTTCTGGCAGTCAATTTTGCAGACGCCAAAACGGGTTGGGCAACCGACGACGGCGGACGCTGTTGGCGAACGTCCGATGGCGGGCGGACTTGGCTGCCGTTTGCGATTCGTACCAATCCGCGTCTCTCATCGCTTTATTTTGCGGATGATTACACCGGCTGGGCAGTCGGCGGAGACGGCTTGCTGCTCAGAACGGACGACGGCGGGTTTCAGTGGCGGAGATTGTCCGAAGGCGGGCGCGAGAGCATTAACGATTTGTTTTTCCGCGACAAATCTACCGGCTGGGCAGTCGGAATTCGCGGCCGCATTCTGTTTACTGAAGACGGCGGAGATAATTGGCAGCCGGTCTTTTCCGGCACGACCAAAGATTTAAACTCAATTTTCTTTGTTAACGATGAGCGCGGCTGGGCGGTCGGGGATCATGGAACAGTTTTGCGTTCAATCAACGGCGGGCTGAGCTGGGGTGCGGGCGATTCGGGTGCTTCGGAAGATTTGCTGGGAGTTTATTTTATTTCACCGACAATCGGCTGGGCGGTCGGCGCCAATGGCGTGATTCTCAAAACGACCGACGGCGGCGCGTATTGGCAGCCCAAACTTTCGGATTCTTCGGCGTGGCTCGAAGACGTCAAATTTATTGATGAGCAAACAGGAATCGCCGTCGGCGCGGGAGGAACAATTTTGCGAACGACAGACGGCGGCGAAACCTGGAGTCGAATCAAAACCAATCTTAAAGAATCTCTCAACTCTGCGACTTTTTACGACGCGGAACGCGGCTACATTGTCGGCGCTAAAGGCACTGTTTTGCGCACCCGTGACGGCGGCGCAACCTGGGAGGATTTGGAAACCGGCGTCAAAACCGATTTTTACGCGGTTTCGGCGGCAGGGCGCGACGACGTGCTGGCTGGCGGCGAACAGGGGCAGGCATGGCGAACAAAAGACGGCGGCAAAAATTGGGAAAGTTTGCCGACCATTACGAGCAATCCGCTTTTCGCCGTTGTTTACCACGGCGGCGAACAAACCTGGCTGGCGGGCGGCGGCGGCGCTATTCTCAAACGGGTGGCGGATTTGACGACTTTCCGCATTGCGAGACCAAAACTTCCGCCAATTTTGCAAATTGCTCCGAGTGCTAGAAAGCAATCCAAAAAGCCGATTGTCGTCGTTGCCGACGACGGTGATATCCTGCGCGCCGTCGCGCCTGCGGCGGCAAAGAAACCCTAGAATCCAAAAATGCTGATCGAAAACTGATAACTAAACTTTTTCCTTCGCTTCAGCGACTTCCAGTTTGGTCTTGCCGTTTTCCGGCCTTACCTCTTCTTTAGCTTTTTCGTGAATTTCTTTTAGTTGGGTCTGGGCAGCATCAACGGCTTTGTCCTGTTTTCCTTCATCAAGCAGTTCGGCCACAATACCTGCGCTGCCGCTGTGTTCCATCAAATGCCGATACGCAACAGTCGAAACAGCTACCACCGGAATTGCCAGAAAAATCCCGATCACGCCGCCAATCTCGCCGCCCGCGAGAACCGCTAAAATAATAGCCAACGGATGAAGATGAATTCCTTCGCGAATAATTCGAGGGTAAAACACATAATCCTGCAGCATTCGCAAAATCAACAAAAATATAAAAACCTCTAAAGCCTGACTCCCTGAAGTAAAACTTGCAATGACAGTTGCCAGAATTCCCACTGTGAGAGGACCCGCGAGGGGAATAAACTCAAAGATCATCGCCGTCAAACCGAGCAGCAGAGCGAACGGCACGCCGATTATGTAAAACCCGATGGTGCAAACAACGCCAATCAGAGCGCACGAAATTATTTGCGCGCGAATGTAGGCGCGCAGAGTTTTGTTAAGATCCTGCAGAAAAAGCTCGGCGCGCCCCCGCAGCTGCCCGCGCGGAAACGCGCGGACGGCGGCAAGCTTAAATATCTCGGCGTCTTTTAAAAGAAAAAAACCGAGAATCGGAATCAAAATCACTGCCGGTAAAAAGGTAAAAGCTCCGAGCGCGATTGCCCCGAGCGCATTAGTCGTGGTCTCGCCGATAGTGTCTGAAAGAGCAGTGAGGTTTTTTTCAATTGACTCGCGGACGGCAGGAGGAATCGCAGTTCGCTCATATCGCCGGTTAAGGTCATCAAAACGAGCGCGAAGCTGATTAGAATAAGTTGGTAATTGCTGTGCGAACTGCGAAATTTGTTCGCCGACACGCGGCGCAATATAAGCTACCGCTCCATAGATACCGGCGAATAAAACAAGATAAACAATGCCAATAGCAAGCGGGCGCGGCATCCAACTGGCACGATTGCGCACGGCAAACGGGCGCTGGATGATGCTCACCAGGGGGACAATCAGATAAGCAAAAAATATTGCGAAAATAATGATTAAAAGCAGAAACTTTAAATCAGAGATAACGGTTTGCGCGACCGAGACAATGAAAAGAATCAACAGAACCAGAATGACGATTCGCACAATCGTCCGGACTGATAAAGTTATCTCGACCGGCTGCGGCTCTGCCGGCTCGCTTGATTCCAATGTTTTCTGAGTGCTAATTGATTGTTCGCTCATGTAAGGTCATTATGAAGCAATTTGATGAATTAATCTTCATATTCTTCAGGACTTTTAGTAAACGACTCGATTAAAGTTTGATTTGACCAGACTTTTTTGTGCCAGGCATCAATTGACTCTGTAATCATAAAGGCGGCGAGCGGATGCGCCGGATTGCGCTCGATTCTCAAAACGCGCGCCGGGATTTTAACAACTTCCGCGCCTTTGGCTTCAAAAATCGCGATGCTGACGGTGCTTCCGACACGCGGTAGCTGTCTGGGCAAATGCACCAGGGTCGCGTTTGGACTAACATTTTCCGTGCGTCCTTCTTCAACGATCTGCGTTCCGTTTTCCTCATCGCTCCATTCAACTCTGATTGGAAGCGATATTTCAAATCTTTGTCCCATTCGACGATCTATTTGCATCGGTACAATGCTCTCCTTCGTGAATAAATTACCTCAAAAAAGAAGCTAAAACGTTTGCACTATACGAAATTACTTGCCTTTCGTCCACTACATTTTGTCAATCTCAATTCGATTATCAAATTATGGATTGTAAGTAACTGAAAAATAAGGCGATTGCGTCTTATCCGAAATTTTGGACTAGACAGACATCTACTAATTGTGTTAGCCTACGACAGTATTTTGTGGAAATCTTCAAACTCCATGAAATATTCACCTTCTCCGCAACGCTGAAACCGAAAATTGTCAGCCCACTCGCTTTGGTTATTTTGCAGTTTCCCAAACTGCCGTGAGCAAAAAATAAAAGATTTACTTTTGTTTACCATCTGCGTTGTTAGGAAAACACGTTTAACGGAAAGGATAGATAAATGAATAAAACTTTGAAGAATGCGGCTGTGTTTTTAAGCGCATCGGCATTATTAGCTCTTTGTTATCCGCAAATCGAAACGGGTGTCGCCATTGCGCAAGCGATGGACGCAACCGCAGTTTCAGGAAATGTGGAAACTGTTAAGACTCCGAACGGAGATGATAAAACTCGCGCGAAAGTGATTTCAAAAGAAGTTTCTTCGTCGGGTTCCGTCGCTGCGGCCAACGCTGGAACTGCTAAAATTGACGCAGTTGCAGCAAAAAGCGAAGCGCTCTCCCCCGCATCTTTGTCGGCAATAGCATACTCGGCAACTGCCTACAGTTTACGGGGACGAACGGCAACCGGATCGGGAGTTCGTCGCGGAATTATCGCTGCTGACCCGCATCACTTACCGCTTGGCACTCGGGTACTGATTAGTGCCGGAGCGTGGAGCGGAACTTATACTGTGGCAGACACAGGCGGAGCAATAAAGGGACGTAAAATTGACGTCTGGGTTCCGAATAACGGTGAAGCCAGACAATTCGGACGGCGCAAAGTAATGTTGACCGTTATGACTAAGGCCAGATAAAACCGGAAATCCGAGGTCAAGCTAGAAGCTATTCCAAAAATCAAACCTCAATTCGACAATTTATTGAGATGTTTGAATTCTGCAACAGCCTCTAAATCCAGTTTGACCTTTTCGGTTTATAAAAAGCCGCTCTGCAAAGAGCGGCTTTTTATTTCACTCTAAAAAGTTTAAGATTTCATTAATGTTTGCATGGCTGTTTTTCTATCTCTTGCTGGTTTCAAACTGGGCAACGGTCGTTCTGTGGATTACCGCGATTTTTTGGACGCGTGGTGAATTAAGAGAATTAAAGCCTTTACGAGTCAATAAATCAGCTTTGCAAACGGATGAGCCCTCAATTTCAGTTTTGTTTCCGGCGCGCAACGAGGAGAAACGAATCCTGGCTGAATCTCTCAACTCCCTACTCGCGCAAACCTTTGAAAACCTGGAAATTATTGCCGTCAACGACCGCTCGACCGATAAAACCGGCGAGATTTTGCGCGAATTTGCCGGCGTAAATCCAAAAATGCTTTTAATCGAAGGCGCGGAATTACCGGATGGCTGGCTCGGCAAACCGTTTGCTTTGGAGCAAGCGCTGGCGCAGGCCGGCGGCGAGTGGATAATTGCGCTTGACGCCGACGTTATTTTTGCTCCTGAGGCGGTCAAGACGGCTGTATTTTACGCCGCGCAGAATGATTTAGACGCGCTCTGTCTGATTCCGTTTGACGTTTGCGGTAGCATTTGGGAAACAATTTTTCTGCCGACTTTTGGTTGGTTTCGCATGCTGAAAATGCCGCCTTCGCGCGTCAATCATCCAAAACGCCCGGAAACAATGGGCGTCGGAAATTTTTTTCTCATCCGTCGCGCTGCTTTGAAAAAAGTCGGCAATTTCGAATCGGTAAAAAATGAAGTGGCTGAAGATTTGCGGCTCGCCGAATTGCTTAAAAGTTCAGGAGCGCGTTTTCGGCTCGATTACGCCCCGGATTTGCTGCAAACGAGAATGTACGCCGGGTTCGGAGAAATTTGGGCTGGTTTTACTAAAAATCTTTTTGCGGGTGCGGACTTTTCTGCATCAAGCGTTTTTTTAGGAGCCGCTTCAATTTTACTTTTTGGCGTTTTTCCCGTTATTTTAGCTGCCTTTGTTTTAGCCGGATGGCTGCGCACAAGGGAAACTTATCTTTTTTGGCTTTTCGTTCCGGCCGTTTTGATTTACATTTGCCAAATAACAGTTTTTGCCGCGCTTCACAGAGCTTGGAAAAAGCCTGTGGGTTATGCCCTGCTGGCTCCGCTCGGAATGTTTTTGTTTGCGGCGATTTTGGTTAATTCGGCGCTCAGGGTTTTAACGGGACGCGGCGTAGTGTGGAAGGAACGCCCAATTTATAAGAGCCGCGACGAGAAACTGCCGCCGCAGATTTTGGAGAATGAATGAACGAACAGGTATTAAATCAAGTCGGAAATCAAGTTGGAAATCAAGCGCCGGATTTTACGCTCAAGGATGGCACAGGCAATTTTTGGAAACTTTCAGAACATCTTGGTAAAACCGTGGTTTTGCTTTTTTATCCGGGCGACAACACGCCGGTTTGCACCAGACAGCTTTGTTCGGTTCGCGATAATTGGTCTGTTTATCAGGCGACAGGCGCTGAAGTCGTTGGAATCTCGACCGATTCGGTCAAATCCCACGCTCAATTTGCCGACAAAAATGACTTACCGCTGACGCTGCTGAGCGACGAGAAAGGCGATGTCATGCGGCTTTACGAAGTTAAGTCGTGGCTCCCGAATCGTTCGGCGCGGGCGGTTTTTGTAATTGATAAAACGGGCGTCGTTAGTCACCGCAAAGTCCAAAAGTTGAGCATTGCGCGACCGAAGAACGATGATATTTTAGAAGCAATCAAGGCGGCTTGACGGTGAATTGTAAATGGTGAATGGTGAATGGTAAATTATAGTTACGGCAGATTATAGCTGACTAAGATTGAAGAATGAATTTGATTTTATTTATCATTAATTATTAAAAACAAATGTCTTTATTTTCAAACGATAATTTTAAATGCGCCCGCTGCGGCCGCAAAACCGCGCCGCTCGGCTATGCGCCGGTTCCAACCGAACTTGGTCAACGCGTCGGCACTGAAATCTGCGCCGATTGCTGGAAGGAATGGCTTAATAAACAGCAACAGCTGATTAATCATTTCGGTCTGGATGTTTCTAACCCTGACACTCACACTTTTTTGTTCGACCAAATGAACATTTTCTTTTTTGACGAGGGCGTTAAGCTGACGCAAATTGATACGAGCAAAGAAGGTTCGGTTAAGTGGTAATAGGAGTTTGCTTCATTAACTGTTTTTGACGCGGCAGAAAAAGTAGATGCTTTCGGCGTTGTTCCCGCAACCCGTGACGAGCTATGGTACGCCGTCTTGGTTTCGGGAAAGATTCGGAAAATGAATTCAATCTGGCGTGTTGCTGCAATCAATGAAAATGGAGAAAATATTCCGGTTAGCGGAAAACAAGCTCTAGCTTTTCGTTGAGTGGTCGTCTTGCAAACTAAATTAAAATTTTGAATATCGCTTTGACTGTTAATCGCTAAACTTATGAGCCGCCCATAGTAAAACCAACAATTTTACTATGCCATTTGCCTTTTACTTTACGATAACAGTAACGTCGCCCCGAAAACGTAAAATTGCTATTATTCCTGTAAAAATAAACCAAAATCGAGGAGCTTTTTCTTTCAAATCCACTAAAATGATAGTTCTCAATTCCGCAACCAAGCAAATCGCCGATTTTATCGGGTGCGGCCAGCATCAACTTCGTCTCTTCCACGTCTGACAATTTCCTAGTCATTGATTCCGGAATGTTTTCTGTCGAAAGGCAAATTGATTTAGCTTTGCTTTCTCGAAATTCTTTGGACAATATGGATTTGATAATTTGAAACTTTTCGCTGTCAGAAATTTTGGAAAAGCTTTGAGCTTTCGCAATAACGCATCCGAGAACGATAACTAAAATCAGCAAAATATTTAAGAAGTTCATAGATTAGCAATTACTTAAATTAAACCAATAAGAGGCACGATAGAAAAGCGCAATAACTCACACCGCCTTTAATTTGACCTTTCCTCAGCTATAAAATTGAAAGCTGTTAATAATTCGCCTTCTGCTTTTTCTGAATCAAACCAAATTGTAATCCAGATTCCCTGCTTGGTAACTCGTTTGTCAGTGACCAGTGCTCGAAACGGCTCCAACCACTGTGTTTCGTAATTTCCAACCCACAATTTTCCTTGAAATTCAACTTGGCAGGATTTTCTGATCTTCCAAACCAAATCAATTGCGCCGTCAAAGTAAATGTTACTTCTACTTAAAAGATTAGACGCAATAATTTCGAACATAGAGCTAATATCTGCGCTGATGTCGTCATTGTCCAAATCAATTTTTTCACGAACCAGCATCCGCTCAAAGATATTTAGAAATTCTTCTGCAATTTCATAGCGCCTGTTCACAAAACCATAATAGCCAAACCAGTATTATTTGAGCAAAAAGGGCAAAAACTCTTTACATTGTTATCGTTTGCGATTGCTGTCATTGCTTCTTCACAGTTTACAAACGTTTAAATGCCCAAACGTATTGATTAAGCGCCATCGGTTTGCCGTCGCTGCCTGGTTTGAATGAGATTTCTTGATTCACGCCGGGTTTTGGAAATTCAAACGAAAATCTGTTTTCGCCGATTTTATTGAGCGGCATCTCGCGATTAAATTCTTTGATATAAAGTTTGCCTTCTTTAATAAAGACCTCGGTTTTCCAGCGGTTTGGCTGCGAGTATGTTCCGACATAATTTTTCATTTCCGCTTCGCTGACAGATTGAATGGTTTTTGCTTTTAGTTCTCCTTTGGCAACAGGCGGGAGCATTAACTCCAGCGCTTTTTCCTGTGTTTTATCGAGCGATCCGCCGTCTGTGTTAGACAAAATTATGACGGCAAGGCGTTGTTCGGGAACGAGCATCATCATCGCGACATAACCGGTCATTGAACCTTCGTGCCAGACGCGGCGCACTCCGCCTGCGTGATTCATAAATAATCCGTAACCGTAGCTGGTGTCGTCAGAGGCGCTTAATTGCTGAGCGCGCGGTTCGCTCATTAGCTTGATCACGGCGGGCGCAATGATTCGTTTGCCGTCCAATCGGCCGTTGTTCAAAAACGCGATGGCAAAACGCGCCATTTCGTTCGCGCTTGAGTACGCGGTGCCGGCCGGGTAAAGTCTGGCATCATTTGGCAAAGGACGCACAACGGCGAGTTGTTCGCTGCGCTTGTGACCCACTGCGAGCGGATAAGTCATTGCCACAGTCGGGCGAAAAGTCGTCCGCGTCATGCCGAACGGCGCGAAAACGCGCTCGTTCATAATCTCAACGTAAGGTTTGCCAACCGCTTCCTGCATTGCAAATCCGGCCAGCGCAAAACCCGAATTTGAATACGAGAAAATCTCTCCCGGTTCAAACAAACAGTAATCGTCTTTCCAAGAGTGCAGATAAGCGGCCATCAGGCTTTCGTCCTGCGCGCCGTATTCGTCCGGCTCGTCAATAATTCCGGCCGTATGACTTAAAAGCTGTGACAAATTAACTTTGGATAGTTTCGGGCTTAAATCTTTGACATAGCTGCCTATGGGAGCGTCAAGCTGTAACTCTCCGTCAGCGGCAAAACTCGTGACGGCGAGAGCTGTCAAAGTTTTGGTGATCGAACCGATTTGGAACAGCATCTCGGCTGTGACAGGCTGATTTGTTTCAACATTTGCCGTCCCAAAGCCTTTGGCAAAAACTACTTGGTCGCTGCTGACAATCGCTACTGCTGCGCCCGCCGCATGTTTCTCTTTGAGTTCGGCTAAAACCGTTTCTTCGAGTGCGCTAAAATCCGTCGGCTTGCCGGACGATTGAGCAAACAACTGCGTTGACAATAAAAGCAGCATAAAAACCAAAGCAAATTTTCTCATTTCAATCCTTTTTCAAACGAATAAATAGTAATAGGCTAAACTGTTTATACCTGAGCTCGACTTTATCCATTTTGTTATTTGAAAACAAAACGCAGGACGTCTAAGCTATGGTAATTATTCTGCCAAGAGTAAACAACCAGAAAACTTATGCCCTGCGAATTATTACAGATTGTTATAGCGTTTGCGCCGCTTTT
>JBBQUS010000056.1:0-34216 GCA_038212235.1 Pyrinomonadales bacterium
CTCGTTGATGCTCGAAGAATCGGCTACATTGTCCCACAGGCTTCAAACCTCTTCGTTACCGATGACGCTTGCTGTGGTAGGATCACGTCGGCAGAACGACGGATGATGTCATCATCCCACCCGGTGATGATGCATCACAGCTATTTACACGACTTCGTGTCGCACAGTCTCATTTGAGATAGATCGCGCTGACGAAGCCAAAATCGAAAGTTTTTATCGCGCCGAACAAACTGAGGTCAATCGGCAAATTAATGTAGTTGATACGACGAGCCGCAATTCGGTCGGTGAAAAGTTTGCGGAAGGCTTTTTCAAAGGCGCTTGGGGGTCGCTCGAGAGAAACGCTTCGATGGTTTACGAAGCGGCGAAAGATCCTTTGGGAACCGCCTGGAAAGTCGGCGAAGCGTTAATGCAAATTCCCGCGCTCTCAACCAAAATAGGCATCGGAATCGGACAAGCGGCAGTTTCGCTCGCCAAAATGACGCCCGAACAACGCCAATCTCTCGTTGATGATTTAGTAAATAATGGTTACACCAGTTTGCGCGATATGCCCGCCGCAGACGCCGCGGAAGCAGCCGGAGAAATTGTCGGCAATCTCGCAATGGAAACCGTTTTGTTTAAGGGCGCTTCGGTCGGCGGAAAACTCACGCTTGAAGGTTTACAATCGCTCAAAACAACTGAAGTCGGAACGGCTTTTCTAAGCAAAGTCAATGCTTTGGCAAACGCGACGGCGAAAACCGTTGGCGAAGTAAAAGTGCCGGTCAAAGCGACAGTTGAAGCCGTAGCAGATTTAAACGGCGGGACGCGCCCGGTCATAGTGACAGAAAAAAAATCAGTCATCGAACTGATGCAAAACATGGAAGCACGAGCCAAACAAGTGCTTTCAGGCGGCGGCAAAACTATTGATCCAAAAGTTGTCGCCGAAGCCAAGGAGAAAGTTACTGGATTAATTGAAAGCGGTGATGCCAAGGAACTCAAAGAATATCTAGATCAGATGCGAAATCAGCATGGTTCGCAGATGGTTTCAGAGTTAAAACAAACAATTGGAGAGACGGCTAAAGAAATTTACGGCAATCGTAAAACTTTGGAGTTAGACGAAATCTTTGGCGGACACACAATTGAAAAACATGTGGGCAAATCAGATAATTGGCTCAGGCAACGGATGATAAAAGAGCCTGATATTCCTTTTGCTTCATTATTCCGCAACAAAGAGGTCGCAAATCGAACGATTGCACATTTTGTCAAAGAAAATCGTGCAGAAATCGAAGAATGGCTAAAGAGCGGAAAGGAAAGATTTGAAAAAAGCGTTTCCATGGATGAGCAGGTAGGAAATGTATTAAGCAGAGGGAAAGGTGGTGCGCCGAATATAAAACCAGTCGAAAGTAACAGAGTTTGGATTAGCATTGTTCGAGACAGTTCGCCTCAAGGGTGGCATGTAAATACGGCATTTCCCATTTCGCCAAGTGGAAAGTTTAAATATTAGGAGGTTCAATGGAGCTGCGAGAACGTTTTCCCGCTTTTGGTAATTTAATTGGAAGTTATCTTCATCAAGACTGGAAGGATGATTATTATTGGGACAACAATAATTTTCATTATGCTTCCGTTGTAAGATACTTCAAAACACACAATCCAACACTATGGATTGAACAAACAGTGCATGAGCTAAAAGAGCTTCTTGCACTTGGTCTTGATGAGGAAAGATTAGAGGATGCGCTCTACAACCATTTTGCTCTCGGAACAATGCCTTCATATTGGAATATGACATTTAAACAATGGCTTGAAGAGGTTTTGAAAATTTTAGAAGAACCAATGGAAAAAACGAAAAAACAATTTATTCCTGAGTTTCGCGGGTGAAATTTAGCAACAAAAATTATTTTCATCCAATCAACTTTTCAACCAATTCATCAATTTGCCGTATTTCTTCGGCGAGATGGCGTTTGTTGCCAAGCCGCATTGCGGTTAGTTCGGCGTGCGGTGGTCTGTCAACGAGAAACGCTGATGTTTTTGCTGGGCGGTAAAGCTACAGAGTGAAATTTAATGTTGATGCCAAACACAATTTGTTGTGATAAATTCCTACAAACCTCAATTTTATTAGATAAATCACAATGACCGAGATTAATGAATGGGAATTTACGGCTGACGTAGCTTCGCAGATTAATGAAATCCTGCAACAAAGACCTGATTTGCCTTTTTCGCAAGCGCAATGCGAGCAGCGCGGGAAAGGCAGCACCAAGCGGCGCGATCTGACGATTTATAATCGCGCGAACAAAATCGTGCTGACGGGCGAAGTCAAATTACCCGATAAACGCGACGGAAGAAGTCCGCTTAATGAAGCCGTCGTAGTTGACGCTCACAATAAAGCGAACTCAATCGGCGTCGAATATTTCTTTACCTGGAACGTCAATAACTGCGTTCTCTGGAAAACTTTTGAACAAGGCAAACCAATTACCGACCGCAGCATTGAATTTTTCGACGCGCTGCCCGCTCCCGTTAGTAAATCCGATGAGTTAACGCAGCCGCGCGTTAAAGATCAAATCAAAAAATTTCTCGTTCAGTTGCTCGAACGGAGCGCGGCGATTTTTAGCGGCGAAAAACCGCTTGAGAAACTGCCCCTCGACACGAAATTCATCAAAGTTTGGGAACTTGCGCTGCTTCCGCCGCGTCGCCGAAAAGAAAATGCAAAAGTTTCGTTCGGAAATCGCTCGCAAAGGCAAGTTGACGGCGCAGAGCATCGCCGAAGAAATTTGGACAGAACTTGATCCAAAACCGCAATTCATGACGCCGCTTGATTTTGTTCCGCCGCGGACGCAATCGGAGAAAATCACGCTTCTCGCCGGCCGAGCTAAAATCATCCAACAAAGTTTGTTGCAGCCGGACGGCGTGCAAATCGGCAATGAATTTATCTGGCTCGGCAGCCCGGAGCGCAGCGAATTTGTCCGGCGGCTTTCGCAACTTGAACTTGCGGGCGAAATCGCGATTCCCGTTGCGCCGCAAATTTGTCACGCGGCTCTCGCAGCTTACGAAAAAGCGGTTGAAGATTTAACCGAAAAATTCCGCGCTGAAGTCACAACTTTCACCGCCGATGAAAATTTGCAGGAGAAAACCGTGCGCGAATTGTGGAAGAAAATGAGAGGATAAAACTATCAGAGCAAGATTATTTCTTCAATTCAAAACTGCGGGCGATTGAATCAGTTTGGTTGCGAATGAGACGCAGTTTGTCGCGCAGGCCGGTAAAGCGGAGAACATAAACCGTTTTGTTATCGGCGGTTTGCAGAAAATAGGCGCGTCCGATCATCGCTTTGCCGGATTCGGTGTACTCGTAGTTTGCCGCTTTGCCGCTCAAATTTCCTTTAAAACTTTCCTCTTTGCCGTTGACGAAACCCGGTTTGAACTGCAGTTTTTGATTGATCTCGCGGTCAATGACATCAGAAAGCGCTGTCCCCTGGTCAACCGCGACTTTGCGAATCTGCAGATAGCCTTCCAAACGGTCGCCATAAACGAGTTCGGCGGTCGCGGTCTTATTTGTCACCCGCCACGTTTCGTTTGGCAAATCAAGCGTAAATTCATCAAAACTCTTCGTCAGATCGTTTGTTTGCGCCGCAGCCGGTTTCATTTCAGCAATCGGAACGCCCTGCTGCGCAGAGACGCCGGTTGCAGCCAAAACTACTAATAGAAGTGTCAGAATTATTGAGCGCATAGATTTTATTTTGAGTTGATATTTGGTTTGAATAAACTTTGGTTAAAAAAGAGTTTGCCGCCAAGCAACAATTGTAAGCTGGTTTTTCGATGTGCGGCAACTGTTGGCTGTTGCTTCAATAAACTTTCTTTCGTCTTTTTTGCGGATTCGGGCGTCTAAACAAACGACCGACAAGATTTACAACATTTATCAGTTTATTCTCGAAAAGGTATTCCGGCAATGAAATTTACGAAATTTACACATAGATATTTTTGGAGCGAAACTTTGCAGCAAACAATAGCCGCACTCACCTTAACGGCTGTTTTCGCGCTTCCTCTTTCGGCAGGCGCGCAAACCATGACCAGACCGCAAGTTGCCGCGAAAGCCGCGCCGTCCACAGCAAAATCTCTGACCGAAGACCAGAAAATCCTTCATGTCCTCAACCGTTTAGGCTACGGCGCGCGTCCCGGCGATGTTGAACGAGTCAAACAAACCGGACTTGACAACTATATCGAGCAGCAGCTTAACGCCGATAAATTAGACGATGCGGTCGCCGAGTCGAAGCTCAAGAATCTGGACGTTTTAAAAATGTCAAACGATGAATTGTTTGCCAAATATCCGAGTCCGGCTGCCGTTATCCAACTGGTCGCGCAAAATAACGGAATGAACGCCAAAGAACTGCGCGGTGATTTAAAAGCTGACAAAAAAGAAGCCAAAAACGGCCAGACGACGCCATCTGCGAATGTGGATAATCAAGATCCGATGATGGCGGCAAAAATCGGCAATCCGACCAGCGTCAACCAAACGGCGGGCGACAAAACGAATCTTTTGCAGCAAAATCCGACCGGCCTTTCCGACGAACAAAAACGCGAATATCAACGCCAAATCGCCGAAATCTACCGCGCAAACGATTTGCATCGTCCGGCTGAATTGACGCAGCAGATCAATGCTTCGCGAATTTTGCGTGCGGTTTACAGCGAACGTCAATTGCAGGAACAGATGGTTGATTTCTGGTCAAATCATTTTAACGTTTACGTGCAAAAGGCTTCGACGCGCTGGTTTATTCCCGAATATGACCGCGACGTGATTCGTCCGAACGCGCTCGGAAATTTCCGCGATTTGCTCACTGCTACTGCCAAAAGCCCGGCGATGCTCTTTTATCTTGATAATTTTCAATCGGTTGCGCCAAATAGCAACCAAAATCGCGGCAACGGACGCCTGCAGCAATTAATGCAAAATGGTCAGTTGCCGGAACGCGCCCGCGAACGCATTAGAGAACGCACCGGATTATCCGATGAACAGATTGCGCAGCGAATGAAGCAAAGGCAAAACCAGCCAAAACGCGGGATCAATGAGAATTACGCCCGCGAATTGATGGAACTGCATACTTTGGGAGTTGACGGCGGCTACACGCAAAAAGATGTTCAGGAAATTGCGCGCTGTTTTACCGGCTGGACGATTGTTGATCCGCGCGGCTATCGTAAATCAGCCGCAATTATGGGCAGCGACACTCAAAATCGTCAAATCAAAGGTTTGCAGCGTTTGGGCGGAATTCCCGAAGATGCTAAATCAGGTTCCTTTTATTTTAACGCGCGACAGCATGACGACGGCGAGAAAACGGTTTTGGGTCAAAAAATAAAGAGTGGCGGCGGAATGGAAGACGGTTTAAAAGTTATTGACATTTTGGTCAAACAACCCGCGACCGCCAAATTTATCGCCAGAAAACTGGCCGTCAAATTTGTCAACGATAATCCGAGCGACGCGCTGGTTAATCGCGCTGCCGACGCTTTCCAAAAATCAAACGGCGACATCAAAACAACTTTAAGAGCGGTTTTCACCTCGCCCGAATTTTTCGCTCCGGAAAACTACCGCGCGAAAATTAAAACGCCGCTCGAAGTTCTAGTCAGCTCAATCAGAACTCTCGGCGCTGACACAAACGCGAACCCGGCTCTGCAAGGTTTACTGGCCAAAATGGGCGAACCGCTCTACGGCTGGATCGCGCCGACCGGCTACCCGGACAAAGCCGAAGATTGGGTGAACACGGGCGCTCTGCTCGAACGTCTCAATTACGGTTTAGCTCTGACGAGCAATCGCATTCCGGGAACACGGGTTGATTTGGCCAGGTTTACCGGGCGCGACCCGGACAATAAAGAAAAGGTGATGAACAATTTTATCGCCGTGATTTTAAATAATGAGGTTTCGGCGCAAACCAGAGAAACGCTGATGAAACAACTCAATCAACCGCTGCCCGAACCAACCTTGGCGGCAAAAGATGTTGACGGCGAAATGATGGAAAACGTTTCAATGCCGGCGGGAAAAGTCGCGGGCGGCAGGAAAAACGGCCTCAACGCGGCGAATCGCCTGCTGCCGCCGAGCGGCAATTCCGAAGTCGTCAAAATCGCCGGTTTAATCCTGGGTTCGCCTGAATTTCAACGTCAATAAAACCGACCGGACGACGTTTTCAAGCGTCTAAATAAACGGCAAACGGTTTTTCCAAGCAATTAATTTTGGAGTAATAATAATGGACAGAAGATATTTTTTAAAAGCGAGCGGGATCGGATTAGCAAGCTTCGGATTGATGGGTTTAGCCCCAAATTTTTTGCAGCAGTTTGCCAGCGCCGCGACTCGCACCAACAACAGTAAACGTCCGAAAACATTGATTACGATTTTCCAGCGCGGCGCGGTTGACGGTCTGAACGTCGTCGTTCCTTACGGCGACAGTCACTATTATGATTTGCGCCGCACAATCGCGATTGCGAAACCCGGACAAACCGATGGGGCGATCAGGTTGGATGATACTTTCGCGCTGCATCCGGCGCTGGCGCCGTTTGAAAATTTATTCAAAAATAATCAGTTAGCGGTAATTCATGCCGCCGGCTCGCCCGACAACACGCGCTCTCATTTTGACGCGCAGGATTACATGGAATCGGGCACGCCCGGCGTTAAATCAACGCCCGACGGTTGGCTCAACCGCGTTTTGCAAAACAATGCCAAGGACGCTTCGCCCTTTCAAGCCGTCGCGATGACCAATCAATTGCCGCGCTCGCTCTATGGACGCGCGCCAAGCGTGGCGATGACGAACCTCAGTGATTTCGCTATTCGCGCCGGTAGTTATTCGCCCAATGTTCAAGGCGGTTTTGAAGCAATTTACGCGCAGACGGTCAGCGGCGACACGCTCGGCGCAACCGGCAAAGAAACTTTTGAAGCGATTAATTTGCTCAAGAAATCAAACCCGTCGCAGTATAAACCTGAAAACGGGGCGGTTTATCCGAACACACAGCTCGGCAACTCGCTCAAACAAATCGCTCAGCTGGTGAAATCGGGAGTCGGTCTTGAAATCGCTTTTGCCGAGGCTGGCGGTTGGGACACACACGCCAACGAAGGCGGCGCGCGCGGTCAACTATCAAATTTGCTGCGCGATTTTGGATTGAGCATCACGGCGCTAGCCACCGATTTGGGCGCACGAATGGATGATGTGGTGATTTTAACAATGTCCGAGTTTGGACGGACGGCGCGTGAAAACGGCACGCGCGGAACTGACCACGGCCACGCCAACGCGATGTTTGTGATTGGCAACTCGGTCAAGGGCGGCAAAGTTTACGGAGATTTTCGCGGACTCGCCGATGACAAATTAAACGAAGGTCGCGATTTGGCCTTGACCACTGATTTTCGCGATGTCTTTGCCGAAGTCGCAGATAAACACTTGGGCAACAAGGATTTTGGCAAAATCTTTCCGGGCTACAATGTTTCGATGTCGAACCGCCGCAATTTTCTGGGCTAAAATCAATCCCGGTTCTTGAATAACGACTGCTTAATTCAAAACGCAATCATTCAAAGTATTATTTGAGTGATTGCGTTTTTGAAAAATCCTATTGATCCAGCAGTTTTACCGGCGCATCCAATCTATAATCCTTAGTTACGCCCGTACATGTATTGGTCATTCTTACACTGCGAATCACACGTCCCATATTAGGGTTAAATACCAGCTCCCATTTAGCTGAAGCGGCATTGGTGTAATTTGGGATGACACCTACCGAGGTCATGTACGGTTCTTGGACAACCTCATACTTGTCCACATTTACACCCAAGATATTTAGTTGATAGCCGTTACCACCATTGCTGCCGGGATGCATCGTTGAAATTACCGTGCCGGAATCAACAAAATAAATATTCTTGGAATCCACTGCGCATTTTTCGTGTTTTTTACCTTCTCTTTCGGTTTCCTGTGCGGAAACATTAATTGCAAGGTTGTTAATTGCAGTCAGCATCATCAGGATCAATAATCCTCGAATGATTTTCGATGTTTTCATAATTTTCTCCTTATTTTCAGAACAAATTAGACTTTCCAAAATTAGCGGTTAGATTTTTCGTTTTTTGTCTCGTTTTTGTTTCTCTCATTTAAGAGAACAATCATCCATTTCAAGCCGTCCAGGGCTGTTCACTCCTCGACAAGTACATTCGAGGGCTACTTGCTGACCGCCTTTTATCGAACCGGCAGCGGCTTTTTGCGATTGGGGAAACTCTGCGAAAAGTTGTGTGTAGGAGACAGCCGGAACGCTAAATCTGGCTAGAATCCTTCCATTTTCAACTTTTACAAAATCTATCGGACCGGTTACTCGCAATCTTTTTCCGGAGTATCGAGCATTAGCAGCAACCTCATTTTCGGCAAATTCGCTTAGCAGTTTCCAGTGTTCAATCGTTAATGAGGCGGACGGCTGAGCATCGGGTGAATCCTCACCGCCGCTTTCGGCGCAGCCCAAGACAATGAGGAGTGCGCACAACGCCAAAGACAAATTGACAATATTTTTGATATTTTGGTGTTTCATTACTTTTTTTTAACGATTTCTGCCAAAACTGATTTTGCGGCCTGTTGAACTTGCGGTGTCAGTACATCTTCGCCGTCTTTTTTCGTTTTCGCTTTGGTGACGCTTTGCGACAGCACGGCGTTATCGAGACCCGTGACTTTGTAATCAAAGGTGAATTCGTCTTTGGCTTTAGCGGTTTTGCCCATCGTCTGTGACATCGCGATGCTTCCGACCGTTCCTGCAATCATCCCGACGCCCGGAATCAACGAACCGGCGACTTCCATTGCGCCCATCGCCAGCATTTTTCCGAACATTCCGCCGCCGCCGTGTTTTTGCGTGACATTGGCATAAAAAATGTAATCACACTCTTTTTGTCTGCCTTCCGTTTCGGGCGCATCGGTTGAAAGCCGAATTGCTTCGATTTTTTCTAAATTCAATTCATTGATGAGCGAATCACGAACGGCTGAAGAAAGTTCGAGCGGCGCCGTGTAATCCTTTTTTTCGTCCGGCATTTTAATGTTCGGCTTGGCGATTCCGATGCGAATGACGCCTGCTCTTTTGGGTTGGAGCGGAGCCTCGGCAATTGCTGTGGTCGGCATTTGCGGTAGATTTGCATTAGCGGGAAAACTATTTGGGGTCGCGGTTTGATTTGGCGGCGAAATGTTTTGCTTGTTGGCGGCGCTTGGTTTGACAGGATTTTTAATGGATTTGTCTTCTGTATATCCGGGCGGCGCGTCAAACAACATGGCGTCAAGTTCTGTGTTGGAGATTTCCGTTACTTCCTCTGTCTTGGTGAACGCGGGCATTCCGTCCATTCCGATTGTCATCGTTTCTTTGACAGGAAAGCCGTTATCCGCTTTGCCGCTCATTTTAAACTCTATTTTGTCGCGGCATTTTAGTTCACCCTTTTGAGCAGGCATTTCGGGCGGCGCGAAAGTTGGACACGAAAAACTTGGCAGATCAATGTACCAGCCGTCGGTTT
The DNA here is from genome assembly GCA_038212235.1 of Pyrinomonadales bacterium. GTDB lineage: Bacteria > Acidobacteriota > Blastocatellia > Pyrinomonadales > Pyrinomonadaceae > JBBQUS01. The sequence continues at coordinate 9,461 of JBBQUS010000056.1, forward strand.
CGATTTGCATTTTTTTCGTTTCGCAGGCATTGGCGGAAGGCGTCATGGTAATCACTCTTTTGACGTGGCGTGCCGGATAGCCAAACAGTTGCGCCCTCTCGCCCGTGTCGGTGTAAGTGATCGAATAGGTAACAACTCCGCCGCCTGCGGCGTCTTCCACCGGAACATTCCGGGCTGTAAGCGCGTCCTTTTGAGCCGCGCCGGAAGCATTGAAATAAGTCACTGTATATGTCTTCGCATTGTTTGTGTAAGCCAGTTCGCGCCCCAAATCGCACTGCCGAAGTTCGGTCATGATCATCTTTTTGCCGCTCGCTTCCGTCCGCGTTTCAGTCAGCATTCGGGCGCCTTTGATTAAAACGGTGGTGTCGGGTAATTTGCCGGGATCCATCATCTCGCCCGTCATCGGATTCTTCATCGGCGCAGGCATATTCGGCATCTTTAAATTTGATTTTTTCTTGATCCTGATGTCGGCAAACGTCGGACTAGCAAAGTTGAGAGTTAACAAAATCGCGCAAACTATAAATAAAGTCTTTTTCATGACAATCTCCTTTTTAATTTCTCGCAAAAATTGATCTTTTGCCGGTTAAGATAAGTTGTTGGGAATCCAGATATTTACTTCATCATTGGGAAAGGTGAAGCAGCAACATAAATGCAACAATCACAATGTAAAAGTTCTGGTTCATCGGTTTTTGCGGTTCCGAATCCTAACGAACAAAAGCGTTGGGAATTGGTTTATCGCTTGTCACGCCAAACTGCACGACGGCGAGTCCTTGGGCGCTTTTGAGCAAATACCAGGTACCGTTGCGATAAACTGCCGGATCGGTTTTACCATCGCCGTCGTAATCGGCCGGCGTCGGCAAGTCGGTGGCAACGCCAAACTGCGCCGAAGTGAAACCTTGCGTGCTTTGCTGCACATACCAAGTTCCGCTTGCCGGGCGATAAACTGCCAAATCTGCTCGTCCGTCGCCATCATAATCACCAACTACGGGCATGTCGGTCGAAATGCCAAATTGCGCCGCCGCAAATCCTTGACTACTTTTGAGCAGATACCAGACACCGGTTGACGGGCGATAAACTGCCGTATCGGTTTTGCCGTCGCCGTCGTAATCTGCCGCGACCGGCTTGTCCGTGGAGATGCCAAACTGCACGGTGGAGAAAGAGTTGTTTACTAAATTAAGAACATACCAAGTACCATTTGAGGGGCGATAAACGGCCAGCTCCGATTTTCCATCCCCGTCAAAATCGGCGGGCTGCGGAATATCGTCGGCTGAACCGAATTGTAATGCGGCAAACCCGAGGCTGCTGCGCTGGAGATACCAAGTCCCGGTTGACGGGCGATAAACGGCAATGTCTGTTTTGCCGTCGCCGTCATAATCTGCCGGAACAATCCGGTCGGTTGCGATCCCAAACTGCACGGCAGAAAAGCCGGTTGCAGAATTGAGCAAGTACCAAACGGTATCAGAGGGACGAAAAACGGAAATGTCAGATTTGCCATCGCCATCAAAATCAAAGGGTGCGGCCTTGCCGATCAAATAGTCGCGCTGCCAATCAGGATATCCTTGTCCCCCACTGGTGATATTGATCTGATCCGTGCCGTCAGCGTTCATCGTCCAAATTTTCTCCTGACCTGATGTATTTCGGACAAACGCGATTTTTTGCCCGTCGGATTTCCAGGCAGGATACTGGTCGTTAAAATTGCCGAAGGTAAGCTGTGTCCGTCCGCCTCCATCGGCAGCGTTCATGACATAGAGTTTGTAACCAGTCTCGAGGAAAGAGAAGATTATTTTCGTGCTGTCTGGCGACCACGCCGGAAACTGACCTTGACCGAGAACGGTTCGCCCAGTACCATTAACGTTTATCACGGCGATATTCGCAGCCGCTCCTTGATTAGTTTCAAACGCGATTCGCGTTCCATCCGGCGACCAAACCGGACCTGCATCGCTTGCCGGATACTGATTCGTCAGCCTCGTGACATTCGAGCCGTCCGCGTTCATCACGTAGATCGAGCTGATAAGAGCGTCGCGACCGCTTGAGAATGCGATTTTAGTTCCATCCGGCGACCACGTTGGTTCTGCGCTGCGACCCGCAGCGATATACGTAAGCAGAGTCAGTCCTGTGCCGTCGGCGTTGACCGAATAGATCCCGCCGTTAAAACTCGGAGAGCGATCACTCGTAAAAGCTATTTTTCTGCCGTCCGGTGACCAGACAGGTTCGGTATCATTAGTTCCGGCATCTATTACCCTGACGCGATTGGAGCCGTCGCCATCCATTGTCCAAATATCGCTCAGATCCGTGTAGACGATTCTGCCGTTGCTCGAAGAAGTCACTTGCTGCGGAACGGATTCAATGGGAGACTGCGCGGTTTGCGTCAAACCTGTGCTGGAAACTGCTTGCCGCAAATTGCCCGCGCCGCCGTTATTTTTATTTGCGACGGTGATTGCCGCTCCATAAGTAACGTTCGCTGATAGAAGGAGCAGAACGAGCCCAAAAGCAAACGTGACAAAATCTTGGCGGTTATTCCTCAACAAATTAACAAATTCTTTCAGCATAATTTTCCTCTGTGCATTACGCGCAAAGAGGAGTAGAATCGGCTCACGTTTTTTTTCCTCATCGCGCTAAATATTGTTTCGGATAATTGATGATTAATCTGACGGGAGCGAAACTTTAATGAGCGAAGCGACCAAACTGCTGGAAGAGTATGCCAAGGGCAACCGGGAGGTTTTAGACGAGCTGTTGCCGCTGGTCTATCACGAACTGCGCCGATTAGCTCATAGCTATCTCGCCCGCGAACGGCGCGATTCGACTCTTCAAACCACCGCGCTCGTCCACGAAGCCTATCTCAAATTAATTGACCAGCATTCGGTCAGCTTTCAAAATCGCGCCCAGTTTTTTGCCCTTTCCGCGCAAGCGATGCGCCGCATTCTGCTTGATAATGCCCGCCGTCACCTGGCGGAAAAGCGCGGCGGCGGTCTGAAAATTTCGCTTGACGACGCTCCTGAAATTTCCGGCAACGCCGATGAACATCTGATTGAACTGGATTTGGCTTTGCAGGAACTGGGCGAATTTGATCCGCATCAAGCCAAGATTATTGAACTGCGCTATTTCGGCGGTCTGACGATTGAAGAAACGGCAGAGGTTTTAAAAGTGTCACCCTCAACCGTCAAGCGCGAATGGACAATCGCCCGCGCCTGGCTCTACCAAAAAATAAATGTTTGAGCCAAATTGAGACCGTTCCGCGCGTAATCAAATAAAGACATTTCCATTTAATCCGGTTCATCCATTTGTCAAATGCTGATTGTCATCGGTTTACTATTTTTTCTGATCGGGCTTGGAGTTTTCGCAGGCGGAATTGTTTCGGTTTTCAAGGTTCGCCGACAACTGGCGGACTCAGCCAAAGCTGCCGGAACGATTGTTGATTTTGGAAAAGTGATGGGAAAAAGCGGGTATCTTTATTGCCCGCAAGTATCGTTTTTGATTCCGAGCGGGCAGACAATCAGATTTCAATCGGAAACCGGAACGCAGCCGCCCGCCTACACAGTCGGGCAGCAAGTTCGCGTTGTTTATCAACGGAACAGTCCTCAGTGCGCCGAAATAGATTCGCTGATGGCTGTGTGGCTTGTTCCCGGGTGCATGTTAGTGATGAGTTTGGGTTTTGGAGTTTTAGGGCTGATGTTGTTTGGGATTGGAGCCTTGATTACGCTCAATAATTGATTTCCAAGAGAACAGATGAAAACCGACGACTGGCAACAAATTAAAGAAATATTTAACCGGACAATTGAACTGCCCGCAACGGAACGTGCGGCCGTCTTGGAAAACATTGATGCGGATTTGCGCGGCGAAGTTGAAAACCTCATCAAAGCTCATGAAAATGCCGGGGATTTTATCGCCGAACCGGCGCTCGTAGAAGCCGGTTTGGTTGAGACAGACGAAACCGATTTACAGATCGGCAAGCAAATTGATTCGTACAAAATCCTGCGCCAGGTCGGCGCCGGCGGCATGGGAACGGTTTACCTCGCCGCCCACGCCGATTCTTCATTTGACAAAAAAGTCGCGCTCAAGCTGATTAAACGCGGGATGGACACTGCGGCGGTGCTCAAGCGTTTTATGCTCGAACGCCAGATTTTGGCCAGACTGGAACACCCGAATATTGCGTCTCTGCTTGACGGTGGTTCGACAACTGACGGCCTGCCGTATTTCGTGATGGAATATGTTGAGGGCTTGCCCGTCACTAAATTTTGTGATTTGCACCAATTCGATCTCACCGAACGCCTCAAATTATTTCAAGCGGTTGGCGGAGCGGTTTCCTACGCACACCAAAACTTGATTGTTCATCGCGATTTAAAACCTTCAAATATTCTCGTTACTGCCGAAGGCGTTCCCAAACTGCTCGATTTCGGAATCGCCAAGCTGCTGCATCCCGATTGGTCGCTTGAAACCGCGGAAGCGACGGCGACGATGTTTCGCCTGATGACGCCCGAATATGCTAGCCCCGAACAACTGCGCGGTTTGCCGATCACAACCGCGAGCGATGTTTACAGCTTGGGCGTCATCTTGTACGAATTGTTGACCGGCGAGCGCCCCTATAAAATCGAAAGCCGTTTGCCGGAAGAAGTCGCGCAAATGGCCTTAACCGCCGTCCCGCCAAAACCGAGTTCGGTTATCAGTTCAAAATTTAAAATCCAAAATCCAAAAACAGCCCGGCAATTAACTGAAACTGCTGACGAACAAAGTCCGAAATCCGAAGTCCGAAGGCCAACAGCCAAAAATCTAAAATCGCTCCGGGGTGATTTGGACAACATCATCCTGAAAGCGCTCCGCAAAGAACCGGAGCGCCGTTACCACTCAGTTCAGGAGTTTTGCGAAGATATCCGCCGCCATCTCGAAGGATTGCCCGTCACAGCAACGGCTGACACAACTTCATACCGTTTAGTGAAGTTCGTCCAACGACACCGATTGGGAGTTTTCGCGAGTTTATTGATTGCGCTGACGCTTCTTTCAGCAACGGCAATCACAACCTGGCAAGCAGTTATTGCCGGTCGTGAGCGCGCTCGCGCCGAACAGCGTTTCAACCAGGTTAGGAAATTGGCGAATACGATTCTTTTCGATTATCACGAGCGCATCAAAAATCTTCCGGGTTCAACCGAAACGCGCAAAAAGTTGGTAACGGATGCGCTCGAGTATCTCGATAATCTCTCGCAAACGAGCGATAATTCGCCTGACTTGCAGCGCGAGCTCGTCTTGGCTTACCAAAAGGTTGGTGATATTCAAGGCGATGATGCAAACAGCGCAAATACAGGAGAAACCGGCGCGGCACTGGAAAATTATCGCAAAGCCCTAGCAATTCAAGTAAATCTGGTCGCGCAAATGCCGGACAGCGATGCTGAGCGCCGCACATTAGCCAAACTTTACGTCAATATCGGCGATCAACTTTCCGCAAAAGGTGATCTTGAGGGGCAACAAGATCTCTGCCGTCAAGCGGTCACAATTTTCTCTGAAATCGTCCAAAAAGATTCTCAAAACGCCGTAGCACGTACGGATTTGGCGAGTGCGTTATTTTATTTGGCATTAGCGGTTCGAGCCAAAGGCGATTATGACGGCGCGATTATCTATTATCGCCAGGCAGCGGACATTCACGAGAAACTTGCTCTGGTTGCTGAAGAGGCTGACAAGCGCAGCGCTCGTCTGCGCAACGCCGCTCTAATTTATAAAAATATTGGCGGGGTTTATGAGCAAAAGCAGGATTCGGCCTCGGCTTTAGAACTTTATCTCAAAGCGGAAACGATTGACCGGGAAAATGCCGCCGCCAATCCGAACAATGCACAATACCAACTCGATTTATCTTTTACGCTTAACTCAATAGCCTCAAGTTTAACCAATCAAGGCAATTTTAGTGAAGCACAAAAAAACTGTCGAAGAGCGCTGGAAATTCAAGAAAAAATGGCGGCGGCAGATCCGCAAAACGCTTTTGCCAAAACTGCTGTAGCGCGCACTTACCGTCGGATGGGCGACATTTTGAAAAAACTCGAGAATTTTGATGAAGCTTTTGCTTATTACCAGAAATCAATCAAAATGTTTGAACAATACTCTCAAGCCGATCCGAGCAACACCAATCTCAGGGTGCGTCTGGCCGAAGCTTATATGGTGTGCGGCGATTGTTACTATTATTGGGCAAAAAAGGCAAAATCTAAAAGCGAACAAATTGACGGTTTACGCGAGGCCGAAAAAAATAATCAACACAGCGTTGATATTTATTCAGCGCTGCAAACTCAAAACTCGCTCAAACAAAACGAGGCCGCAGATCTGGCGGATGTTCAGAAAGCATTGGAGATTGACCGAGCCGAGTTAAAAAATCTGCTGGCAAAGTAAGCACCTAAGCAGTAAGTAGTTTTTCGAGTCGCTGTTCGCTAATTCCATAAAAGTTTTTCAGGTCTTGGATTTGGCTGTTGATATCTTCAATTTCAATCTTTTTCTCGCGCTTTGTGCCGACAATCATGTTATTTTTCGGCGTGTGTTCGGGCGCAATAAACTCAAAAACTTTGGTTGCGTAACCTTCGCGTTCGAGCAGGAGCGCGCGCAAACCGTCGGTTAAGGTTTCCGCCTCGCGCTCGAGCAGAGAGCCGTGTTTTAAAACATTTTTGAGCATTGCAGGCGCCGTTATCTGCGGGCGAATTTCCTGATGACAGCACGGAGCGCAGATGATTAGGCTCGCATTGCCGGAAATTCCCTTGAAAATCGCATCGTCAGTCGCCGTGTTGCAGGCGTGCAGCGCGATTAAAATATCCGCTCGTTCAAACGGAAAATCGTTGATCAAGCCTTTTTCAAATTTCAAATCTTGAAAATTGCAGCTTTGGGCAACGTCACTGCAGAGCGAAACCAATTCGTCGCGCTGTTCGATGCCGGTCACTTTCGCCTTTATTTTCAAAACGTTGTTAAAATAATCGTAGAGCGCAAAGGTCAGATAGCCTTTGCCAGAACCCATATCAACAATTTCAATTTCCTGTCTCTCTTTGAGTTCGGAATCCGCAAACAAATTGCCGACTGTTTCGACGAATTTATTAATTTGCCGCCACTTGTCTTCCTGTTTCGCCTTAATTTCGCCCCGCTCGCTCGTGATTCCGAGAGCCTGCAGATAAAAGCTTTCCGGGTCAATAAAAACCTGTTTTTCACGGTTGTGCTGCGCACTCAGCGTTGTTTTGAAAGTAGGTTTTCCGATGTTTAAACGAGCGCTTTTCTTGCCGATATCAAGCTGAACATCGTTTTCGGTCGTAAACAAATGTCCGGCGAAAAATTCTTTGCCCAAAAGTTCCGAAACGATTCGGATGCCTTCTGCAAAATCGAAATTTTTTGCCGTGTCGCGCGTGTCCGAGCGATACAGAAAAAACAGCCGCGTCCCAACTTTAATTTCAATCAGGCGAATCAGAATCTTTTGCAAATGCGAGTCTGCGCCTTTGTAGTTTCCCAAAGTGAGTTTGACGAAAGTATTGTCGCGCAAACTTTTCTCAAGCGCGGAAGCAAATTTTTTGGTATTTTCCTGTTGCATCAGCTAAATTTTAACAAAGTTGCAGAAAAACGTCTCGGCGCTCTTGCCACAACTGAAAGGGCTTTGAAATGCCAAATATCATTTCAAATTTAAGCGAACAGATTGCGAGAATTAAAGCTAAATTCTCCCAACTGAAAAAGAAAGATCGCAATTTTCAAATCTTTGGAGCCGATCATCACAAATATAAACCAAATCCTGTCATAAAGAATGAGACATTAGCTGCCCTGGAAGAAACTTATCAGGTAAAATTGCCGGCAGAATATGTTTTATTTCTACAACAGATTGGTAATGGCGGCGCAGGGCCGTTTTACGGGTTGGATTCATTACAGAAATCTTTTTACGAAGGCTTAGATTTTACCAATGAAGATAGTAAAACCAATTTTGCTTTACCATTTCCGTACAAAGAAGCCTAGAACATAAGCTTTGAAAATCAGGGGTTTGACGAAAAAGTTGAAGAAGAATATTTCAGTTCCGAACATTCGACCGGATTGTTAGGTATCTGCGGTGCCGGCTGCGGCTACTCTATAAACTTGGTAATTTCCAGTGAAGAGTACGGGAACATTTGGACGGATGGCAGATGTAGTGACGCCGGGATATATCCTTCGAATGAATTGGGAAACAAAGGAAAAATCAAGTTTCTTGATTGGTACGAACTGTGGCTCGACGACAGTTTGAAGGAGCTAAATACTTAAAAATATAAACACATGAATAATTATTTTCATTTAGCTTTTCCCGTTCGCGATTTAATCGAAGCGCGAGAATTTTACGGCGATATTTTAGAATGTGCGGAAGGCCGGAGCGCGGGTCAATGGATTGATTTTGATTTGTACGGGCATCAAATTGTCGCGCATCTTGCTCCCGCCGAAAGCTTTAAAAAACACTCGAACAAGGTTGACGGCGACGACGTTCCGGTTCCGCATTTCGGCGTAATTTTGCCGATGGCGGAATGGCAGGAATTAGCCGACAAATTAAAAACAAAAGGCGTCGAATTCGTGATCGAACCGCACATTCGTTTTAAAGGCGAAACGGGCGAACAGGCGACCATGTTTTTTCTTGATCCGAGCGGCAACGCGCTTGAATTCAAAGCTTTTGCTGATTTTTCGCAGATTTTTGCCAAGTAAACTTATGAAAATATTAACGATTTTTCTCGCCCTTTTATTTTTCTCGCAAACGGGGCTCGACGCGCAATCTAAACAAAGGTTTATTGCCATCACAATTGATGATTTGCCGGTTGTTTCGACTCGCAATGATTTGAAAACGCGGCAGGAAATAACGCGCAAGCTGCTCAAAAATATTACTGAGGCGAAAGTTCCGGTAATCGGCTTTGTCAATGAAATAAAGCTTTATGCAAACGATAAACGTGACGAACAGGAAGTTGATTTGCTGCGCCAGTGGCTAGGGGCCGGACTCGACCTCGGTAATCACACTTTTTCGCATTTGAGTTTGGATGATAACCCGCTTGAAAAATACGAAGATGAAATCCTGCGCGGCGAGATGATTACCAAAGAGCTGCTGAAAACCAAAAACAAGCAGATGACTTATTTTCGCCACCCGTATTTGCAAACAGGTCAAAGTCTGGAAATCAAATCACAGCTAAATCAATTTTTCGCTCAGCATAATTACAAAATCGCGCCGGTCACGATTGAAGACGCCGACTGGATTTTTGCACAGGCTTACGACAATGCAGATGAGAAAAATGACAGAGATTTGATGAAAAAATTAGGCGCCGCTTACATCCGGTATTTTGACGCCAAGATTGATTACGCAGAACGCCAATCAAACAGGCTGTTTGAGCGTGAAATCAAAGAAATTATGCTCTTGCACGCCAATTCAATCAACGCCGATTATTTTGGCGACCTGGCGCGCACGCTAAAAAAACGCGGATACCGGTTTGTCACGTTGGAAGATGCCCTGCGCGACGAAGCTTACAAACTTCCGGATACTCTCGTCGGGCGAGGCGGGATGACCTGGCTCTATCGCTGGGCTGCAGCAAAAGGAAAAGAATATGTCTTGCCTGATGAACCGAAAATGCCGGATTTTGTGACGAAAACAGCCAACGGCGAATCAAAGTAAAGTTGCAATACTGATAGTGAAGACAATAATGACAATCAGTGGACGACAATTTTTATGGCATTAATTTCTTTTCTGCATGATTTCCGCGAAAGAAATTTGTACATCTTCCGCGCTCAAACCAGTTTTCTCTAAAATCTCGCTTTCCTCAATTGCGCCGCAGCTTAACGCGCGAGCAAAAAAGTTTAAAAGCCCGTTGGCCGAGGCCGCGTCGTCAAATTGATTTCCGGTGAGACTCGCCTGCGTCGCTTTGTCCAAAAAGACACGCAAACGTTTTGCCGATGAATTCATGCTCGCGGCAAAAAAAGCATAAACGGCGGCGTAGCGGGTGGGTAGTTGGGCTGGATGCAAATCCCAGCTTTGGTAAAAACCGTTTGAGAGCGAATAAGTAACGTTTGAAAAATGTTCGCGCCATGCTGTCCAGACGGCAGTGCGATTTTCAGCAAGTTGTTCCGGCGACAGGTTTTCGCCCCGGTGAACCGCAACGGGCAACAGCGTTGTGACCGAATCGGACAATCTGATTCCGAGCGGCGCGAGCGCAGCCTGCATCCAGTTTCTGGCAAAATCGCAGAGCGGATGACGCAGATGCTGATGTTCCGCGACAATCCCGAATGCCGAGGTGAAATCGTAAGCGCCAAAATGCGCCGCGACGCAGCGCCCTCCGGCGGCTTCGACCAATTTTCTCAAATTAATTTCGCCTTTTTCGTTAACAATCGCGAGCGGCGTTTCAATTAATATTTCAAGCTTGAGAGATTTTTCGGGCAAGTTTTTCTGCATTTCAAATTCCGCCAGCAGTTCGGACAAAACCGCGACCTCGGTTTCGCGTTCGACCTTTGGCAGCGTTACGACAAAATTCGGCGGCAGTTTTCCGCCGGTTTTTGCGAGCAGATTTGAAAGAAACAAATCGAGCGTGCGAATTGCTCTCCGGGCTGTTTCCGGGGCAAATGACTTGATTCTCAAACCCGAAAACGGCGAAATCGTTTTTTCCTGAAACGCTTTCGCCAGTTCGTCCGAAGATTTGACGGCGTCCGCGTCTTCTTCCGCATCGCTGCGAAAACCGTAGCCGTCTTCAAAATCAATCCGAAAATCTTCGACCGCTTCCGTTTCAAGCTTCGCCGTCACCAGCTCGAACACATTCTGCGAAATTTCAGAATTTAGAGCGAACGCTTCGGCGAACCGTTCGACGTCGGGCGCGTATTCGCGCAAATTATTTAGTGCGAGCAGCCCAAGTTTCTGCGGTGTGTTCGCTTTAAACAAATGCGCGCCGCCGTAAACTACGTGAACGGGCGCGCGCATTTGGACGGCGGATGGCGAATGACGAATTGCGGATTGACTGAGTTGGGCAAAAATGTTTTTCACCAATACGTCGGAGAAACTCTGTTTCATTCTGATTTGGCGGCCGGTGGAGTTTGTTGCAGAAGTCTAATTCCGGTGTAACTGGCGGTGACGATTTTCCACGCCCCTTTTTCCTTACGGCAAACAACGGTCGCTCTCAAATTAACCGGCGGACGCGAAGGCTGGCCTTCCATCTTTCGAGTAAAAGTGAAACGTGAGATGACAATAGCAAACTTGTCATCGTAAAGACGAATTGAAAAATCGCTTGCGACAACACTCGCCCCCGCGCCGCCCTCCTGAGCTTTGGCTTCGGGGCTGTAAAACCCAAGCACCTTTTCGCGCGGATCAAACTCGCCGACGGGTGAAATTTCGATGTAATCCGATGCGAAAACCTTGTCGAGCGCGCTTGCGTCGTAACTGATTTGCGCGTCAGTCATTTGTTTGACCAAAGCCTTTAATTCAACTTCGGTTTTGCCGTCGGGCTTAATTTGCGCTTGGACAAAATTAGAAAAGAGGACAATAACCAGAAGAACCAAAAGTTTAAATTTCACCACAAAAATCCTTTCAAATTAAAATAAAACTGGGAATTTTACGGTTACTCGAAAAGTTTGTTTCAAAAGCCGGTTATTAATTTTCGCAGTCCGCTTTTATGCTGTCTGCCGTTTCTTTATTTTCCACGGTTGCGCCGTGAGAAATCAGGAGCAGTCGAATCTCTTCGGAGCCGGTTTCCGAAAGAGCGGTTTCGCCGTTCGTTTTTTTTAAATTGGGATCGGCTCCCGCGCCGAGCAAAACCTTGACGGCTTCTAAATTATCGTCGGAAGCGGCGGCGATCAACGCGGTGCGGCCTTCTTTATCCGCCGCATCAACTTTTGCGCCCGCTTGAATTAATAACTCTAAAACTTCCGGTTCGGCGTAGTTTGCCACCGCGTTGAGCAGAACTCCGGCTTTTGCGTCGTCAGTTGAATTGACGTGCGCTCCGTAGGTCAAAAGCAGTCGCACCAGTTCCGGTTTGGCATCGCCATCCAGCGACATCATCGGCGTGTGCCTGGTCGCAGTGCGGACGTTTGGTTTTGCACCGGCCTGCAGCAATTCGCGAACTATTTCGAGATTACCGTTTTCAACCGCCGCGTGAAGCGCGTTCATCCCGCCATTTTCTTCTTTAGCATTAACATCCGCGCCATCACGCAGCAATTTTTGAACGGTCTCAAGATCGCCTTCCGAAGCGGCTGTGATCAGCGGATTTGCATAAGAAATCATTGCAATTGCGCCGCCTCTTATGACCGGCAAAGTTTCTAAAGCAACGGGATTCACAATTTCTTTTTCTTCTTTAGTAAGCTCAAGCGGACTCAAATAATTCTCTTGATTAATTCTCTGAATAGTAAGTTCAGGCGTGGGCGAGGCTTCGGTAGTTTGTGCGCTTGCCAGATTTGACAGCGAGAGTGTCGCGCCGAAAATTCCGGCGGCGATTCTGGAAACGCGACCGGCGATTTTGTAGAGTTTCGGCTCGACGGTTTGGATTCGTCCGTCCGGGCGGCGAATGTATTGAATGCACAGATTGCCTTTTGATTGAGCGACCAGTTTTTTGGCTTGTTTGCGAGTTATCGCGGAAAGATTGTGAACGTTTTTGGCGCAGTGGCGGCAAAAACGCACCTTCTCGTTGCCAAACATTTCATTCCAATTTTGCGAGCAGGGTGTGGAGACTTCAACGCGGTCAAGAACGGTTTTTTTTGACATCTGAAAGACTTCCTTTTTGAATCAATTTGTCTGGCTGAACGGTTTTCCGTCGTGTGGCTTGCAGACTGCGATGCGGCACAGTGCTTTTTTGGTTGTGAAAGACAATGTAAAATTTTGGTTAAAAAAGAAGTCAATTGATGCTTCTTTTTGTTCACCATTATGATTTTTGAGATAAAAAACAACGGGTGGAAAATCAGAATTTTTGATTCTTCATTTCTACCCGTTGCTGTTACAGCTTTAGCTTAAAAATTAGTGAACTTGATAAGCTGCAACCGGATAATCCGGTGCGGTCAATTCACCCGCCGAAGAACCAAAAGGCGAGAACTTCGGCGCAGAGAGCGTCCCGAATTGATAGAATCCTACCCCGCTCGTTCCGCTCCGGAAAACCGCAAAGTCAGTTCGGTTATCACCGTCGTAATCGCCCGGCGTGATGTAATCGGTTGTCGCGCTGCCGTAGGCCAGATTGATAAATTGATTGCTCGTGCTGGTCATTACATACCAATTGTAAACGCCGCCGTTATTGCGAACCGCCACCAGATCGTTTTTGTAATCCCCGTCAAAATCGGCGGTGACAAATTTATCGGTAAATAAACCGTAGGTGAGCGAAACAAAACCCTGCGTCGAACGCTGTTGGAAATGCTGCGCGTTGCCGCCGTTGTTGCGATAAACGGCAAAATCGGATTTCCCGTCGCCGTCAAAATCTCCCGGATACGGTTTGTCGCCGGAGACGCCGAAGGCAACCGGATTGACATTGTTGCCCGTCCCCGTACTGGCGCGATAGTAAAAGAAGTTTTGTCCGCCCGCCGTCGGATTGTTGCGATAAACCGCCGGATCGGCTTTGCCGTCTCCGTCGTAATCGCCCGTGACGGTCGGGTCGTCGCCGATTTGCCCGAAAACCAGAGTGCGAACTGTGTTCGTCTGACTCTGCAAAATATAGAAAGTCGAATCAACTGCTAACGGTCGCCAAACCGCGATGTCGGATTTGCCGTCTCCGTCATAATCCGCCGGCACGGCAATGTCGCCGTTGGCAAAGCCGACGCCCGTTCCCCACTGAAAACCGGATGTGACGCTGGTTCCGTTGTTTGAGATATACCAGGTTGTCGGCGCAGTAACGCTGGCCGCACGCGCCACAACATAATCCGACTTGTTGTCGGCGTTAAAATCAACCGCTCGCGAAATCGGCGGCGCGACTCTGGTCGTCGTTTTCGTACCGTCCAGAGTAAAAGGGAAATCTTGCGGAAGCGTCGGCTGAGTACCACCGGTTGGTGTACCAACATCAAGAGCGTCCGCCCACGCAGCGTTGATAAACTGTCTGGAGTTTTGAATCGGGGTGTATCGCGTATCCACAATCGTTACTACCGGCGTAAAGTTGGCACCCGTACCGGAGGCTGTTAGCTGAAAATCAATCCAGTAATTTCCAGCTGTTAAAACTAACGCCGGGCCGACGGTCAGATTGTTTTGCCAAATAATACGAGTCGTTCCAGGAGCCGTTCCCGGCGGCGGCGCGACCGTGTTGAAAATGCGGAAAAGGTTAGTGTTTGTCGAACTGGCCAAACGATTGGTCGTCGTATCTCCAAAAACTATGGCGCTGCCCGCATCACCGGGTCTGCCGTTCCAAATTTGCAAATTAGCTGCCGTAAACGGGCTGGTTCCGGCTACGGCTCCGGTTTGATATCCGTAAACAGCCACTTGGTTAATCGTCCATGTTTCGCCGACTGGCACAACAAAATTATCGGCGCAGCGAGCCGTATTGTTAGCGCCGCACGAAAATCCGGAGACGGTATTAGCGTTGGTCGTATCTCCAGCGTTATTTTGAACTTCGCTCCATTGCGCTCCGGTCGGAGCAGCGACACCACTTTTACTGGTTGCGCCGGTTGCCAGCGGGCCGTTGTCATAAATGGTTACTGACGGCGAATTAGGAGTGTTATCGGTTGCGGCGAAAAGTTTCGCACCGCCTAAGAGCGGCACGAAAATGAGCTGCGCGGCGAACGCTAAACTTAGCGTTCCTCTGATAAAACATGGTTTGCAGGGCACAAAACGGGTCTTTTTTTGACTAAACATCTTTCTTGTACATCTCCTCTGGGTTAAAACTAGATTTGTAATCGCTAATCGCACCTCGATGCGAGGATCAATCGCAAATCAATACTAATTTCTGCTGGTACTGCAGTTTGATTTCTGCAATTGATTTGAAACGGCGCAAGTATAAGCCAAAAAAACTTGTTTTAAAAGAAAAACGTAAGTTAGTCATGCAAATATCAAAGGTTTTGATACTGGAGCAAATGTTAATTTGGTTTTGGAAACTAACGAAATAACTGCAATGGAAAAGGTTAATTGATAAATCCGGTCGGCTCGTTAAAATTTTCGCCGAACATCAACGGAGAGTCGTCATCTCCGGCGGCTTCTTCCAAATTCCAAATTTCGTACAATTCGCGGGGAACTTCGGTGACAAAGCGCGATGGTTTTTGCAGCACGGTTTGACGCGAGTAATCAACCATCATCTGCGGGTAAGTCAGGTAAAGTTCGTCCGCCGCTCGGGTTAGAGCGACATACCAGAGACGGCGTTCTTCTTCTTCGCCTTCAGCATCTTTGAGCGAGCGCGGACTGGGAAACTTGCCGTCGGCCGCCCAAATCAGAAACACCGCTTTCCACTCCAAACCCTTGGCTTGATGCACCGATGTTAAAGTTAACAGTTCATCTTCTTCGCCACCCGAAACTACATCTTCGCCAACGAGAGGTTTATTAAAATTTTCGGTTGAGATTAAAGCCAATTCCGACAAAAACGATTCGGTCGAATCGTAGCGCGCCGCATAAATTCCCAGTTGTTTTAAATCTTCGAGACGCGCTTCCGAGTTCTCATATGTGGCCTGAAGATGTTCCTCGTAACCGTTTGCCAAAATAATTTCGATTTGTTTGGCGGGTTGTTCGCGCGTCTGGTCGGTGGTTAATTCAGTCAACAGTTTGACGAAATTCTGCCAGCCAACTCCGCGTTTCGCTCCCGGCAGAAGCCCGCGCGTGAGCAAGGGCGGATTTTTTTCGTCTTTTTTGGTGTCGGCAGATTTCGTCGTATCGCTTGCAGAAGAATCCGCCCGCGCTAACGCTTGGGCTTCTGCTCTAATCAAAGCAAGCGGATTTTCAGCCGCGGCGAGATTTTCCCAGACGCGATTTGCGGTCGCGTTACCGATGCCGGAAACAAGCTTTAAAACGCGTTTCCAGGCAATCTCGTCGCGCGGGTTGACGATCAGGCGAAGATACGAAACCACGTCTTTGATATGCGCCTGTTCAAAGAAACGCACGCCCGATTGAACGCGGTACGGAATGCCGCGCCGCGTCAACTCTAACTGCAATTCGAGCGAATGATAATGCGAGCGATAAAGAACCGCGATTTCTTCGAGCGGCGTTCCCTCGTCGCGCAGTTCCAAAATTCGAGCGGCGACAAACGAAGACTGCTGTTCAGCGTCTCGGCACGGAACGAGCGCGGGCGCAAACCCTTTTGATTTTCTGGCCGCCTGCAAGACTTTGGGAAATTGCCGAAGATTGTTGGCAATCGCGGTGTTGGCAAGTCCTAAAATTTCCGGGACGGAGCGATAATTTGTTTCGAGTTTGTAAATCGTCGAGTCCGGATAACGGTCTGGAAATTCGTAGATGTTGGTAAATTCCGCCCCGCGCCACGCAAAAATACTTTGCGCGTCGTCACCGACAACCATCACGTTTTTGTGTTTGACCCCCAATAAATCAATAATTTCGGCTTGCAGTTTATTTGTGTCCTGATATTCGTCAACCAAAATATGCTCAAACTGCTCGGCATAAACATTTGCGATTTCAGGTTTTTCCACCAGCAGTTTTTTCCAGTTAAGCAGCAAATCGTCATAATCCATCGCGTTTCTGGCTTGTTTTCGGTCGCGGTAAGCAAAATCAACGCCCCTGATTTGCGCGATAAGCGGTTCAAAATACGGGTAGCGTTTGATAATCACCCCGTCAATCGGCTGGTCGGTGTTGTTGGCAAACGAAATGATGTCCTGCAAAACTTCCGGTTTTGGAAAGCGTTTGCTGCGCGTGTCAATCGCGGCTTCTTCGACGCAGGCGGCGATAAAATCTTTGGAATCTTCCGCATCTAAAATCGAGTAATTGGATGAAAACCCCAAACTTGCGGCGTGTCGTCTTAAGATTAAATTGCCAATCCGGTGAAACGTTCCGCCCCAAATGCGGTGGACGTTTTGACTACCCGTTAAATTTTCGACGCGCCGGAGCATTTCCCGCGCCGCGCGGTTGGTAAAGGTCGCCAGCAGAATTTTGGCCGGAGCGACGCCCTGTTCAATCAAATAAGCGACGCGGTAAGTAATCGTCCGCGTTTTGCCCGTTCCGGCTCCGGCCACTACGAGCGCCGCGCCGGGTTTGGCGGTGACTACGCGAAATTGCTCGCCGTTTAGTTCCTGCCGGTAGCGAGACAGATGTTCGGGCAAACCCTCCGAACCGCGCTTGATAACGTATTTCTTTGACATTTTCAAAAAATAGAGTTCAAACTCAAATTATATGACGGGAAGCGTTTTAGCGAAACAAGCGGCGGTTCCGCTCTACACAGTTAGATATTATACGCGAATCGGACTGCTCAAACCGTCGCGCAATCCGGCCAACGGCTACAAGATGTATCATTCGGCGGACAAAGCGCGGCTGCGTTTTATCGTCGCCGCCAAAAACCTGGGTTTTACGCTCCACGAAATCGAGCAAATTCTGGACGAAGCCAAAAACGGCAATTCGCCCTGCCCGATGGTCAGAGAAATCGTCACGCGCCGAATTGAGGAAAACCGGCAAAAAATTGCCGAGTTGAAAAAGCTCCAGCAAAAAATGCAAAAGGCGCTCGGCGAATGGTCGGACATGACAGATTCGATGCCAAACGGCGATTCGGTTTGTCATCTGATCGAATCGGTTGCGGAAAGCGAGAATTAGCGCTTGACTTAACACTTGCTGACAGGTTGTAAACTATAGCAGGGTGGAAAATGCCAGAGCTTGAAACATTCAAAACAATCAGCCAAGTAGTTGATCCGATTTGCGGGATGACCGTCACGCCCGAAAAAGCGGCGGGAAGCTACACACACGAAGGTCAAACTTACTATTTTTGCAGCAAAGGCTGTCTGGAAAAATTCCGCGCAAAATCGGAAGCGCAGAACAGTGCAACACAGCCCGAACCAGTTGCCGCCGAGCAGATTGATCCGGTTTGCGGGATGAAAGTTAAACCGGAAACTGCCGCCGGAAATTTTATTTACAACGGCCGGACTTATTATTTTTGCGGCAAAAGTTGTCTCGCCAAATTTGAAGCCGATCCGACCGCGTTTCTTGAGCCGAAACAACCGGCAAAGCTGCATCAAATCGGGCTTTCCGCGCCGGCATCTATTACCAAAACCAAAGCGTCGGCGGCAAAAGATGTTGAATACACTTGCCCGATGCACCCGGAGATTGTCCAAATCGGACCCGGCTCCTGCCCGCTCTGCGGAATGGCGCTCGAACCCAAAGTTTTCTCCCTTGAGACCGCCGAAGACAACACCGAATTGCATGAGATGACCCGACGGTTCTGGATTTCTCTGGCCTTAACTTTGCCGATTTTTCTACTGGCGATGACGGAAATGGTTGGGGGAAATCAATTTGCAAATCTGTTTTCGGCAAAAATCGTCGGCTGGATTCAATTTGCGCTTGCAGCTCCGGTCGTGCTCTGGGGCGGATGGCCGTTTTTCGAGCGCGGCTGGGCTTCGATCATTAACCGCAGCCCGAATATGTTTACGCTGATTGCCATCGGAACCGGCGCGGCTGGGATTTACAGCGTCGCCGCGCTCTTTTTTCCGGCGGCGTTTCCGGCTTCGTTTCGCGAGTCTTCGGGCGAAATCCCTCTCTATTTTGAAGCGGCGGCGGTAATCACCACTCTGGTTTTGCTCGGTCAAATTCTCGAACTCAAAGCGCGCTCTCAAACAAGCAGCGCGATTCGAGAACTCTTGGAGTTAGCGCCGAAAACCGCCCGCGTCATCGAAGCCGATGGAACGGAGCGAGACGTGCCGCTCGAAAGGGTGGAAATCGGCCAGTTGCTGCGCGTGCGTCCCGGCGAAAAAGTGCCGGTTGACGGCGCAATAAATCAAGGCGCGAGCGCGGTTGACGAAGCGATGGTCACGGGCGAATCAGTGCCTGTCGAAAAAAACGTTTCCAGCAAAGTCATCGGCGGGACGATTAACGGAACGGGCAGTTTTGTCATGCGCGCCGAACGCGTCGGGAGCGAAACCCTGCTCGCGCAAATTGTGCGGATGGTCGGCGAGGCGCAGCGCAGTCGCGCGCCCGTTCAACGCCTCGCTGACGTGGTGGCGGCTTATTTCGTTCCGGCTGTGATTCTCGTCGCTGTTCTGACTTTTATCGCGTGGATGCTGCTCGCACCCGAAACGCCTTTTGTTTACGCACTCGCCAATGCGATTGCCGTTTTGATCATTGCCTGCCCGTGCGCGCTTGGGTTAGCAACGCCGATGTCAATTATGGTCGGAACCGGGCGCGGCGCGCAAAGCGGCGTCTTGGTCAGAAACGCCGAAGCTTTGGAGATTTTGGAAAAAGTAAATGTTCTCGTTCTGGATAAAACCGGAACATTGACGGAGGGCAAACCCAAACTTATCTCAATCGTTTCAAACATTGAAGAAAATGCCCTTTTAAGTCTTACGGCGAGTCTCGAACAGGCGAGCGAACATTCGCTGGCCGCGGCAATCGTCGCCGGAGCAAAAGAGAAACAGATTCAGTTTCAGGCCGTAGAAAATTTTCAGTCAATCACGGGCAAAGGCGTGACGGGCTTGGTCGGCGGCAAATGGGTGGCGCTCGGCAATCAAAAATTGCTCGAACAGCTTTCAATTACTGTTGACGCAAATCTGGCAGCGCAGGCCGACAAACTGCGCGGCGCGGGTCAAACCGTAATGTTTGTGGCAGTTGATAATAATCACGTCGGACTTTTAGGAGTTGCAGATCCAATCAAAGAATCTGCCCTCGCCGCTCTCAAATCGCTCAAACAAGAAAATATTGACGTTGTGATGCTGACGGGCGATAATCAGACGACGGCAAACGCGGTTGCCAAAACGCTGGGAATCGAAAATGTCGTCGCAGAAGTTCTGCCCGCCGAAAAAAGCCGAATTATTAAGGAATTTCAAACCAAGGGAAAAATTGTCGCAATGGCGGGCGACGGCGTTAACGACGCTCCTGCTTTGGCTCAAGCGCACGTCGGAATCGCCATGGGAACCGGCACTGACGTCGCAATGGAGAGCGCCGGAATAACTCTCGTCAAAGGGGATTTGAGCGGCATCGTCAGAGCGCGACTTTTAAGCCGCGCAACAATGTCAAACATCCGGCAGAATTTGTTTTTCGCTTTTGTTTACAATGCTCTCGGGGTTCCCATCGCCGCCGGTATTTTATATCCGTTCACCGGTTTGCTGCTCAGCCCGATGCTGGCGAGCGCAGCGATGACCTTTAGCTCGGTTTCGGTGATTCTGAATGCGCTTCGACTGCGACAGAGCAAGCTTTAAATTCGAAACAAACCGGAAGTAAGTTTAGTTCATCTGATTTGATTCCGACCCGGAAAACACTGGATTTAGGAAAATGTCTAAGCAGCTAAAAATTTGGAGTCTTGTTTTAAGCCTTTTCGTGACAATGCTGGCTTCACCGGTTGCGGGGATGGCTTGCGATTCCTGCGCAATGCACCGGAAGGCGGCGGAAACAAGTGTAAATTGCTGCGGCCAAATCGTCGAAAATCATTGCCCGCCGGAATCCGATGCGGCTAGTCAAAACACGCATTTCAATATTCAAACCGCCGCTCTAAATAACGTCGGAGCAAAAACTCGAATCGGCTGCCGCTGTCTCAAAGATGAGTCGCAACGGCAAACTGTTTTAGACAGGCAAAAAGTTCAGCCGCAGCATTGGTTTCCGGTGATTTTGCCGACGCAGCTTAATTTTTCTCCAGTTATTCAAACAACCGCGATTGTTTTTTTTAAACCTAATTTTGTTTATCCGGCTCGCTCTGCGCTCTCTGATTTACCCTCCCGCGCCCCGCCCGCTCTGTAAAAATAACGTTCAAAGCAAACTGACAGATTACAAAAGAAGTTTGTCACGTTCCGCTTTTTTCGAAAAAAGCGGGAAGCAATTTTTATTTTTACAGACCAAGGAATAAATTAATGCAGAATATTTATGCTCTCCTGATTTTCGGGATGATCTTCAATTACGGCGCGTCAGCGCAGCAACACTCACACGACGACCATCAACATTCTCAGGCGGAATCCGCTCAAACTGCAACCTCTGCGCCTTTTAAGATGGTCAGCGGTCAAAAAAAGACTTTGACCCGGCAGGAACTGGCGTCGCTTGAAAAAGGAGCTACGACCGGCGCACGAGATGGAAACAAACTTGTTTTCAAAGACCAGAATGTTCGGCTCGTAGTTCACACCGGGCCCGAAGATGATATGCTCTCATACCGTTTTCAAGACTCAAGAAATCCAACCGTCGTCGTTCCCGCAAATGCGACGATCAACATTTTATTTGTCAATTCCGACGATGATATGTCGCACGACATCCGCTTTGGCACAAAACCCTCGGAGTTTGCGGTGGCGGCAGACACTGCCGGAACAGTCGGCACAACTAAGCTCGCCCACGCCGCTGAAGACGAAAGTTTAATGGCGGAAGAAGTCGTTATCAAAGCGCCCGGCTCCGGCGAGTTTGTTTATTTTTGCTCGGTGCGCGGACACGCTAATGGCGGAATGTGGGGCAACCTCGTAGTCGGCGCAAATGCCCGCCCGGATTTACCGCAACCAGTTAAAACCGAACATGTTCATTCTACCGACGAAGAAAACCCGTCGCACAATCACGACGAAAGCGATTCTCATAATCACGCCGAAGCGACCGAGCAACATTCGCACGACGAGCCAAAGGCGGAAGCAAATCATCCGGAAATGTCCGGGATGAACCAGCAGGAAATGGCGGAGATGCCCGGCATGGATCACTCGCACGGGCAGATGGCGATGCGTTCGATTGTTGATCTTAATGTTCCGATGACGCGCGAATCCTCTGGTACGGCTTGGAATGCCGATTCTTCGCCGATGTACGCGCAAATGAAAATGCTTGGTAACGGCGATATGCTGATGTTTCACGGCATGGGGTTTTTGCGTTATACGAGCGTCGGTTCGAGCCGCGATTTATCAGTCGGCGGCAAAGGCGACCGCGCGCGGTTCGACGCGCCGACAATGTTTATGGCGATGTACAGCCACCAGCTCAACTCAAAATCACAAATAGGCGTTCGAGCGATGCTTAGCCTCGATCCGCTCTTTGAGCGAGGTTACGGCTATCCCCTGCTTTATCAATCGGGCGAAGCGTATCGCGGCCAACCGATTCACGACCGCCAGCACCCACACGATTTGTTTAGCGAGCTGTCAGTTTCCTATTCGTACAAGTTCACCGAAAAACAGTCGGCTTTTCTCTACGTCGGTTATCCGGGCGAACCGGCGCTGGGGCCGCCGACGTTTATGCACCGCGTTTCGGCGATGGATAACCCGGACGCGCCGCTCTCGCATCATTGGCAGGATTCGACGCACGTCACCTTTGGCGTCGTCACGGCTGGTTATTCATTCAACAAAGTTAAGTTTGAAGCTTCCGCCTTCAAAGGTCAGGAACCAAATGAAAATCGCTGGAATTTCGACCGTCCGAAACTCGATTCATTCAGTGGCAGAGTGACGTTTAACCCAACCAAAAATTGGTCATTTCAAATTTCGCACGGGTATCTCAAAAACCCTGAACCCGCCGACCCCGAAATTCGGATCAGGCGACGCACGACCGCTTCGGCGATTTACAACAAAAATTGGGCAAGCGAAGACCGTAATTGGGCGAACAGTTTCGTCTGGGGACAAAACAATGACGACGAAGGCCGCACCAATTCTTTTCTTTACGAATCCAATTATCAATTTCAGAAGAACTCGATTTACGGGCGTTTTGAGCGAGTTCAAAAGTCGGTTCACGAGCTTTCGGCTGAAGATTTTTTTGTCAACTACAATCAAAACTTTTGGGTTGGGCTGCTGTCGGTCGGATATGTTCGTGATGTGGTTAGAGACAAAGGCTTGGACGTTGGGTTGGGAGCGCAGGCCACTTGGTACACAAATCCAAGCGGCTTAATTCCGGTTTACGGCGGAACCAATCACGGCGGTTTTCAAGTATTTATGCGTTTTCGGGCGTCAAAGATGAAGCACTGAGAATTTGACACAAAATGTTTCGCGCAAAGGCGCAAAGTCCGCCAAGTGAAAGAAAAACAATTTTAAAATTAGGTTTAAGTTTCTATTGTTCTTGTCTTTCTTTGCGAGCTTTGCGCCTTTGCGCGAAATCTATTTACTTCGCCTGCAAACCTTTAATTTCGAGCGTTGAAATCTGCTTGCTGCGTAAATCTACCACGCGGATTCGATTATTGTTCGTATCCGCGACATAAAGTTTGTTTCCCGCGACGCTCAATCCTCCGGGCTCGTAAAAATCGATTTTCCCCGCGCCAAAAAGCGTTTTAACGGTTTGCGATGCCGGGTCAAGGCGTTTGATTTTGTAGTTGTAGGTATCCGCCAGCAAAATATCTTTGCCAAAAACGGCGACTCCGAGCGGATGCTGAAAACGCGCGTCATCGCCCGTTCCGTCCTTGTCGCCGAAATCAAAGAGATTGCCGCCGGCCAGAGTTTTCACTGTTTGTTTTGTCAAATCAATCGCCCTGATGATGTTTGATTCGGCATCGGCGACATAAAGCATTTTGCCGTCAGATGCCAAACCCGAAGGTTGTGCGAAAGCCGATTCTTCCAGATTTCCGTCCGTCCGCGCTTCGCGTCCCGAACCGGCAAACGGCGCAACTTCGTTTTTGTCCAAATCCATTCGCCAAATCTGATGCAGGCCGGCCATTGCGATGTAAAGTTCGCGCCCGACAAGCTGCAAATCCCAGGGCGAATTGAGCGCAACTGTTTTGACCGCGCCGCCTTCACCATAACCGCCCTGCGCTCCGGTTCCGGCCACTGTTTCAACTCTTTTGGCGGTCAAATCAATGCGCCTGATCGAATGATTTTCCGTGTCGGCGACATACAAAAAATTTCCGTCCAAAGCCATTCCCTGCGGGCGTTTGAAAGATGCGGCTTTAAAATCTCCGTCAGTCAGCGCCGCCGTTCCGCTGCCGATTGTTTCGAGCAAAGCGCCGTCGAGACTCGTCACGACAATTCGGTTGTGGCTCGAATCAGCAATAAAAAGCCGGTTTGATTTGGCGTCGGCCAAAATCTTTCCGGGAAAAAGGAGCGAAGTGTCTGCGGATTTGTCGCGTTCGAGCGCAAATTTGAGAGGATTTTCGTTGAGTTTGCCCTGAGAGCGAAATTCCATGACGGTTTCGCCGATTTTCTTGTCGAGCAAATTTAGCTGCCCTTCGCCCGTTGTTTTGAGCGCCAAATTGCCGTTTGGATCAACTAACACCTGCGTCGGCCACGCTTCGACGCCGTAGGCGTCCCAGATTTTAAAATCCGCGTCGTTGACAACCGGATGTTCGAGTCCGTACCGGACAATAATTTTGCGAATGTTTTCCGTCTCGCGCTCGTTGGTAAATTTGCCGGAATGAACGCCGATGACCACCAAATCGTTGGCGTATTTGGCTTCGAGCTTTTTGAGGTCGGGAATAATATGAATACAGTTGATGCAGCCGTAAGTCCAAAAATCGAGCAGCACGACTTTGCCTTTCAACTCGGCGATGGTCAGCGGTTTACTCGTGTTAAGCCATCCTTTAGCGCCGATAAATTCCGGCGCGGGCGCTTGAGCCATCGCGTTTGTGACAAATAACCCGACAATAAAAAATAAAAGGTGGAATTTCTTCATAATTTTGCTTTAGAGTTTAATGCCAATCTGCGGTGAAAAAATTCCGCACACGTAATTTACGGATTCTCAGCTCGACTTTATCCATTTCAGGCGGCGTAACAGAGCGTTTCCGTCAGCCGCTCCAATAATGGACTGGGGATTTTTATCATCTCTGCTTCCAAATCCGATGTTTGAAAACTCTCCGCCTTCCAAATTAAACGCCTGAC
>JBBQUS010000057.1:0-33643 GCA_038212235.1 Pyrinomonadales bacterium
CGTCTTTTCACTTTTTGAAATTAATAAACTGCAAAATTTCTCTTTTCAAAAATATTGGTCACACAGTTTGCGGGTGGGAAAATTTGCCAAATGGCTGGCTAAATCTGAAAACCATCCAAACGCAGATTTGGCGATGACGGCTGGAATGCTGCATGATGTCGGGAAACTGGTGTTGGCGTCAAACTTGCCCGAAGATTATAATGAATTATTTTCAAAAGCTGTTGCGGAAAACACCGATCTGGAAGAATTGGAGCGAGAAATTTTCGGCGCCAGCCATGCTGAAGTCGGGGGCTATTTGCTGGGGTTGTGGGGGTTGCCACATTCGATAGTTGAAGCTGTGGTCTTTCATCACCATCCGAGTAAATTAGCTTCATATTCCTTTGAACCTTTGACCGCCGTTCATCTCGCTAACGTTTTCGATTCCGAAGAGCAGAAAAAAACTTTTTCGGGCGGCATCGTCACTGAATTTGATTACGAACATCTTATTCAGCTCAATCTAACCGAAAAAATCCCTTTCTGGCGCGAGCAATTCGCGCAGCAGTCGGCAGTTGGCGAATAATTTTTCTGAGCCGAAGGTTTGTTGGCTTTTTCATTTGCAGATTGTCTTCGGTATTTGATTTACCGTAGACAAAACGATAAATTGAGGAAGTCTATGAACAACAAAAGAACACCGCTGGCGCTGGTTATAATTGACGGCTGGGGCTACTCGCCAACCACCGAAGGCAATGCCATTGCCCTCGCTAAAACACCTTTTTACGACGAAATCAGAGATAAATATCCGAGCACGCTGCTCGAAGCCAGCGGCACGCGCGTCGGTCTGCCCGCCGGAGTGATGGGCAATTCCGAAGTCGGGCATTTAAATATCGGTTCGGGGCGCGTCATTCGGATGGATTTGTCCCGGATAGATTACGCGATTGAAACCGGCGAGTTCTCCGAAAATCCGGTTTTAACCCAGGCGATGGACGCCGCGCGCGACAACGGAACCGCTCTCCATTTAATCGGATTGCTGTCAGACGGACAGGTTCATTCTTCGCAGGAACATTTATTTGCCTTACTGCGGACAGCTAAAAAACGCGGGCTGACCAGAGTTTATGTTCACGCTTTCTTAGACGGACGCGACACGCCGCCCGCTTCAGCTGATGTTTACCTTGAAGCACTCGAAATTAAAATCAACGAAATCGGGATGGGCGAAATTGCCTCGCTCTGCGGACGCTATTACGCGATGGACCGGGACAAGCGCTGGGAAAGAACGGCGCTGGCTTTTGATTTACTGGTCAAAGGTCTGGGAACGAAAGCCGCCGATCCAATTGAGGCCGTTCGCAATTCTTATCAAAATGGCGTCAAAGACGAGTTTATCGAGCCGATTGTGATTGAAAAAAATGGAGCGCCGGTGGCGACGATTCGTGACGGCGATTCGGTCATTTGTTTTAATTATCGCTCTGACCGCGCCCGGCAAATTACTATCGCTTTAACGGATAATAATTTTGACGAACCGTTTGCAGCGGATAAACCAAAGATTCATTACGCCTGCATGACGCAGTACAATAAGGATTTCGATTTGCCCGTCGCCTTTGGGCCGCAAACGCACCAGAATGTTTTGGCTAATGTTTTCGTCCGCGACAAAATTATTAACTACCGAATGGCTGAAACCGAAAAGTACGCGCACGTTACCTATTTTTTTAACGGCGGGGTGGAAAAGGAATACGAGTGCGAAAAACGCCTTCTGGTTCCGTCGCCGAAAGTCGCGACTTATGATTTAATGCCCGAAATGTCGGCCTTTCCGCTGACCGACAAAGTTTTGCGCGCCATCGAAGGAAAAGAGTCGGACGTTTTTATCGTTAATTTTGCCAACTGCGACATGGTCGGGCATTCCGGCAGACTCGATAAAACAATCGAAGCCGTGCAGTACGTTGATACCTGTTTGGGCTGGATTACCAAAGCGATGCGCGCGGCGGGCGGGACGATGCTGGTCACCGCCGATCACGGCAATTGCGAGCAGATGATTGATTTTCGCACCGGTGAACCGCACACGGCGCACACTTCGAATCTCGTTCCTTTTCATCTCGTCGGCGATGAATACACTAACGTTCGCTTGCGCGAAGACTGCGCTCTGCAGGACATCGCTCCGACCATTCTCGGCCTGCTCAAAGTGGAACAGCCGAGCGAAATGACCGGACGCGATTTGAGAGAATCTTAAAGACAGCGAAAATAGGCCGCAGATAAAGCGGATACGAGAGATTTTCGCAGATAAATAAAGTTTAAAATCTGCGCTAATCGGTTTAATCCGTATCATCTGCGGTCTATTGCTTTTAAATTGAACTTTGAAGCGCGAAATATTTTGGTGATTGACTTCGGTCAACTGGGTGATGTTGTCTTGAGTCTGCCGGCGCTCCGGGCGATTCGGCAGAAATTTCCCAATGCGCGGATCACGGTTGCCGTCGGCAAATCGTGTGCGACCGTGATTGATCTGGCAAATCTGGCTGACGATAAAATCATCGTTGACCGGGTGGCGCTGCGCGACGGGGCGAAAATCAAATCAATTTTTCAAATTACCCGACTTATCGGTGAAGTTCGCCGCCGCAATTTTGATTTTGTCATTGATTTGCACAGCTTGCCGGAAACCAATTTGCTGGCGTTTTTGAGCGGCGCGGGCAAACGTCTGCTGTCGCAGCGCGAAAGCCGCTCGCTCGATTTCCTCGGCAGTCGGTCTTTGCGGCCGCCGCGCGAAAACAAAACGCTTCACGCCACCGACCGTTATTTAAGCGCGCTCAAACCGCTCGGAATCAAAGCGGATAAGGTTGACAAAGTTTCCAAACTGACGGCGCGACCGGCAGATTTGGAATTCGTCGAAAAACTGTGGACAAAGAATAAAATTGAAGGCTTAGTGGTCGGCCTTTTTCCCGGCGCGGGGCATCCGTCGCGGCGCTGGAGTCTGGAAAATTTTGCGTCCCTCGCTGATTTTCTGACGCGCAACGAGGCGGTTAAAATCGCGGTTTTCCTGGGACCCGAAGAACGGGAATTGAGCAATCGCGTCAAACAGGTTTTTCCTCCGAACACAATAATTTTCGACAATCTAAGTTTGACGCAGTTGATCGCCGCGCAGGCAAATTTATCGCTTTTTGTTTCAAATGACACAGGCCCGATGCATCTGGCGGCGGCGGCGGGAACGGCAGTTGTTTTACTAATGGACGAAGCCGCGCCGCAAACCTATGTTCCGCTGATTCCGAATATCAAGGTCGTCCGGCACGGCAGAATTGACGAAATAACGGTCGAAACGGTTTACGAAGCGGCCAGCGAACTGCTTCGCGCGGGACGCGTTTCACATCTTTTCAGCTGATCTCAGCTTCATCCTCGCTGGCAAAATCAATCACGCTCAACATAAAATCTTTCTGGCTCGCCGTCAGCTCAAATTCAGCGCCAAAACCGACGTGACGGTCGCAAAAGGCGACAATCCCTTCGACCGTAAAGGTTTTCCCGGTTGGCAGAGAAATATTAATCTGCATTTTTTCGCCTCTTTCGACCGCGATAAACATTTTGATGTAACACCCCATCAAGCTTAAATTGGTCATTTCTCCGCGAGCATTGGAGACGCTGTTGGAGTTGAGCCGCACGTTCAGCCGCACCGGATAGCGAAAATCCTGGCGTCGGTTAACGGTTTTTTTGCTGCCGAAGATATAGGAAAGCCATGAAGACATAAAGAGCCCGGACATTGCAAGTTGAATCTTAAAATTATAAAAGGTGAGTTATGTGAAATACCATTTAGTTTTTTGATACTATCAGCAAGATTAGCGGTCGGCAAGATTCCGGCCAAACCACTAAAAGTAATTACGCAAAAATGAAGTTTAAAATTTTGCTTGTTCTTCTCCCATTCGCTCTCTCCGCAATTAATTGTTCCCGCTTGCCGGTTGCCGTCACGCAGCAAACTTCCGAAGCGCAAACTGCGCAGGTTGATATCACGCCCGAACTAATCAGCCAGAGCGAGGTTAACTTTCCCCAAAATTCGGTTCCGCTGCCGCGTGCCCTCAGCGTTTCAAACAATCCGAAAGATGTTGAACTGAGTCAGAAAATTGCCGAAGCAATCGAAAAAAGCCCGTATAAAAATGCGCGTTGGGGAGTTTTCGTGACAAGTTTAAAGGACGGGCGCGTTCTGGTCGCGCAGGACGCGCAGAAATTATTTAATCCGGCCTCGACTGAAAAAATTTTGACGACTGCCGTCGCTTTGGACAAACTCGGTGCCGATTTTCGCTGGCGGACGAGCATCCTGGCGAGCAAAGAAATCGCTCAGGACGGAACACTAAACGGCGATTTGATTTTAATGGGTCGCGGCGCGCCGGATTTTGACGAGCCCGGAATTGCCAATCTTGTCAACACTCTCAAAGCCAAAGGTTTGCGGCGCGTCAAAGGCAATGTCGTTGGCGACGCCAGTTTTTTCCACGCGGATAATCTGGGCAGCGGGTGGGTTTGGGATGAAGCGCAATGGTATTACGGCGCGGAGCCTTCGGCGCTCAGCTTTAGCGACAACACGGTTTTGGTCGAAGTCGCGCCGAGCGACAAAGCGGGCGAGGCGGCAACCGTCAAAACCACGCCTTCAGCCGATTTTGTCCAAATCTCCAACAGCACTAAAACCGAGGACAACGCCAGCGTTCAAACGGTGGGAGTTCACCGGGATTTGGATTCCAACAACCTGCAGGTGTGGGGCGAAGTGCCGCGCGGTAAAAATTTTGCCGTCCGGACGACCATGCACGCGCCGCAATTATGGGCAGCAGCCGCGCTCAAAAAAGTGCTGGAGCAGAATGGAATCGTGGTTGAAGGAGTTGCGAGCGATGTTGACTGGCGCACTTCGGCAGTTGATGCCGGTAGTTTAAAGGAATTGGTGGCGGTTGAGAGCGATTCGCTGACGGATATCGTCAAACGCACCAATAAACGGAGCATCAATCTGAACGCCGAGTTGATGCTGCGCACGGTGGGCGCTCAAGCGCGGCAAACCGCCGAAAAAGAAAAACGCATTATGCTCGGCGATGACGCGCTTGGCGCAATGGTCATCAAAAACTGGCTGGCGGAAAAGGGCGTCAGCGTCGGCGATCAGGAAATCAAAGATGGCTCCGGTTTATCCAGACTTGATTTTATTTCGCCGGAAACCATGGGGAGACTCTTGGTTCACGCCTCGCGGATGAAATTTGCCCGGGAATTTAAAGACTCGCTGCCGATTGCCGGAACCGACGGGACGCTCGGCGGACGATTGGTTAAATTTAAAGACAAAATTTTCGCCAAAACCGGAACCGTCACTTACGTCAACGCGCTCGCCGGTTACGCGCAAATTTCAGATGATGAAACGCTTGCTTTCGTCGTTTTGTGCAACAACGAAACCAGCCAGCAAACGAGCGTTGCAACCATTGACCAGGTAACCAGTTTGATTGCCGCTTATCCAAATTTTGACCAAAATCAGAAAGCGGTGGAACCTGCGCGGTAAGCAGCGGGACTGTTTTCTTCAAAAAGATTCAAAAATTAGTATTTAGAAAACGAGCGCTGGCGTTTTTAACGGCGCTCGCTTTTGTGTTCGCCCGCAATTAACTTGCGCTTTGGCCGTAAATCGTTTATAACAATCGCGTTTCATTTTCACATCAACAAGCCGAAAAACAACCCGCGAGGAAAATTTTCATGAAATCATTTTTTGTATTTGCGTTTGTCGCTCTGGCCTTATCTTTTTGTGGTCTGATTAGCCGCTTTATTCCCAATTCCGGTTTGACAACCACAACGCAGTCAAATTCGAATCAGGCCGCCGGCAGCAATATAAGCGCGAAGGGCGCGGGCGACAAAAATATCGAATTTGAAAAGCCTGTTTTGACCGACGCGCAAAAAGCCTTTGAGGATAACGGCAAGGAAGTAAAGTGGGACGAGCAGGGAATCGCCTGGAGTTTGCCGGCAAGTTATCACAAACTCAGTCAGGATCGCAATTCTTTTAACTGGATTGGCACGGACAACGCCGCGATGCTGATCAACATTTCACCTTTGAGCGAAGATTTTCCGGTTGATTCGAGCATCAAAGCCAACTATGACGGAACGGTAACGCGGATGAAAAACGGCGAGGTCGAGCGAGTGCGTTACCTGGAAATTGATGGAGTGCGCGGCGTGGAATTTGTCGAAGCCAAACAAGATCACAAAGACGCTTCGCGCCGTTATCAATGGCTCGCTTTCCGCAAATACGCCGGACAAACGCAGATGCTCAATTTCATGCTGGCGGCAAACGATTCGGCTTTTGAGAAACACCGCGATGAATTCGCCGCGATTCTTTACTCGTCCAAAATTGTAGATAAATAGCTCTCAA
The DNA here is from genome assembly GCA_038212235.1 of Pyrinomonadales bacterium. GTDB lineage: Bacteria > Acidobacteriota > Blastocatellia > Pyrinomonadales > Pyrinomonadaceae > JBBQUS01. The sequence continues at coordinate 6,326 of JBBQUS010000057.1, forward strand.
AATTTGAGACTTGCTTTTCAAGTTAGTTCTACGAAACCCAAAATCAGCAGCAGTGCGCGGTTCAAACCGATTTCGCGCCCCGTCGGGTCATACCATTCGCCCAACGTGTGCATTTTGTCGCCCGCGCCGCCCGCGCCAATCGTAATTGCCGGAATATTGAGCGACATCGGCAAATTCGCATCGGTCGAGGAAATTGTCAAGTTAGGTTCGCCGCCGACGGCTCTGGTCGCTTCGCTAGCGAGCTGGACGAGACGTTCGGTTGATTTGGTTTCGCCGCTTGGACGGTCGCCCGTCAGTTCCAGATTTAATTCAAGCGGCGGATATTTGGCATTCCCGGCGGAATTTTCTTCAGTTACGGATTCGTGAACGGCGCGGCGGAAAAAAGCGTCCAGCCGCCGCAGTTCGCTGCTTGATTCAGAGCGCAGATCAACTTCGATTTCGGCGGTCGTCGGAATCGAATTAACGCTCGTCCCGCCCGCAATTCTGCCGACGTTAAATGTCGTTTTATCCTTTTTCGCCAGCGCCCGAAAAGTCGTTAATTTAGCCACGATGCGCCCGACGGCATGAACCGGATTGGGTGCGCCAGCGTCGAGCCACGAATGCCCGCCGCCGCCATTGAGAGTGACTTTGTAGCGCCGCGAACCGAGCGCGCGGTTGACGATTTGCGAAACACCGGCTCCGTCCAAGCTGATAAACGCTCCAATTTTTCTGGCAAACTCTCCTTCGGCAAATAAATACCGCACGCCGCGCAAATTTCCGGCGCCTTCTTCGCCGACCGTGGCGGCAAACAAAATCCCGCTCTTGGTTTCAATCTTTAGTTTTTCGAGCGTTTCGGCGAGCGTCAGCAGAGCGACCAGACCGCAACCGTCGTCCATGATTCCGGGCGCGAAAATTTTACCGTTTTCAAAGCGCGTGGTCAAATCCGTTTCAAGCGGAAAAACCGTGTCGAGATGAGCGCTGACGACAATCAGCGGCGCGTTGGCTGTGCCTTGGCGAAGCGCCAAAACATTGCCTTCAGCATCAATTTTTGCGTCGCTTAGACCAAGTTCAATGAATTTCTGAAGAAAATACTGCGCGCGTTTTTGTTCGCCAAACGGAGGCGCCGGAATCCGGCAGATTTCAAGCTGGCGGGCGGTGATTTCAGCGGCGCTGTCGGCAAAGAAAGAAAAGGCCAGCCGGATTTTGTCGGTTTTGAGCAGAGTCTGAATTGTCGAACCGGAGACGGCTGGAATCATATTTCTTCAACGCTAATTTAAAATTCTCGCGCTTTCTACCATCGAAAAAGCATTCCGCCGAGCATCAAAACCGGCAGGAATATTAAAAACAAAGCAAACAAGATCATGAATACGAGACAGCCGACGTTGAGCCAATTATCCTGATCCCATTGATATTCTTCGCCGCACCGGGGGCAAGTCTTTTGACTGGCGAGAAACGGGCTTTTACAGTTCGGACAAGTTTTAAGTTCCACAATATTTATTTGATGAAAAAAACGTCGCTTGCTTTTCCTTTAAATTTAGCATAAAAAGTTTCGTCTGCTTTCACAACGAATTATGGAAAAATTAACGACTAATAACGATGACGAGCGGTTTGATTATCAACAGAGCGGCGCGGCGCAAACGGACGCGGGGCACAATACGGGTTGGGTCGAAGTAATCGTCGGCTCAATGTTTTCGGGCAAATCGGAAGAATTGATTCGCCGCCTTCGGCGCGCCAAAATCGCGCGCCAAAAAGTGCAGGTTTTTAAACCGAACATTGATACGCGCTACGCCGCCGATGAAATAGTTTCGCATTCGGCGCTCCGGCATGAATCGAGAGCCGCTACAACAGCCGCCGAAATTCGCGCTCTGGTTGAACCGGACACGGAAGTCGTCGGAATTGACGAAGGACAATTTTTTGATGCTGAATTGGTCACGATTGCCAACGAACTGGCCGCCGAAGGTAAACGCGTGATCATTGCCGGACTCGACCAGGATTACACGGGCAAACCGTTTGACCCGATGCCGCAGCTGCTCGCCACGGCGGAATTTATCACGAAAACCCACGCCATCTGCGTCAAATGCGGTCGAACGGCAAATTATTCGCAGCGCACTTTCCAATCCGACGTGCAAGTCGAAGTCGGAGCGGCTGACAAATACGAAGCCCGCTGCCGCCGCTGTTTCGTTCCGCACGCCGACACGCCAACGCTCTGGGTTCAGTAATCTGTCAAATGCATCCATTACCAAAACAAGTAAGCGTTATTTGCCAAGTAGTTAATGCGCCGCCGCGCCTTGTGGCACATTTAACTTTAGTTCATGATGTTGCCGTTAACCTCATTAAAGAATTACATCAACACTTTCCTGAACTATCTGTTGATGATGAAGGCATTTTCTTCGGCGCTGCTTCGCATGACATTGGAAAAAGTTTATACCGCTCCGAACTCGTTGAGGCTGGAAACACTCACGAATTGGCAGGTGAACGGCTGCTTTTGAAAATGGGTTTTGATGAACGGCTGGCGCGTTTTGCTCGAACTCATGCGGCTTGGCCAAACGATGACGCCTTGAGCTTAGAGGATTTATTGGTTTCTCTTGCCGATAATTGTTGGAAAGGTAAACGCATTGCCAAATTGGAAACCCTGATTGCCGAACGCATCACCGCCGCAACAGGAAAAGAAGTTTGGAGCGTTTATATTTTACTCGATGATATTTTGCAAAAGTTAGCGGAAACCGCAGACGACCGTTTAGAGTGGCAAGCACAGTTTCCAGCTTAAGCTGATCAGAATTAAAGAGGCTTTTCACTCTCAAAAAGTCGCTTCGAGTCGCTCCAATTTTAAGTTGCTGAACGTTTTAATCTGTCCATTAAGGCTAAACCTAAATCAGATTCCGGCACAGTTTGACAAAAAATCACGCTGATATTTTGCTCGTCCGCCGTTCGGAAAAAAGCAAAAAGGGAGTGTGCATATTCTTCGACTGACCGGCAGGTTTTTTGAAGCTTGAAGTTTTGCAGCGGTTTGTCCAAACCGATAAACGCTGCCATTTTAGTTTCTAAAATCTCATCGTGTGAGTTGACTAAAATTACTTTAGCAGCGGGAGCATAATGTTTGTAGCGAGTTCCCGGACTGCGCGCCGCATGTTCTGAATTTTTTGCCGCGAGCGCGGTTGCGGGCGCAATTCTTTGCAGTTCTTCCAGTGTGACCGCCCCGGCGCGCAAAACGAGCGGTATTTCTGAAGTGCAGTCAACCACAGTGGATTCAAGCCCGAAAGCAGCTTGCTCGCCTTGTAGAATACAATCAATGCGCTCGTTTAAATCCGTATAAACCGCTTGCCAGGTCGTCGGGCTGGGTTTGCCGGAAAGATTCGCCGACGGCGCGACGAGCGGAACCCCGCATTCTTTCAAAAATTCAAGCGCGAGCCGGTGGTTCGGCATCCGCACGCCGATTGAGTCGAGTCCGGCCGAAGCCACGCGCGGCACTCGCTCTCCTTTCGGCAAAACCAAAGTCAATGGCGCGGGAAAGAAAGCCGCGATAAACTTTTCGGCCATGGGCGTTATTCGCGACACGAGACCAGCTATTTGCTCAACATCGGAAACGTGAGCAATCAAAGGGTTATCTGCCGGACGGCGTTTTGCCCGGAAAATTTTCTCGATTGCCGCTTCGTCAAAAACGCTGGCTCCCAAACCGTAAACGGTTTCGGTCGGAAATGCAACAATGCCGCCGATTTTGATAAATACGGCGGCAGCTTGTGTTGAAGTAGTTAAAATTGTTTTCAAATGATTTCAGCTTCCAGTTCGTAATTAAACCAAAGTTTGTTCGAGCAGGGCATCTTCGGTAATTTCAATTTTGCCGTTAGCTTTGGTGACGGCTTCGATAAGCATTTCGACGAGATTATCTTCGACCTCATCCCAATTGCCGCGCAGAGTGCAGCCGGCCGCATTGCGATGACCGCCGCCGCCGTATTTTTCGGCGATTTTGGCAACGTTGACATCACCTTTTGAACGCAGACTGGCGCGAAATAAACCTGGTTCGGATTCTTTGAGCATGACCACCGCTTCGACATCGCCGGACGAAAGCGGAATGTTGACAAAACCTTCGGCGTCTTCTTCGGTCGCTCTGGCGTGATCAAGCATTTGCTGTGATTGGCGAAGCGCCGCAACTTTGCCCGAAGCGTCGCGTCGAACGGACGACATGACTTGTCCAAGCAGCAAGACGCGGCTCCACGGATAGCTCGAATAAACTGATTCGGCGAGCTTGGCCGGTTTGACTCCGGCGCGAATCAATTCGGACGCAACTTTAAAAGTGCGTTCGGTCGTGTTTGAATAGTGGAAAGAACCCGTATCCGTGATCAGAGCGGTGTAAACACATTCGGCAATTTCGTGTGTGATTCGCCCGCCAATGGCCTTGCAGAGATTGTAAATCATTTCGCCAACCGCCGAAGCCGTCGAATCAATCCAGTTAATATCGCCGAAAAGCTGGCTCGACGAATGATGGTCAATGTTAACGACAAACTGCCGGTCGAGATTTTTGATACCGGGACGTTCGACATCTGAACACTCCATCACAAAAACCGCGTCATACTGGCTGTCTATTTCGGTTACGCGGCGAACTTTGCTGGCACCGGGCAAGCGAATGCAGGAGGAAGGAACCGGATCGCGGACAATTATTTCGGCCTGTTTATCAAGCGATTCGAGCAGCCAGCAAAGCGCCAATGAAGAACCGATCCCGTCACCGTCTGGGCGCATATGGGTGGTGATGCCGAAGGATTTTTTGTTTTCAATTAACTGAACTACTTGACTTAGCATTTAAGCGAGTGGGAAAAATTTGAAGATCAAAGATAAAATTCGTGATTACTCGGTCACTGTTCCTTTTTCTTCATTTTGCCTTTCTGTATTTATTTGAGTGAGTATTCCTTCGATGCGGTTTGCCTTTTCTTCGACAATATCACGCACAAAATGAAGGATGGGAGCGTGCCGCAAATCAAGCGCGAAGGCGACTTGTTTACGAATGTAAGGTGCTGCGTGATGCAGCGCGGAGAGCGCAGCTTGAATTTCCGTTTCATCGCCTTCGACCAGAACGAAAACTTTGGCATCACGTAGATTATCGGCCACTCGAACATCGGTTACGGTCACGCTTAAAAGACGTGGATCCTCTAATTCATAGCCGACAATCTCAGATATTTCCGCGCGGAGCGATTCCGCTACTTTTTCAGGTCGTCTCATCACCGGAGATGAAGGCGGAAGGATGAAGGATGAAAATCAAGAAATCAGTGTTAACTTCATCCCTCATCCTTCACCCATCACGCTTAATTATAGTTCGGTTGCGGCAATTCGTTCAATAGTGAAAGCCTCAATTTGGTCTTCAACTTTGATGTCGTTGAAATTACGCAGACCGATTCCGCATTCAAACCCTTCGCGCACTTCAGATGCGTCATCCTTAACGCGTTTGAGCGATTCAATTTCGCCCTCCCACGCAACCACGCTGTCACGGATTAAGCGGGCTCTAGCCGTTCGTTTGATCACGCCGTCCAGCACACGGCAACCGGCAATCGTTCCGACGCGCGTGATTTTGAAGACTTCCTGCACGAGCGCGTGACCCAAAATGACTTCGCGTTCGATGGCATCGAGCATTCCAATCATGGCCGCGCGAATTTCTTCTTCGACTTTATAAATAATGGAATGCAGGCGGATATCAACGGTTTCGGATTTAGCGACTTCGGCCGCGCGGCTTTCGGGGCGCACGTTAAAGCCGATAATCACGACCGCCGTCTGCGCGCTGTCAGCCTGTGTTGCCGAGGCGAGCAGCACATCAGATTCAGTGATGGCGCCGACGCCGGAGCGAATAACCTTGACCTTGACTTTTTCGGTCGAAAGTTTCTCGAGCGTCGCCCGTAAAACTTCAATCGAACCCTGCACATCGGTTTTGAGAACGACGAGCAGTTCTTTAAACTCAGCTTGACCAAGCGATTCGAGGCCGCGTTTGGTCGTTTGCACCAGAGCGGCTTGACGCGCCTGCATCAAGCGCTGATTCGAAATTTGCTGAGCGCGGTCAACGTCAACAACCACCTGCAGCGGATCGCCCGCTTGCGGAACGCCCTGCAAGCCAAGCACTTCAACCGGAGTGGCCGGTACGGCATCGGTCACAATTTCGCCCCGGTCGCTAAACATTGCCCGGACTTTGCCCGAATAATTGCCGACGATAAACGGATCGCCGACGCGCAATGTTCCTTGCTGAACGAGAACCGTCGCCACCGCTCCGCGTCCTTTGTCGAGTTTTGATTCGAGCACAACACCCGAAGCGCGTCTGGTCGGACTGGCTTTCAAATCCAAAATATCAGCCGTCAGCAAAATCGTTTCGAGCAAAACATCGAGATTTTGTTTTTTCTTGGCTGAGACTTCGACCATTTCGGTTTCGCCGCCCCACTCGACGGGCTGCAGACCCTGCGCGGTTAATTCCTGCTTGACTCTATCGGGGCTGGCATCGGGTTTATCAATTTTGTTAATCGCGACGACAATCGGCACTTTAGCCGCCTTAGCGTGTTCGATAGCCTCGATTGTCTGCGGCATTACGCCGTCGTCAGCCGCTACGACTAAAACCACCACGTCGGTTGCTTTCGCTCCCCGCGCGCGCATCATGGTAAACGCTTCGTGACCGGGAGTGTCTAGAAAGACGACGCGACGGTTTTCTGCCGGATTATCCGAAGTCGGCACATAGACGCTGTACGCGCCGATGTGCTGGGTAATTCCGCCTGCTTCGCCCCCCGCCACATTCGCCTGTCTGATTCCATCAAGCAGGCTGGTTTTTCCGTGGTCAACGTGACCCATCACCGTCACTACGGGAGCGCGAGTCAGTTCCACGTCGTCCGCATCGGTTGCCAGCAGTTCTTCAAACTCCTGCTCGATAACCATGTCTTCGAACGGCATGAAGGTTACTTCGTATCCGAAATTGATGCCCAAATCCGTCGCAATCTCAGTGTTTAAAGGCTGATTGACAGTCGCGAAAATGCCGCGTTTGATTAAAAGCTGGACAATATCGCGCGGAGCCACGCCGAGTTTTTCGGCAAATTCTCTAACTGTTGCGCCTTCAACCAAACGAACCGGTTTGAGTTCAGCATCCTGTTTTGTCCCGACTTGGTTTCTCAAACGCTGCTCGATGGTCAGACGTTCGGGCACGAAAATGTCTTTTTCGGCAAACTTATCTCTACTTTGTTTGTCCTGCTTGCCGCCTTTGACGTTGCGCCCGCGATTACGGTTATTGGCCGGCGGAGTGTAGGTCGTTTGCGGATTGGCAATTTCGCCGGGAGTTCCGCGAAATTGCGGACGATTGTCACTTGGGCGCTGCTGCTGCTGCACTCCGCCGTTGTTAAAATTACCGCCGAAACGGTTCGGGCGCTCACTTTGTCCCTGTCGCTCAAACGGTTTCCTGTCAGTGGACAAAGGCGGCGGAATTGTCGGTTTGGGAGGAGCCACTGGCTGCGGAATATTGACCCGCTCGCCCGGTCGAAAACCGGCGTTAAGTCCGGCTTTGTTCAATTTTAAGCGGGTCACACCTGCCGAAGGATTAAATACTTTAGGCCCGCCGACCTTTTCTTCCGGTTTTTCTGCCAACGCGGACGGTTGTTCGCTCGCCGCTTTTGGCTCATTGGCAGTTTCAATCTTAGCCGGCACTAAAGGCTGCTCGGCGACTGCTAACGCTTCAACCGGTTGAGCTGCGACCGGCTCAACGGCCAGTTGCTGATTTTGGTCAGCGGCAATGAACGGAGCAATTATTTCCTCCGGCTCGGCCGTGGTTTGAGCAACGGTCTGTTGCTGCGCTTCGACATCTTTTTTCGAAACCGTCCTGAAAATACGCGGAGCCGGTTTTTCATCGGTGACAACGGATTTGTCGAGCGTCGGCGCGGCAGCTTGCGGCTCTAGCGCGGCTTTCTGAACCGATTCCGGCAAAAGTGCCGCTTCGACGCTTTCACTAGCCTCTATAATCGGCGCGGAATCATCGGATTTTTGTTTTTTAATCAGAACGATTGAGCGTTTTTGCGCGAGTTCTTTCTTGCCCAAATCGTATTTCTCGCGAATTTTTTCCGCTACTTCTTTGGGAACGCTGTTGGAAGGCACGCTCACATCAACCCCAAATTTGCGAGCGTCTTCGATGACCCGCTTGGGTTCTTGTTTTACTTCTTTGGCTAATTCGTAAATTCGAATTTTGTTAGCAGCTGTCATTTAGTTTTCGTTATTTTATACTGCGCTCACTGACAAAGGCTTGAATTAAAAATTCAGCCGTCAAAAATTTAATTTATTCGTTTGTTTCGTCGGTCTGATCGTCGGTTGTCGCTTTATTTGATGCATTTTCCGGCGCTTCGGCTGCCGTCCCTACTGTCGCCGTCGCTGCGGCCGCTTCCGCTTCTTCCGAATCTGCGGAATTCTCCGAAGCATTGCTGGCTTCGAGAATCAAATTGGCTGAATTTGAGATACGCTCGGCATCGTCGAGGCTGATGTCGAGTGTGTCAACTAAATCATCGAGCGAAAAAGCCGCCAGTTTTTCAATGTCTGTAATGTTTTTGGATTTCAGATCTTCGATTTGCGAAGCCGTTAGGCCCTCAACTGCCGAGAGCGGAACTTCGCCGCCCGTCGCCAGCATTTTACCCATTTGCAGAGTGATTTCTTGGCGCAGTTCTTTTTCGTTGCGAATATCAATATCCCAACCGACCAGCTTAGTCGCCAGCCGGACGTTTTGACCTTTTTTACCGATTGCCAGTGAAAGCTGATCTTCGTTAACGATCACTTCCATTTTATGACTCTCGATATTGGTAATGCGAACCTGTGAGACTTTGGCCGGGCTTAAAGCGTTGGCCGCAAAAACCGTCGGCTGATCAGACCATTCGATGATATCAATCTTTTCTCCGCGCAATTCCCGGATAATTGACTGGACGCGCGATCCCTTCATCCCGACACACGCTCCAACCGGATCAACGTCCTTTTCATTTGAGGCGACGGCGATTTTAGCGCGTTCGCCGGGTTCGCGAACAGCGCTTTTGATCATCACCGTTTCGTCATAAATCTCCGGAACTTCCATTTCAAAAAGCCGCTTGACTAATTCGGGCGAAGACCGAGAAACGATAATCTGCTGTCCTTTCGGGTCTCTCGTCACTCGTTCGATGACGACGCGAATTCGTTCTGATTGATTCCAGGTTTCGGCTCTGACCTGCTCGTTTTTTGGCAGCAGGGCTTCCATTGTTCCTAAATCAACGATGATGTCGCCGCGTTCAAACCGCTTGACCGTTCCGTTAATCAAATCGCCGACTTTATCAATATATTGTTCGTAAATGTTTTCGCGCACCGCTTCGCGCACTTTTTGGACGAGAATCTGTTTGGCGGTTTGAGCGGCGATGCGTCCCAATTCTTCGGTCGGGAGCGGGATGCCGAGCTGGTCGCCAAGTTCGATTTCGTCGGCCGAGTCACCGGCGAGTTCCTGTGCTTCGGCGAGTGATAATTCGACGCTCGGTGTCAGAACTTCTTCGACGACTGTCTTCATCACCGAAATTTCGACCAAGCCGTCCTCCATATTCCAATCCACCTGGAGAGAATCGCCTTTGTCCTGAATCTTAAATTGTTTGCGGGCCGCCGCCTTGACTGCATCTTTCATCGCCTCGATCACGAGATCGCGGTCAATGTTGTATTCTTTGACTAAGGCATCAATATTCTGCGCGATTGACATTGTTATTAATGGTGAATGGTGAATGGTGAATGGTGAATGTTTTGAAACAATTGACCATTAGCAATTAACCATTTCTTTTGAGTTCTTCTGTTAAATCTATTTCAAGATTAGCCTTGGCGATAATCGCCAAGGGAATTAAAACCTGTCCGGTTGTTTTATCGTCAAAGACGACTGTTTCGCCGGTGACGCCGCCAATGCGTCCGCGAAAATTACGCTGATTATCTATCGGCTGGCGCGTTCTGATTTTAGCCGATTTGCCGGCAAAGCGTTCGTAATCAGCGAGCTTGAAAAGCTCCCGTTCAATTCCGGGCGATGAAACTTCGAGATTGTACGCCGGATCAATAAAATCTTCGACATCGAGGATTGTTCCAAGATGCAGACTGATCGCGGCGCATTCGGCATGTGTAACCACCGAATTGCCGGATTCATCCTGTTTGTCAATAATAACCCGAACAATCAGTTGACGTTCACTGCCGACGACTTCAACATTGACCAGCTCCAGATTGATTTCAGCCGTTACTCGCTCGGCAATCTCTCTGATTCTGTCGGCTGTTTTGAGCTTGTCCATTCGTCCAAAAACCGTTTTGCGAGCAAAATAAAAAGTGGGCGCGAAACCCACCGGAAAACCACGAGCGTCCCGAAGGAAAACTAGATGATACACAATCCGAATCACTTTTGGCAAGCGATTTAGTTCAAACAGCTTATTCGGATTTTATCCGGCAAATGACCAAGCGATTATTGATAATGCCAAACAACCCCGCCGAACGTACCAAAAGCAAGAAGTCATAGTAGATAACTTTCGACCCTTGAAATTTACCTTTAAACCAAACAAAGCTACAATCAAAACTCGAATTTTACTCGCAAGACAAACTTCTGTTTATGCCGATGATTTTAAATGAAACCGAAGTCCGTGTTTTAGCGGCTTTGGTTGAAAAACAACTAACTACGCCGGAATATTATCCGCTGACGCTTAACGCGCTGGTGCAAGCGTGCAACCAGAAAACAAATCGCGACCCCGTAGTTAATTACGACGAAGAAACGGTTAGCCCGGCGATTGATTCGCTGCGCGAAAAAAATTTGGTTTATATTTTTCACGGAGCGGGGGGTCGGGTGCTCAAATACAAACATCTTTTGCCGGAAGTTTTTGAGTTAAATTTTGCCGAAACCGCGCTGGTTTCGGTGCTGATGCTGCGCGGGGCGCAAACGCTCGGAGAACTGCGCGAGCGGGCGAGCCGGATGTATGAATTTTCAAACTTGGGTGAGGCCGAAGAAACGCTCCATAATTTATCCGTTAGAGAACCGGACAATCTGGTGGTCAAACTGCCGCGCCAACCGGGCCAGAAAGAAGCTCGATACGCGCATTTGATATCGGGCGAGCCGGATTTATCGGTTTTTGAAACCACTTCGGCTCGGATTTCCGGCTCGGATAAAATCTCTCAACTCGAAGAGAAAATCGAGCTTTTATCAAACGAGATTGCCGGATTGCGGCAAACGTTTGAAGATTTCAGAAAACAGTTTGAATAACAGTCAACAGTCAACAGTTATCAGTTATTAGTTGCAAATTAATCACTTGAACAAATAATAATTGTGAGGTTCAAATTAACATTGTTAACTGTTGACTGTTAACTGGTGACTGACAACTGTCTATGCAGGCCTGGAAATTATTGCTCGAATACGACGGAACCAGATATCACGGATGGCAGCGTCAGCCGAACATGCGCACCGTTCAGGGCGAACTGGCCCAAGCCGCCGAAAAACTTTTTACCAACCGGGTCGAAATCAACGGTTCGGGACGCACCGACGCGGGCGTTCACGCGCTCGCTCAGGTCGCGCATTTAAAAGTTAATTTAAACAACAATCCGCCCAGTCCGAAAAATTTACAATTTGCTTTTAACGATTTGCTGCCCGCCGACATCAATGTTTTACGGATTGCCGAAGCTCCCCTAAACTTTCACGCGCGACACGATGCCGTATCGCGTTATTACATTTATCAAATTGCCACGCGCCGGACAGCGTTTGGCAAGCCATATGTCTGGTGGATTAAAGACACTCTGGACACTGCCAAAATGGCTGCCGCCGCCCGGACAATCATCGGACGCCACGATTTTTCATCATTTAGCGAAAAGGATAAAGAGGAAGCTTCGACGATTGTCGAGGTCGAAACCGCCAAATTTTTTATCGGCGGCGGACTGATTTGCTTTCGGATCGGCGCGAGTCATTTTTTGTGGAAAATGGTTAGAAGAATCGTCGGATGTCTGGTCGAAGTCGGGCGCGGCCAGCTGACAGTTGCCGAATTTGAAGCAATGCTCACCAAATTTTCGAACAAGCCGGCAGCCTGGACAGCGCCGCCTTCGGGACTCTTTCTGGAAAAAGTTCTGTACTCGGGAGACGAGGCGCCAACCGCGCTCGAACCTGCTTTTCCCGTCAGATAGAAAATTTTAGATTCTGCTTTGTCGCTCTTAGTTTCTCTAGAATCATTTAGAAACTGTTTGGAAAATTAGCAACTGACCAAAGAGGCCGCAGATAATGCAGATTTAACAGGTTTTCGCTGATTTTTAACAAATATTATCTGCTCCAATCCTTTCAATCTGCGTTATCTGCGGCCTATTATGATTTTCTAACAAACCTTTAAACGCGGCTTACAACTTAATCTGTAAAAACTCCAGAATTTTTTCCGCCGCCAGCCGCGATGCGCCGCCTTTGCCGAGCTTTGCCACAGTTTCCTTCAAGCGTCGGCGCATTTCTTGGTTAACATCCGGTTCGAGCAGTTTTTGTAACTCCGCCGCCAGTCTTTCTCCGGTTAAATCTCCCTGAATCAACTCGGTTGCCAGTCGTTCTTCGGCGATTAAATTGACCAGACCGTAATGCGGCACATTAATTAAATAACGCAGAGTGTGCCAATTATGAGCCGAGACTTTGTAGCAGACGACCAGAGGCGTTCCGACCAGAGCCGTTTCAAGCGTCGCCGTTCCGCTCGCCACCGCCGCCGCGTCCGAAGCGTTAAGCGTCTCGCGCGTCTCGTTTTGGGCAATCACAAATGTCTGTAAATTGGAGTTTGAAGTTTTAATTATTTCTTCAATCTCGCCGCGCGTGCGGGTTGCGGCTTGCGCGATGACAAATTGAATTGTTGGGATTTCTCGCCGCAAAATATCGGCGGCCTCAAGCATTGGCGGCAAAATTCGCGCAATTTCTTTGCGCCTACTGCCGGGCAGCAGGGAAATAATCGGTTCGGCTGAATTTAGCCCATGTTTGCGGCAAAACGCTTCGCGGCTCAGATTCGGGCTAATTTCTCCGACCATCGGATGCCCGACGTATGCGACGCGGGAAAAACCGCGCCGCGCGTACCATTTCTTTTCAAACGGCAAAATCGCAAGCAGCAAATCAACGTCGCGGCGAACGGCGCGAACGCGGTGCGAGCGCCACGCCCAGAGCTGCGGCGAAACATAATAAATAATTTTAAAGCCAAGTTTCCTGAGCGATTTGGCGAGCGGCAGATTAAAGTCCGGGAAATCTATCAGAACGACGGCATCCGGTTTACGCTCAACCGCCGCTTTTTTTAAAGCCTGAAAAACACGCCAGAATTTTGACAGCGCCCGCCCGATTTCGAGCAAGCCCATAATCGCCAGATCATCCGCCCTGACAATTGTTTCAACTCTTTCGGCGCGCATTTTTTCCCCGGTCAAACCGAAAAATGAAAAATCAACGTCGGGCGCCATTTCGCGAAGCCGTTCAACCAGATGCGCGGCGTGTGAATCGCCGGAGGCTTCGCCCGCCACCAACATTAATTTGATTTGTTTAGCCATTGCTCAAAACAAATACAACATCGGAAGAATCTTTGCAAAACCTCGTTTTCCGGTTTATTGTCAAAAAGTTATGAAAAAAATCACTCTGGTTTGGTTTTTAGCTGCCTTTATGCTTTCCACACTCAACGCGCAAACGCCGCTTACGGAAGATAATTTTAGAGCGTTTGATCACGCTGGAAACGCCGTCAAGATTGAGCAGATCGTTTCGGCTCTGGATCATGCCGACGTCGTTTTCCTCGGCGAAAATCACGACGATCCAACGGCGCATCAGCTCGAATTTGAAGTTATCAATCGAGCGTTTGAAAAATACGGTAAATCGCGCCCCGTCATTCTTTCGCTGGAAATGTTTGAGCGCGATTCGCAAATTGTGGTTGACGAATATTTGCAGGATTTAATCAACGAGAGCAATTTCGTCCAGCAGTCGCGCGCCTGGAATAATTACAAAACGGATTACCGCCCGCTCGTCGAATTTGCCAAAACCAGCAAAATTCCGGTCGTCGCCGCCAACGCGCCGCGCCGCTACGTCAACCGCGTCTCGCGACTTGGCCGCGAATCGCTCGTTGCGTTATCGCCGGAAGCTAAATCTTGGCTCGCTCCGCTCCCGTACAATCAGGCTTCGCCAAAATACACCGCTAAATTCAATGCTCTCATGACAGGCGTTGGCGGCAATGTAACCCATATGCTTTCCAACATTCTCGATTCGCAATCGCTCTGGGACGCGACGATGGCGGATTCGATTGCCAAAACGCTCAAGAAAAATAAAAACGCCCTAGTCGTTCATCTCAACGGCGCTTTCCACAGCGAAAACCGTTTGGGCACGGTCGAACATTTATTAAAATATAATTCGCAGGCGCGCGTCGTGGTAATTACCATGAAATCGGCAGAGAATTTTCCGAATTTTGACAAAGCGAATGACACCGATGCAGGCGATTTTGTGATTTTGACCGACCCGAAACTGCCCCGCAGTTTTAAACAGATGTAGAGGTGCGGGCTTGTCTCCACCCAATCAACGCTTGGTCTTGCTGACGCGATAATTGTTTGTAAATCAGAAAATATTTTGATTAATTAATGTTCGTGGAAATGAATGCGTTGTTCGCCTTCGGCTCATTGGGCCGAGGACAAGCCCATGCCCCTACAAAATAAAAAATCCCGCAAAGCGTGTGTGCTTTGCGGGATTTTTAAATTTAATCCACCAATCTTATGGGTGACTGGCAGTGAAATTAATATTTTCCAGATTGCCGCCGACAAAGATGGATTGACTGGCGGGTTGATAAACGCGTTTGAAATCAGCCGGAGCAATAGTGTAATTGCGATTGGCCGCGACGCCTAAGAAACGGTAATCGCCGGTGATGCCGGTTCTCGCATAACGGACTTCGCCGGTGACATCATCAGTCAGCGTTACGATAACGTTGTAAACGGATCTGCCGGTTGAGGTGGTAATTCTGCCGGTCAGGTTGGCGGTCGCCGCGGCGAGTGAAATATACGCGACTGCCGCATCATGGTCAGAAATGCGTTCGGGGCGATTCGGATCGTTGCGATAAATTTCGGGGAAATCCGCGTCGAGCCGGGCGTAACGAAAATCGGTCACGCGTGACTGTAGATTTTGCGTAATCAAAACATGGTCAATTGTCTGCGCGTTGCCGTCAAAAACATACGAATAATTTTGATTAGTCGCCACCAGAGACGGGTTCGGCAGCATTTCTTCCAGATTAATTAAATCGGGATTAACCAGATCAGCCGAAGCCAAAACAACCTGATCGGCCGGCGCCGGAGTTCCCTTGATTGTTCCCAGCACATCAACATAACCGTCATTAACCTGAAACGCGTTAAAATCACCGACGACAATAATTTTCTCGGTCGGATCGGCAGTTTGTCTGGACTGAACTAAATTAGCCAGATATTCGGCCTGAGCGCGGCGCTTGGCGCGAACTCGTCCGCCCGCCGTGCCCGCTCCGTCCGGAGTTTCATCGTCAATCCCAAGGAGGGAACGCAGATGATTGGCAATCACCGTAAACGGATACATTGAGCCGTCAGCGAGCTGCGCGTTGGCTCTTAAAACGAGCGGCGGACGGTCGTTTAAAAGGTCTTGCGCGCCCGTGTTCGGATTGGTGTAAGTTGTCGTTTTGCCAAACTGCGTCACGTCAACTACGGTGATTCTGGCGGATTTGACCAAAAACCCGACATCAATACCGCCGACGTCGTTGCCTTCGACCAGATACGGCTGATAATTCGGATTCGGCTGAGAATTTGCTACCGCATCGTCGTTGATTTTCGTCGCCAAAGATTGAAGCGTTGTGATGTTCTCCATTTCAACCACAGCCAGCACATCAGGTGTTCGCAAAACGTTGCGAATCGCCAGCGATGCTTTGTTCAGACGATTATTAAAAGCGGCAGTCGTCAAAACCGGCTCGCCGATGGCCGGATCGTTGACGTTGTCAAAAAATCTTTCCAGATTAAAGCTTGCCACAGTCATTTGCGCATCTGTCGGAACAGGAACCGCGATGGCGGAAATATTGCCGGAAACAGTCGGCGGCGAAGCCGGGTCGGGCAAAATCGTGTAAGCGCGGAAAGCGTAATCGAGCACGCCGACCAGATTGGTGACCGTCGCGTCGGTCGTTACATCAATCGCCGTTCCGCCGGTTTGCCCGAAACTATTGACTCTGATGCGTTCCGGGTTGATGTCAAAACGCGGAATGTTGGCGGGCGCGCCAGCCGGCAGCGGATTGAGAATTTCCAAGCCTATTTCGCGGAACGGGCGAGCGATTCCGTTCACGACGCCAAAGAAAACGCCGTTGCTGGTTGAGGTTGCCATCGTTTCATTGACGGAGCCTCCGGTTGGCGCGACTACTCTCAGCGAATTAACCTGAACCCGCATCTCTTCGTATTTTTCCAAAACATTGACGCCGCCCGCCGGATTTGTGTCGGCGGCGGTTAAAACAACCGGAGCGGGCAGAGTGTTTCCGGTCGAAATCGGCGTGACGCCCGTGACATTGTTCAACTCGGTAATCGAAGGCGAAGTCGGATCGGCGGATGGAATAAACTCGGCGACTTTGCCGATGACTTCAACCAAATTCCCAAGCGCGGCAACTGCCGGAGGCGCGGTTGAGGTGAAAACAAAAACGCCTTCGGATGTGTTTGGATCCGCGTCAACATCAGAGCTTTGCGATTGAACGAAAAAGCCGTTACTGCGCCGCGCCGTGACGATGCCGCGCGTCGTGACGGTTGTCCCGACGGCAATCGGCGAAACGTTTCCGCTCCCTTGTATTTCGTTAATGCGCGTGTAAACCGGATTGGCATCATCGTTGGTAATTGTGCCGACGCCTTGACCGTCAGTGACGCCCGCGCCGACAACGTTGGTCACATTAACCAGAAAAGTCTCGTCCGGTTCAAGCGTCGTATCGCCGTTGATCGTGACTGTAAACGTATAAGTCGAACTTCCCGCCGGAATAGTTTGTCCGGTTAAATTTCTGGCGACGTAATCATTATCGGCAACGGTCGCCGTGCCGTCGGCGGTCGCAATATCAAAAGTCACCCCGCCGGTCGGGGCGGGAGACGAAAGCGAAACGGTAAAAGCTGCCGTAGTTGTTCCCGAATTTCCTTCGAGAACCGAAACGTCGTTGATTGACAAATTCAATGTCGGCGGCCCGCCGCAGACATTAACGGGCGAAGCGATATTGCGCGGATTGCCGGTTTGAAAAGCCGTGATAATTTCAAAATCGGCGCTGTTGTTATCTGTGTCGGTGCAGCCATTGGCTAACCGACGCGCCGCGGTTGGATTGGTCAACGCCGGTGTCGCCGTTCCTTCGGCCGGAGTTGCCGTCCCGTAGGCAACCCGGTCAACTAAGACGCTGCCCGCATCTATCAGATCAATGCGGCCGCTGGTTCCGCTCAGATTAAGTGTCCCGGTTGCGTCGGGCATCGGCAAATTTGCTGTCCCGCCGGTTCCGGCCGCTTCCTGGACTAAATAATATTGACCCGGCTGCAGGGTTCCGGTCAGAGAAGTTGAGCCGCCCGCGCCACCTGCAGCTGAAAAATACTGCACCGACCAGCCGGTGATGGTGACAGCCGCGTTGCCTCGGTTAAACAGCTCGATAAAATCGTTTCGATAAGTTGCGCCGCTGTTGCCGCCCCCGCCGTAAACCTGGCTAACGACGATGTTTGGCGAAACCAGTTCTTTATTGTTTTTCTTTTGAACAGAAGCAGAGTTGTTGCGGATAAATTGCTCTAGAATTTGATTGTGGACAATTGTTGAAACCGGTGCGGACGAAGATTCGAGAGCGGTTTGCGCCTCAACGCGAAATTGCGTTGGGGAAACTAAAAAAGCCGCAAAAAAAGCGGCAATGATGGCCGCTTGCGTAAATGGACGAACGAATGATTTGATGGTAAAGCGATTGATAGTCATGAGTTCTCAAAATCCTCTAAAAAAGTTTTATTGGCAACGGTCGAGCAAACAGATTGAGCAAGGCGCGACTGTTTTATGATTAACTAAAAATTTCTCGGGGAAAAAGTAAGCATAACTATTTATCCTCAAAATGCAACTTTTGAAACCTTAAATCAAAGTTAAATCTCCAATTTAAAATAAAAAAAAGGCGCTTTTGAAAGCTTTCAAAAGCGCCTCCCCTTTTGTTTTTAAACCAAGCTTCCGAATGGCTTTTAGTTTGCTTTGGTAGCCGTAAAGGTGATCTCCGGTAGCCCCGGCCCGGACATTGTGCCGGTCATTTTGCCGCCGTCAATCGTGCCTTCGATTTGCAGTTCCATCGGCTGTCCCTGAACCTCGACTTTGGCAGTTGCGGTGAGGGCGTTGCCGCTTACCTTACCGCTTTCGATTGTCCCGCCGCCCATCGCCGAACTAAGGGCGCCTGAGAGATTCGCACCGTCCTGTTTGAGTTCGAGCGAGATCGGAATTTCCTGACCGCCCGCGTTCGCCGTCAAATTCCATTTACCATTGGCATCAACGGTGGGAGCCGCGTTCGTCTCGACTTTTTTAGCGGCCAGCTGAACGGTTTTCGGATCAACTGTGATTTCAGCCAGACGTTTGGCAACTTCCGGCGTCATTGATTCCTGATAGCGTCCGCCAAGGTATTTCGCCAAAAACTTTTCTGACTTGGCAATCATCGCCATGTTATTGACGGGGCGAGCAAACCCGTGTCCTTCGTCGGGCGCGACCATATATTCGACCGGAAAACCGCGGTCACGCAGCGCGACCACGATTTGATTAGCTTCGCGGATATTGACGCGCGGATCGTTGGCTCCCTGGACGACAAAGAGCGGAGTTTTAATTTTGTCGGCAGCAAAAAGCGGCGATTGTTTTTTTAGCTGCGCTTTGCCTTCAGGGGTGTTCGGATTGCCCATGCGTTCGTAAAATGTCGCGCGAATCGCTTCCCAATACGGCGGAATTGTTTCAAGCAGCGTTTCCAGATTGGACGGAGCGACAATCGCCACCGCCGCCGCGTATAAATCAGGCGTAAAGGCGACGCCGGCGAGCGTGGCGTAACCGCCGTAGCTGCCGCCCATGATTCCGACGCGCTTTGGATCAACCGTTCCGTTGGCGACCAGATATTTAACCCCGTAGGTCAAATCGTCTTGCATTTTTTGCCCCCACTCTTTGTTTCCGGCGTTTAAAAATTTCTTGCCGTAACCGGTCGAGGCGCGAAAATTGGGTGATAAGACGGCGTAACCGCGATTGGCCAGAAACTGCGCATAGCTGTTGTAGCCCCACGAATCGCGTCCCCACGGGCCGCCGTGCGGAAAGACGACGAGCGGCAGATTTTTCGCCGGAACGCCTTTGGGCAGCGTCAGATAAGCCGGAATTTCCAAACCGTCGGAAGATTTGTAGCGCACCGTCGTCATCGGAGCCAGATCCGCGCGATTAATCTTGTCGCGTGATTGATAAAGTGTCGTCAGATTCTTGGACTTGCGGTCAAACATCCACTTGGTTCCGGGGTCAACATCGCTGTAAGTCGTCAGCAGCCACACCTGTTCGTCGGCAGTCGAAGAGTCAAATGTTATTTCTCGCTCACCCAGACGTTTTTTGAGCAGGTTAT
Organism: Pyrinomonadales bacterium; assembly: GCA_038212235.1. GTDB lineage: Bacteria > Acidobacteriota > Blastocatellia > Pyrinomonadales > Pyrinomonadaceae > JBBQUS01. Next base: position 25,852 of record JBBQUS010000057.1, read on the forward strand.
AGTCGGCTTCGTATTTTTTATCTTTCCAGTAATAACGGTTTTTCTCGTCGTTGTAAGAAGTGAATATTAGCTCGTTAGTAACATCCGAAAACGCGGCGCTGCCGAAATCCACCCGTTTCAGCGGATCGCTTTCGACCACTTCTTCCTTCATCGTCATCGGGTCAAACAAAATCAGGCTGATCAAATCAGCGTTATCGCCTTTGTTGGTCTGCAGGTAAACGCGCGTGTTGTCTTTGTTAAAGCGAACGGGTTCGCAAGTTTCAAAAACGCCGCACGAATACACTTTGGTAAATTTCCCCACGTCGTCCACGCGCATGATTTCAGTCTCGCCTTTTTCCGTCGTCCGCACGGCCAGCCGCAATTTATCGTTGTTGTCGAAAATCACTCCGCCCAGACGGTCGGTGTTTTTGTTGATCAAAGTGCGCTCTCCGGTCGAGATTTTGACTTTATAAAGATCGTGCCAGGCCGGATCGCGGTCATTTAAGCCGACATAAATCGCGTCGGGGTCTGATTTCGGAACGGCAAAGATTTCGGCCCGCGCCTTTTGCGCGTCGGTCAGGTTTCTGGCGGCGGGAACTTCATCGCCGGATTTGACCGCGTCGTTCGGATTGACCGCGTAAACGTTATAATTTTCGTCGCCGCCTTTATCCTGCGTAAACAAAATATACTTGCCGTCGCGCGACCAGAAATAATTCGGAATCGGGCGGTCGGTGCGGTTGGTAATCAGTCTGGCTTTTTCAAAAGGCTCGTCCACCCGTTTGACCCAGATATTGCGCGTGTCTTTATAGGGTTTGATAAAAGCAATAAATTTGCCGTCGGGCGAAATTTGCGCGCCCGCGATTTCCGGGTTGCCAAACAACAGCTCGCGGTCAATCAGCGGCGGCAAACCGTTTTGCGCCGAGATGTTTAGGTTAAAAACAAAAAAAACCGTCAAACAGAGACCTGCGGCTGCTAGGAAAGGACAAACTTGTTTGAACATTTTGGAAACTCCGTAATAAAAGGAAAGAATTTTTGCTAGCTTAGCAAAGTGGTTTACGGAGTCGCAAATTAAAAGGTTGCAAACGATTTCAGCAACAAACTTTAAACCGTTTGCAGACTTTGTACGGCGAAACTGTTTTGCAATTGAAACTGCGTCATTGGTTGAGGATCAGGTTTGCCGAAAAAATAACCTTGAAAAAGATCAACGCCGAGCTGATTCATCAAAGCTTTCTCTTCAGCCGTTTCGACTCCTTCGGCCAAGACAATTTGTCCGTTGTCCTTGCCGAGTTTAATGAGCGAAGCGCAAATGTCGCGATGAAATTTTGAACCGGTTGATTTGGCAACTATTTCGCGATCAATTTTGATTAAATCCGGCTGCAAATCGCCGAGCAAAGAAAGCCCGGCGTAACCGCTGCCTAAATCATCGAGGGCGACGCCAAAACCGGATTGCCGATAAAACTCTAAAATTTTGCGCAAATGCTCGTGGTCGGCGACTTTTTCGCTCTCAACCACTTCAAAAATTATCTGTGACGGCATCAATCCGCTTTTCCGCATGGCGGCCAGAGAAGTTTGCAAACAAAATTGCGGCTGATAAATTGCGGTTGGCAGAAAGTTAATCAAAAATTTGACATCCGAATCAAGCCCTAGCCGCCCGGCGTTTTCGAGATGCGTTTCCCGGCACACGCGGTCAAGCATAAAAATTAGATTTTCCGCTCGCGCCCATTCAAGCAATTGCGGTGCTCCAACCAAGCTGCCGTCCGTTTTCCGCCCGCGCATTAAACACTCATAACCCCAAATCTTTTCGCCGCGCGCTTCAACGACCGGTTGAAACCAAGTTTCGATCCGGCGTTGCTCAAACATTTCGAGCAATTCGGAACTGCCTTCGGGCGCAAAATCTGTAATCGGGACCGCATCATAAATCAGTTGAACAATTTGCGAGGCCAGCGGTTGACGATTTTTGAGCCATCCGGCGCGGATTTCGGACAAACGTCCTTGATCGAAAATTACAGTGCGCAGGAAATTAAAAACATCAATCGTTCCAGTCCATTGGCGATTAGCGCCGACTTCAACTTGGACAACGCCAAAATCCGCTAAATAAGTCCAATCTTCAGTGTTTCCAAAAAAAACGAGTTCGGGATATTTTTCTTCAAAGTCTTTGGCGAGCAAAATGAGCGTCCGGTTTCCTGTTTGACAATCGCAGGGATGTTTTTTAAGTAGAGACATAAAAAATATGGAAAATGCGGTGGATTTAAAAAGTCGGAATAAATCTTTAGTGAGAAAGATTTGAACAGATTTTGCCACAAGACTTATCGGCGGGGAAAAAATATACTTGAATAATTCTGCAGGAATTTGAAAAAACCGATTTAGTATTTATCGCCATGCGTCCATCGCGTCTTGTGAAATTTGCTTTCCGTCCAGAATCCTTTAAACAGCTCAATCTTCGGTTTTTGATTGGCGGGAACGACGATTCCAACTACATCATAACGAAAAGGCGCTTCGCGAACACCGAAAAATTGCCGGTAAACGCGAGCGGCGCGAATAATCTGGCGTTGTTTGCGAAGATTAACGGCCGCTTCGGGATTGGCAAATTCGTTTGAGCTGCGCGTTTTGACTTCGATAAAACAGAGCGTTTCACCGTCGTAAGCAATCAGATCAATCTCGGTATAAACCTGAGCGCCGCGCCGATTGCGTCCGACCGGAACCGTAAAATTGGCCGCGACCGGACGGTATCCTTTTTGCTCGATAAAACAGGCCGCCAGCTCTTCGCCGCGCCGCCCGAGAATTTTGGTGGCAGGTTCAGCTAAATTTAAAACCGGCTGGTTCATTAGAAAATTATGCGATGTCTTCGGGGTTGATTAAAACGATTTATCGTACAGCACTTTATCCGGCACAATAAAAGCGGCGCGCAGAAAAACTGTCCGACCTCCGTTAACTGCTTTTTTTCTTTGGCGTGACCTCAACTATGTTTCTCTGATGCTTCTTTTCCACGCTTCGGAAACGGCGCGACCTTTTTCCAAATCGTCAACGATAAGGATTAACTGGTTTTGATGATCACTATACAGCAACTCGATATTAACTCCGGCTTCGGCCATCAGGCGTGACAATTTCCCCAGTTGTCCGGGCTGATCCTGTTTGAGTTTTTGGACGAGGACTTCTCGGTCTGCGAGAACTTCGATTCCTTTGTCGGAGAGTGCTTGGCGGGCGGCCGCTGCGTCTTCAAAGAGAAAATGCGCAATCCCCTGACCTTCAAAAACAAAGGCTCCGCCGCCTTCAACGCTGACTCCGGCGTTTCCCAGCGCCTCTCCCATTTCAGCCAAAGCACCGGGTCGGTTTTCCAGACGAATCGCTAAATCTCTCATTTTACATACTCTCCAGCTTTATAATTCTTTAAACCGACTGAATCACCGGTTCGTGATGAACCGGAAAATTGCATGAGCCGGCAATAAAACAAAGTTTGTGCGCCTTTTCATGCAGTTCGCGGGCTTTTTCAATCATTGATTGCTCGGCGACGGTGACTTGCGGTCGGAGCATAACTTCGACGAAATGCCCGCCGCCGTCAGCGGTTTGAACCATCGTCCCGACCGCATTGTCGGTGTAATCAACCACGACTATTCCGGCATCGGCGCAAAGATGCAGATACGAGAGCAGGTGACAGGCCGAAAGCGAAGCCACCAGCAAATCTTCCGGATTATATTTGGTTTTGTCACCTCGAAAAGCCGCATCGGACGAACCTAAAATCTCCGGTTTGTTAGCGGATTCGATTGTATGGCTGCGGTCGTAAGAACGATAACCGCTCGTTCCTTCACCTCTGTTGCCTGTCCATCTAACTGTTAATTCATAAAGATGTTGATGATTCATATTTATTAAGCCTCGCCTTGCCAATATCCTGGCGCAGCATTCACGCACAAGTAACTCGAATTGATTTCAGAATCAGGCGCGCGGGGCAGACTGTCCGCCCGAACTTTCACGGACAAAGGTAATGAAATCTGTATTGACCGGCGTGCCTCCTTCTTCGCGAATGGAAAGAGTAACCTGTCCCCGGTGATATGTCCCGTGAACGGCAACGTGCATCAGGATTTCTCCAACCGGTGTGCGGAATTCAACGTTCTTGAAATTTTTGTAGGTGACGGGTGAGCGCAAATTATCTTCGTCAAGCGAACCGAGAAATTCGGCGTATAGTTTCTGATTTTCAGCAGCTAATTTTTCACAGTCGTCGTATGAGAACTCAGGTGATTTATTTGCTGCCGAAGTATCTTCGCCCTTGAGACGCTGCAACCAGACCTTTTCGGAAACAAGCAGGTGCGCAAGTATCTGGAGAGTTTTCTGATGAAGGTGCGGCGCAGACCTGACAGCTCCTAAAATACGGGCGTTGGCCCACTCGTCATGAGCAAATAATTGTCGAATTGTCTCAAGCATTTTTCTCAATCACTTTTTATAATATTAAAGACTGACAACAGCCAAATCAACTCTCGTGAAAAGATTCAATTGTTAATTGGAGTTGTGATTAATAGGGCGCTTCGATTGATTCAAAAGTCATTTCATTAAAATCAAAGAGTTCGGCTTTGTCAACCAGCCCTTCCTTCCCGATTCGTCCCGCAAACAGCTTGCCGTTTTCGGCCCAGATGAGCCGCTTTCCATCAACTTCCGCCCATTCCCAATCAGGATATTTAATTTGCTGGCCGGTTGCAGGGTGCAAAAGTTCGTGTTCATCCCAGTAACATCCTTTTCCAACCGGAGCGCCGGTTTGCGCATGAGCGATTTTCCTCAATATCCATCCGCGATGAACAGGTTTTTCGAAAATGGAGAGATTTTTCCGCTTCGCATCGCTGACCGGTTCTGCAAATTTCCATCCGTCACGAAGCAGGCGCGGGTAATAGATGCCGAGACATTCCCCTCCGTAATAACCGTCGGGACTAAAATTCAAGTCGCGTTGAATTTCGCTCGTATCGCGAAGCACAGTGTGTCCATAACCGTCATTGAGCCAGTACGATCTTTTTCCGGTAAACAAACCGCCTCCATGCCAGCAATCGCTCTTTGGAAACAGCGCTAACGCTTTTAGGTATGGCGCTCTCGAAATTGCAGTCCAAGCGCCCTTGGCTTCGGAGTCCCATTTTCCGTTCATCGCAAAATAAATCAAGTATTTTCCGTCTGGAGATAAATCGCTCCGGCGCTCGTAGATGCGCCCCTTGAGCCATTGCCCGACTCTGAATTCGTCACGCTTTCGATCCCAGAGAACTGTGCAAACTTGTTTGGACGGCCCGCGCCGAATGACAACGCCAAGATTTGCTTCGCTCGCCAGTAAAACGTGAATTCTCGCCGCGAACCGTGCCCATATATTTTGGAAGGGCTGACCGCAGAATTATTCTGCCGTAAAATTAGAAATCAACATTTGAATTCTGCGGCGTAGCTCTTTCAGCATCATACAATTAAGTTGTTATGCGGCGTAGTGAGATTCGAATGAGAAAAGATGCCAGCCCGCACCGCTCTTTTCAAAGGCAGTCGGAGCAATCGTTTTACCAACAAATTCCGCAATCGCGCGCGCCCAAAATTCCTTTGCCGGTTGATTCCGATTGATCACGCGGACTTCCCACTTTCCCGGAAATTGTCGCCAGACCGTATGCGCCGCCTGCGTCCCGATTCCGAGTTTCCGATAACCACGCGCGACAAAGAATTCTGTCATATCCCACACATCCCGATCAGCGGAGATTTGCGAGCCTCGGCGCACAAAGACAAATCCAGCCAGTTCATTATCAACCTTAATGAGAAATGGATAGCGATCAGGTTCTTGCCAATATAATGGAAGGGATTCATAACCGAAACGGCCATCAGCGTTGAGTTTGAGATCAACAAACTCGCTGAAATCATGCGCGTATAACTCAACCAAGTTAGCTAAAACTTGCTCATGCTCTCGGATCGCCGGAATGATTTCAATGTTCATTAATGGAGAGATTGGCGTGACCGTAATTTCAAATTTCTAAGTAGAATATTCACAAAACTAGAAAAAGCATAGCGGCGGCATTGAGCGAGATCCAAGCACCTAATTGATGCTGTCGCAAAAGAACTCCAGATTAAACACGAAACACCGAACGATTAAGTTGAAGCGCGGCGAAACCGCTAACACGCAAACTAAAGTTTAACTGACAACGTGAAAACAAAGTCGCTGTTTCGCCCTCACGTCCAATTACTTATTAGATGCGCTCTCAATCCTTGGCACATCTTTTGCCAAAGCGCAACAAATCCACTATTTTACTTAATCCAAAAACTACTTTTAGAACACATCACACAACCTTTGGAGCAGTTTGCGTAAACAGTCCGGTGCGGAAACATTCAATCAAACAGCGATAATTCCAAGTAAATATTCCGGCGGCTAAAATGAGGTAGAGCCAAGCCATACAAGTCAGCACAACGATTGTCCGGCTTTCGTCGTTATGAAAATAAAATGCCAAACCGAATTGCACTAAGAATAAACCGAGCAATGCAAACGCGCTTTTCAAACTAAGACGTAGGCAGAGGATTAGGGCAAGACCAAACAACGACTGCGCCGCCGTTAAAAAGAATTCTTCGCGCTGGCGCAAATCGAGCGGCAGCGCCGCGATTGTTCCCGCGCCCAGAGAGTATGCCAGCGGAATCATCCCGACGAGCAGCGTCCATTGATTGATTTTGTCGCTGATTAAAGCTCCGAACGCGATGGTCGGACGCAAGGCGAGCGTAAAAAGAATAGTAATGATGATTTCCGGCGATTCGCCCGCGAGCGGCGCAACCCATTGAATAACCAGAAACTCGTTGATCCCAATCACGCGGCTTCCCGCAATTAACGATTCGGCGAAGGGTTCAGCCGTCGCGATAATGACAAAAGCGGCGAAGACGGCCAGCGCGGCAATTACAATATACTGTTGTTTCTTCGGCAGAGTTTCTAAAACAGCCGCCGGGCCGACTTCAATTTCTTCTTCATCGTCGTCATCTTTTTCCATCCGACTGACGCGCCACAGATAAGCGGCGAAGATTGCGCCGAGAAAAAGCGTGTCGAAAATGTCTATCCGGTCTTTGATGACGATGACAAAAGCGTAAATGCTCGAAAGCGCGAGAAAGACAATTTCGGCACTATTTTGCGGAAAAAGCTGAACGCCGCGCTGGCCGCTTCGCCACCAAAAGAGCAAAACGATCAGCGACCAACCCGTGCCGACGAGCAGACGGTTCGCGCCCGTCATATTCGCGGCGGCAAATCCGACATACTGCGAATCAGGATGCAAGCCTGCTTGATAGCTGAAATAAATATCTACCGCGTATTCGGGCAAAACGGTAATCAAAGCCAGCACCGCCACCGCCAGCCCGCGCGAAACGTGTTGTTCCGCCGCTTCCGCGCCCCACGACAGCAGAAATCCCGCGCCTAAGATAGCGGCAAAAAAGATAACCACAGTTGGCAGCGTCGCTAGATGTGTTCCAGTCAACCTGACAATCAAACCGGGAAGCGTCGCGGCAACCGCAAGCGCGACATAAAAAATAAACTTTCTCAAAACCTATCTCCTTGACACAGTTTAAATTTTATACGATTAGCAAACGAAAATCGTTTTTCCCGCTGACATAAACTATTCGTCGTAATTTTTAGTTTTACCCTACTAATAGCGATTATCTTTGAGAAGCATCTAACAATTGTTGGATTGTAAACTCGGCAAATAAGTAGTCGTTCACAATTAAACTGAACTATGTTTGAAGCCTGAAAATCTTATTCTCAGACTTTTTCCAAACGCCGCGAGTGCTTGCCTAACCGCATATTGTAAGTGCCCTCTCGACTCGTAATCCTCTGCAGACAGCC
>JBBQUS010000058.1:0-32551 GCA_038212235.1 Pyrinomonadales bacterium
ATCAGCTTGCGCGACCTCGGATCTGGAGTGTAAAAGATGATAATGCGAGATGCTGCTAAAGACAAGAGAAAAAAGTGATGGTCGGAAGGTGTCTCTAAAGTATCAAAAAGCAATGCTTTAAAGACATACCTGAATAGTTACGGCAATTTCCTCGCGCCCGATATTGACGGTTATGCCAATCATCTGCCAGAGAGCCGGTCCGCTCTTGCCGGTCAGCCTTTGCAATTGTTCAAACGCCGCTTTGACCGATAACACCGCGAGAGAACCGATATTGGGGTTAATTTGACCGAAACAATAGTTCGGACAGTTTTTGACAATCAAAGCTAACTCTCAAATAGTTACTTGTGACTAAACATTTAACTCTCGGAGCTAGCTTTGATGACCGTAGTCACGGAGATTCTAAACGGCTTGGACAATATCACCAAGCCACAACAAAAATTCTTAGCCGTTTTATTCGCAACCATGTTCGTCGTTCACTCACAGATTAACTTTTTATCCTTGAGCCGATATTCGATTGTTTCGGAACGTACCTTTCGGCGACAATTTCGACGCGAGTTTGATTTTCCTGCCTTCAATCAACGCACCGCCGCCAAAGCTGTTGGTTTTGCCCCGATTGCCGTTGCTCAAGATGCTTCGTTTATCAAGAAGAGCGGCAAGCACACTTTCGGACTCGATAAATTCTGGAACGGTTCTCACAGCCGCGCCGAAAAGGGTTTGGAAGTTTCCCTCATTGCGCTCGTGGATGTTGAACAAAAACGCTTATTCGCCCTTTCCGCCGAACAAACTCCAGCAACAGTGGTCAATGCCGCCGAACTGGTGTCGGAAACTCGAATTGATTTCTATCTGGAGCATTTTCGCCGCACCCTGCCGCATCTACCCGCCTCGGTTAAGTACGCTCTGGTGGATGGTTTTTATGCCAAAGAGAAATTTGTCTCCGGTGTTTGTGCCGCCGGATATGAAATTATTTCGCGCTTGCGCTCTGATGCCAACTTACGTTTTCTGTTTCAGGGTGAACAGCGCACGGGGCGTGGCAGACCTCGCAAATATTCAGGCAAAGTTGATTTCAGAAACTTCTCACGGTTTGCCCAAGTCTCAAATCAAGAGGCACATCTGCGGCTCTACAGTCAGCGAGTCTGGTCGGTCAGTTTGAAGCGTGAAATTCAAGTTTTAGTTCTGCTTAAAAACAAACAACCCGACAAACAACAAATAGTGGTTTTGTTTACCACCGATTTAGAACTTGCCGCCAGAGAAATTTTGCGGCTCTACCGATCACGTTTCCAGATTGAGTTTTTGTTTCGCGATGCCAAACAATCAGCCGGTCTGGAATCTTGTCAGGCACGCGATGAACAAGCATTATCATTTCACTGGAACGCTGCGTTTGCGACGGTGAATCTGGGGCGAGTATTGGCAGAGGAAAAGAGGCGGCAGCCGGAACTTGAGGCTTTTTCGATGAAAAGCCTCAAACAACGAATTTTCAATGAACATCTTCTGGAATTATTTATTTCCAAGTTAGATTTGAATCCAACCGTGATAAAAAATCACCGTAATTATGAAAAGTTGCAGAATTACGCGATGATTTCGACGTAATTTTGTCCGAATTTTGTCCGAACCATTGACCGAAATACATTGTCATTAAATTAAAACGAGTGATTTTTACCTTGTTCCGCATGGCATTCTCGATTACCCATAAACTCTCATCTTTCAGCCCGTCTTGTCCGACCGCCAGGGTAAATGAAATTTGTAATTGATTGCCTTTTTCAGTCCGGTCGTGTTGAAGTTCCGCCAACACTCGGTTGCGACGGTCAACATCAGCCATGACAGGATCCGTCTTGAGATCGTTCGCCTGCGGCAGTGACAACCCTTCAATATCAAAATCCAGGCGGCTGGCTTGATACATTTCAATGATTTTTGAATACTGCGCTTTGAGTAATATTGGCTGCCGGCAATAAAATGCCAGTTCTTGTTTCTTCTTGGAAACATTACCCCCGAAAGAAAGGATGATGTTGCCGCCGCTGCTGCGCAATTCATTGATCTGTTCTTTCGGTGCCTCAAGGCCTATTTCGCTATCCCAATCAGCTTTGTTGCAGCCTCCCCGTCCGACAATGAAAGCTAAGGTAAAGACTTTCGCCACGCCCTCATCATACTTTGCTTTCAAGTCATAGTTCGGGCGGTATTTGGCATCATTTCCCAAATAGTAATATGGCGCAAAAATTCGTTCCTGCGGTTTTGAGAGATTGGAGTTGTTAAGTACAACCTCCCGCTTTGCTTGGGGGAGTTTCCCAGCTTGACGATACTCCTCCGGGAACGAAATCTGCGCTTTCGCAAATGATACATTAAGAGAAAAAATAACGATGATGACATTGATCAAATACTTTTGAAAAGATAACTGGTGATAGGACATACTGGAAAACTCCATAATAATATAAAGCGTTTTAGTGGATCAGCGGTTTAAAGTGTGCTGCCCGAATCATGAAAACATTATTGCAGAAAGCCAACCTTGCTGAGTATGTTCAATTGTGTAAATAATATAGGTGGGGATATTATTTACTTCTGAGGATCAATTATTGAAGGGCAAAACAAATGGCTCATACGCTCAGGGATCAGAAAAAATTATTGAACCGCGTCCGGCGCATCCGTGGTCAAATTGATGCCATCGAGCGGCTTCTGGAAGCGGAAACAGAAGGCTGCACCTCGGTTCTTCAGCTGATTGCCTCGTGCCGCGGCGCGATGAACGGTTTGATGGCGGAAGTCATCGAGGGTCATATTCGTTTTCACGTCATTGATCCCGATTTGAAGCCGACCGCCCAACAAGTTGAGGCGGCGCAGGAACTGGTTGAGGTTGTCAACGCTTACCTGAAATAAGCAATCCTGAGACGAATATGACCGCTGGAATCAGACCCAAATCAGTTGCCAAGAAAATGAGTTGGCGCGAACGTTTGACGGCGCTCAAGTATCTCCCGCCGTTTCTCAAGCTCGTCTGGCGAACTCATCGCGGCTACACGATTCTAATGGTCATCCTCCGTCTGCTGCGAGCGTTCGTTCCGGTCGCCGCTCTCTGGGTGGGAAAACTAATTATTGATGCCGTTTTGGTGGCGCGCGCCAATCCCGACCCATCAAATCAACCTTTTTATTATCACGTTGATTTGTGGAAACTGGTGGCGCTTGAAATGGGAATTGTCCTCGCCGGGCAACTCCTGACCCGCGGCTCAGCCCTCGTTGAAAGTTTGGCGGGCGATTTATTCGCCAATCAAATCAGCATCCGGCTGATGCAGCATGCCGCGTCGCTCGATTTGTATCAGTTTGAAAATCCGGAGTTTTATGATCGACTGGAGCGGGCGCGCCGGCAAACCACTGGTCGAATCGGATTACTGCCGCAAATCTTTCAAGTCGCGCAGGATGCCTTCACGCTCGGCTCTCTGGCTGCCGCGCTGCTGGTGTTTAATGGGTGGCTCGTGTTGCTTCTCGTGCTTTCGGTTTTGCCGAGTTTTCTCGGGGCGACGCATTACGCCGCCCTTGAATATTCCCTCCTTTTTCGCCAAACGCCGGAAAGAAGGTTGCTCGACTATTTTCGTTATCTCGGAGCGAGCGACGAGACGGCCAAAGAAGTTCAGATCTTTGGATTGGCTCCATGGCTGGTAGCCCGGTTTCGGCAAATCTCAACCAGCTTTTATGAGGAAAACCGCCGCCTCTCAATTCGCCGCGGTCTTTCAGCGAGCGCGCTCTCCATCATCGGCACGCTTGGTTATTACGCGGCTTACATTTCAATTCTGGTGGAGGCCGTCGGCGGAGCTATAACAGTGGGCTCATTAACTTTTCTGGCAGGTTCATTTGCCCGCAGCCGCGATTTGGTTGAAAGCGTTCTCAATAACGCCAGCACGGTTTTTAGTCAGGCGCTTTATCTCAAAGATTTGTTTGATTTCTTTGCAGTCCAACCGACAATTATTTCAGTCCCCAATGCGCGAGAAGTTCCGGACATAATCAAACAGGGTTTCGTTTTTGAAAATGTCGGGTTTCGCTATCCCGAATCGGACAAGTGGGCAATTCGCAATGTCAGTCTAACGCTTCCGCCCGGCGAGCGGCTCGCACTGGTCGGCGAAAACGGGGCGGGAAAAACCACGCTCACCAAATTAATCGCCCGTCTATACGACCCGACCGAAGGACGAATCCTCCTTGACGGGGTTGATTTGCGCGAGTATGACCTCGCCTCTTTGCGCCAGGTCATCAGCGTTATTTTCCAGGATTTTGTTCGCTACGATTTAACGTTTGGAGCGAATATCGGGGTCGGCGAAATCGAAAAGGTTGAATCATACATTTCCAGCGTCCAGAAAGCCGGGACTGAAAAGGAATATCTTTCCGACAATTTTGTTGCCGAGAACGAAAAAAATGATGGTTTCTCCATAGAGATGAAAACGAATAATCCGCAACGTGAAGTTCCTGGGCAAATTGTGACGGCGGCGGAAAAGTCTCTGGCTGCCACGCTGTTGCCGCGCCTCCCCTCAGGTTACGAGCAGATGCTCGGGAGACGCTTTGACGGCGGCGTTGATTTGTCGGGCGGCGAATGGCAAAAAGTGGCGCTCGGGCGGGCTTACATGAGGAACGCCGAGCTGTTGATATTGGACGAGCCGACCGCTGCACTTGACGCCCGCGCAGAGTACGAAGTATTCACCCGTTTTAGCCAACTAAGCCGGGGGCGAATGGCAATAATTATTTCGCATCGTTTTTCAACCGTCAGGATGGCAGACCGGATCATCGTTTTGCAAAATGGAAAAGTCGCAGAAGAGGGCACACATGACGCGCTATTATTACGAGGCGGCGTGTATGCCGAATTGTTTGAACTGCAAGCCGCCGGTTATCAATAAATCAAAATTATGCAGACAAATTTGTGGCGCAATCGAAATTACATCCTTTTATTTTCCGCGCAAATTATTTCGCTTCTTGGCAGCGGTGTCACTACTGTCGGATTAGCTTTGTTTGCTTATCAACTGACGGGAGGCGCGTCGGCAACCGCCGTGATCGGGAACGCGCTGTTTCTGAGAATTTTGGCGTTTCTGATTTTTTCGCAGCCCGCCGGAGTCATCGCCGACCGCGTCAGCCGCAAGAAAATTTTGATTATCGCGGATGTCCTGCGTTTCGCGCTGCTCGCGCTCTTTCCTTTTATCACGGAAGTTTGGCAGATTTACACGCTGATTTTCCTGATCAACGCCGTGACCGCTTTTTTCACTCCGACATATGAAGCCAGCATTCCCGAAATCGTCGGCGAAGAGCATTACGTCAAAGCTCTTTCGTATTCTCGGGTCGCTGTTGACGTTGAGGCCGTCGCCGCGCCCGCCGTCGCCGGCTTATTAGTTGTGTGGCTGGGAGTGCGCTCTGTTTTCTGGTTCGACGCTTTTACTTATCTCGTTTCGGCAGCTCTGGTTTTGTTAGCCGTCGTTCCCTTTGTTGCCAAACAAACCGTGCCGCTTTCAGTCAAAGTCTTTCTCTCGGAAATTCAGACGGGAACGCGCATACTGCTTGGTGAGCCTTCCTTAAGGCAAGCATTGATTTTAAGTTTCGCCGAAGCGACGGCGGGCGCGGCGGCGATTGTGGCGACAGTCGCTTATATCCGCGACGCGCTCGGACGTGGCGATACGGCTTTCACACTCGTGATGGCGGCTCTCGGCTTGGGTTCGACCGTGGCAGCCATCGTTTTAGGACGAGCGACGGGGCGTTACGAACAATCTGTCAACGATAAAATCGAACTGCACGCTCGTCGTCATATTTGGACAAAACGCACACTGATTATCGGCGGTGTGCTGCTCGGATTGGTGCTCTTGCCGGGCATCCTCGTTCCGCCGATTTTTATCTTTGCAGTTTTGTGGTTTTTGAACGGGGCGGGACAAGCACTCGTTGCGATTCCTTCTTCGACTCTTTTGGCGGAACATACTGACGAAGCCGAGCGAGGAAAAGCATATGCCGCGCACTTTGCTTTGACGCACGCCTGCTGGCTGATTACTTACCCGGCAATCGGTCACGCGGCGGCCTCGTTTGGGACGCCGCTCACATTTACCATTGCCGGTGTTGCCTGTTTACTGATAACTGCGGTGGCGTTTGCCTTGGGAGGCAGCACAAACAATCCGCACACCCATTCAAAAGATGTTTCATCCGCTGCTTAATTTGGCAACCAGCATTGATAAACGGCAGTTGCAGTAAAACATCTTATTTAGTTGTTCTGGTAAAAAAAAATAATGGGACACGAACACAATCACGCGCCGACAAATTTTGGACGAGCCTTTGCTATCGGCGTCATTCTGAACTTGGCTTTTGTTATTCTCGAAGTCATTTACGGACGGGCAGCTAATTCTTTGGCTTTGGTTGCCGATGCTGGACACAACTTGAGCGATGTACTCGGATTAGCATTGGCTTGGGGCGCGATGATTCTCGCTCGTCGCAGTCCAACATCGGAGCGCACTTACGGTTTTCGACGTTCTTCAATTTTAGCTGCGCTCGTTAACGCAGCCGTCCTTTTAATTAGCGTTGGTGCAATTGCATGGGAAGCAATTATTCGGCTCAAGAATCCAAACTCGGTCGAAGAAACAACCGTGATTTGGGTTGCGGCTGTCGGTATCTTGATCAACGGCGGAACGGCTCTGTTGTTTATGTCGGGGCGCAAAGGCGATCTGAACATTCGCGGCGCGTTCGTGCATTTGGCTTCCGATGCCGTTATAACGCTGGGCGTGGTTGTGACGGGCGCGGCAATGCTTTATACAGGTTGGATGTGGCTCGATCCGGTTGTCAGCTTAATCATTTCTGCACTGATTACCTACGGCACTTGGGGCTTGCTGCGTGATTCGGTCAATCTCGCTCTTGATGCCGTCCCTGAAGGAATAGACATGAAAGGTATCAAAGAATACCTGGCAAGTCTGCCGACATGCATGGATGTACACGATCTTCACGTTTGGGGAATGTCCACGACTGAAACCGCCCTGACCGCTCACGTCGTGATGAATAAAAAAGTATGTGACGATGCGTTGCTTGCCAAAACCGCGAGCGAATTACATGAAAAGTTTGGGATTGAACATACGACTTTGCAGGTAGAATTTGGAGACCCGAATTATCCTTGTCGGTGCGGCCTTGTCTAGCAATCAGAGCATTTTATATTTACTCAAGTGGCACGCTTGATAAGTATTTGGGTGCTAATCCACAAACTCAGATCGTAAATTCTCTCGGCCGGCACCCCCATCGCGTTTTGCCAGCCGGGCGGCGACAAATAAAGATAAAATCAAAGCGAGAGCGAGCCACAGCCCATATGAATTAATTGGAAATTTACTGATACGAATTATTTCCGGACACATAAACTTGAAAATCGGTTATCGAATAAGCTCTCTCCGATATGCCAAGTAATATTTGGTCGGCGCATTATTTTGTTTTCATTAAACAAAATAAAGGTAATTACGGTATTTGTGAAACCTCTCCCTTGCCAGCTGCTTTTCTTCTGTGACAAACTTTAACTTGCGATGTGGAAACTTTAACTCCTGAAAAACCGAAGGTTTCTCAAAACCGTCCTCAATCTTCAGCTAAACGCCGTTTGGGAAAAATTCGCTCGCGCGTTCGCGTCGGTCGCTATCAAATTAAAAAAATCTCCAATCAAGCAACGCTCGCCGGATTATTTCTTTCATTCCTGAAAATCGGATTAGTCGGCTTTGGCGGAGGACTGGCGGTGATCGCGCAAATTCGTACTTTGGTAGTTAAGAAACGCGAGTGGCTTTCGGAACAGGAATTTGCCGAAGCTTTTGCGCTCGCCCAAAGTCTTCCCGGAACGAGCGCCGGAAATGCCGCCACTTACATCGGTCTAAAGCTGGGCGGCTGGCGCGGTGCGGGCGTAGCGATGATCGGCTTTATTTTGCCGTCCTCGCTTTTGATGATTTTGCTGGCGGTTCTCTACTCACAGTTTCGCGCCCTCCCCGACACTGAGAGACTTTTTCACGGCTTAAACTCGGCGGTGGTCGCTTTAATTCTGGTCACTGCCTGGCGATTGGGGAAAAATTCATTGAGCAAAAAATGGCAATGGTGGGTGGCGATTGCCGCTTTGCTCTCGGTCGTCGGTTTACAGGCGACGGTGATTGAGGTCATTTTAGGCGCGGGTCTAATCGGCATTTACTTTTTCGCGTTCGGCGAAAAGCAGTTGGAAAAAATAGCATCCCTGAAAAACGATTTGGTTTCGCCTCGTCAGGAAAGAATTAAAGCTCGCCGGGCAATTGCCCGGCGAGCGCGTCCCCGGAAAGAGAAAAGTGGAACGGAAGAACCAAGCCCGCACAATTTCGTTGGCGGCTATCTGACGAAAGCTTTAGCCGATGAGCGCGAACGTAGTTTGCAGCAGCGGCAGCCAGCAAGCAATCAATCAGAAGAAGGCGAAAGCGAAAAAGACGACACTCCTGAAACGCCCCCAGAACGAACTCACCTGAGCAACCCCAACCGTCTTTATTCATTTGCGTTTCTCTCCTTGTTGCCGTTGATCTGGGCTAATTTGGCATTGCTCGCCGCGCTGTCGGTTGTCTTCCTGAGGATCGGGGCGGTGACCTTCGGCGGCGGGTTTGTGATGATTCCATTAATCGAATCGGAAGTGGTCGAAACTCATCAGTGGCTGACGCACCAGGAATTTGCCGATGCCACCGCTTTGGGGCAAATTACGCCGGGTCCGGTTCTCGTGACGGCGACTTTTATCGGCTACCGGGTGGCCGGCGTCGTTGGCGCGCTCGTCGCAACCGTCAGCATTTTTCTGCCCGCCTTTTTGATGACTGTCGTCGCGGGTTCTTCTTTGAAGCGGTTTCGCTCGAACAAGATTATTCAATCGTTTTTGCTTGGCGTCACCCCGGCCGTGGTCGGACTTTTGGTAGCGGCTGCAATCAGTCTGGGGCGCGCCGGGATTCACACGATTGTCGGTATTACGATTGCTTTTTTAGCAGTTATTGTGTTGCTCAAGTTTCGCCCTAACGCGCTCTTCGTGCTGCTTGGCGCGGGATTAATTCGTTTTCTCGTCGGGTATTTTCTGTGGTGACTCTCAAGTTCAGAGCAACAAATTGGTTAATCCAATATTATCGCTTTAATTATGTTTCAAATAATGCGTTTTTTTCTGATTGGATTTCTCCTCTCAGTATTGTTTTTATCTTTGGCCGGATGCGTTCCGATTAAAAGCGGCAATCCGATTTTAACGGCGGCGTCTTCTCAAGCGCCAAGCAGCACGGCCGCCGCCGATTCGGTTTATTTTGCCGACGCGACCGGCACCATCCACGCTCTCAAAAACGACGGAGCTGAAAAATGGCGATATTCCCTGCTCACTGATTTGAAGGAAAGACAAAACCGGGATATTGCCGATGTGCAAATTGACCGGCTTTACTCCAAATCGGGCGGTCGTTTGTTTGGGATCGCAACTGTCGCGACGGGCGGAGAAGCGGGGCGCGCTTTTTTATTCGCCTTAGCAGAAAACAGACTGCTCTGGGTTGAACCTATTATCCTTCCCGAACCAAACGGGTCGCCCGTCGCAATCGGTGAGCTGGGAGTTTATCTGGCCGGAAACGATGGCGTGCTTTACTCATATGACATCAACGACGGGCATCCTCTTTGGCAATACCAAGTCAGTACGGGGATCATCGGCGCTCCCGCCATCGGAGCAAATGAAACTATTTACGTGACGGGACCGCGCCAGAATTTGCACGCGGTCAGCAGCCGAGGCAAACAATTGTGGGTTGTTGAAACAGGATCGAACTAAATTCCTGTCGGTGAGGTCTTGTCAAAAAATCAGGGCGTTTTATCTTTATTTAAGCGGCGCGCTAAAAAGTAATTGGAGCTAACCTACAAACGTCGTGATTAAAAATATAATAACTAACACGGAATTGTAGAGGGCATGATAGGCAGTGCTTTCCATGACGGCCTCCTACCGGCTGGTTTTTTCAATCGCCTGATAAACGCCTTCATTAATATCGATTAAATTTGAAGATTCGACCAGTTTTTTAATTGCCAGTTTTGAAACCTCTTGATATTTATGGAGATACTTATAAAAATAGAAAAACCCGGTAATTATACAGAAATAGGGTGGTGTCTCAGAATTTATGCTGATTGAAAGAAGGCTGGGAAAGTCATCTAAAGTAATGTGTGTTACGAACAGATAGCTTGTCCCGATTGCTCTTCTTTCAATCTGAAAAAGAATGGCAAAACTCGCAACCAAAAGCAAAAATATTACTGTAAAGAATGCCGTCGGCAATTTATTACCAATTACAGTTATCAGGGCTGTCGTCACTTGATTCGATCTTTGATTGTGCCGATGACTTTGCACGGTTCCGGCATTCGAGACATTTGCCAAGTGTTGTCAATTTCCAGCAATACAGTATTGAAGGTGCTCCGTCAGGCTGCCGAAAACTTGTCTGACTTGCGCCCGCCGACTCACGCTCAATTGGTTGAACTGGATGAATTCTGGTCGTTTGTCGGAAAGAAAAAGAATCAGCGGTGGACGTGGTTGGGGTTAACTACTTCAACTCGGCGAATCGGCGCGGTGATCCATGGCAAGCGCACTGATGAGAACTGCCGAAAATTGTTGAAGAAATATCAAAACAGTCAGATCAAACAGTTTGCTTCTGATGATTGGCAAAGTTATCAAAAGTCTGTGCCTGCCGAACGGCATTATATTGGCAAAGATAAAACGCAGCGAATCGAAAGAGGGAATTTAAACTTTCGGACTCATTTGAAGCGCTTAGGGCGCAAAACGATTTGCTTTTCAAAGAGTGAAGAAATGCACGATGCGGTGCTAAATTTGTATATTCATCACAGCAATTGCCGACAGCATAAATTCTGAGACACTACCAGAAATAGTAAAGGAATGTGGGTTAAAGTGGGAGCATGCGAAAACTTGATTTTCCGACTCTCATCAAAGAAGACATTAAAACAATGAAGTGCGGAATTCGCCCGCGGGGAGAGATGCTGATCGGCTACGAATACGGATATTTGTCGGCGGCGCTTAATCCTCAGACGGGCGAGCTGTTTTGTTTGTTGCTGCCGGATATGCGAAGCGAAAGTTTTCAAGCGTTTCTCGATGAGTTTTTGAAGTTTGTCGGTGAGCAGAGCCGTGCAGTCAGATTAATTACAGATGGAGCGGCAGCACATCGTAGCCGGAGACTGAAAGTCGGTGAACAACTTGAAATCGAGCATCTGCCGCCGTATTCGCCGGAGTTGAACCCGGTCGAGCGATTGTTCAAAGAATTACGGCAGCAATTAAAGAATCGCGTCTTTGAAAGTTTGGAAGCGGTTGAGGAGGCAGTCATTGAAGCTGTCAAACCATATTTGGATAATAATTGGCGGGTGAAGAAATTGACGTTTTACGGTTGGCTACATAGCACACCAACCTAAATTATTTCTGTATTATCAGCGCCAGAGCCACTCCAAGCGGAACTCCTACGATCAGATGCGACAAACCGAAATAAATTGAATTAATGACAATAGATTTAGGACCGGATTTTCCCCGACGGAATAGATCTTCCTCGGCTTTGGCCATAAACGGAACGGCAAGCAAAAACAAAAGTAGAAAGAAAACACCGAAAACCTTCGTTCCCAATTGGCCGTTTTTGGGGATTAAAGTTGCCGGGGCGAACATAATGTTAGTGCTGTTTTTGACCATCAAGCTGGTCCACCCGTACGAGGTGATGGGAAACAATTCAATTATCGCAATAAATGCTGCTGCTACAACCAGACTCAAACAGACGACTTCCAAAAGCATCAACAGGTTGAATCTTCTCCAGACCGACCAGACAAAACGCGGATTCCGTCTATTGCTGTATAGTTCGTACAACAGATAGAGAATTGCCAACCAAATCAAAGCTAGTGAAGCGCTCATATTCTTTAAAAACCTGTTTCTGAGACACTCAAGACAAAAAGATGGTTAATAATTGAAGCGCTCCTTTTGTGGTAAAAGAAATGAGTTCATCACAGTTAATGAAACTAACTTTTGCGGACACAAGTAAAAATATTTTCCTTCCAGAAACATCCATTCCAATTAATTGGATTTCATTGCTCTGTCTTAAAAGATCTTTCAACCGACAGTCCAAAAATAGAGGAGCACCGGATGAGAGAAAATTCGCCCATTATTTGCGGTAATTATTTTTGGCTTTCAATTGATTGAGATCCAACCCCTGATTGAAATGCCAGCATTAGCGGGTTCAAAATACCTCAAAGTTTTGGTTTCCAGACAACAGGAAATAATAGCCGCAAAAGAAGAATAAATATTGTTACTCTAAAATCACCAATAAAGGACTAAATTCAGTAAAAAAGTGAATGTTTGCAAAATAATTGGGCATTTTATCAGAAATTTATTGGGCAAAAGGTAAACTAATGATCTGGTTGAGAGAAGTTACCCATTTAATAGACGGCAACCGTCGAAATGGTAACTGCAATAATTCGCCTAAGTTTTGGATTGAATGAATCTCTGACTAATCGTTCCTGTTGTTTTTAGATGATAAACGAGGTGGCTGCTCCGGGCTAGCTCTATCTGCTCCGTCCCCGGCAGAGGGAGAGCGTGAGCTAGAGCGAGAAGCTATTAAACCAGCTCAGCGAGAAAATAGCCTGCCCGGACAATGTAGTTTCTCCCGACCGATGTTTCTCTCAGATTATGTCATTACTACCCGAGCGTCCGCGTTTTCAAAGGAAGCAGAAGGCTAAAAACCGCTCCCTGCAAATTATTTTCTGCAGCGAGTCGGCCGCCGTGTCCTGTCACGATCTGATGGGCAATCGAAAGTCCCAGTCCCGATCCCTTTTCTTTCATCGTAAAAAAGGGATCAAAGACGCGCCCGATAGCATTTGCTGGAATGCCGCCGCCGGTATCTACAACTTCAATTCTGATTGATCCTTCATGTCGTGATGTCCGAAGAATAATCTTTCCCCCGTTTGGCATCGCCTGCATTGCATTAATCGTGAGGTTGAGCAAAACCTGTTCGATTTGCTCGGCATCCAAATGGGCAAGCGGTAAATCCTGAGTCAGCTGCTCTTCAATTGTGATCATATTTGCCGCCGCTTGCTGCTCGATTAGCTTGCTCACCCGTTGCACCAATTCATTAACGTTGACCGCAGTTTTGACGAGTTTTGGCGCGCGCCCAAAACGCACAAATTCATGCACCAATTTTTCGATCCGCTCGATTTCGCGTTTGGCGATTGCCGCAAATTCACGCCGCGGACTATTTGCCGCCAATTCATCTTCGATAATTTCCACCGCTCCCTTGACGGCCGCAAGCGGGTTGCGAATTTCATGAACAATTCCGGCTGACAATTCGCCGAGTGCCGAAAGTCGTTCGGCTTGCAGTAATTGTTCAAAAGTCGAGCGCAGCTCGGCATAGGATCGTTCTAATTCAGCGGCGATTCTTTCCGCGCGAAGATGTTCGCGCCGGTTGCGGTCGCTGAGCGCCCCGGTGACAAGGGCGAAAAAGAAAAACAAAACAATTTCAGCGTATTGATTAAGCGCGTATTCGGGCTGGTGATGCTGCCATTGAAAAAAAATGTGCGGCAGATAAGCAATGCTTGCCGCCAAAGCCGACAATAACCCGCCGCGCAGTCCAAAAAGGAGGGCCGCCGCGACAATCGGCAGATAATAAAGTCGTTGGTAAATTTGGTGCGCGGTCGTGCGGTCAAGCGGCGTTAAGAAATGCAAAGCGGAAATCAAAACGATTGCCCCGAACAGAAGCCCAACTTGCCACCACCAAGCGCGCATCAACTTTCCGGCGCTCCTCCCGAATCAGCACTTGCCACATTTGCCTCAGTAGATAAATTGTATTTTTGCATTCGGTAAATCAACGCGCTGCGGGTAATGTCGAGGTAGCGGGCGGTTTTTGATTGATTGCCGCCGTTCATTTCAAGAGCGAGCCGCAGAATTTCGCGTTCGACTTCTTCAAGCGAGATTCCCGTGGCTGGAAGTTCAAGCAATACATTTCCGACACTTTCTGGTGAAGTGATGATTTGTTCGGGTAAATCTGCTCGCGTTATCTGCTCGCAGCTCGACAAAACAATCATTCGCTCGATTAAGTTTTCCAGTTCGCGGACATTTCCCGGAAAAGAGTATCTGCGCAGCGCAGCGAGTACATCGGGTTCAATTCTCAAATTCGGACGATCATATTTCCGCTTACCGCGCTCTAAAAAATGTGAAATTAAAAGTTGAATATCCTCGCGGCGCTCGCGCAGCGGCGGCAGATTTATTGGAACAACGGCGAGTCGAAAATACAAATCTTCGCGGAAAGCATTATCCTCAATCATTGTCTGAAGATTGCGGTTGGTAGCGGCGATGATTCGGACATCAACTGGTCTCGGACGACTTTCGCCCAGGCGCACAATCTCTCGCTCCTGCAACACGCGCAGCAGTCGGGTTTGCAGATGAAGCGGCATCTGACTGATTTCATCAAGAAAAAGCGTGCCGCCACTGGCTTCTTCAAACTTACCTTTGGTATCTTGAATGGCACCGGTAAATGCGCCGCGTTTGTAGCCGAAAAGCTCGGATTCAATTAGGTTTTCAGGAATTGCTGAGCAGTTAACCGGGATAAAGGGGGCGCGAGCGCGATTGCCTGCAAAATGAATGCCTTTGGCGATGAGTTCCTTACCCGTTCCCGACTCGCCCGTGATTAAAACCGTCACATCGGTTTGCGCGACGCGCTCGACCAGATGCAAAACCGCTTGCATTTTCGGCGAAACGCCCACGAGATTTTCGATCCGAAAATTCTCGTTGACCAGCCGGCGAAGACGCCGGTTTTCTTCGGTTGTCTGACCGAAACTGATGGCGCGTTCAAGCGTCAGCAAAATTTCGTCGCGATTAAACGGCTTGGTAATATAATCAAACGCTCCGGATCGCATGGCGGCAACGGCTGTTTCAACTTCGCCGAACGCGGTGATGACGATCACGGGCGTTTCTGATTTAATAGTTTTTAAACGAGCCAGCAAATCGAGGCCCGACAGCCTCGGCATTCGCAAGTCGGTGATAACACAATCAATTTCGCTCGCGGTAAAAAGTTTGAGTGCGGAAATGCCGTCAGCGGCGGTGATGACTTGGTAGCCAGCTTCCGAGATTTGGAATTCGAGGACGCGCCGCAAACTCTCATCGTCATCGGCGAGCAAAACTGATAAAGGTTGGTTTTTTGATTGGTGATTCAAGATTTGACCGCCTCGTTTTGCGAGCTAAGCCACGCTTCGATTTCCTGCAGCGTTTTAATTGCCTCGGCCGTCCGCCCCTGCCGGACTTGTTCGCTAAAATGCAGATATTTTTGCGATACTTCGTCGAGCAGATGCGCGTCCGCGCTGATTTCCTGTGCCAAATGCGCCGCCGTTTCGTCCAAGCTCACCGAATTTCGGTTCTGAAGCTGTCGCGCCAAGCTCAAAATCCTGAGCGTCGGACGGTCAAGCTGAAGCTGAAATGCGGTAATCGCTTGTTCAAGTGCCTGAATTTCGCGCTCGCGCCAGTTTGCCCGCCACAGAAAGATTCCAAAGGCGACGGCAATCGCCAGATAAAAAAAGCGAAAAATTAAAGCGGTCGGATGCGGGGCGAAAATCTCCCTCCAGAGACCTCCCGAATGAACGTCCGCACCAAGTTCCGCGTGCATTACCGCGTCAACCAGCCACGCCGCTAAGCCCAAGCCGAAGCCGAACCAAACTTCCTTGTAACGCTTAAAAAACATCATATGATTCTCCCGTTTCAAGACTTGAGCGATTTGAGTAAGCGAATCGTTCCGAAAGCGCTGTTAAAATGACACGTTTCTTCAATTGTTTGAAAGCCCGCGTCCACTATGAATTTCGGCAACAAGCCATTGAAATTGTCGCCGGTCGTTTCAAAACCGTCGAGAAGCTGAATAAAATACGAGCCGAATCGCATTAGAAAATTCGCGGGCGCCCCCCAATCGGCGACGTGAAATTCTCCGCCCTCTGACTTCAGTATTCGCCGGACTTCACGCAGAGTTTTCAGTTTGTTTTCCCCAGTCAAATGATGAAAAAACAAGCTCGAAAACACGCGGTCGAAAGATTCGTCGGCGAAAGGCAAATCAAACGACATTCCTTTTTCAAACCGAATATCAACGTCCGCTTTTTTGGCTTTCATTTCAGCAATTTCCAATATTTTCGAGTCGCCGTCAATGCCGATGACATCGGCTCTCGGCGCAGCGGTTTTGAGAAGAACGGTGAGCGTTCCGGTTCCGCAAGCGAGGTCGAGAACGCGGCTTGACGTTTCAATGCGAGATTGTTCAACTAATGCCCTTTTGAACGCATTCTCCCGCATCGTCAAACGCACGACCGGATCGTAAAAAGGTGTGAGCCAATCGTAGCTCAAAGCCGGAATGTAATTTTCGTTTTTCACCGGAACCACTTTTCATTGCACCAGCGGCGGAGAGTACCAGCTTGGCGTTTTTCGACTAACCAATATCTCTCAAGCAACCCGTATGCCCTTAAAAGAAGCCAATATTTGACTGGTTTTCGTTTAATTATTCTTAAATATTGCGCGTTTGCAAACAGGATTGTCTGATAACAAACACCTCAGATTCAGAATTTTGAGGTGGGATTTTTGTTGATTGAGTTAAATTCCTCCAGACCGTGCATTGTCAGTTTTCTGAATAATTCGTTCGCTTCTTCCGGTGAAAGCTGAAGATTGTTGTCGAGCCAAAAGGTGAGCATCGTAATCAACGTACTAACGTAAAAATGTGCGGCGGCTTTGATTCCGAACGAATCCTTCTGGGTTTCGGGCGAAGAATCTTGCAGCTCTTGAAGAAATAAATCGTGCATCTGGCGAAACATATTTTTTATGAACAAATCGCCCCCTCTTTTCCCTGCCAGAGCGCGGTAGATTCGGCGGTGTTCGTCAGCGTGCTGGAATAACCGTAAAGAATTAAAATTGAGATCAGAACTGATTTTACAAATTTTACCCTCATTTTCTCCGGTTTGCAGTAAACTGGCGCGCACTTCATCGAAAGCGCTCAAATGCAGTTTGTCTTTGCTTTCAAAATGCGCGTAAAACGTCGAACGCCCGATATCAGCGCGGTCAATGATGTCCTGCACCGTTACTCGTTCGTAGCCTTTTTCCAGAATCAAAGAAAATAAAGCCTGACGCAAATTCCGCTCGGTTCGTCTTGTTCGACGGTCATTTTTTTCCGTTTTCGGCATAAATTTTCGGGACAATTTATCCGTTTTGTTCGGTTCGGAACAAACGGCGAAGATTGCTTATTGACGCTTTGATTCTACTTTACCGATACTGACTGAAGAAAGCTGCCGATGAATATGAAACCCGACCTTCGCAAATTCGTGCTGACCGCGCACATCGTTTTCTCGGTCGGCTGGCTCGGCGCGGTCGCCGCTTTTCTAGCTCTGGCCATTGCCGGTCTGTTTAGCCAAGACGCTCAGACGGTTCGTGCAGCCTACATCGTAATGGATTTAATCGGCTGGTTCGTCATCGTCCCGTGCAGTCTCGCAACCTTGCTCATCGGACTTGTTCAATCCTTCGGAACAAAATGGGGCTTGTTCCGGCATTACTGGATACTGATAAAACTCCTGCTGACTACGGGTGCGACGTTTCTCTTGATTTTGCATATGCAGGCGACCAGCCGCATCGCAACTGCGGCGGCAGAGATGTCATTATCTAATCTCGACCTCCGCCCGCTTCGTATCCAACTCGCAGTTGATGCCGTCGCCGCCTTGCTGGTGTTGCTCGCCGCGACGATTCTTTCGGTTTACAAACCGTGGGGCTTGACCGGATACGGGCTGCGAAAGCAATCCGAGCAAAGCCGCGAATCAGAACATTACCTTCAGATAAACGGCACTCCCTGGGGCTCGTATGTTCTGATTGGGATTGGCGTTTTAGCATTAGTGTTTATCGTCGTGCACTTCGCCGGCGGCGGATTGGGTCAACACGGGCATTAAGCCATTGACTTCGCGCTCGTCCTGCTGTTACCGCTGTTCAAGCGTTGTTCGGCTGAACAATCAATTTTCCGCGCAGCATATTCATTCCGCAAACGAACATAAATTCACCCGTTTTATCCGGCGTAAATTCTATCGGCGTGGTTTTAAAGGGGGGCAAATCTTTCGCAATTCCGAAATCCCCGAAAACCACTTGCTCGCTGCACGAAGCGGTTTCGTCGCGGTAGAAATTCAAGCGCACTGGTAGTCCTTGTTTGACGACGATGACATCGGGCGAGTACCCGCCTTTGACCGTCACTTTTATTTCCTGCAAACCCGCTTCGTTTTGCGCGGCCACAATTTGCTCGCGCTCGCCGAAGAAATACCAGAGCGTCAAGGCGATTAGACAGGCCCCGCTGATGACCACTAAAATTTCCGTCGCATCCATAAAATTCAAAACCTTCGTCTCAAGTGGTTTTTGGAGCACTAAACGAGCGCAAGCGCAGACTGTTGGCCACGACTGAAACGCTTGAAAGGCTCATTGCCGCGCTTGCCAGAATCGGCGAGAGCAGAATGCCGAAAAACGGGTAAAGCAATCCGGCGGCAATCGGAATGCCGATGACGTTGTAGATAAATGCCCAGAACAGATTTTGTTTGACGGTGCGAATCGTCGCTTTTGAGAGCGCGATTGCCGTCACCACGCCGCGCAAATCACCTTTGATTAAGGTTATGTCGCTCGCTTCAATCGCCACGTCCGTTCCGGTTCCAATAGCGATGCCGACATCGGCTTGGGCTAGGGCGGGCGCATCATTAATGCCGTCGCCGACCATTCCGACGACTTTTTTCTCGGCTTGCAGAAGTTTGATTTCGCCTGATTTCCCCTCGGGCAAAATTTCGGCCAAAACTTTTCTGATCCCGACCTGTGCGGCAACCGCTTCCGCCGTCCGCTTGTTATCCCCAGTCATCATCACGACTTCCAAACCTAAATTCTGTAGGGCGCGAATTGCTTCTTTCGATTCGGGTTTTATCGTGTCGGCAACGGCGACAATACCTGCATACTTTCCGTCAATCGCCGCAAACATCGGCGTTTTACCCTCGCTGGCAAGTTGCTCGACGGTTGTTTCCGCACCGTTCAGTTCAATTTTCCGTTCGTTCATCAAACGCAAATTACCGAGCAACAAATCTTTCCCTGCAACTCTTGCTTCAATGCCGCGACCTTCGAGCGCGTTAAAATTTTCCACTTTTTCTAATTGTAAATTTCTATCCGTCGCACCGCGCACGATTGCCGCCGCCAGCGGATGTTCGCTCTGCTTTTCAGCCGACGCGACTATTTTTAGTAAATCGTTTTCATCGAATCCATCTGCAGCGACGACATCGGTTAATTCGGGTTCGCCTTTTGTAATAGTGCCGGTTTTATCCAGCACAATCGTATTTAATTTGTGCGCGGTTTCTAAGCTGGCGCCGCCTTTGATTAAAATTCCGTTTTCCGCGCCTCTGCCCGTTCCGACCATAATTGCCGTTGGCGTGGCGAGTCCAAGAGCGCAAGGGCAAGCGATAATTAGCACGGAAACAAAATTAACCAAAGCCATCGTAAAACGAACTTCCGGCGACGCGGCGACAAACCAGATGACAAAGGTCGTAATTGCAATGCAGATAACAACCGGGGTGAAAATGCTGCTAATCGTATCAGCAAGTTTGGCAATCGGCGGTTTTGAGCCTTGCGCTTCGGAGACGAGTTTGACAATCTGCTGCAACGCCGTGTCTTTGCCGACTTTTGTGGCTTTGAAAGAAAAAGCTCCGGTTTTATTTATCGTCGCGCCAAAAATCTCGTCGCCCGTTTTCTTTTCGACGGGAAGACTCTCGCCCGTCAGCATTGACTCGTCTATTGCCGACGAACCATCAACCAAAACACCGTCAACCGGAATCTTTTCGCCCGGACGCACCAGAACGATGTCGCCGGGTATGACTTCTTCGGTTTCAATCTCAATTTCTTTGCCGTCGCGGATAACGCGAGCGGTTTTCGCTTGCAATCCGATGAGTTTTTTAATCGCTGCGCCGGTCTGACCTTTGGCGCGTGCTTCGAGCATTCGCCCAAGCAGAATCAAAGCGATAATCACGCTCGCCGCCTCGAAATAAACGGGGACATTTCGCATATTTTCCATTCCCGGCATCGTCATTGTTTGAGTTGCCGAAGCGAAAAAGTTTGGAAAAACTGTTGCCAAAATCGAGTAAATAAAAGCCGCGCCTGTGCCGACGGCAATCAGCGTGTTCATATCCGCCGCGCGATGCCGGAAAGCCGCCCACGCGCCCAGATAAAACTGTCGCCCGCAGTAGAAAACAACCGGAATTGTTAAAACGAGTTGCAGCCAATTGACGCCCGGAAAATTAAGAAAACCGATTGTGCCGTGCGACATCGCAATCACCAAAACCGGGAGAGACAAAACTGCGGCAATCCAGAATTTTCTTTTGAGATCGTTGTATTCGGCGTCGTGCGCGGCTTCAATCGAATCTTCGGCGGATTCGTCGCCGCTCCCGGAAACTTCGCGGACGCGGTAGCCGAAATCTTCTATGCCTTGGCGAATAGTTCGCTTGTCCGCCGCTCCGGGCAGATATTCGATGTTGATCGCCATTGTCGCCAAATTAAAATCGGCATGAATTACGCCGCGCACTCGAGCTAGATGCTGTTCAAGCTGCACGCTTGATCCTGAAGGGCGGGCCGAATCGTCAACGACGAATTCAACTTTTGACGTCCCCGCCGTATCGTAACCGACTTCTTTGACCGTTTGAATCAAAGCCGAAATATTGGTTTTTTGGGGATTAAATTCGACCGTCGCTTTTGATGTCGCAAAGTTAACCGAAGCAGTTTCCACGCCGGCTTGTTTATTCAACTTTTTCTCAATGCGATTGGCGCAAGCCGCGCAAGTCATTCCGGTAATCGGCAAATCAACGCGCTCAGCTAATCCGTTCGCGGTCGAATGGTCGTTGCGCCGGCCGCTCATTACGTCTTCATTTGTCACGGGATTTTCCGGCGTTTGAATTTCCCGCGCTTCTTTGACAAACGATGCCGGATTCTGGTCAAACTTTTGTTTGCAGGCGGGCGAGCAGAAGTAATAAGTTTCACCTTTATACTCGCTCTTTCCAGCCGCCTTTTCCGCATCAATCGTCATCCGGCAAACCGGGTCTTTAACAACCGTTGTAACCGTCATTTCTCCCTCCTTACTCTATCTTTTCGCGTTTGATCTGTGCGCTAAAGAACAACAATCATCAATTACAATCGTTGTTCTTTGCCGTCTCTCTGCGCTTCCCGCGTTTTTCTTACTTTGCTTTATTAGGCGACGGAGTAACCGGCATCGTCTAAGGCTTCGACGATTTGCCCGCGCGAAATCGTTTTGCCGTGTTTGACCATTACCTTTTTTGTCGCCACGTCAACGTCCACTTCAGACACGCCTTCGACGCTGCCGAGAGCTTTTTTGATTGAACTCGCGCAGCCGCCGCAGACGATTTCCGGCGCGGTCAACGTCGTTGTTTGCGTATCATTTGTCGTATTTGTCGTCATTTTTTCTTCCCTTCCTATATTTATTTTCGTCGTGCCGCTTCCGCAGCAGCACGAACTTGTAGTTACATTTTGACCGAATTCAGCCAGCTCACCCGTCGCCGATTCACTTCTCGAACTGATTTGCACTTGATTCATAATTTTAACCTTCCCTTTTGTATAATCGCCCTTTTTTGAGCCGTAAGAAAAGTATAAACCCTATAGTCGAGTAAAGAGTCAAGCATTATTTTCAAAAGTTTTTTTCTCTCAAATCTTTACCGCACTGAAAATTTCGGCTCTTTCAAATTGGTTTATTTGCGTTTACCTTTCGGCGCGACGCGCTGCGGCGCGGGCGGTGGATTTTCAATTTCCGTCGTTTCGATCAGCCCGCAAATGTGTCCGGGCGCGCGTCCGACTTTATCCCATTCTTCGAGCGTTTCGGCGAGTTCCTTTCGGTAACGCTTCATTTCGCGCATCCGTTCGTCGAGTTCCGACAGACGGCGGCGCACGATTTCGCGCACGTCGTCGCACGGACTCGCGCCGCTTTGGGCGTCCTTGATAATGCTTTTGATTTCGTCAAGCGAAAACCCGAGCGTTTGCGCCTTTTTGATAAAGCTGAGCCGCTCAAGCACGCCCTCGTCGTAAAGACGATAACCGCTCATCGAGCGCACGGGTTTCCCCAACAATCCGCTTCGCTCGTAAAATCTGAGAGCTTCGATACCAATGCCTGACGACTGTGACACTTCGCCGATTTTCAAAGAGACGCGCGGCGCAATCGTTTTCTCTGAATAATTTTGTCTTCTCGCTCTTCCCATCATTTCTTCAAAAAAACTAAAACTTTGTTTTAATTTTATGATAACCAATAATGTAAAATGTATTGGTTATCACTTTCGCTCTGGGTTTAGCCAGACACTTTTTCCATCGTTTCGCCGCAGCAGCAACGCGGTTGTTCCTGTCCTTTGCACGTCGCCGGTGCGCCTTTTGTAACCGTGATCTCGCAGCCGCAATTCGTGTCCGGGCAGCGATAAACTTCACCTTCTCGTAATGCCATTTTTTGTCCTCCCTTTTCGAGCCGAAGCCTTGGATTTTTGCCGACAACAATTGCCGACAATAAAATGATAAACCCTGTATTCAAATACAGAGTCAAAGCTTATCCGATAATTTTTGAAAAATTGTTGATTCTTCGGCTTTAAGATTTTTTTGCCGGCGCCTCTGTCGGCGCATCCGCCCGTCGCGTGGCGCTCGAATGCCAGTGAACGATTCTCCAATTGCCGCCCGTCTTTTCCAGAACCGCCGTCGCGAGTCCCGCACCGTCAAATTGCTTTCCGTCCAGATCGCCGGAAATTGTGTATTTCATCGTCGCATAAGCCATCTTTCCCGCTAATTTCGCTTTTATCTCGGAATACTCGTATTTGGTGTTTTTCATCTCTTTCATTTCGGGCGCGAGATGATTGTCGCGGTAATCTGCCCAGCCGTAATTGGCGTATCCGCCTTCAAAAACCGTGACGGATTCATCATTTGCCCAAATTTTTTCGAGCGTCGCCATATCGTTACGCGAGAAAGCCGTCGCATTTTGCCGCAAAACATCGGCGACCGCTTTTTCACTGCTGCTCTGCGCCAAAATTGTTTGACCAAAGCCTCCATTGATTACTCCGGCGACGAGGAAAACAAAAGCTAATCCATAATTTAAACTCGTTTTTCTGTGCATCTTTCTTAATCTCCAGTATTGAATTTGCATTAAAATATATCCCGTTTTCGGCCGTTTAGGAGGTAATTGCTCATCTTTAGACATCATTTATAATTCCGGCTCCTGTGCCTTCCCCAGAATAGCCAGTGGTCCTTCGCGCAATCCGGCAAGCCACAGCGAGAGATTTTCTGGTTCCGGCGACCAGACTAATAATGCGGCAAGTGTTCCGTAAATCGGCAGATGCCCAATCAATTCAGTCCAGTTAAAAACCGTTAAGGTTAGATTAATCGGAATCCATGCTATCAAGATAATTTCGCGCGGAAAGATGCCAAAGAGAATCCACAACCCGACGAGCAGCTCAACCGCACCAGCGCAGAGAATAAACATCTCGTCCGACATCGGAATACCGAGCGCGGCGGTAAAGTTGAGCGGGTAACGCTCAAGAAAAGCGGATGCGAGCGGAATATTGGCAAACTTCTCGGTGAAGGCAACTACCACCAGACTCAATCCTAAACCTGTTCGGAGCATTGGAATCGCTTTTCCCATCAGCGACGCTGAAGGCTCAAGGCGCGGCAGGATGAGACGGTCAATTGAAATCGGACCGCGCCCCGCGAAAAAGAAAAATGCTGCAAACCCCAAGTACATCGAACTTTCCAACATCGGTTCAAGTCCAACCAGAAAAATTCCGGCAAACCACAAAACTCCGAGCGCGAGGGCAGCAATGCGCGTCAAACCACCATAAAAGAGCGCCAGCGCGATGCCTGTCTGCGCTAAACCGAGTACATACATCCAAACGCCGGGCAATTTGTTGTTGGGCGTGAACAATTCGCCTTGAACGCCGCTGACCAGGAGCGGCACGGCGACGTGAATGCCGATAATTGCGGGAATCAAACCGTATAGAGCGGCGCGACGGTCTTTCGTCGCGCCAAAGGTTTCCGGTCCCGGCACGAATCCTCTGCGCCCGCGCCGATTATAGAGAACCGCGGCGAGGAGCGTTACCAGCAGCACCGCGCCGACAAACGCAAGCGGCAGCGGGCGGAAGAAAAAATCCCACCGCAAAGGGTAACTTTCGGTTTCGTGAAACCATTTCTCATGCGCCGACGCGCTCCTCGTCGCCGTCAGTAAAAACAGTAACCCGCACGAAGCGACGCGAAACCGGCAGAATTTTTTAATCATCTTGCCATTCTTCAAAAAGAGGCGGCTGTTGTCGAACAAAGGTTTTGAACGAGAAGTTTAGGCAACAACCGCATTCGAGGTCGGAATCTAACAACTACATCGAAGTCGCCGAAGACATCGAAGACATTTGCCGACAGCTTTCCGCACATTTACGGCAAGCGTCCGCGCAGCGCTGCATAAAGTCCGCGCCGTCCGCCAACTTCGCGCATTCCTTGGCACATTGCTCGCAAATCGAGGCGCACACGCCGCAAACCTGCGGGTGGAAATCCGACATTTTAATCATAAAATCCGCGCTCGTCTGGCAAATCTGCACGCAGTCTTCCAGCAGTTTAATGTGCGCGGGGCTAGCGTGTTCGCCGCCCATCTCTAAACAATGATTGATTGTTTCCAAACAAACCGTATGACAGTTTTGACAGTTATCAATGCAATTTTGCATTTCCTGACTTCTTTCGTGTGACATAATTTTTACCTTCCCTTACTACTGAATTTCCGATTTTGTTATAAACCCGGTCGGATTCCGGTCAAATTGTTCCTTGCACGCGGACGAACAAAAATAAAAGGTTCGTCCCTCATAATCGGATTGCCCGGCGGCATCCGCTATCTCAATTTGCATTCCGCAAACCGGATCTGTTTGTTTTTCCATTTGATTTTTCTCCTTATAGTAAAATTTCAGCGCATTTTGTCGTTCATCTGATTTTCCTGCATCGGCATTTGGTGATTCATCTCGCCTCCTGCCCGCATCGAAAAATCTCCGTAACGTCCCGCCAGCCAAACGCCGACAGTCAGCATCGCAATCGTAATAAGCGTGACGACAACTTTGCCGGCTGTAGTTACATTGCCGCCCATTTTCATTCCCCCCATCGCGTTCATATCTTGCACGGCTCGTGCGGGTACGTTTTCGCTCGCGTTCGTAACGCTCACCTCCGGCATCGTTTTCATATCAGGTGTCGGCTGCGAATTCAGATGCGCACCGTGTGCCGGCATCGCGGATTGGGTCGCGGCAGTTTGGGCTAAATGCGCTTTTTCAATCTCGACGTCCGCGCCGCCTTTGCCGAGAGCGCGTTCAGTTCCCATGCCGTGCTTCAAGCCGTTTTTAACCAACCACCAATTAACCGGATAAGCCAGTACTCCTCCGAGAAGCGAGGCAAGCGACATAATTCCCCAGAATCTCGGAGAAGTCGGCTCCATCGCCCGCATATTCCCAGTCATCAGGATAATCATCACCGGAATCATTCCCGCCATCATCGCGTTCATCGAAAGCCATTCGGGAAGAAAACTGCTCAGAAGTGCCTGCCAGTAACTTCCGCCGAGCATATCTTTCATAAACAGGGCTTGAAAAATAAACAGTCCGAAAGCAAAGCCCGCGAAATATTCGATCACCGCGTCAATGCCCATCGGCAATCCTAAAAGACTCGTAATTACTGCAGCGACGATAATTCCCGTCGCATCGCCCGCCATACAATGAATCGTCGAGCCGACGGTTTGTTTCCAGAGCGGCGTGATAAACTTTTCATGGGTAAAAGGGGCGGGTTCGCGGCAGGAAAACCAGTAAACGAGGAGCCCGATCACGCCGGTGTAAAGCGTGACCAGAATCCAGCCCCACTTCATGACCTTCATTTCCGGCGTGCGCGTGAACAAATCCCAAGCGACATACGTGACGGAAAAGAAAGTTAGTGCAAACCAAATCCATAAAATAATGTCCGTCGTGTTTGTCATTGTGATCTCTTTTAATCGCCTGCAACCGGAGTTGGCATTTTTTCGGAAAATGGCGGCACGTCCTGTTCCAGTGTTTCTTCTTTTTCTACCTCGTCCCAATCCGCTTCGCCGCGCCCTTCTTTTTTCGCTTCGCGCATCGCAATAATTTTTTCCGCCGCGTGTTTGCCGAACTTGAAGAAGACGGCTGGCGTCACAATTTGGTCGAGCAAGGTCGAAGTCAAAATTCCGCCCAATACGACGACTGCGAGGGGGTGCAGAATTTCTTTGCCCGGCGCGCCGGCGGCAATCGCCAGCGGAACTAAAGATAACCCAGCGGTCAGCGCGGTCATCAAGACCGGAACTAATCTCTCCAAAGAACCGCGAATGACCATCTGCTCGGTAAAATCTTCGCCTTCCTCGCGGATTAAGTGCAGATAATGAGAAATCATCATAATGCCGTTGCGCGAAGTAATTCCGACGAGCGAGATAAACCCGACGAGCGTCGCAATCGAAAATACTCCGCCGGTTAAAAGCAGCGCAGCAATCGCGCCGATCAGCGCGAGCGGGATATTGATCATTACTTGCAGCGCGGAATGCCAATCGCCGAGCGCTTTGAGCAAAATAAAGAAGATGGCAACAAGCGAAAAAATCGTTAGGAGTGAAAGAGTTTTGGTCGCCTGCTGCTGAGCTTCAAACTGCCCGCCGTATTCGAGAAAGTAGCCTTCGGGCAGGTTTACTTGAGCCTGAACGCGCGAGCGCATATCTCCGACCACCGAGCCTAAATCGCGGCCAGCGACGTTCGATTGGATGACGATTCGGCGTTTGGTGTTTTCGCGCAAAACCTGATTCGGACCCGGCAAGTTTTCGATTGTCGCCACCGCGGAAACGGGAATTTGTGTGCCTTGGGGCGTATCAACAGTGACATTTTTGAGCGCGTCGAGGCTGTTGCGCGCTTCATCGGCAAAACGCACGACGACATCAAACCGGCGCTGACCTTCGACGGCTTCGGAAACTTTTTTGCCGTTTAAAGCAGTCTCTAATGTTTCGGTGATCTCACCGGCGTTTAATCCGTATTGCGCCGCCCGCGCGCGATCAACATTAAAACGAATCTGCGGAATCAAAACCTGCTTTTCAATCGAAACGTCGGCCGCGCCTGGGACGCCGGCCATCACGTTGCGAATCTCTTCGGCTTTGGAGCGCAAAGTTTGCAAATCATCGCCGAAAAGTTTGACAGCGATTTGCGCCGTCACGCCCGATTGCAGATGGTCAATGCGATGCGAGATCGGTTGCCCGACATTAACCGAAACGCCCGGAATTTCCGCCATTTTCTCCCTGATATCATTCAGGATTGCTTCCCGCGCCCGCCCGTCTTTTTTGAGGTCAACGTCAATCTCGGTGTAGTGAACGCCTTCGGCATGTTCGTCGAGCTCGGCGCGTCCCGTGCGCCTGCCGGTCGAAATTACTTCCGGCACTTGGAGCAGCAGTGTTTCGGCGATTTGCCCGATTCGGTTTGATTCGCTCAAAGAAGTTCCGGGCTGCGCCAGAATATTAATCGTCAGCGTCCCTTCGTTAAATGCCGGCAAAAACGAAGTTCCGACAAATGGCAAAGTCGAGATGGCGATCAAAAATAAAGCTGCCGCTCCAATAATAACCAGCCACGGATGGTGAAGCGTGCGACGCAGCAGTTTTTCATCCCACTTTTTTAAGAAACGCACCAGAAAGCCGTCCTTTTCATCGTGCATCGCTTTCATCTTTGGCAATAGGTACGAAGCCAGCACGGGCGTCACTGTAAGGCTAACGACGAGCGAAGCGGCGAGCGCGGTGATATATGCGAGTCCGAGCGGAGCCAGCAGCCTGCCCTCGACGCCCGAAAGCGCAAAGAGCGGGATGAAAACTAAAGCGACGATAATCGTGGCAAAAACAATGCTTGAACGAATTTCGAGCGAAGCGTGGTAAATGACCGCCAGAGGAGGACGCGGCTTTTCAAGCTTCCGGTTTTCCCTGAGACGGCGAAAGATATTTTCGATATCAACAATGGCATCGTCAACCAGTTCGCCGATAGCCACCGCCATCCCGCCCAGCGTCATTGTATTGATTGAAATGCCAAAGGCTTTAAAAATCAAAAACGTGACGACAAACGAAAGCGGTATTGCTGTTAAGGTGATAAACGTCGTGCGAAAGTTGAGTAAAAATAAAAACAAGACGATGACAACTAAAATACCTCCGTCTCGCAGAGCATCAACCACGTTGGTAATCGAGGTTTCGATGAAATTCGCTTGCCGAAAAAGTTGCGCGTTGATTTCCACATCAGCGGGCAGAGAGGCTTGCAGTTCTTTGAGTGCGTCATCTACTTTTTTTGTTAATTCAAGAGTGGAAGCACCCGGCTGTTTCTGAATTGACATAATCACGGCGGGGGTTCCATTGCTGCCGGCGTCGCCGCGTTTAATTCGTGCGCCGAATTCGACGTTTGCCACATCTCCCACCTTGACCGCTGTTTGCCCGCGATAGGCAACCACGGTTTGTTTGAGTTCGTCAACCGAATAAAACCTGCCTAAATTACGCACCAGATATTCCTGCGATTGGGCGTCAACAAAACCCCCGGTCGAATTGGAGTTCGATTTTTCAAGCGCGGCGGAAACTTCTTCAATCGTGACATTGAATTGCCGGAGCTTTTCCGGAGTTAACAGAACTTGATATTGCTTGACGCCGCCGCCAATATTAATCACCTGGGCGATTCCCGGAATAGTTAAAAGACGCGGGCGGATCGTCCAATCGGCTAGTGTGCGCACATCAAGCGGATCGGTTTTGCCTGATTTCGACTTGACCGAAACGAGCATGATCTCGCCCATAATCGAGGAAATCGGCGCGAGAGTGGGCGAAACTCCCGGCGGCAAGCTCTCTCCTGCTTGCGCGAGTTTTTCAGTAACAAGCTGACGATTGCGGTAAACGTCCGTTCCCCAACCGAATTCGACATAAATCACCGATAGTCCGATGCCGCTTTGCGAGCGGACGCGCTCAACACCGGGAACGCCGTTCATCGCCGTTTCAATCGGAAAGGAAACGAGCGTTTCGACTTCTTCCGGCGCGAGACCGCCCGCTTCGGTCAAAATCGTGATGGTCGGTTTGTTCAAATCCGGCAGCACGTCAACCGGCAGATTCAGCGCGGTGTATGTTCCCCAGACGAGCAGCAGCGCGGCAAATGCCACGATGATGAGCCTGTTTTGCAGAGACCATTTGATAATTGCATTTAACATTGACACTTTTTAAACCAAGCTCTCTGAAAAATTTTAAAGATTTTTAACCCCAGATTTTCACAGATAAATTCAGATGTTTTATAGATAAAAATTTATGGTTTTATCTCGTGTTCATCCGTGTCAATCTGTGAGTAAAAAATAACTACTTCTTACTTTCAAGGTCTTTTATCAATGCCTTCATTTCATCAATTTCTCTGCGTTGCGCTTCGATAATTCCGTCGGCGAGTTTCCGCACGCGCGGATCGGAGATATTGGCGCGTTCGCTGGTCAAAATCGCTATCGAATGATGCGGAATCATCGCCTTCATCCAAGAAACGTCCTCGACCGTCGCCTGACTTCGCACGAGCCACAACGCGAGAATGAATATGACAACGCTGCCGGCGAAAATACCAATGTTGACCTTGGGATTTTTATACATATTGAGCATAAACAGCAGCATAATCACCGCCATCACCGCGCCCATTACGAACATCATATAAAAGCGCGTTTCGCTGAAATAGATGTGATCCCAGGAGTAAGTATTGAGATACATCAAAAAGAACATCACAATCGTCGAAGTGCCGACCATCGCGCCGAATCTGGCGTAACTGCCCGACATCATCTGATGTTTGTCCTTTTCCATCTTGGTTCCCGTATCGTCTTTTTTGGTTATTGCGTCTTTTGTTCCAATTTCGTGATTGATTTTTACGTCATCTTTCATTTTTGTTTCATTACTCATTTGTGTTTCCACCTTGAAATTTATCTATTAAACTCTCGTCGAGTTATCGTAATTTCGTTCTGATTTTTCGCGCTTTTTTGGGGATATTTCAAACGATCAAAAGATTGTCAGTGTTCGCTGAATACCAATGGTAATTTGAAAACGCGGCGACTGTTCGCCGATTCCCGCGCCCGCGCCGATGGTTAAAATTGTCAATGGATTAAGCTGGCGGCGAATTCCGGCTTCGATAATATTTGAATTTTCACCGCGCAGAAGTTCCTGCCGCCGGACGAAATCGGCGACGACGAGCGTGTCCGCGCCGACGCGACCGCTGTAACCGAAAATCGCGCGGTATAAAGTGTTGCGTTCGTCAAAACGCGCTCCGCCGTTGTTTTCGAGTTCCAAATTTAAATGCACGCGATCAAAACGGTTGCTGATTGATTTGGTGGCGATAAATTTGACCGCTGTATCAACGCCGCGACTGTCTCTGCCGGTCGGCGCGCTGATTCTTCCGGCAATGGCGATGGCGGGCAGCTTTCTCGATTCGGTATTGAAATTGTAAAGTGCTTCGACGCGCACGTCGCCGCTGCCCGTGCGGTCGCCTGAACCCGAATAAAACGGGACTTCGACTTTGACTTCCGTATTGCGAAACGGTCCAAACTCGAAACGCGGAACGTAAACCACGCGATCCGTGCCGTCGCGTCCGCGTTCATAGCGGGTAAAAAACTGCACTTCGCGGTTTCGATACGCTGTCGGATAAGCGTCTTCCAATGAAGTCGGCAAGCCTTCCTCCAGATTAACGTGGTCGGTCTGCGCCGCCGCACAAGTTGTCAATCCACCGATAAAAATGGCGGCAAAAGTAATTTTTAATAAAGTATTTTTCAAAGTTTCAAACATTAAAATATGTCTCCCTTGTTCGTTGTTGTTTGGTAATAAATACAAGAATTAGCCACAGATACACACGGATTTAAGAAGATAAATACGGATATTTTTTTTACAGAAATCTATCTTTTTAAAATCTGTGAAAATCATCATCAATCCGTGTTCATCCGTGGTTAAAATTCCTTTTTTCAATTTAAAATTCTAGCTTTTCCCGTTATCGTCCTTGCGTTTATTCGGCAAAGCGGGAACGGGCGACGGTTCGCTCGACATATCAAACGGCGCGATGTCGGGCATATTGCCGTGTTTCATTTGATAGCCGCGCATCATCTGGTCCACCATCATTTGCGGTGTCGCGCCCGGATTCATTGATTCGGGCATCATTTTCATATTCGGCATCATCGCTTTCATCGCGTCGCTCAAAGAACCGGGTAATTCGCCCGCTTCCAAACCGGGACGCATTTTCATTTTGAACTGAGCCATCATTTTCTCGTGCAACGCCTTCATTTCCGGCGACATCATCGCCATCGCTTTGTCCATTCCGCCGTTTATCATCGCCTGTTTCATCTCGTCCGACATCGGCATTCCGGCGTTTTCCATCATCATCGGCATCATTTCCATCTGCATTTCCATCATTATTTTGGACATCGAGCCTTCCGGTGATTTCATCCAGTCTTCGTAAACGCGCGGGTCAACATTCGGATACGGCGTTTCAAATTTGCGGACGTATTTTTCATCGCCCGGCTGATACGCCATCGCGCGAATCACGCGGTAAAGCTCGTCGCGTTTTTGTTTCTCAGTCCAGCCTTCGTAAGCCATAATGTCGTAGACGATGCCGTGCAGCATATGCAGATTGTCGAAAATATTGGCTGATTCCGGCGACAGACGCGAATATCGCGGCATCATCTCTCTGGACAAAAGCATCCGCTGCGGGCGGTCTTTGAAAACCTCGTCGAGCATCGTCGCGTTCATCTGCGAAAGCGTCAATTCCTGATCTTTGTCGTTGCCGGAAATCATATCGCATTCGTAAGCCGCCGGATGCCACCAATGAGCGACAAACGCGAAGGTCGAAGACTGCGGATAATAATTGCGATAAAGCGTAAAATATGGCTTCATCATCACGGCGGCGCGGCGCATCGTGACGTCAAGCGGCGCGATAGAACGCGCGACATCCGGGTTTTGTTCAAGATAATACTTGACCGAACGGTCGAGAGATTTCTTCTTTTTATTCCACGCAATGCCGTCTTCCGCCATTATGTCGTAAGTCTGCTCGTGCAGATCGTGCGTCCAGTCAATCGCGCGGTAAACGCCGAACGCGAAACGCGCCGTGTAAGGTCCGTATAATTCCATCGTCGGCTCGGTTTTCGCCTTTTTCTGATAAACGAAATCAACCGACTTTTGATTAAATTCCGCGTCAACCTTTTCGTGATCGGCGAGCGGCGTCAACTGCAAAACATCGTGCTGTTTGCCGTGTTGAAAGTGCATCGCCGCCGAATACCGAAACGTGTTTCGGTGGCGTTTATACTGCGCCGTGTTGTATTTGCCGCGCAAAAACGAAACTTCGTTGCGCCGTTCGAGCAATTTCGACTGCAAATCGCTGCCCTTCGTGTTATAACCGCGACGGCTGTTTTCCTGCGCGTCGGCGACAGGCGAAGCGATTAGCGACCAGATGACGGCGAAATAAATCGCCCCGACAAAAATTTTATAATTTCTTCTCATTTTTGATTCCCTTGTTCGTTAAATTTCATATTTGCAATAAC
>JBBQUS010000059.1:0-31285 GCA_038212235.1 Pyrinomonadales bacterium
AACGTCCGAGGGAGCGGCGACTTTCTGCCGCATTCGCTCACATCTTTCGTCGGCCAGAAAGCAAGGAAAAAGTCTGCTCGCAGCCATTGAACACGCGCTAAAAGGCAAGCCAATTGCATTGACTACCTGAATAGTTACTGACTTATTCAATTAAGCAGAGTTTGCTTGGTAAAAGCGGTGCCGAGTTATAGATCCGTTGCTCTATCAAAGAGCCAGAGCATGGTACTTACCGTCCAGATAGGTCGGTTGATTCGATTGTTTCTCGCGTAGGCATAATATTGGACTAGCCGCCGCCAAACCCGAACATGTCTTCAGAAACAAATTTGTCCTGCTCAGAGGAGAGTACCATCTTGACCGGACAGTTTTAATATCACGGTAGAAATGCACCAGAAACATAAAGCATATCGAATCATTTATAACTGTTATTAGATCAGGTTTCAGCTACTTGTTGAATGCCAGCAGGTAATAGAATTTCATTTC
Source organism: Pyrinomonadales bacterium (assembly GCA_038212235.1). Taxonomy (GTDB): domain Bacteria; phylum Acidobacteriota; class Blastocatellia; order Pyrinomonadales; family Pyrinomonadaceae; genus JBBQUS01. Next base: position 481 of record JBBQUS010000059.1, read on the forward strand.
TGCTTTTTATAAATAAAATAAAAAATACCGTTATCATGATACCCAAGATTAAATTGGCGGAACCTAGTAATTTCTGATTATTGATGGAGATAACGCTAACTAAACCATAGCTAAAAAGTGATGCCAGAATGTAAAGCGCGCCTCCGGTAATACCGGCAACCATTCCGGCATTCCTTGAAAATCGTCCTAAACAATAAGCAAAGAAATTGTTGAAAACAAAACCTGAGACAAAGTGAATGATCAAAGTAAATGAGATGAAGGTATAAACGTTGGAGACAAACTCCGCACTACCAATCATTAAAGCTGAACTTGCCATTAATAAACCAATTGCCGCACTAATTTTTTTGTTTAAAGGCTGCTGGATCATCAATTTTGAAAGGATGCCGCCGGAAATCAAGGCGACGCCCGATAAAAGGGAGCAAAAACCACTAGTGATCGGGGTTAAATTATAAACGTGCTCGATAATAAATGGGCTTGACATGCCAAACACTATCAGAAGTGCATAACTGGCTGCGATAATAAATAAACCCAAAGCATAATCGTAAGTATTGAGGGTTGAGACACAAACATCAAAAATTGATTTTATGCTGAATTTTTGGTACTGCTTGATGGATTCGCCGCCATACAGCAATTCAAGAGTTATAAAAATTATTGTCGCAAATCCTAAGAAATAAAAATTAGACTGCCATCCAAAATTGCTTTGCAGATATCCGCCGATAAAGGGTGCAATGATCGGTGCGGTTGCCCAAATGATCGAAAATAAACTGACATAGTTTTTTAATCTGTCACCCGAATAAAGATCAACAAAATAAGCTCTTTTGCTGACGACAATTAACGCAACAGCCAAGCCCAGATCTGCACTCATTATTGGCATCGAATCAACAATTTGATCAATTTCGGGCATTTCTGCCGTTGCTAGAAATTGTGAGAGAACGCAGCCCACCATCTGAAACGTGGCTTCGAGCTGGTTAAGTCGAAAGACAAAAGTTTGGTAGGACGAAAGACTGGGAAACCACTCACGCCAGTAGTTTTGAATTAAATCGTGCATTTGTCTTTTCTGAAAGCGACTGTTCAAATGAGCAAAAACCCCGCATGGTAATTAGTTCCTGATCAGTAAACTCGGGTTCTCGGTTGTTGCTCAGACGCTCTGAAACAAGTATTGGAGGAAGTATCGTAAATGTGGCAGACAAACAGATAAATTTGAATTAGTTGATTTTCCATCGCAAGAAAATCTTATCAATTCGCTTGTTTGTCTGTCTTTCAACTACCGATTCGCATCATTGTATGAGAAGAAAGCCCTTTCTCTCTCACTTCCGCATTTTCATAGCAATTTTAGAGGAAGCCAACTAAAAGTCTCGCGCTCTAAGCCTGTAGATTTCACTAGCGTTTTTAGAACAAAAAACAAGTATTTTTACTCACTTACTATTTCTGATTTCCTGCTATATTTGTCGTTAATCTCCGTTTTGACCAAATAGATGGAAAACTTTATCGCCACGGAAACTCTGATTATCGAACTGCTGCTTGTGGTTTCACTCGTCGCGCTGGTGGTGCGGCGGCTCCGGATTCCGTACACGGTCGCGCTGGTCATTGTCGGTCTGTTGATAACTTTTCAGCAAAAGCTTGATATTCAGCTGACGCCCGAATTGATTTTGTCGCTCTTCATTCCGCCGCTGGTGTTTGAGGCCGCGTTTCATCTCGATTTCAAATCCTTGCGCGAAAACTGGCTGCCGATTGCGGCGCTTGCCGTTCCGGGAGTGTTGCTAACAACTTTGATTGTCGGGCTGATTGTTTCCTTTGGCGTCGGTATTTCGCTCTCAAGCGCGTTGGTTTTTGGCGCTTTGATTGCGGCGACCGATCCGGTCGCGGTCGTCGCCCTATTTAAAGCGCTTGGCGCGCCGAAACGACTGACGACCTTGGTTGAAAGCGAAAGCCTTTTTAACGATGGGACGGCAATCGTCATTTTCAAGTTGATGCTCGTGGTGGCGGTGACAGCTGCTGTGTCAGGTGAACATGCGGCTGGCGGCGATCCGCTGGATTTGTTATCGGCGACAGTTGACTTCGTCCGCGTCGCGGCGGGCGGCGCGCTGATTGGTGTCGGACTAGGCTGGATCACGGCGCAAATCATTGCCCGCATTGACGATTATTTAATTGAAACGATGCTAACGACAGTCTTAGCATTTGGAGCGTATCTCGTTGCCGAACGATTACACGTTTCCGGCGTTCTAGCGACGGTTGCCGCCGGCATCGTCACGGGAAATTTAGGATTGAAAGCGATGTCGCCGACGACGAAAATAGTTTTGTTTAATTTTTGGGAATTCCTCGCTTTCGTCGCTAATTCACTGATCTTTTTGTTAATCGGCTTGGATGTTAATTTGCGCGAACTCGGCGCGAATTGGTTTCCGATTGCAATTGCGCTGCTGGCGGTATTAGCGAGCCGCGCGCTCGTCGTTTACGGACTGACGGCTTTGACAAATATCCGCTCAAACCTGATTCCGAGAAATTTTCAACACGTTATTTTCTGGGGCGGTTTGCGCGGCGCCATTAGCTTGGCACTGGCGCTTAGTTTGCCGGCCGCGCTGGCCGAGCGCGAGCTTTTGCGCGTGATGACGTTCGGCGTAGTGTTGTTTACCCTTCTCGCCCAAGGGACGACAATGCAATTTTTACTGCGGAAACTCGGCATCGGACAGCCCGATTCGCTCGAACTCGAATACGAACGTTGTCACGGACGCGTGCTGGCAGCGCAATCGGCGCTGCGCTGCGTCGAAGAAATGTACGGCAATAACTTGCTCTCGCTTGCGACGTGGCAGCAAATCGAAGACAAACTCAAAAAACAAGTGTCGGAGGCGCTCGCCGCGCAAACCGCTTTGCTCGAACAGCACCCGGAACTGCAGTTTGAGGAACTTGAAGACGCCGAGCGCGAGGGATTAAAAGCCAAGCGGGCGACGTTAACCACCATGCTCAGCAATGGTTTGATTTCCGAACAAATCTATGAAGAACTAATCACGGAAATTGACGAGGCATTAGCAATGGTCGCGCAAGATGCGACGCGGCGAGAAGAAAAAGTCACGCAAGCAGTGGAATTGAAGGCGTAAGATACTTTTAAACGCTTATCTCAGGCGGGTGATTGATTTTCTGCCAGTTGTTTCTCACCTTTTACTCCGATTTTTCTGCCCAAGATGTCTTCGACATAAATCATTTTGACGGCGACGAAGACGACGGCGGTAATCGGGACGGCGAGCAGCAATCCTAAAAACCCAAACAAAACGCCGAGCAGAAGTTGGGCGGCGATTACCAGAACCGGCGGAATCGAAACCGCGCGCTGCTGAATCAGCGGCGTAAGCAAAAAACCGTCGAGATTTTGCACCGCGAGATATAACAGAAGAACGTAAAAGGCGGTTGTGGGGCTTTGCGCCAGCGCGATTAAAATTGCCGGAACGCTAGCCGCGATCGGACCGATATTCGGAATAAAACTTAAAAGTCCGGCGATAATTCCGAGCGGAATCGCAAACGGAATTCCCAAAAACCACAAACCCAGAAAAGTCAAAGTTCCGTTAATAATCATCGAACAAGAAATACCGAGCAGAAATTTCTGCAGCGTTATTCCCATCGTTTCGAGAATCTCACTGGCTCTTTTCTCGTGTTTCCGCGGAACGAGTTTGAGAACGCCCGTTTCATATAATTTCGGATTAAAAGCGAAATAAATTGCCGTAATTAAAACGATTAAAATATTAGCGACGATGCCGAGCGCAGTCGAAAAAAAGCCGGTCACGCGCCCGAAAACATTTGAGGATTGGTTGCCGGGAGCTTGTTGAAGCTGCGGAATTTGGTCAACTACTGTTTGTCCGAAAGGATAATCGGCGACTCGTTCGCGAGCTTGAGCAATTGCGGCTGGAAGTTGGTCGGACAGCTCGGTAAACTGTTTTTGCACCGACAGCGCAAGCAGCCACCCGCCGAGGATGACTAGCCCGATAATTGCCAAGAGTACAATCGCTAAAGCCCAAGTTTGCGAAAGCGGCAAGTATTTGCTCAAAAAACCGCCGATTGAACGCAGAAAAATTGCCAGCAGTAATCCCGCGAAAACGAGCAGAATAACTTCCGTGCCTTGCCACAAAGCCGCGCCGACAACCATGATAAGAGCGATAAGTCCAATTATTATTAAAACTCGCCGAATAAAACTCCAGCGCGTTGAACTATGATTAAAAATCGGTTCTTGCGTCGCCTGATAATTTGCAGCGTTTTCCGTCATTATTGTTTGCCTCCCGATTGTTAAAAGTTTTCGATTCAAGTCGCATCAAAAATTTTAATCGCTTGTCATCCGGCGAAATCGCGCCAAAAAAATCATCAAAATTCCGTAAGAAATAAGACCGACGGCAACGACGGCGAGCAGCCACGCCCCGGATGGCTGCTGTTCAAGCGCGTCGAGTGCACTACCGAAGCCGCGCGTTTCACCGGCATCGGAGCGAACGGCGGCGAAAAACAGAAAAAAGCTGACGATGCCGAAGACGATGCCGCGCGCCGCAAAACCGAATCTGCCAAAACGCGTTCCCCATTTCGCCTGATTTTTGCTCATCTCCCGCAGTCGCAGCGTCTCCCGGAATTTCGCGCTGAAGGCTTGGTAAAAATGAAAAATGCCGATGCCCGCCGCAATTTAAAATCAAATCTGACCGAAAGCCGCGTGATGACGAACTGCAATCCAATTAGCAGCGCGAAAGCGACGACGCCCTCGATTAAAACCACGTCTCTTGAGACGATGACCGATGCCAAGGTCGAACCAAGTGCGATAGTCACTACAAAATCAAAAGCATTCCACTTGGACAAAGTGCGCTTGCCCGAAACAAGCAAACAGACGACGAGCGAGGCATAAGCGAGAACACCGACTATTAAAATGCGAATGAGACCGAACCAATCATCGAAAAACATACTTTTGTCTAAACTTTCATCGCCGAATTGTTTAAGGACCGACACCTTCCGTACCTTGAAGCGGGTTGTAAATTCCGGTCAAAACCAAAACTATAAAAACTATGACGGCTCCTATTATCAAAAAGGCGCATCCGTAAAGTCCGATTTTCTTTCCCGCTCCAATGTAGTTGCCGCGCTGAGCGGCTTCGAGTCCGGCGGTTTGCCGTTTTTCTTCGTTAATTTTGTTCGCTCTGTTTTCCATAATTTTGATGCAGCTAAGATTTTAACAGTCCGGCGAGCGCAAAAAATCCGTGTCAACACTCAAAAGCGTTGAGTATTAACACGGATAATGCCGATTAAATTCGAGCGGTCGGCGTAGTTTAGTTGAAATTTTCGCGGCGTTCGGCAAGATATTTCGCCCGTTCGATGTCTCCATCGCGTGAGCCGGTTGCGTCGTGAAACAAAACGACGGTGTGCGGATACGGCATATCAATTCCGGCTTTGTCGAGCGCCAGTTTGATGCCCGTCGCCACTTTGTCCGAAACTTTCAAAACGTTTGCTTGCTCGGAATTCGCCCAAAAATAAACCGTGAAATTGACTGACGACGCGGCGAGTTCCGAAACGTAAACCCACGGACCAGGATCGGTCAAAACGCCTTCGGTGGTTTGCAGAACGCGCCTGATTGTTTCGCGTCCCGTTTCGATTGAATCCAGATAACCGATACCGACCGTGAATCTGACGCGGCGCTTGTCGTAAGCTGTTTTGACCAAAACGGCGTTTGAATAAATGTCGCCGTTCGGCACAACCGCGCGTTCGCCGTCGTAAGTTTTAATGCGGGTCGAGCGAATGTTGATTTCTTCGACCGTACCGTCAAATTCTCTGAATTTGATTTGGTCGCCGACCACGAACGGTCGCCGCCAGAGAATCAAAATTCCGGCGAAAAAGTTTTGCAGCACGTCTTTGAACGCGAAACCGACGGCGACCGACGTGATGCCGAGTCCAGTGACCAGATCGCCTGGACTAAAGGTCGGAAATATAATGACGGCCGCGACCAAGATGCCCAAAATCGTGATCGCGAACGAAGCCAGCCGTCCGAGCAGATCGGCGAGAGTCACGTCGAGCGCGGTCCGCTCGCCCGCCGCATGGACGACCGAACGGACTACCCGCGCGCCAATCATAAAAATGCCGAAAACAATGATTCCGGCGATGATATATGGCAGTTGAGCCAAAAATCCGGTGAGCATCCCGCGCAAGGTTTGCCAGATGATCCCGGCGTCAAATTCACGCGTTGGCGCGGTCGGGCTGGCTGTTTGCAACAGTAAAAACAAAAGTTTCATAATTTAATTCGCTCGTGCTTGATTGAACCCGAGATCAGATCCAGCGCTAATTTTTCCTGCCAACCGAGTCGTTCGGCAACTTTAGCAATGTGTTCTTCGATATGAGCCCAGTCGTCCTTTGATTCGACATTTTCCCGCGCTGCCGTCACCGTCATTTGCAGATGCCGCAAAATTATCTGGAGTCTTTTCTGCCTTTCATCGGACGTCAAATTTAATTGCTCGTTGTGTAAATCACATCCGTCGCGGATTCGCAGGGCGATTTGTTCAAGCGCAGTCAGCGTCCGCAAAATGATGGCAACATTATCAAGAGCGTTTTGGCGCGTTTGGTTAAACGCCAGCGCGATCAAGTCTTCAAACGAAGGGCTTTTGGCGATGACGTGCAGCCGTTTGCCGACAAAGCGAAAATGCGTCGGAAATGGATGCGCGGCCAGATGCGAGCAAATCGCCATCAGATAATCAATCGAAATCACGGCGGTGGTCGTATCGTTGACGCCCGGTGAGAGAGCTTTCATGATAATGTCCACGATTTGCCGAATCCCGAACGCCGCGTCCTGATCAACCGTGCGAAAATTGTCAATCGCGTAAAGGCGATTGATTTTATTAGTTGTCTCCTGGTCAATTTCGAAATTCGCGTTGGTTGTTTTCTGCCCCAACGCGTTGGTCACGGAAACGAGCGGCGCGCCGGAGACGACAAACTCGCCGACTCCGTGATCCATTCGCACAACCACGCCGCGCCGGTCGGTAAATTCGAGCAGCCGTTGAATGTCTATGTTTTGAAGATAGCCGGTTCTGGTCGCGCGAATCGTTTTCCATTCCGCGCTGAGAGAAAATTCCTCGAGCCTTTCTAACTCTTCTGCGGGGGCATTTTCGCCAAGCCGATGCGGAAAAAGTTCATCAATTACTTGGATGGTTTCGTCGGCAACTGCCGCGATAATTGTCGAAGCTTGAATTGTGACAGCAATGTGATGAATAAAATAAATCAGAAATCCGATGCCGACGAGCGCGAACACAACGCCCATCATGACAGCGATGGAAGGCACGAAAACATCTTTCTCATCGCCCCCGCGGATGGTGCGCAAAACAACGATGCAGTAAGTAAAAATGCCGACGAAGACGCCCAGCACGACTTGATTAATCTGGTCGCGCATAAAATTGCGCAAAATCCTGGGCGTGTACTGTGTTGACGCGAGCGAGAGCGCCACAATCACAATCGAGAAGACAATTCCGGCGACCGTAATCATCGAACCGGCAACCGCCGAAAGCATGTCGCGCGACCCGGAAGGTTCGACTCCGAACAGACGCGGATAGCCGCTGATCCAATTACTGCCAATGGTTTTGTCAAATTCAACCAATCCGAGCGCGAGCACAATGCTGCCTGCGACAATCAAGCCGGGTAAAAACCACAAACTCGAATTCAAATCGAGCCACAATTTTCGCAATCTATCCATAAATTTTGTTTGCCGGTCGGCGAAAAATATAACTCATTTTGAGGTTTGCGCGACGACTATTTTGGTTAGCTTGTGGATTTGCTCGCGCAAACCGGCGATTTCGCTTTGCAAAGACTTGATGTCAGCCGCGCCGACAATTTCCGATTCGTTGTTGTCAGCATCGCGTCCGACAAAAAACGTCGCCAGCGTCGCCGTCACATAACCAAACACGGCGAAACCGTAAAGCGCGATGACGAAACACAAAACTCGCCCTTCGGTTGTCTTTGGAAAATAGTCAGAACCGATGGATGTAACCAGCATTGCCGTCCACCAGATGCCTTCGCCGTAAGAATGAATGCCGCCCTCGATTTCGTTTTCAAAAGCGTAAATTCCGGCGGCGCCAGAAAAAATGACAATTGCAGTGAGCGCAATGACGTAACCGAAACCGCGCCGCCCAAAGCTCGCGCCCAAAGCTTTCATTCCGCGATTAAACGAGGTTAAAACGCGAAAAAGCCGCAAACCGCGAGCCGCCCGCGCCGCTTGAAAAACGCGAAAGACGCGAAAAATCCGAAACACGCGCAAGGCGGGAACGAGCAGCGCGAGCGCGGTCAGCCAATTCGTTTTGAGATATTCGATTTTTGCGGGTGCAAGCGTAAATTTCAGCGCGAAATCAAGAATGAAAATGATCCAAATGATTGTTCCAAGCAATTCTAGTGCGGGCGACAAACTCCAGATAAATTCGTAAATCAACAGTCCGAGCCAGACAAAACCCAAAACGAGCATCGGCGTCTCAAACCAATCTTCAAGTTGCTCGAGAACACTTCGCCGTTCCTCATTTAACGCTTCGCGTTCGATTTGCTTTTCTGCGTTCATAAAAGTTTTTGCTGGGTTTTCGATTTAATGCAAAATCCGATTGTCAATAACTGAACTTGCCGAGTTCGACTTTGCCTTGAAAAGTTTCGTGAAAAACCGCGACATCTACTCGTATTGCCAATCTTGCGTTCGCAAATATGCGCCTTCCATCAGCACGAGCAGCATTCCCAAACCGATGGACAGCGGCGGGGAAAATAAAGAAACATTATCGTCAGCGCGAACTAAATGCGCGCGCAAAACAACACGGAGTTCCATACTTTTTCTCAACTAAAAACCAGATTTATTCGATTCTTCCGAGAATTCATAATTGACCTTTGCGGCAAAGAGCAAACAGCTTCGTCCATTAATTTGCGCGGATTAAAGCGCACAGTTTGATGTTATGCTCTCCGCGCAAAAAAATGCTTGCATTTCATTTGGCGATTGCTAGAAACAAAAAAAGTTCGCTCGCCTCTTGATATTTCTCAAACAGCGAGCGAACTTTTTTCATTTTTCCGATTCTTTCTCAAGTCGTGTTTAAAAGCAAAAAAAATTTGCTTTCGCTCAAAAAAATTACGAACGCGGCGAACTTGAACGAATTTGAAATTCCGCGCCGTTTGTCAGTTCGAGATCGTCGCGTCCTTGAATATAAACCGAACCCGCGCCCGTTCCCGCGCCGACGACTGCGCCGATTGCCGCGCCTTTGCCGCCACCCGCGATTGCGCCAATGAGCGCGCCGATTGCGCCGCCGATTGCCGTGCGCCCAATCGTTTGGTTGGTTTGGCTGTTGCCTTCTTTGACCGCGCCTTCATTGTCAATTTTGATGTTTTCGCCTCCGGTCGCGCGAACATTTTCGGTAATTCCGGCGAAACGGTAAGTTTGATTGTTCATTCGGATTGTTTCGTAATTGAGCGTTAATTCCGAACGTCCCGTGATTCTGCCCGAACGATTGGCGTTGGAGACGTAGCCTTCGATGATTGCGCCCGAATACTGCGCCGGACTACTGACGGTCATTGTAAAACGGTCGCCGTCGGGCGCGGTTTTGGTCGAAATCTGATTGTTCAGCACGGCGGTTAGCGTCGTATTATCCGAGATCAAAAAACTATTGCTGACAGTTGCGTTTCCGGCGGTGTTGCTGTCGGTGTAAATGTTAAACTGCGCGGTTTCCGCCGTCCGGTCGTAAGAGCTTTTGACTTCGACGGCTTGGTTTAAGCCTTCGGCGAAAACGCGACGCGTGACCATCATTCTGCGCCCGTTGTCGAGCGGCGTAAAAATCACCGTAAAATCGTTGTTGCGGTCGCCGTTTGAAACGATCTCCAAAGAATCGCCGACAAACGAGGCGCGAACACTTGAAGCGCGTCCGTTCGGGTATTGTTCGGCGTGCAGTTGATTGTCAACCTCCAGAGCGACTTGCGGTGAGCGGCTCGAAGCCAGCATCACGCGCGTTCCCTGACGCTCGACGGCGAGCATTTCCGGGGCTTCCAAACGATTGATTAAACGCCGGTTGATCTCGTCGCGGTTGTTCGTTTTCACGTAGCGCGTTGCGTTGTCGGCGACGGTTTGCGCTTTGTCGCTCTGAATAATGTTCAGGCGATAAGTTCCGGTAAACCGCGCGTCGGCATTAGTTAAATTGCCGCCCGCCGAATACGCGGGCATTTGGCGGCGATTGTCGAGATTAAACGCGAGATTGTAATAATTCGATAATTGGTTTAAATCTGCGCGCAGATTTCGCCAATCGCGCTGCACCGCGTAATCGCGGCGTAAATTGTTTTTTAGAAAATCGTCAATTCTCGCTGCGCGCACGACCACATCCGAAACGTCAGTGTCGAGCGAAGTTCGGTCGTCGAATTTGCGGCGCAGAGCGTCGGTCGAATTTTCAAAATCTTTGACAAATTCGTTGACGTTTTCTTCGCTGCGAGTTTCGTTGTAGCGGCTGCGGTCAAGCGCGCGATCTAAATCCGAGCGAAACAAATCGCTTTTGGTTTCGATATTTTTGAGCAAAGTTTGAACCTGCGAATCGCTGACGCGGTAAGCGCGCTGCGTCGCCACGACCGACGGGGGCAACACGCGCCCATTCAAATTAAAAGCCACGTTGTAAGCGGTGGCGAGACGCTGCAAATCGCCTTTGAGCAAAGTCCAATCGCCTTGCACGCGGCGTTGGCGCAGATTCGTCCGCATAAATTCGTCAATCAGCGCGGCGCGATTCAGCACGTTGTTAACATCGCCGGCGGCGGCGGTGCGTCCGTTAAAACGCGCGCGCAAATCGTTGGTCGCGTCTTCAAACGCTTTGACGCGCCCGTTTACGTTGTCTTCGGTGTAAGTTCCGTCTAAACGGCTGCGGTCGAGCGCGGCATCGAAACTGCGCCGAAAAACATCGCTGCGGCGTTCGACGCCAACGATGATTTGCTCGATTTGACGGTCGTTGACACGAGTTTGCGTTGTTCTGACGGGTGCGCGTCTGCGCCGCGTTTGAGCGTTTGCATCATTTGTCACTGTTAACCCGAAACCAACTGCGGCAACGGCAAACATCAATCCGGCGGCATTTAATTGTTTTAATATTTTCATTTAATCGTTCTTCTCCATTTCGATTTTTCGCCGCCGGGAGTACCACAAAATTGCAAACGGCGTTTATTTTTAATTCAAAACCTTTACCTATATTAACGCTTTCACCGCTTTGACAAATCAGTGTCAACACTTAATCTTGCTAAGTGTTTTCACTCAAGCTACAAACTCATCAAGCGTGTCATTCTCAAAAGGAAACAAAATTATGCCCGAAAACTCGAAAACGGCGGCATTGATAAGGCTAACGGGCAGCAGATTTCGCAATCTGACGGCTCGCTGGCTCGGCGTTAAACCGGAACGCAAAGAAGATCTTTATTTCGATTTGCTGGGTGCGGCGACGCTTGCGGATGCGGTTTATTGGCTGCAAATTTTGTTTGCGGCTGGAATTGCCACGCTCGGACTCGTGCTAAATTCGCCCGCCGTGATTATCGGCGCGATGCTCATTTCGCCGTTGATGAGTCCGATTTTGGCGTCCGGACTGGCGTTTGCGACCGGCGATTTGGTTTTAGGCTTGCGGGCGATTTTTAAACTTTTTTTAAGCTGCACGGTGGCGATTTCGTTTGCCGTTTTGCTCGTCGTGCTGCTGCCGTTTCGGGAAATGACAACGGAAATCGCCGCCAGAACGCAGCCGAACACGCTCGATTTGCTGATTGCGCTGTTTAGCGGCGCGGTCGGTTCGATTGCGACTTGCCGCGAAGTCAAAGGCGTGGTGACTTCGATTCCCGGCGTGGCGATTGCCGTCGCGCTGATGCCGCCGCTTTGCGTCGTCGGTTACGGCATCGGGCTGCTTTTGGTTTTTGACCAGGCAACGGGTATGCGCGTCGCAACGGGCGGCGGTCTCTTGTTTTTAACCAATCTCGTCGCCATCACTTTTACAGCGATGCTCGTTTTTGTCGCGCTCAAAATTAACACCGCCGAAGTCCGCGAAAAAGCCGAAGAGTGGGAACAAATCGATCCGGAAAGTAGTTTTGTGATTAATTCGATGCGGCGTTTTGTCCGCCTCGAACGCGCGCGCAAGATCCACAGTATGCCGCTGCGTTTTGTGATGATTTTGATTCCGCTCGGTTTGATTCTGATTCCTTTAAGCAACTCCTTTTCTCATCTGCAAACCGAAATCGCGCGGAAACAGCAGGAAAATTTGACCAGACAAAAAGTTACGGATTTGTGGCAAAAACAATTTCAAATCAACGCCGACGGACAGACGCGCAGCACGATTGACCAACTGACGATTTCCGAACGCGACGGCAAAACAAACGTTTACCTGCGCGTTTTTGACGACCGCCCGTACACGGCGGCGGAAAAAGCCAACTGCGCCCGATTGATCGCCGAAAATTTGCAGAAACCCGTTGAAAAAGTGTCGCTCCAGTTAATCGAAGTTCCGACGACTTCATTGCTTGATTCGATTCGGGAGCGCGAACAAAAACCCCTTCCGCCGACTCTCGCTCAATTACAGGCTAATTTCCGCAGCCAAGCCGAAGCCGCTTTGGACGATCTTAAACTGCCGGAAACGGCGCGTCTGCTCGACGGCCAAATCACGACGAGCGCACTTGAGCCGCTGCATATCAAATTGATTTATTTCGGTGAAAACAACATTGAACCCCACGCGCAAACCCAAATCGTCAAACAAATCAAAACCAAACTCGGCGACGAAACAGCAATCGTCACAATGGAACGAATTCCGCCCGTCATCGGCGACATCGCCTATCCGCGCAACCGCGCCGATTTGCCCGTTTTGGCGATGCTGCAGCTTGATTTTGCCGGACGAGTTTTGCGCGAAAATCCGCAACTCAATTTGTTAATTGCCGCTTCTTCATCTAAGGGAGAAAACGAAATCATCACTGCCGCGCGATTTGACGCGGTTGTAAACTATCTTCAATCGCGCTGGCAAATTGCCTCCGACCAAATTAAATCTGCGACTTCCGCAACAAGCGGAAAACCGTCGCTCAACCTCAGTTTTGAATTTGCACCAATGGAAAACCATGAAGCGAAAACGACCAAAATTGAGAACGCTGCCACAAACGAACCTTAAATTGTGATTGATCAAGCTAAATCAAGAGAGGTATTAGGGTAACTCAAAACTTAAATTTCGGAAATATAGCCAAATAAGCGGTTTTATTATATTTTATCGCTACAAAGAATCTTTCCGTCAATATTTCGATTTCCCCAGGCAAACATCGCCATCACAATTTCACCTAATTGCTGTCCGCTCTCAGTCAAGTGATATTCGGCTCGCGGAGGATGTTCGCTATACCAAACCCTTTTGATAATGTTTGTGGTTTCCAGCGTTTTTAATCTGTTTGCCAAAATATTTGTCGGGATTTTTTCAGCCGAACCCAAAAATTCTCCATATCGTTTTTTGCCTTTCAGCAAATCTCGCACAATTAAGAGCGTCCATCTATCACCAACGATGTCCAAGGTTCCTGCCACCGGACAGTCCGAACGAATGTTCTTTAACTTTTTTTCTTGATTCGTTTTCATAGGATTACACTTTTAAAAATCTAATATATTATTTTCGCCTAGTCACTTGCAAACTAAAAGTTACTGACATATAGTGTTACTTGCAATTCGCAAGTAACTATGTGCCAGTGCGAATTAAGCTTGAGCAAAGTAGAAAACTAAGAGTGATAAAATGATTAACAAAAAAGAAAAACTTAATAAAATTATCCAACAGACGTTTGCAATTCTGTTTATTTGGGGAACAGCGGTTTTTGCCGCAACGCATTTTGGATTTTTCCAATTGATTCCTCGGCAATCAATCCCTTTGTTGGTTGTTATCGGTATTGTAGTCCCGGTGATTACCTACTACGCCAACAACAACTTTCGCCAATTAGTTCGCTTGATCGGTTATCGGCGTTTGACAGTTCTCAATGCTTGGCGCATTCCAGCCGGATTAGCGTTTTTGTACTACGGCAGTCGCGGCTGGCTGCCCGAACAGTTTGTTATTAATGCCGGTTACGGCGATATCGCCGTTGGAATTTTGGCTTTAATTGTCTTGTTATTGCCCGAAGTTCGCTCGAAATACATTGCGGTTCAGATTGTCGGCTTATTTGATTTTGTCATCGCTGTTGGCACGGGGTTGACATTTACTATTTTGCAAGTTCCGCTAATGGAAAACATAGCCACAAATCCGATTGTCTTGATTCCGTTATTTGGAGTTCCGATTACCGGCGCGTTGCATCTGATGACACTTGATACTCTTTTCCGGAAAGGCGACCCAGCCGCGACTAAATTTCAACCTCGCTCGCTCCAAACCGAAGTTTGATTCAACTTTCAAATAAACTAATTTTTCCCAATGCACAATAATTACTCGAAACGCCGAGAGTTGCGAGCTTATCTACCGATGAAATCCTGACGCTTAAATTATTCGACAGGCTGCTGGCGCACCGGAATCAGCAAAACGGGACATTTTGTTTTTTCGACGACGCGCGTTGAAACGCTGCCGAGCGGTAAGTTTCCGATGCGTTGTGCGCCGCCGCGTCCGTGCGTCGCCATCACGATTAAATCGGCGCGCATCTCTTCGGCGACCGCCAAAATTGTGCGCGCCGGACCGGAACCGCCGAGCAGAACGCGGGTGCGCGTAATCGGCGATTCGAGTTTCGCGGCGATGCCGTCGAGATATTGCTGCATCGTCGCGGAGTAATTTTCCGATTCCGCGCCTTCCGGGACCGACACGAAAAGAACTTCGCCGTCGAATTTGTCAGCCAGCGTTTTGACCATCGGCAGCACATTTTCAGATTCCGCCGAACCGTCGAGCGCGACGATGATTTTTTTGAATTCGGAGTAACGGCTTTTCCAATCGTCGGTCGGACGAAGCAGCAGAATCGGAACGCTCATCTGTTCGATCAGGCGCTGCGCGACACTTCCCGAAAATAATTGCCCGACATCGAACTTGCCGCGCGTCGAGATGACGATTAAGTCCGCCTGGTTTTTGATTGCCAAACGATTTATTTCGCTCGCTTCATCCTTGCCTTGGGCGGTGATGCAGTTTGCCGGAATCGAATCGGCTTTCACTTGCGCGACGGCTTTTTGCAGATAATCGTCGCAGTTAAATTCGACAAACGACTGGTCATCATTACCATTTTTCCGTTTGCCATTGTTAATGGTCGCCAAAATCAGCCGCGCCCCGAAATCTGCCGCAAGACTGCGGGCAATCGGCAAAGATTGTTCCGCGAGCATTGAACCGTCGAGCGCAATCAGCAAATTTTTAAGTTGCGCGGCGTTTCCGTTTGATGAAAGATTTTCCGGCAAACTTTCCGGTTGGTTTGTTTGGTCGTCGGTATAATCGAGCAGGTGTTTTTGCTGCGCGACGATGATTCCCAAACGGTCTTCGACCGAGTTTGGCGCGCCCAAACGATTGCGGTAAAACGTAAAGGCGGCATACAAAACCGGAATAAAAATCAAATACGTCCACGCGCCTTCAAAAAATCGCTCGCCGAAAATTATAAAAGTCGCGCCCGTCGTCAGCAGCGCGGCGATGATTGTGCCGACGATTGAGAGTAGTTTTCCGGGCGTAAATTTCCCTTTGATTTCGCGCAGAAGGCGTTTGCTCGCCGCCCATCCCGTCAAACTCAATAAAACGAACACGCCCGCCGCGTAAAGCGCGAGATAGGTTTCTTCGCGCGTTCCGAAGAGAACAAAACAAACGACGACGAGCGCGACTTCGAGCCAGACGGGTTTATCCGCCACGTCGAATTTATTTTGCTGCCCGAAGTTCGCCGAAATGTAATGCCGATGACGAAGCCCAAGCGCGAGATTTTGCAACCCTTGGGCGCTCGCCGCGCACGCCGACAATAAAACCGCGATGCCGGTCAGAGTTCCAAGATATGAAGCCCACGCAGGCAGCAGTTTGTCCATCGTCTGCGTGAAAACCGACACCTGCTCGTTGTTAACGTCGGAAACCGCAAAGATGGCGGGACCGACAATCAGCATCGTAAGGCTCGTCGTTCCCATAATAATCAGCAGACTATTAAACGCTTTGCGGCTTTTCTGAGCCCGCGTGCCGTCGTAAGCCGCGACGAGATTGGCGAAAATCTCGATACCGGTCATCAGCGCCAGAATTCGGGCGTAGCCGCCGAGCGTCAAGCCTAGATATTGCGGCGTGAAGGCTTGAAAATTGATCGAAGGAAGTCGGAAACCGAATTGCCAGATGCTGGCGAAAATCATCACCCACAAAAGCAGCAAAATCGCGGCGGTCGCCGGACCGAACGCCCGCGCCGCCACGCGCGGACCGCGATTGACAACCCAGCCCGTGAAAATACTGAGCGTGAGAGCTATTAAAACTCGATATTGAAAGCCAAAAATTGTGCCGCCGAGCGCTGGGAAACGGTCGGCGATAAACGTTACGAGAGCAGCCATACTAACGAGAAAAGTCAGAGTGTATTCGACAAACGTGATTGCTGCGTTGATTTTGACCGCCCAGCCGCCGAATTCTTCTTCGCACAAACCGCTCCCGCCGCTCCCGTCCGTCACCCAGATCATCACTTGACGATACATCGCCGAAACCATGATGACCGTGATAACGGCGAGCCAGACGGTGGCGCCGAAAGTGATTTGGGCCACTCCAGCGACGATAATCAGTTTGAGAAAAGGGCCGAAAACATACAACGGCGAAGTCGCTGGATCGCCGCCGCCCGCCAGTGCGCCTTCAAATGAATTTGATAATTTGTGGGAAACATGTGCCATAAAGGTTTTTCGAGAAATTGTGAAATTACCGACCTAAAATCAGTTTTTTGCCGCGAACTTGCAAACATTTAGTTATAATCGGCAAATTAACATTTTGTGCTAATAATTTGAAACTTCTAATCGCAAAGAGTGAAAATATGTCAAAGCGTTTATTGGTGGTTGATGATGAACCGAATTTGCTGCGAGCGGTCGCGGCGATTCTGCGCGGTGAGAATTTTGAAGTGACAACTGCTCGGAACGGTCGGGAGGCTCTCGTTTGCGCGGCTCAAAATTTGCCGGATTTGATTGTCAGCGATGTACGGATGCCGGGAATGGACGGCTACCAACTGGCGCGTCAACTACGTTCCGCCCCGCATTCCGCTTTAGTTCCAATTGTTTTCCTGACTGCAAGGGACGAAACCGATGATCGCATCGAAGGATTTCAAGCCGGGGTTGATGCTTACTTAACCAAACCTTTTGAACCGGACGAATTGGTTGCAGTGATCAAAAACATTTTGGCGCGGGTTGAACGCACTCACGGGGCGATTGCGAGACTCGTCGGAAAGGAAGAGCCGGAAACCGTTTTTATCCGCGACGAAGAATTGACCGAAGCCGAGTGGCGCGTTGCCGAATCGGTAGCGCGCGGCGCGAGCAACAAGAAAATCGCTCGCGAACTAAATTTGAGCGTGCGCACAATCGAAAATCACGTTAGCCGCATTTTAAACAAAAAGAATTTCTCCAACCGAGTCGAAATTGCCCGCCATGTTTTGGCTAGTTCAAACGATTAATAAGCTTTTTTGGTTTTCAATTTGAGTAAAAACACTCATTCAAAACAAGTGTTTTTATTGATTTCGGCAAAGATTTTTCTCGCTATTATTAAATGATAAGGAGGTTTTTAATTTTCTCATGAGGGTAAAACAAGATAACTATTTAATGACAGCGAGGGCAGTGCAGATTGGACTGGGTTTAATTCTCGCCTTCTGGCTTTTGGTATTAGCCGCAAACGGTCAAACAAGCGCGGAGAGCCTGATTGCGCAAACCGCTGCGACGAATGTTTCAACACCGGTTTGGCAAAATTATCAAGGCGTCAAAATCGGAACAACGGCGGACGAAGTGCGCGATAAACTCGGCAAACCAAAAATCAGCGATAAAGACGGCTATTACTACGAAATTAACGATGACGAATCGGCGCAAATCAGGCTTGATGCCGATAAAAAAGTGCGCGTGATTGCGGTTACTTATTCGAGCAAAAATCAAAATGCCCCCGAATTTGCAGCCGTTTTCGGCAAAGATGTGATAGTTGAGCCAGCCGCCGACGGCAGAATTTACAAATTAATTCGCTACCCGACCGCCGGATTTTGGCTCGCTTATAACCGAACGGCGGGAGACAAACCAATTACCACAATCACAATGCAAAAAATGCGGCAAACGGCTAGCAAATAAAATGCCGCTTCGCATTAAACGATGGCGCAATCGCATTTCTGGAGATGATTGAGAAAATAATTGGCGAAAATAGATTTTTAAAGCGGCACTTGTTCGGCGTAAACTTGATTAAATAAATCATTCGGCATTTGCCGCACTTATCTTTGGAGGCTTAAATTTTTTGACGATTCGCGCCAGATTGCTATGGCTGACTTTTGGGCTGGTCGTGCCGCTCGTCATGGTCGGCTTTTTCAATTTGTGGAACTCGCGCAATGCGAGCCGCGCCCAGCTTAACGAGTCAATCGAACGCCAAGCAGATCTCGCCGCGACCGCTTTTGAGCAGTGGATCAAAGCGCAGCAGCAAACGCTGCTGACGGTTTCGGATTTGGCTAATAGTAATCCGAACAATGCCGCGCTCCGAGATTATCTCAATTCAATTGTTAAAACTCGCCCGAACTGGCTCGACGTGCAAATCGTTAATTCCGACGGCGAAGTTATTTTGAAGCAATCGGCAAAAAAGTGGAATTTGCAAACCACTTCGGTGACAACGCTCAAAGAGGAAATCGAGCGCAAAAAATCTTTCGTAATTATGACCGAGCAGGTCGGCGACGAAAACTTGCGGCTGATTTCGCTCGCCCTGCCGCTGCCGGACGGGAACTTTGTCGTCGCTCGGATTGACGGCGCGAGCGCCAGCGCGATTTTCAGCCAGCTTGAATTGCCGGAAGAAAATATCATTGCGGTTTTTGACGGCAACAACCAGCTTCTTTATCGCAGCCGCGTCTCGCCCGAACAATTATCGCTCGATGTCGGGAACACGCCGCTGCTTTCGGCTTTGCAAGGCAAAAGCGCCAGTGTCATTGAAGTCGAAAGCCCGTATGACAAAATACGTCGCGTGTACGGACTGGCACGAATTGAAGCAGCCAACTGCATTGTCGCCGTCGGCGTTCCGAGCGCGCGTCTGTACGAACCGGCGCAGGCGCAATTTACGCGCCAACTGCTGTTGAGCTTGCTGATAACTTCGCTCGCGGTTTTGGCGGCATTTCTCATTTCGCGCAGCATCGTCGAACCAATGCGGATTTTAACCCGAGCGGCGCGAGCCTTTGGCGCGGGAGATTTAACCGTCCGCACCGAAGTCGAAATTAACGGCGCGGTGCGCGAACTCGGCTTGACGTTTAATCAGATGGCGGAACAAATCGCCAGGCGCGAAGAAAAATTAAAAGAGCTGGACAGCCTCAAATCAGAGTTTGTGGCGAGCGTTTCGCACGAACTGCGAACGCCTTTGACGACGATTAAAACTTTGACGCGCGTTTTGCAGCGCGCTCAAATCACGGATCAGGAACGCGCCGAATATCTCGAAACAATCGCCGCCGAATGCGACCGGCAAATCGAATTCGTGCAAAATCTGCTTGATTTATCGCGGATCGAATCCGGCGCCTACAAAACCAAATTGAGCGCAACCGACGTTGCCGGATTGCTGCAAACAATCGTTGCCTCGCAGCAAAACACCGCCCGTACTCGCAATTTAAAATTAGAACTTAATTTACCCGAAAAAACTTTGCCGCCCGCTGTGACCGACGCGACTGCGCTGCGGCGAATCGTCGCAAGTCTGATTGAAAACGCCGTTAAATACACGGCGGAAAACGGACACATCGAAATTTGCGCGGCAACAGACAATAAACACATCAGAATCGAAATCGCGGACGACGGATGCGGCATCGCGGACGACGATTTGCCGCGCGTGTTTGAAAAATTTTATCGCGGAAAACCGCTTGCCGCAACGCTCACAAAATCAAATGAGAACCCTTTGATCTCGGATTGTTTGCCCGTCAATGAAACTGCGGGCGTTGGATTGGGGCTTTATCTGGTGAAAAGTCTGGTCGAGCAAATCGAAGGCGACATTTCGGTTAAAAGTCCCGCCGAAAGTTATCGGTGCGGCACGCAATTTACATTGCTTCTGCCGGTTTTTAATGATTCTGCTTGAGTAAAAACACTCACTCAAAATGAGTAAAAATGCCGTCGTCCGAGCCTGTAAAAAAGATTAGCTTTTAATTGTTACTTCATTTTTTTCATTTAATGAGTAATTTCCGTTCACTTAATTTGGAGTTGAGAAGATTATTTAATCTTCTCAACTCCAAAATTTTAAAATGAGTTTTGAGTAGAAACTTAGCTCAACCTTGTAATTTTGCCAAAAACCATACTTGTCGTTGCAATGTTGATTGAGACGAGAAGTCAAAAGATAAAAAATAAGGAGTTGTGGCAGCGATGAGAGAAGTAAAAACAAACAGTGATTTGCAAAACGGTTTGGCGTCACCCACTAAATCCAATTCCATCTGGCAGCGAATCGGGATTTACGCGGCGGTTTTGCTCGTGGTTTTTCTGCTCGGTCTGGTCCCGATGTGGCTTTCAGCCCGTGAAACAACCAGTCAGCGCGACGCGGCGCAGGCGAGTTTGCGGCTCAGTCATTTGCAAACTCGGCTGGCGACGGCGGCAATCAACGCCCGGCGCGGCGAATACGAATTGGCGCGGACAACGCTTAGCGATTTTTTCACCGAACTGCGAGCCGAAGTCGCCCGCCCCGCCGCCGAGAGCGCGTTGACAGAATCGCAGCGCGCAGCCGCTAATCCAATTCTCGAACAACGCGACGAATTGATTACCTTGCTTGCCCGCAGCGACTCGGCGTCAGCCGACCGGCTTTCGGATTTGTATCTGAACTATTTGCAGCCGCCCCGAAATGCGACTGGACAGCAATAATAGTTCAACAAAAGTTTCAAAAGCGAAAAACACCGGCATTTTTTTGCCGTGCGTTTCTCGCTTTTATTTTTTACCAACAGTTTTCCACAGAAAACGTACCCATCAGAATCAAATAAGCGTTAAGTTAAAAGAGAACCGGGCAAGCGGTAATTTGAAACTTAAATTAAACAGCAATCAGTTGTTGACTGGCGAATGAGCAAAGAAAAAATCAAACTCGGAGCGGTTGCCGAAACGATGCTCATTACTTTGTGGGCGCGCGCAGTCGAAAGCGAAAAGATCAATCCAATATTGCGCGATCCGAAGGCAAGTGAAATTCTCCGGCAGATTGATTACGATTTTGCCCGGTTCAAAATCTCAAACCAAACTCAAACTGCTTGCTGCATTCGTGATCTAATTTTCGACGATCAAACCCGCAAGTTTTTAGCCGCGCATGACGATCCGGTTTTTGTCGAAATCGGGGCTGGTTTAAACACCCGGTTTCTGCGGGTTGACGAAGGCAAAGTGCGGTGGTTTGATCTTGATTTGCCCGATTCGATCACTCTCCGCCGCAGATTTTTTGCCGAAAGCGAGAGACGGCAGTTTATCGGCCGGTCAGTTTTAGACCCCGCTTGGATCGCGCTGGTCAAAGCCGCGCACAGCAACAACGTGATGTTCGCGGCGGAAGGCGTTTTGATGTACTTCACCGAAGGGCAAGTGCGAGCGCTTTTCAAACTTCTCGCGGAGAATTTTCCCGGAGCGCAGATCCTCTTCGATTCAATTTCGCCGCTCTTTGTCAGATTTCAGCGATTTTACGACGCGCTCAAAAATATGGACGCTGAATTTCAATGGGGCCTTGGCAGCGTCAAGGAACTCGAAAAATGGCATCACTCAATCAAAGTTCTCAACAGTGGCGGTTTCGGCGATTTGCCCGCCGGATTTTCTCAGTATTTCTCGTTTCGTTCCCGCTTGTTCTTTAAATTGCCGCCGATGCGAAATTTATATCGCATCAATCTGGTCAAAATTGAAACACCGGCAATGAAATAAACCAGTTATCAAATATTTGTTCTAAACTAACAAGCATTAGTAAACGACCGGGAGAGAACGAGAGCGCAGGAGGAGTTGGTCATTCGCAGAAAACTAAAAGTCTATCGGCGCTTCTGGCGGCCGCGCCTGCGCCGGGTCAAACTCAAACTGCTCGGTCTCTTCCTGCGCCTGGCGCCGAAGGAATCGCAGCGAGTTTTTATTTTAACTTTAATTGTCGGAGCGGTCTGCGGTCTGACCGCCGTCGCTTTTCATCTCGCCATCTTGCGGGCGGAAGATTTACTGATTAATAACGCCAACGCCGTGCGGGGAACAGGCTGGTGGCTGATGATTTTAACGCCCGCCCTGGGCAGTTTGCTCAGCGGAGTGCTGTTGCAATACGTCGTTCCCGGGGCGCGCGGGAGCGGCATCCCGCAAGTCAAAATCGCCTATGCTGTCAAAGGCGGGAGATTGCCGCTGCGCGACGCGGCCGGTAAATTTCTGATCGGTGTGCTGCAGATCGGATCGGGCGCTTCCCTCGGGCGCGAAGGGCCGACGGTTCATATCTGCGCCGGGATTGCGAGCGCCTTGGGGCGCGCCTTTGCGCTTTCCCGGCAAAATCTCAAAAGATTACTACCCGTTGGCGCGGCGGCCGGCATCGCCGCGGCGTTTAATGCCCCGATTGCCGCCGTCACCTTTACGATTGAAGAAGTCGTCGGCGATCTTGATCAAACCGTCTTATCGGGCGTGATTGTCGTGGCGGCGATTGCCGCCGCCATCGAACGCTCAATTTTAGGCGAGCATCCGGTTTTTACAGTGACTGAAAATTACGGTTTGCAGCACGCTTCGTCGCTTCTCTTTTATGCGTTCTTGGGCGTGTCAGCTGCTCTGATCTCCCTAGTCTTCACTGAATCCCTGCTGGCTGTGCGCGGCTGGTTCCGGCAGTTAACCATCATTCCCGGTTTCGCGCAGCCGGCTATCGGAGCCGGCTTGACCGGAGTTTTAGCCGTTGTCGCCATTTACTTTTTGCAAATCGGAGGCATCACCGGGAGCGGCTACGACACGCTCTCGACAGCTCTTTCCGGGCATCTGGCTTGGCGCGTGATGGCGGCGCTCTGTTTGCTCAAACTCGCAGCGACTGTTTTCTCTTACAGTTCGGGCGGGGCCGGGGGCATTTTCGCACCCGCGCTTTTTATCGGCGGAATGCTCGGCGGGGCGGTCGGGTTTTTAGACGTTTTTCTGCTCGGGCATTCCGGCAGTGAAATCGGCGCGTTCGCTCTGGTCGGCATGGGCGCGGTGTTTGCCGGAGTCATTCGCGCTCCGATGACTTCGGTCTTAATCATTTTTGAAATGACCGGCAGCTATGGCTTGATTCTCCCCTTGATGATTGCCAATATGACGGCTTACGGTTTGGCGCGCCGGATCAAACCGATTCCAATTTATGAGGCTTTGCTTGAACAGAACGGAATCCATTTGCCGCATCGGACAGGCGGGGCGCCGCACGCGCTCGAACAAATTAAAGTTTCCGACGCGATGACCACTGAGATCAGCGCGCTATCGGTCGAATCAAACGTCAAAACGGCTCTCGAACAAATCGAAAATCTGCCGTTTTCAATTTTTCCGGTAATAGATCATGACTTTCACTGCGTCGGGGTGATTACCGAAGCCAGGCTGAGAAGAAGCATGGCTGACAATTTGGGGAACGAATTGATCAGGAAACTGGCCGACAAGGCGCAGCTGGTTTATCCCGATCACACTTTAAGTCAGGCGGTGGTGCGAATGAACGGGGCGAAGACTCTCCAGCTGGCGGTTATTGAGCGGGGCGGTGAAAGAAAACTGATTGGAATCATTACGATGAGCGACATCGTCCGCGCGCAGGCGGAGGCAATTGGCCAATCAAGTGAGTTTGAAAAGTCGCTAACGCCGGATTTTGAGGAAAGAGATGTGCTGAGACAAAAAAACGCTAACCAGTGAGGTTTTGTCCTCTCAAAAATTTACACATTCTTTTGTTGTCCAAAAATTCCAGAATAATTAAGTTGGGGTAAGATAAAACTGATGGCGACGAAAACAAAAGATTATTACGAAATTTTAGGTGTCAGCCGCACTGCATCGGAAAACGAGATCAAAAAAGCATATCGCAAACTTGCCCGCAAGCATCATCCCGATCTGAATCCGGGTGATGCGACGGCGGAGGAAAGCTTTAAGGAATTGCAGATCGCCAACGAGGTTTTGTCTAACGGTGAAAGCCGCAAAAAGTATGACAAATACGGCGAAAACTGGCGGCACGCCGAACAATATGAAGCTGCCGAAGCCGCCAATGTCCGCCATGCCAAATCGCCGTTCGGGACGGGAAATTACGCGCGGACAACGCAAGCCAATGAAGGAAATTTTGACTTTAATAATTTCGGTTTTAATTTCGGAAACGCTGGTTCGGAAGGCGGCGGGATTTTCGACGAAATTTTTAATCGTGCCGGACGTGGCGGAAATACCGGACGGGCCGCAGAACCGACTCGCGGGCGGGATATTGAAGCGACGCTCGAATTAAATCTTGAAGATGCAAATCGCGGCGGACGGCACACGCTGCAGCTTCAAGCCGCCGTTGTCTGTCCGACGTGCAAAGGTACGGGCGTGGCGAATGGCGTAATTTGTCCGACGTGCGGCGGTTCGGGACAGGTGATCGAACCGAAAACAATCGAAACGAATATTCCCGCCGGCGTGCGAAACGGCGCGACTCTGCGGCTTGCCGGAAAAGGCAGTCCGGGGGCGAACGGTAAACTGGCGGGCGATTTGTATTTACAGATTCGCGTTCTGCCGCATCCGAAATTTACGACGAGCGGCGACAATCTGGAAACCGAGATTTCCATCGCCCCGTGGCAAGGCGTGCTTGGTGCAAAAGTGCAGGTTCCGACGCTCGAAGGGCAAGTTGAGATGACCATTCCGCCCGACACGCAAAACGGAAGCCGCCTGAGATTACGCGGTCAGGGTTTGAATAAATCCAAAGACGGAAGCAGCGGCGATCTGTTCGTGCGGCTTAAAGTGGTTTTGCCGAATCAGGCAAGCGTAAAGGAACGCGAATTATATGAAGAATTGCGGAAGGCGGCGGAATCAAAATAAAGTTCTTTGATTATTTAACAAACAAGCAAAAAGCGAATAAAAATGGATAATACGGAAAATATCGAAACACGTTTAGACGAGCCTTTGACACCGGAAAAAATTGCCGAAACCGTCGGCGTGCGGGTAAAGCTCGTAATTTTACTGGTCGAACACGGATTGCTTGAAACAGTTGATGACCAAAGTGAAGAAAAAATTTTACTGCCGCATTGGACGGTTGTGCGGCTCAGAAAAATGCAGCGGCTGAGGCGTGATTTGAAAGTAAATTTCACGGGTGCGGGCGTGATTCTCGATATGGTCGAGCAGATGGAATCAATGCGGCACAAATTAGCGGAATTGCAGGCGAGGTTTTGATAAGTTTCCAGCAGAATCAGTCCATTTTCTTCCAGACGCGGTAGTCGTCGTCTGCTCCGGTATGCATCGCGCACGCCGATCTTTTTCCATTCGGGAAGGGCTTATGAAACCAATCAGAAAAACGGTTTGGCGGGAGGTGCCGATGAATATTTGACTAAGCCGAATTTTGATAATTTAACCGAAAAGATTTTGCGGTCGGTCGAACTCTCACAAAGAAATGACGAGTAAATTAACGAAAAAGTCAAATTTTTCGTTTTAAATTCTGCCGATACTGTCGAGAAAGTTTTATGAAAATTTTAATTTCCACTGACGGTTAAAAATTCAGTCAGGCGGCGATTGATGCGTGACGGAATATCGTTTTCGCGCGAGACGAGCAAATTCATTCATTCCAGCCGTTTTATTTCCCTAATTCAAAGGAACGGCTGATATTTTACTATCGCTCATTAATTTATCCTGCTAAATTATTTTTAGCCCAAACTGAAAATAAGAAGTGAGTCTATCAAATGAGCGTTGCTCCGTCGTTTATGTTTGCCACCGGAATTGAAAACAGCATCCCGACCATTGAGAACGGGCGACTACGCATTGACGAAATGGAGAAATGCTCTCACTACAAACTCTGGCAAAAAGATTTTGATCTGGTTGAAGAAATTGGCGTTCGGTTTCTGCGGTACGGGCCGCCCCTTCATAAAACCTTTTTAGCGGCGGAAAAATTCGATTGGGAGTTTGCCGATTTAACCTTTGCCGATTTGCTCAGCCGCGACATCGTGCCGATTGCCGATCTTTGTCATTTCGGGGTTCCGGACTGGATCGGCAATTTCCAGAATTCCGATTTCCCACAGCATTTTGCTCAGTATGCCAGAGCGTTTGCCGCTCGCTTCCCGTGGGTACAGCTTTATACGCCGATTAACGAGATGTATATCTGCGCGACGTTTTCCGCGCTTTACGGCTGGTGGAACGAGCAGCTTGCGAGCGACAGGACGTTTGTCACCGCGCTCAAAAATATTGTCAAAGCCAACGTTCTCGCCATGGAAGCGATTTTAGACGTACGTCCGGACGCGATTTTTATTCAAAGCGAATCGAGTGAGTATTTTCATGCCGACAACCCGCAGGCAATCGCGCCGGCCGAGATCATGAACGCGAAACGTTTTCTCTCACTTGATTTAAATTACGGGCGGCGGATTGAGTCGGAAATGTATGAATACTTGATGGACAACGGGATGACGCGCGATGAATATCATTTTTTTCTCGAAAGCCGTTTCAAACATCACTGCATTATGGGCAATGATTACTATGTTACCAATGAGCATCGCGTTTCGGCTGACGGACAGACGCGGGCGGCGGGCGAAGTTTTAGGTTACGACGGAATTACCTGGCAATATTACGACCGGTACCACTTGCCCGTAATGCATACTGAAACCAATTTCAGTCAAAGTGCAAACGGCGACGAAGCCGCCGATTGGCTGTGGAAACAATGGGCAAATGTGCTGCGCGTTCGCAATGACGGAATCCCAATCACCGGATTTACCTGGTATAGCCTGACTGATCAGGTTGATTGGGATACGGGTTTGAGAGAGCAAAATAACCGCGTCAATCCTCTTGGGCTTTTTGATTTGGAGAGAAACATCCGCCCGGTTGGAGCAGCCTACAAGCAGCTTATCAGTGATTGGCGCGAAGTTTTACCCACTCAGAGCGTTTGTCTGCAAGTTCCAATAGTCATGCCGAGCGAGTACCTGGAAATGTGGGCAAAACGACGAAAAAGCGAAGCCCGCTCCAAACGCGAAGCTGTTCCAACGACTCCGGCAAATACTGATGCAGAAGGAATGCGTTAATGAGATTTGAGAATAAAGTTGTGATTGTCACGGGCGGAGCCAGCGGCATCGGCCTCGCGACCTGCCAGCGTTTCGGGCAAGATGGAGCGAGGGTTGTCATCGCGGATTTGAACAAAGAAAAAGCAGATCAGGCGGCCGAGGAAATTAAACAAGCCGGCGCACCGGACGTTTTGGCTTGCGCGTGCGATGTTTCCAAAGAAGAACAGGTTATTGCCTGTGTCCAAAACGCGATTCAACAATTCGGGAGGCTTGATGTGGTTGTCAACAACGCCGGATTAATGGTTTTCAAGCCGATTGAAGAATTAACCGGCGAAGATTGGACCCGTATTTTGAGCGTTGATTTATTGGGAGCGTTTTATTTTACTAAACAGGCATTTATCCATATGAAAACAGGCGGCGCAATCGTCAACGTTTCAAGCATCCACGCGATTGAAACCGATCCTTTAGTTGCGCCTTACGCAGCGGCAAAAGCGGCTCTGCTCTCCTTAACGCGTTCGGCCGCGCTCGAAGGCAAACCAAAAAACATTCGCGTCAACTCGGTTTTGCCAGGAGCCATTGACACTCCGATGCTCTGGGACAATCCAAACGTTAAAAGCGGCGCGGAAAAAATCGCTGCCGGAGACGTTGGGAAACCAGAAGATATCGCAGCAGCGATTGCGTATCTGGCTTCGGATGACGCGCAATTTATTCAAGGCGCTGAATTGCTGGTGGACGGAGGGCGGCTGAGTGGTTTATAAATCTGTGGTTTGATCTTTCTCAAGAATAATTATCATCGCTTTCCTACGAGTCCGGTAACCTACGATTCCCACCAATTTGCACTAAACTTAGGTACGCACAAAACCTCAAAACTTACGCGCCGGAATTTTGCAACCTATCTAAGTCAGTCCGTCAACGACAATCCGATCGTATAACCGGCGTGCGCTGCTTTCATGATGAATCACTTTGAGAATAATCAAGCCGGACTGCTCCAGTGCAATGATCGCTTCGGCTTCGGTCTGAAGCACTTCCAATTTATTATCAGCATCGCCCAGGGGCTTGAAACTTATCTCTCCGCCTTTGATTCTTTTCAATAAACCTTTGTGAAACCGAGGTTAAGATCATAAATTTAAGTTTACCTTGCTATTGTCCGCCAAACATCTGATTCATCAATTTAGAGCGCAAGGTTAGTCGCAAATCCTTGATAAACCGGAGAGTCTTTCCGCTCCTTTGCGGGAAATTTACCTTAAATCCTTGGCTCAGCATTACAATTCCTGCAAGCTGGCGATTATTGCTCCCGCGCTCGCCGACGATTGATGAGGGCTATTAGCTATTTTTTGATTTAATAACTTTTCTATCTTCTAACAAATTCACACATCAATACATAAAGTGACGTTACGCAATGCTAAAAGTTTTAGCTGTTCCTAGAATACTCAAACCCAAATTCTTGTAGTCTTAACCATGAGTTGTGTTATGTATTGCTCTATTATTGGAACTTGACTTATTACGTAATTAGCGTAAACATGTATGCAATATGCGTAACTTGCGCCCCATCGATGCATTATTCCCAAAGACCCGCCAAGGCATTATGGCTGCCACATATGGACAGCCAGAACGCTGGTGGTATTTGAGTGAGCTTGCCCAATATCTTAAGACAACGCCTTCGAGCCTCCAGCGTGAATTGAAATCTTTGGTCGCCAGCGGTTTGCTGCGCGAGCGGCGCGATGGAAAGCGATTATACTTTCAAACAGAAACCAAATCACCAATCTTCGCGCCTTTGCGCGAGATTTTCGAGCAAACATTAGGAGCGGCAGCGGCCCTTAAAAATGCACTGACGCCGGTTGAGAATGATATCTGCGTGGCTTTTATTTACGGTTCCGTGGCGCGTGCTGAAGATCATACGATGAGCGATGTCGATATTTTGGTAGTTGGTTCAATTGGTCTCTCTGTTCTCTCGCCAATAATGCAAAAGCTGGAGCAGCATTTTAACCGGGAGTTTAACGTTGCCTGCTATAGCAGAGCGGAATTTGCTGATAAAATTCAATCCCAAAATAACTTCCTGACGAGCGTTTTGAGGAAAGAGAAAATCTTTTTAATTGGAGGGCAGGATGTCTTGGACGGACTTGCTCAGAAGTAGAACGGTGCAAACCCATGTAACGAGTGCCAACGAAATGGCAAATTTGCGCGAACTTGTCACCAGAGATATCACTGACGCCGCTATTTCCGGTCTTTCCGCTGATCGTCGTTTTGCTACTGCTTATAACGCGGTGCTACAGCTTTCCAAGATGGCGATAGCCTGCGCCGGTTACCGCGTCGGGGCTGGGGGCGGTCATCACCAGAAAACGCTTGAAGCGGTTAAGCTGGCACTCAACTCGGCTGAAGCCGAGCAACTGGCCAATTATTTTGACACTTGCCGGCGCAAGAGAAATCGGATTGACTATGATAGTGCGTCGGTTGCCACTGACACCGAGGCAATTGAGCTATTCAATAAAGCGCAGGAATTTCAAATCTTAGTTGAAACTTGGATTACCACAAATCATCCATCGTTTAAAAAGTAAGCAAGAATTTCTTAACAATACATCCTAGTACCTTGGAGATGATCTGCTCTTGTTATATGGATAGGCGGACAAAATTTAAGTATTAATACGGAAATAATGAAGGAATGTGTGTTAAATTGGGAGAATGCGAAAACTTGATTTTCCGACGCTCATCAAAGAAAACGTTCAAACATTAGAAAAACGTGAGCGGCAAGAAACCACTGCCCGGCTTCGTCTGCGCGTTCAATTTCTCAGGTTGTTGAAAACTCAGTCAGCTACTTCAATCAAAGCCGTTTGTTTGACAATCGGAATCACGGCCAAGCGTGGTTATGAATGGTGGGATTTATACAAAGAGAAGGAATTGGATGGGTTTTTACAGCTTCATTACAAACCGCGCCAGGTGCGTCTCTCCAGTGAGCAACAAGCAAAGTTGCTCAAGCGTTCGAGCGAAAACAACGGGTTTGCATCACAACGCGAAGTAATCAAGTATTTGCGGGACGAGTTTGCAGTTTCTTACACGCAGCCTGGCGTTTGTTTATTGTTTCAACGGTTGAAAATCAAAGCTAAAGAACCGCGTCCGGAAAACAAGAAGGCGGACCAAGAAGCACAACGGGAATATAAAAAAACTTTGCTGGCAGAGTAGATTCGAGGTCGTATTTTTTTCAAGACGAGATGCGCGCGTGGAACGCGCACCGAGTGAGGACGCAGGTGGATGGCGTGCGGGATTCGCCCGCGGGGAGAAATGTTGATCGGCTACGAGTACGGATATTTGTCGGCAGCATTGAATCCTCAAACAGGCGAGATGTTTTGCTTACTGTTGCCAGATATGCGGACGGAAAGTTTTCAAGCGTTTTTAGATGAATTGATAAAGTTTGTTGGCCAAAGCCAGGCAATCAGACTAATTACGGATGGAGCGGCAGCACATCGTAGTGCGCGACTGAGAATAGCTGAGCAACTTGAGATTGAGCATCTGCCGCCGTACTCGCCGGAATTGAATCCGGTGGAACGGCTGTTCAAGGAGTTGCGTCAAGAGCTGAAGAATCGGATATTTGAAAGTTTGGAAGCGGTGGAGGAGGCAGTTATCGAAGCTG
>JBBQUS010000060.1:0-30315 GCA_038212235.1 Pyrinomonadales bacterium
GCTGGTTTCGGGCGCGGCAAAAGCGGCGAGAATCAAATGCTTAAGCAAAAACGCCGTCCCGAACAAAACCGCCAGACTCCGCAGCAAACGGCGAGCGTCAAACTCGCTGAAAAGATTGTTCCAGAGCGTCCAGAGGAAAAAAAACGCAAACAGCCAGAGCAGCAAACCGCGTTCGGGCAGGACGGAATTTAAAGCCTGAGCCGAAGCCGCGAAAACGGTCAGCAGAGTCAAAACGTTGGAAGTGTTGGTGAGAAAAGGAAAATCATTTGATAACCAGTCGGGCAAAACTATCAATCGTCCGCGCGTGAACAACAGCATCAGCATCGCCGCCAAAATCAGACAAACGAGCGGCGGGGCGATAAAAATAAAATTTTGCCGTCCCGCCGCAGATTCCATCCCGACGCGCAAACCGCCAAGGAGAGCAACCGTCAAAAATGTGAGCGGGAGCAAAATGTATTTCCAGACGGCTTGATTTCTCTTGCGAATTTGGTCGTTCATTTCCGTTATTTTCTCTCGCGCAGTAGATTGGTCGGGTTTAAATCGTTCCAATCCCATTGCAATCCTTGCTGCAGCTCGGCTCTTAGCTCCGCCGGAGTTTTTAATTTTAAATCCGGGTCGTCGGCTTTAAAATTAGGATCGAGAATCGTCACTTGAGTGTTAACTTCGAGCGCCTGCTGAAAAAGAGTTTTGTCATTGGAAACACTCAAAACCCGGCGAAAACCTTCGCGGTAAAAACTGTAGGCGATGTAGAACTGCGTTTTCGCATCGCGTTTTTCCGGATCGGCGGCGGCAAAAAAATCACGCGCTGCCGGATAACTTTCAGCCCGAAAAAGCCGCAAACCTTCATTCAGCTTTGCCTTATCAACTTCGTAAGTGCCAACCACAACGGTGGCTTTGGTCGAAATCTCAGCAATCGTCTGCGGCTGGCTCAAATACAGCCAAACAACAAACGCTGCATAAAAAACGGTGAGCAAAACACCGGAAGTTTGAATAATTTTGAATTGCATTAATTTGGAAGTTACGCAGAAAAGAGTTTTACAAGGATGGACAGGATAGACAGGATTTAAAACAAGTGATGATTAATTGAAATTTATCCTGTTCATCCTATTTATCCTTGTAAAAACTGCTTTCTCTCATTCAATTGCCATAGCTTCTGTGATTATAATTGCTTCACATTTCCGAAAATGCCTTCAACTGCTAAACTAGCATAACCAATTTACTGAAAGGGAGATATCTAAAAATGAAAAAATTGATTATTTCGAGTTTGTTTGTCGGCGCGATGTCGCTGGCTGCTGTTGCCCAAAACGGCACTCCGAAACGCGGCATTGATATGATGCCCGGCAAAGACAAAGCGGCGCAAACCAAAGAAACCAAACCCGACGAAATGAAAATGGAAGGCGAGATGGGCGAAACCAATGATCAAAACAAACCGGTTGATTTAAAAGCCGGGCAAAAGCTCACGCGCGGAGCGCCGCTCGCCGGAGCAGAAAAAGTTTCGCTCGCTAAAGCATTGGAAAATCCTTCGAAATACGCCGGAAAAACCATCTCAGTCAGCGGCGTGATTGTTCGTTCCTGCAAAATGGAAGGCTGCTGGATGGAATTGGCTCCGTCTGCCATGGCCAAAGCAGTGCGCGTTAACATGAAAGATCACGACTTTTTTATTCCTTTGAACGCCGCCGGTTTGAGCGCCACCGCCGAAGGAACTCTGGAAGTGAAAAATCTGTCAAAAGAAGAGGTTGAACATTTGACCAAAGAGGAAGGGGCGAAATTTGACAAAAT
This sequence comes from Pyrinomonadales bacterium, assembly GCA_038212235.1. Lineage (GTDB taxonomy): Bacteria > Acidobacteriota > Blastocatellia > Pyrinomonadales > Pyrinomonadaceae > JBBQUS01. The sequence continues at coordinate 1,780 of JBBQUS010000060.1, forward strand.
CAACGCCGATGGTTCGACCACTCAGGTCGCTTTCATCGCCAACGGAGTAGAGCTGGTTAAAAAATAAGTTTTTGTTGTTTTAACTCAGTTAAACAATTAAAGCGGTTTCGGCTCTGGTCGAGCCGCTTTTTCGCGTCAAAAGGAGAAAAAATCAAAAAAAATCAAATTATTACTCTAAAAAGCTTGTCAGATTCGCCTTTCTTAGCTAGTCTGTCTGACACAACTTTTAAAACAACTCACAACCCTTACGGATAATTCCGACTGGAGCACTAGATGCTTGCATCAAAAATTAAATCAACTGCCGCACTCTACCTCATCTTAAGTGTGGTTATCAACGCTGTCTGCGTCACATTTTTATTACCGCTTATTCAATCTGCGGGCAATAATTTAAAAGAGTTGACGATCAACAATCCGGAAAACAAAGAATCGTCCGCAACAAATCAAACCGAGATTCTAAACTCGGCCAAGTCCGGTTTCGGCAAAATTCCTCTGACCTTTGAAGAAAATTTGGGTCAAGCTAATGATTCGGTCCAATTTATCTCGCGCAGCATGGGCGGAACGCTGCTCTTATCACCGACCGAAACAAAAATCGCGCTGCCGCAGAAATCGTCTGAAAAAGCGAATAAAATCAAAAGCCCAAAATCCGCCGCCAACGATTTGTGGCAGATGACGCTGCGCGGTGCAAATTCGCAAGCCTCGGGGCGAGGAGTGGAGCCGCTGCCCGGAAAAAGCAACTATTTGATCGGCAAAGATTCAAGCCAATGGCGGAAAAATGTTTCTAACTTTGCCAAAGCCGAGTTTGGCGAAATTTATCCGGGCGTTGACATCATCTATTACGGAAATCAGGAAAAGCTGGAATACGATTTTATCGTGAAACCTGCGGCTGACCCGGAGCAAATTCGTCTCGGTTTTGATCGTGCGAAACAGGTTTCGCTTGACGCCGACGGCAACCTGCTGATTAAAACCGGAGCGGGAATAATCACCCAGAAAAAGCCGTTTGCCTATCAGGAACAAAACGGCGTTCCTCAGGAAATCGCCTGTCACTTCAATCTTCTGGATGATAAAAATGCTGGCGAAGGTTCGGTTGTCGGTTTTGAAGTTGGCGAATACGACCGAGATCAAAAGCTCGTGATTGATCCGGTGCTGGTTTATTCAACCTATCTCGGCGGCAGCGGCGGAGATTTATTTAACTCGGAACAGGGCAACAAAATACTCGCCGACGCGGCCGGCAACGCGTATGTCGTCGGCGTCACGCCGTCGCCCGATTTTCCCACTCTGAGCCCGCTGCAAACAGCCAGAGGCGGCAGCGATTGTTTCGTAACCAAACTTGGCGCAAACGGTTCCGGCCTAATCTTTTCCACGTTTCTCGGCGGCAGCCAAAACGACGTTTGCACCGGGATGGATTTGGACTCGGCGGGCAATATTTATGTTACCGGTCAAACTCTCTCGGATGATTTTCCGCTCGTCAACGCGTTTCAGAGCGTCAACAAAGGAAACGGCGACGCTTTTATCGCGAAACTGAATCCGGACGGCAGCGCCATCGTTTTCTCAACTTTCTTAGGCGGGGCTTCGACCGAATCGCCTTCGAGCATCAAGCTTGACCAGGGCGGAAACATCTGCGTCGGCGGTTCGACCGCTTCAAGCGATTTTCCCCTCATGAATCCGGTTCAGGGAAGTCCGCAGGGCGGCTTTGATAGTTTCGTGACAAAATTCAATCCGGCCGGCAGCGCCTTGATATTTTCCACTTATTTTGGCGGGAGTGCCGATGATTTTGCCGCCGGTCCAGCGGTTGACGCCGCCGGTAATATTTATCTGGCCGGAACGACAAGTTCCCGTAATTTCCCCGTTACTGCGGGCGTCTTTCAGTCTGTCAAGAACGGCAGCGATGACGCTTTTGTCTTCAAACTGGGCAATGCCGGAAATCTGGTTTACAGCACCTACATCGGCGGCAGCGGAATTGACAACGCGGGCGACATCGCCGTTGACGGACGCGGTAATGTCATTACTACCGGCTTTACGCGCTCGCTCAACTTCCCACGAAAAAACGCGTTTCAACCGAGCAAAGGCGGGACGGTTGATTCATTCGTCACCAAATTAAGCGCCGACGGCAAGAGCCTTGTTTTCTCAACCTACTTGGGCGGCGGCGAACTGCAGCGAGGTTTTGGAGTAGCAACCGACAGTATCGGCAATGTCTATGCATCGGGACGGACAAATTCCGGCGACTTTCCTCTCAAAAAACCGCTTCAGGATTTTGGCGGATTGGACGATATTTATGTCGCTAAATTTACGCCCGAAGGAGCGCTGACGTTTTCCACCCCGCTCGGGGGCGATACCAATGACTTGGGGACAAGAATCGCGGCGGACGATAACGGAAATATTTATGTGACCGGTTTCGCCGATTTTGGCCTGAGAACGACGGCTGGTGCTTTTCAGCCAAATTTAGCCGGCGGCGTTGACGCTTTTGTTTCGAAAATTAACACTGATACGAGAACCGCGCGGGGCGATTTTGACGGCGACCGAAAGGCCGACATCGCCCTTTTTCGCCCATCAAACGGAACCTGGTACGTTCTTAATAGTTCAAACGGGAGCATCCGAACAACTCAATTTGGAATGAAGGGCGACCGCCCGGTTCCCGGCGATTATGACGGAGACGGCAAAACCGACATTGCCGTGTTTCGCCCGAGCAACGGAACCTGGTACTGGCTGCGAAGCTCCGACAACCAATTTATGGCCGCCGCGTGGGGAAGCGCGGACGACCGCCCCGTGCAGGGCGATTACGATGCGGACGGAATAACGGATTTGGCGGTTTACCGTCCGTCAATCGGTTCTTGGCTGATTTTGCGGAGTTCCGATAACTCGCTGCGAGTGCAGCAATTCGGAGTTGCCGAAGACAAGCCGACGCAGGCTGATTATGACGGCGACCAGGCGACGGACATCTCGGTTTTCCATCCGACCAATGGCACCTGGTTCGTCCTGCAGTCATTTCTCGGCGTTAAAACTCAGCCGTTTGGTCTGAGCACCGATACCCCGGTGCCGTCCGATTATGACGGCGACGGCAAAGACGATGTCGCCGTTTTTCGACCGTCAGACGGTTCGTGGTACATCAGCAACAGTCTCAGCAACGGTTTTTCCGCTACACAGTTTGGAATGAGCGGCGATACGCCGGTTCCGGGCGATTTTGACGGCGACCGCAAAAGCGATTTGGCCGTTTATCGCAACGGAATCTGGTACATCAAGCAAAGCTCTAACGGCATTGTTCGCACCGTGCCGTTTGGAATGAGCGGTGATATTCCGATTTTATCCGCTTATCTTCCCTAGAAACAAAATGTTTCGCGCCAAGACGCAAAGCTCGCTAGGTTTAAGACAAAAATTATTTTTTGCTTTTGTTTTTCTTAGCGAACTTTGCGTCTTGGCGCGAAATTACTCTTTACTTGTTCGATTTAAAACCTAAATCTTAACCCAAGCTGAGCCTGACGCGGATCGCCAAAACCGGCGGTAACAGTACCGTCGAAATTGAAAGTTAAGGGGCGCGGAACACTGCGCTGGTTGCGGCTGTTGGTTAGATTAAATGCTTCAAAGATTCCTTCAAGCGACATTTTTTCGGTGAGCTTGAAAACCTTTGTGACGCGCACATCAAGCGAATAAAATTGATTGTTGAGACGCAGAGTGTTGCGCTGAATGATAACACCGGGCGACGGCGTGCGGTTGGCGACCGAAGTCGGCTGAGCGGAACGCGCCTGGAAAATCGGCGAGAAATTAATGTCATAGGGCAGCGTAAACGTTGCAAAGGCATTAAACCGGTGTCGCTGATCGCGGTCTGAATAGCCGTATTCGGGACGCAGATTGCGCGGATCGGCATAACGGTACGAAAACGGATCACGCTCGTTGTCGTCGTCCGAACGGTCGTAAGACAACAAATAGTTGGCCTGGAATTGATAGCGATTTGAAAAACGTTTGTTGACAATAAATGACAAGCCTTTGAATTGCGAACTGGCGGAGCTTTCGGTTGAGCGAATTTCGCCCACCCCCGAACCATCGGCGCGTTCAAACGGCGAAGTTCCGCCGTACAAAATGCCGTCGCCGCGATTGACAAAACGGGTTAAATGCACCGTCCGGGCAAAGTTAAAGGCAACCGTCAGGCTCAAATTCTTGACCAATTCGCGTTCGACGCTTGCGCTGAGCTGAACTGTTTGCGGGTTTTTAAAGTTTCGCTCGAAAACCGCAATGCCGGGATTAAAAGGCGTAAAACCGGCTGTCGGAACAATACCCGGATACTGCGGACAAACCGCCACGGTCGGACACAGAAAATTGGCAAAGAAAATGTTTCCGGCAATAACGCCGTCAGTGTTGCGCGGTCCGGCCAAAACCAGACCCGGAATTCTGGCGTAATAAAGTCCGCCGCCAAAACGAATCGCCGTTTTGCCGTCTTTGCCGGGCGAATAAGACAAACCGACGCGGGGCTGCCAGCCGTTGGTGAAATCGGGAATAGTGCCGTCAGACGGAAAACGCGGGTCGTTCAAAAATTGTCCGTATCTTGTGTCTTGCGGCTGAGTAATCGAGCTCGGCTGATATTGTCCTTCCCAGCGCAGGCCGAGATTGAGCGTTAAGTTTTTGCGGACGTTCCAGTTATCCTGAACGTAAACTCCCGGTTCGAACTGGCTGAAAGCCTGCGTTCCGGCTTCTTCAACCGTCCGATTGCCAATTGGCGCAAATTGCAGATAAAGGGCGAGCGCGCTGGCGCTGACGCCGTTAATATAATCCTGAAAGCCCTGGATCGCGCCGTCGATCGTCGGCGCGGCAAAAATATAGCGCCCGCGAGCAAAACCGATAAAGGTTTGCGAAGGCTTGACGCGGTTAATGTCGGCGCCGAATTTAACCGTGTGGTTCCCTCTGATAACCGTGAAATTATCGGTAAACTGAAAGCGCGTGTCATTTGCCGGAGTCGGCAAAAAGAACGGGCGGCCAAAACGATAAGAGGTCGTGCCGTCAAAAGTTCCAATCGTGGTGTCGGGCAAATCGGGGCCGTCGTAAAAACGCGGACGTTCTTCTTTGGCATACTGGAACCGGAATTCGTTCAACAGATTAGCCGAAAAATTAGTCACGAGCTGGGTGATAAATGAATTTGATTTGCTCGTTTCGCGTCCGTTGGCGCTCCGGCCCCACGTCGGCACGTCAAAAGTTCCGTTAACCTGTTCGGCGCGGCTGTAATTGTGGCGGACGGTTAAGAGATTATTATTGTTGATTTGGAAATCAACTTTACCGAGCACCACGTCGGCAACATTGGTACGCTTGATTGTGCCCTGTTCGTTCGGATCATTAAACCGCGTGGCGAAAATGTTAATCAGCCTGGCGTCAATGCTGTTGGGTTTGTTGCTCAAACCGTCGTTGCGTTCATAGGCGACAAAGAAAAATGCCCGATCTTTTTTGATTGGGCCACCGACGTTAGCGCCGAACTGATAATTGCGAAAATCTTCGGTCGGCAGATTGGCTTTGACTGCGTCCGGATTCTGGCTTGACAGTTTTTGATTGCGGAAATAGACAAAGGCCGAACCGGCCAACTCGTTGGTGCCGCTCTTTGTGACGACGTTGATAAAACCGCCGGAAGAGCGTCCAAATTCAGCCGAAGCGCCGACCGGGACAACCTGAAACTCTTTGACCGATTCGAGGCTGATGGTAAACGCCGGACGCTGGCCGCCGCGCTGTTCGCCAAAAAATGGATTGTTGGCGTCAGAGCCGTCAATCGAAATGTTGTTTTGAATTCCTTTTTGTCCGTTAATCGTAATTTCATCTCCGTCTGGCCCCTGGACGATGGAAACGCCCGGCGTTAACTGGGCGAACCGGCTGAAATCACGACGGTTAATCGGTAAATTCTCAACCGACCGACTGTTGATTTCCGTTGCCAGTTCGGTTCGTCCGGTTTCGACGCCGGTCGCTTCGGTCGAAACGTCAACGGTTTCAACCGAACCGCCGATTTTCATTTCAATTTTGAGCGTCAGAGTTTGTCCAATCGTCAGTTCCACGTTTTCGAGCACGGATTTGGTAAAACCGCTGGCGTCGGTCGTGACCAGATATTTGCCAAGCGGCAAGAGCGGCGCGCTGAAAAAACCGTCGGAGTTCGCCGTCACGTTTCTTTCAAAACCGGTTTGAGTGTTTTTGATATTGACCGTCGCGCCCTGCACTACGGCGCCGTTCGGATCAACCACCGAGCCTTGAATTAAGCCCGTAGTTGCTTGCGATTGAGCGTAAATGAATGATGTTAAAGCAAAGAAAATCGAAAGACCAACAGCTATTCGTAAAATGCTTCTCATAAAATCTTTTCCTCTTATTAAATTTGGAATTTAGTCGAGTGGGTAATTTTTTTTGACCGATGTCAGTTGAAATAATTGTTTCCAACCGCTTAACTTTTGATTAAGAGAATGTAATCTTTTAGATATAAAAAACACAAATCGCCAAACTGAATTTGAGGTTAAATCTATTCGACATGACCTGTAAATTAATTTTTGCCGCGCGTTATGATAATCTGAGAGTTTGTAAGCCAAGATATGAAACCGTTTAAAATCACAAACATTGAAATCAGTCCGCCGGTAGTTTTATCATTGGTGGCAGACTTCACGAATCACTTTTTTCGTTGATATACGAAAAATTGAGCATTATGGGACAAATTACAATCGAAATTCCGCAAAGCATTAACCGCAAATATCGAATTGTTTCGGAAAACTCGGCCAAAAAAGTCTTATCCAAAATCGAGCTTTTATTAAAGCAGGAAAACCAAGTCGAGGACAACGAAATTTTGGGGTTATGGGCTGAGCGCGCGGAGTCGGTCAAGGGAATTGCAGGGCGATTAAGACGAAAAACAAATAACAGGTCGCTCAAGGATGATTGAATATTTAATTGACACAAACATTTTTATTACAATCTTGAAAGGTGACGCAAGGTTAAAATTGTTTATCGAAACTATGGTTTGCGCTATTGATACAATTATTTACATCGAGCCGATTCAAGGCGCGAAAGATAGACGGGAAGTGCAGATTATCGAAAAATATTTGACAACATTCCAATTGATTTATTTTGACAAAATCATTTCCCAAACTGCGGTTAAGTTAATTCGTCTATATTCAAAAAGCCATGATTTGGTGCTCGGCGATGCGATTATCGCTGCGACCTGTTTGGAAAACAATTTGACTTTAATTACCTTCAATGTCAAAGATTTCCGTTTCATCAAGGGATTGAAAATTCTCAAACCGTAAAGGTTGTTTCAATTAAAGTCTTTTTAGTAGTTTAATGAAACCTTTTTTTATTCGTAACATTGAAATCAATCCGCCGTTAGTTTTGTCGCCGATGGCAGGCGTCACCGATTATTCGTTTCGGCGGATGGCAAAACGGCGCGGGGGAATCGGCCTAACCGTCTCCGAATTTATTTCGGTCGAAGGGTTAACGCGCCATAACCCGAAATCAAAACGACAAATGCGTTTTTGGGAAGAAGAACGACCGTACGCCGTCCAGATTTTCGGCGGACAGCCCGAACGAATGGCGATGGCGGCGGAAATGGCCGAAGAAATCGGCGCGGATATTTTAGATATTAACTGCGGCTGTCCGGCTCCGAAAGTCGTCAAAAACGGTGGCGGTTCCGGCCTTTTGCGAGATTTGCCGAGACTTGAAACGATTTTAAAGGAAATTAAAAAATCAATTTCGATTCCGCTGACCTTGAAATTTCGCGCGGGTTATTCGGATTCGACCTTGAATTATCTTGATGTCGCCAAACTTGCCGAAGATTGCGGCGTCGAACATTTGCAGCTGCACGGGCGAACCAAGGAACAAGGCTACAAAGGTTTGGCTGATTGGGATTTTGTCCGGCAGATTAAAGAAGCAGTTTCGATTCCGGTTTCGGGGAGCGGCGATGTTGTTTCCGTCGAAGGCGCTCTTAAAAAATGGCGCGAGACAGGGTGCGACGGCATTTTGATTGGACGCGGAGCAATGCAAAACCCCTGGATTTTCCGCCAAATCGAAGACGTTCAGGCAGGGCGCGCTCCCTTTGAGCCGTCGCTGCAGGAAAAACAGGGAGTCTTGCTCGAATATTTCGAATTGCTTCGCGAAGACATGCCGGAACTGCCTGCCATTGGCAAAATGAAGCAGCTGGCCGGGCAGTTTACCAAAGGTTTAGTCGGCGGCGCACAGTTTCGTCAGACGCTCTATCATTCTCACAGCGTTACGGAAGTTTTGGACAACATCGGTATTTATTTTGAAACCCTCTCAGCGGGCGAAATTTACGGCGATGGGCTAGTCGAAACAAACGCCCCCGTTCTCGATTCCTGCGGTTCGGACGCAGGCGAAGACGATGAATCCTGCGAGATGGCAATCGCGGCTTAAAGTTGGAAAGCCGCCCTGGAGTTTTTTATTTTAAGAAATGAGCTTGCCGGATCGCTTCCATCATTTCCTTGACGGCCTGGTTTAAACCGACAAAAATCGAACGCGCGATAATATTGTGACCGATGTTGAATTCGGTAATTTCAGGAATCGCCGCGATTGCGCCGATGTTGCGATAGGTCAATCCATGTCCGGCGGCGATTCGCAAACCGTATTGCCCGGCGTGGATTGCGGCGGTGTGTTGACGATTGATTTCGTGAGCCGCTCGCATTGAATGTTCGGAACTGCCGGCGCGCTGCGTTAATTCGGCATATTCAGCCGTACATAATTCGATTTGCTGAACTCCGACCGACTGCGCGGCTTCGATCTGCTGATCATCCGGGTCAATAAAGACGCTCGTCAAGATTCCCGCTTCGCGCAGCCGGTTAACGGCAGCGCGAATAATTGAAACATTGCCGACAACGTTTAATCCGCCGGTGGTTGTCACTTCATTCGGACTTTCCGGGACGAGCGTCACCGCATCGGGCTTTAAATTCAAAGCGATTTTGACCATTTCTTCGGTCGCCGCCATCTCGAGATTTAAGTATGTGGTCAGGCTTTGTTTAAGCAAATAAACATCGGTTTCCTGAATGTGGCGGCGATCTCCGCGCAGATGAACAGTGATGCCGTCCGCACCGGCCTGTTCGCAGACAAAAGCGGCGGCCAAAACGTTTGGATCGGGGGCGCGGCGCGCCTGTCTGACGGTGGCAACATGGTCAATATTGACGTTTAATTTAGCGGTCATCAAACAGTTGAGTTTCGAAATTTCAGATTTTAAAGCGGCTTCAGAATCTAAACACCGAAATCGTTGAGAGTATTGGGCGACGAAACAAGCGCGCTTTTAAGATTATTATTGACTGCCCGAATTGCGGAATCGTAAACGCCGCCTTGCGCATTTCGGCGAATTTGCCGGACTTCGGCGAACATTCGGCGGCTGTCGCGGAGAACATTGACTTTAGTGCCTTCACAGTGGTCCCAGCGCACCGCCGTTTCGAGCAATCGGAGATTGGCCAGATTGGCGACAAATAAAAATTCGACATCAAACCCGAAACGGTCAATTTGCATGACGCCTAAAAGCGGGCGAAAAACCGACATTCGGAAAGCTTTAAAACCGCACTGCGTATCCCAAAACGGCAGACCCGTCGAAGTTTTGACGATAAAATTGAACACTTTGCCGCCCTGTTCGCGACGCCAAGGTTGATGAGTTCCGATCAAGCTGCGGTCGAGCGCGCGCGACCCGAAAACAATATCGGCTTTGTCCATTTCAATCGGCTCAATTAATTTGGGCGCCTCTTCAATCGGAGTTGATAAATCGGCATCGGTAAAGAGCGCGATTTCCCCTCGCGCCGCCAGCAGTCCGGTTTTGACGGCGTAACCTTTGCCGCGATTTTGCTCGTAACGAATGACTCGCGATTCAATTTGCGGGCGCGTCGCCAGCACCTGCCGGGCAATCTCTGCCGTTTCGTCAGCGGAACCGTCGTCCACAATAATAACTTCGGCGGCGGGATTTGCTTTTCCTAAATAATCTAAGATAGTTTCCAAACTCGCACCGAGACGTTCTGCCTCATTGAAAGCTGGAATAACAATTGAAAGCGATACACTCATTGAAACAATTCAGAAATAATCAATATTTTTACATTAGCAAAAAAAAGGTTTTTCGGACAGCCGCAGAGCAAAAAAACGGTTGTTGGTGGAATTTAGCGGCAACCGATATGCTATATTTGAATTCCAAATTGTCGGTTCCACAACAAGCTTCTAATCTGAAGTTTCGGGAATCCGAAATCTAATATGGGTAAAATTTTTAGCTTTATTTTTATTTTAGTTTTGCTGGTCGGAGCGGTTGCCGGCGGTTTATTTGGGCATGTTTCTTTGAGGGCTAGTTCCGAATCGCAAACGATGCTCGAAAAGGTTCGCAGCGATTACGCCGAAGCTGTCAATATCGTCACCGACAATTATGCCGGGAAGGTCGAATTTGAAAAGGCGACAGAAGATTCGGTGCAGGGAATGCTTTACACGCTTGACCCTCATTCGTCGTTTTTCACCCGCGCGGAATTTCAAAAATTAAACGAAGATCAGTCTTCCAGATTTTACGGCATCGGCGTTTCGATTTTGCAGCACCGCGACGGTGTTTTCGTCCAATCCATCGTCGAAGGCACGCCCGCCGCGCGCGCCGGTTTGCGTTACGGCGACAAGTTTTTAGAGGTTGACGGGAAAGACGCGACAAGTTGGACCAGTTCGGAAGTTTCAAAAAACGTTCGGGGAGAACGCGGCGTTTCCGTCAAAGTCAAAATTGAACGCCCCGGCAGTAAGGAACCGCTCGAATTTAACATTACGCGAGACGGCGTTCCATATCCTTCGATTCGCAACTCGTTTATGATTCGCGACGGAATCGGCTACATCGCCCTGGTTGGCGGTTTTCAGGAAACAACCGATGACGAGCTTGGTCAGGCAATTAAACAATTAAAAAATCAAGGTATGAAACAGCTGGTGCTTGATTTGCGCGGCAATCCGGGCGGATTACTGCCGCAGGCAATCAATGTTTCAAGCCGTTTTATTACGAGCGGCGAGCCGATTTTAAGCGTTCGCGGGCGCTCGCGGTATGCTAAAGCCGAAGATTACCGCTCAACCGGAAACGAGACTCAGGATTTCCCCCTCGTGTTGGTGATTAACGGCGGAACGGCTTCGGCTTCGGAGATTGTCGCCGGAGCGATTCAGGATCACGGACGCGGTTTAATTGTCGGCGAAACCAGTTTTGGCAAAGGGCTTGTCCAGAGAGTTTTCCAACTTCCCGGTGGAACCGGACTAACTCTGACGACGGCCAGATACTACACCCCGTTCGGGCGGTCGCTCCAGCGCGATTATTCAAACGGTTCGATTTACGATTATTACACCAAACACGCGGCTGAAACCGAAGATGCCAAGGGCGCGGCAACGCCGACCCCAACGCCTTCGGGCGCGCCGGTCAAGACTGCGGGCGGGCGGATTTTTTATGGCGGCGGCGGGATTGCGCCGGATATCGAAGCCAAGCCTTTAACTTTTTCGCCGCTTCGCGGTCGCATCGCCGAAGCCGCGTTTTATTTCACACGGCAGCTCGCCAACGGGCAAATTGCCGGACTCGAAAACATGCGCGTCGAACGACAGCAGTTTGACCATGTTTTGCGGCAGACTGATTTTGCCGTCACGGACAAAGTTTTGGAAGCGTTTCGCTCTTTTCTGGCCAAAGACCAGGCAAACGGTTTGCGTCCGGAAAACATCAACGGCGAAATCGAATTTGCTAAAAACCGTTTGCGCGAGGAAATAGTCACCGCCGCTTATTCAAGCGAAACCGGACAGCAGGTTTTGCTTGACGTTGACCCGCAAGTTTTAAAGGCCATCGAGGTTTTGCCGGACTCGAAAAAACTCGCCGAAAGCGTCAAAAATGATGTGACAAAAGCCGAATAATTGCTAACAAATTGCCTTATGAATGTTCAGGGGAACGCATTCAATGTGAGATTCCAAAAAATAAAAATCACAACTTTGGTACTTTGTTGTTTCTGCGCGCTCGTTTTCTTTGTTAACTATTTAGCGAAGGACAAAGCCATTTCAGCGCAAACTAAAAACAAACAAGTCGAAGAAATCGAAGGCTATAAAAATTGGACAAAAGTAAATGTAGAGCCGCAACTTATGCCTGCGCGAGTTGCTGTCCTATGTGCGGATGCAACGGGTAATAATAAAGATTTGAACGGCCCGCATCAGAGCAAATATTTTACCGTTTATGTGAATGACATTGGGCGTCAAGCAATGCTCGAACAAAGTAATCCGAAATTTCCTGAAGGTTCAGTTATCGTCAAAGAAAAACTTCCCGATCAAAAGAGTTTAACGCCGGAATTATTAACCATGATGATCAAACGCAAGAAAGATTTTGATTCGGCAAATGGCGATTGGGAATATTTAGTCACTGACGCCACAGGAGCAAAAATAGAGAGGCGTGGTAATCTACAAAACTGCCAAGCTTGTCATGTCGCCAGCCAGAAAACAGATTATATCTTTCGCACCTACCTATCTGCTGAAGTAAGGAATGAATTAAAATAGCAAAATTTTAATTCAAAATACGTAAGATCAAACATTTCAAATGACAAGTTTCTGGAACATCAAACAGAACCTTGTGACCCAAGGATTGAGCGCATTTTTGGGTTTCCGGCTGTCACAGGAAATCTAATTGGCAATCAGAATTTAAAATACCCAATTGCCAACCAAAATATTACCAGCGCTGATGAACGAGCGGGCGAATCTTTGTTTCGTAAATTTGTCGAACAGCTTGCATTGTTTCCGCCGAGAGTGCCGGAAAGTCAGCGGCTCGAGCGTTGTCTTCCTCTTGCGCGGGGCGTTTGGCTCCGGGAATCGTACAGGTTACAGCGTCGAACATCAAAATCCAGCGCAGCGCGAATTGCGCGAGCGTCATGTTTTCCGGGACAAGTTTTTTTAGTTCCTCGACAGCCTGCAAACCCGTTTCAAAATCAACGCCCGAAAAAGTCTCGCCGACGTCGAAGGCTGCGCCGTGACGATTAAAATTGCGGTGATCATCTTCCTGAAAAGTTGACGCCGACGACATTTTCCCCGTTAACATCCCGGATGAAAGCGGCACGCGCGCCAGAATCCCGACTTTTCGCTCTCTTGCCAAATCGAAAAACAAATCGGCGGGGCGCTGGCGGAACATATTAAAAATAATCTGCACGCTTTGCACGTTTGGAAATTCGATGGCCTTCAAAGCTTCTTCGACCTTTTCGACGCTGACGCCGTAAAAGCGGATTTTCCCAGCCTGAACCAGGTCGTCCATAATTCCGAAAACTTCGGGCAAATAATAAACTTCGGTTGGCGGACAATGCAGCTGAACCAAATCGAGCGTTTCGGTTTCAAGATTTTTTAAACTGCGCTCAATAAAAGCCGTCAGATTTTCGCGGCTGTAACCGGCAGCGGTTTGCGCCGGTAATCGCCGTCCGGCTTTGGTCGCGATAATAATTTCTTCCTTGCGGTCTTTCTTTAATTGCGCCAGCAGTGTTTCGCTGTGACCGTCGCCGTAAACGTCCGCCGTGTCAAAAAAATTGACGCCTAAATCAACTGCCTTGTAAAGCGCGGCGAGCGATTCGTCGTCTTTGACATCGCCCCAAGTTCCGCCGATTGCCCATGCGCCAAAACTAACTTCCGAAACCTTATAGCAGGTTCTGCCTAATTCTCGATATTTCATGTTTTGATTTTATCTCTCGTTTGTTAAATTTAACAGTTATTCAAATTCAATGAAAATATATTTTCGAGTTCAAAAAACATGAATAAAAAGATTCGTTGGGGCGTTTTGAGCACGGCCAGCATTGCGGTCAACAAAGTTATTGGGTCAATGCAGGAGGGAAGTTTGACAGAGATATCAGCGATTGCTTCGAGAGATTTAGGGAAAGCGACTGAAGCGGCGCAAAAGCTAAATATTCCAAAGGCTTACGGTTCATACGAAGAACTGCTGGCCGATCCGGAAATAGATGTCGTTTATAATCCGCTGCCCAATCATTTGCATTTGCCTTGGACAATTAAAGCCGCTAGAGCCGGAAAACATGTGCTTTGCGAAAAACCGCTTGGTTTAACGACGCAGGAAGCGCGCGAAATGTTTGATGCGGCGGAGGAAACGAGCGTTAAAATTCAGGAGGCTTTTATGGTGCGGACGCATCCGCAATGGCTTTTCGTCCGCGATGCGATCAAAAGCGGTCGCATCGGAGAACTGCAGGCAATCAACGGATTTTTTAGTTATTTCAACACAGATGCCGCCAATATCCGCAACAAAATCGAAATGGGCGGCGGCGCGTTGATGGATATCGGTTGTTACTGCATCAACATTGCCCGATTTATTTTCGAGGACGAGCCACGAAGAGTTTCAGGTTTGATTGAGCGCGACGCCGAGACGCGAGTTGATAAATTAACGTCTGCCATGCTTGATTTTCCCACAGGTCAAGCCGTTTTTACCTGCGGCACACAGCTCGTGCCGTCTCAGAGAATGCAGTTTTTCGGCTCCCGCGGACGAATCGAAGTGCAGATTCCTTTTAATATTCCGACCGACCGACCGACGCGGATTTTTATTGACGACGGAGCGGGCTTGTTTGGCGAAAACGTCGAAACAATCGAGATTCCCCGCGCCAATCAATATACAATTCAAGGCGATTTGTTTTCCCAGGCAATTCGCGACAACACCGAACAGCCGATTCCTCTTGCGGATTCGATCAAAAACATGGCGGTTATCGAAGCAGTTTTTCGTTCGGCTCAAACAGAAAAGTGGGAAAAGCCCGCACCCCTACAATTTTCAATGCTAATTTAAAACCCGTAAAATCAGGCATTTTAAATAATACGTTTCGGGCATCCCGAGCAGAATCGGATGATCCGATGATTGAGCGCGTTTTTCGATTAGCTGAACACGTCTTCCGGCATCGTTGGCCGCGTCCAGAACGGTTTGCACGAACAGTTCTTCCGAAGCGTGATGCGAACAAGTGCAGGTTGCCAGAACACCGTTTTTATTGAGCATTTTAAAAGCGCGCAGATTGATTTCTTTATAGCCGCGAAGCGCATTTTGGACGCTGCCGCGATTTTTAGCAAAGGCGGGCGGATCGAGCACAATCGTATCGTATTTTTCGCCGGCCGTTTCCGCCTCTTTTAAAAAATCAAAGACATCGGCGATTTCAAATTTGGCGTTTTTGATTTGATTGAGTTCGGCATTCCGCGCGGCGAGTTTAATGGCGTCAGTAGAAACATCAATTGCCGTCACGCTCTCGCAAGTGAGCGCCAGGTTGAGCGCAAAACCACCGTTAAAAGTAAAACAATCGAGCGCCCGCCCAAAGGCGTAACTGCGCAGCGCCAAACGGTTTTCGCGCTGATCTAAAAACGCGCCGGTTTTCTGTCCGCCGAGCGGCGCGACCGCAAATTTCACTTTATCCTGTTCAATGATTATTTCGTCGGGGCAATCGCCATGCAAAACGCCGGATTGCAGCGGAAGATTTTCTTTTTCGCGAACGCGGGCGTCGTTGCGTTCGATGATTGCCTTTGGCGTAAATTCTTCGAGCAGAATTTCAATGAAAACTTGTTTTAGTTTGTCAGTTCCCTGCGACAAAGTTTGAATTGAGAAAACATCGTCGTAAACGTCAACGATGAGCGAGGAAATTAAATCTCCTTCCGAGTAAATCAGTCTCTGAGCGGTTGTGTTTTTCGCCGCGGCTGCGCGTTTTCTTCTCTCCGCCGCGTCCCGAACTCTGTTTCGCCAGAATTCCTTGTCTATTTTAACATCTTCGGTGCTGATAAAACGCAGAGTAATTTCGGAGGATTCGCTGTAAAACGCTTTGCCCAGAAATTTCCGGCGCTCGTCTAAAACCGTGACGATTGCGCCCGCTTCGGCATTGACGGCCGTCACGTCGCTTTTGAAAATCCACAAGTGCCCGTTGCGGATGCGGCTGGCGCCTTTGCGCGTAACCGATGCTTGATTTTTCTCGGTATTCATCAGACCAATTTTCGCCTGAAAAGCAGGTTTCGCGCAAAGGCTCAAAGAACGCAAAGTTTTAAAAAAACAAAAACTGCTTTTTTATCCCTTGTCTTTCTTTGCGAACTTTGCGCCTTTGCGCGAAATTACTATTTTTCCAAATGATACGGCACGCTGGTAACGATGATACCGCGTTTGAAAAGGAGCAAACCTTTTAAAATCAGCGAGTTTTGGTTATGCAGGATTTGATGCCACCATCTCGCCGGAACAAATTCGGGCAGCAGCACCGTGACCAGATCATCGCCGTGTTGCCGTTCGACGCGGTGAATGTAGCGCAAAAGAGGTTTACTCAAACTTCGATACGGCGACGGCAAAATGACGAGCGGCACGCCGAAATTCCAATTTTCCCACTCGGCTTTTAATTTGAGAGCGCTTTTTTCGTCCACTTCGACATAAATAGCCGTAACATGATCGGGCGCAATTGATTTGGCGTATTCGAGCGCGCGGATAACGCCTTTGTGAATGCCTGAAACCGGGACGATTACTTCGTGTTTGATTAACCGCAATTCGCTCGGCGTTTCAATCCGCAGCTCGTCGGCAACGCGAACGTAGTGTTTGTGAATCGAGCGAAAGAGCACTACTAGAATCGGAATAATAACGACGACCAGCCACGCGCCGTGAATAAATTTGGTGGCAATAAAAACGCAGAGCACAATGAATGTCGCAACCGCTCCGACCGCGTTGACGACAATTGCCCAGCGCCAGTTGGTTTTGCGCAGCGCATCGTCCGAAACAGCCTGGTGATGTCCGGCTTCATCTTCAGCCACGGCCAGCTGTAAATCTGGAATCGCCGATTGATGAATGGCATGAATATTTTCTAAATCTTGGGGTTTAACCAGCCCGCGTAAAATATCCCGCTCTCTCAGCCAATGCCGCACCATTCCGGCCTGCGAGAGGGTAAAAGATAAAAACACGCCGACCGCGTAGAGCGGAATTAGCCGCGAGGTGTCGCCCGCAAAAGCCCAGACCAGAATACAGGCGGCGATTGATAAAATGATGATTCCGTTGGAGAAAACGAGCCGGTCGCCGCGATTGGCAAATTGTCGCGGCAGAAAACGGTCGCGCGCAATCAGCGAGGCGAGACGCGGAAAATCCGCAAAAGCCGTATTTGCCGCGAGAATCAAAATCGCGGCGGTTGAGGCTTGGATAACGTAGTAAAACCAGCCTGCATTGCCGGTAAAAATTAAGCGGGCAAATTGCGAAGTAACAGTTTCCTCGGCGTGCGGGTGAACTCCGTAAAGATATGCCAAAACACTGGTTCCCAAAAACATGACAGTCAATAATCCGGCCATCCAAACGAGCGTAATTGCTGCATTTTTGGCTTCGGGTTTTTGAAAAGCCGGAACACCGTTTGAGATTGCTTCGACTCCGGTCAGAGCCGTGCAGCCGTTTGAAAAAGCGCCGAGCAGTAAAAAGATTGAAACGGCCTGCGGACTGTAACCTTCGGCCAGCTTGATTTCCTCGCCCGACGGCAGAGGAACTTGCCCGCCAATCAAAAAGTAATGAATCGCGCCGTAGGCAATCATTAATAAAAAGCTGACCAGAAAAGCATAAGTCGGAATCGCGAACAGCGTCCCCGATTCTTTGACGCCGCGCAAATTTGCAACCGCAATCAGCACGATAAAAAAAAGACAGAGAGCGACTTTGTGATTGTCCAGCCAGCTAAAGCTTGTCCCCTGCACGGCTGACGTGATTGCCGCGACGCCCGCTGCCACCGAAACCGCTACGGTTAAAACGTAATCTACCAGGAGGGATGCGCCTGCAATCAAACTCGGCGTCGTCCCAAGGTTGTCTTTCGCGACGATGTACGCGCCGCCGCCCGACGGATAAGCGTGAATCGTCTGCCGATAGCTGGCAGCGACGATAATCAGCAGCAAACCGATGCAAATTGAAATTGGGATGACATAGCTAAAAGCCGACGTTTGACCGTAAGTT
The DNA here is from genome assembly GCA_038212235.1 of Pyrinomonadales bacterium. Taxonomy (GTDB): domain Bacteria; phylum Acidobacteriota; class Blastocatellia; order Pyrinomonadales; family Pyrinomonadaceae; genus JBBQUS01. The sequence goes on from JBBQUS010000060.1 coordinate 19,661, forward strand.
ACGGCGACGGCTAAAACCAGCAGTATTTCTTCGGTCGCATATGCGGTTGATGAAAGCGCGTCGGAGGAAAAGACGGCGAGCGCCGTTTTTTTGTTCAAACGCTCGTGGTCGGCGTTTTCGGTCGCAATCGGCGCGCCCAAAAATATTCTTCGCAGTGAAATAGCAGCCATTTAATGTTTGATTAATTGCGTCAGTTTGCTTTCTGAATAACGAAAAACGCCGAGCATAGTGTTGCTCCGCGTTTTAAGAAAACCAACGCTTTTTTATTGCCCTTCTAAAACCGCTTACGAAGTTAGCTGACGGGCTGGAAGTTAAGAAGTCTTCCGCACAATGCTTCGCCCCAAATTTGGTTCCTCCGCGTTGTTTTATTCAAACAACTTCAGCGACAGATTTTCAAAAGGTTGTAGATTAGTAGAAAAGTTATAAAGATTTCGTAAAGAAGTTATAAAGATGTTGTAAACAAGAGAAATACCTCGGCGATGAAAAGTGAGAAGAGTTGAATAAAATAAAGTCCTAGCTATCTTTTTCGAGCGGAATGACGTGCACGGCGGAATCTTTAATTTCACTGAGAAAGCGGTTGATAATCGAGCCTTTCCACAATATCTCCAACCGCGAGCGAGCGGACTGACCAAAAATGACATGAGTTATCTGATGTTCGCGGGCGAATCCTAAAAGCTCGTCGGCGACGTTGCTCCCTTTTAATTTGACGACCTTAGCTCCAAGTTCAGTGGCAAAACCGATGTTTTCCTGAAGCGCGGCATAAGCGTCGGGTCTGATGTTGCTCAAATCTTCGCCCGGTGTTTCGACATAAACTGCAAACCAATCTTCGTTGGCCAGGCGTCCGGCGATGCGAGCGCCGGTTCGCAGCAGCTTTTTGGCGCTCCCGCGCGAAGCCATACAAACCATCACTCGTTCGGGCATGACGGCTTGTTCAAGGCCTTCGCGAGTCCGGTAATCGTGATCCTGCTGGGATTGATGCTGCGCGACCTGACGCAGCGCCAGTTCTCGCAATGTCGCCAGATTGCCTTTGCGAAAAAAATTATTTAAAGCTTGTTCGATTTTTTCAACGCCGTAGATTTTTCCCTGACGCAGACGCGCGCGCAGAGTGTCAACCGAAACATCAACATCAATTACTTCGTCGGCGCGTTTTAAGAAATGATCCGGGACGGTTTCGCGAACTTGAATTGTCGTTTGGCGGGCGATGACGTCGTTGAGCGATTCGATATGCTGAATATTCATCGCCGTAATCACGCTGATTCCAGCGTCAAGGATTTCCAGCACGTCTTCGTAGCGTTTTTTATGCTTTGAGCCGATGACATTGGTGTGCGCCAACTCGTCAACAATGACGACGACCGGACGACGTTTGATGATGGCTTCCAAATCCATTTCTTCGAAAGCGGTTCCATGATATTCGATAGATTTTTGCGGGACGGTTTCCAAATCGCCAATCATTGCCGCAGTGTCGGAGCGCCCGTGCGTTTCAACCACGCCGATCACAATGTCAATATTTTGTTTTTTGAGGGCGTGCGCGTCTTCGAGCATTTGATATGTTTTTCCCACCCCGGCTGACGCGCCGATGTAAACACGCAATTTCGCTCGCTCATTTTCCTCTAATCGGGCGAGCAGAGATTCCGGCGAAGGTTTGTGTCCGTTTGAGTTTGGCACTTCGGTAACTTGGGTATCAACAAACATCTTAATCAATCGTGAATAGTGAATTGTAAAAATATGCAACATTATTCACGGTTCGCATTCACTTTTTTGGAAAGCGTTGATCGAGTTCTAAATTAACGAGCAGGACATTGACGCGCGGCTCTCCCAAAAAGCCGAACTGTCTGCCTTCGCTGTAACGGGCGACGATTTCGCGCACTTGCGATTCGGCAAGACCTCGCTCGCGGGCTACGCGCGGCAGCTGAAAATCAGCGTTAGCCGGAGAAATATGCGGGTCGAGACCGGAACCTGAAGTTGTCACCAGATCAACCGGAATCGGCTTTCCGGGATTTTCTGCCGTGTATTTTTCAACATCGGCTTTGATTCGGTCAATCAGTTTTTGATTGGTCGGACCCAAGTTTGAGCCCGAAGAAGCACCCGCGTCGTAACCGGCCGCGCCGGCCGCCGAAGGACGCGAGAGAAAATAACCGGGCGACGCGAACGGCTGCCCGATCAGAGCGGAGCCGATTACTTCGCCCGCCTGGTTTTTAATCAGTGAGCCGTTTGCTTGAACGGGGAAAATCAACTGCGCCAAACCGGTCACGACGAGCGGATAAACCAGCCCGAGTAAAATGGTCGTGACAATCGTCATTAAAATTGAGGTAACAAAGTTTTTCATTTCAAATTAATCACAGAGGACACAGAAAACACGGAGAAGATAAATAATAAAAATGCTTTGAGTTTTATTTAAACTTTTTCTCTGTGCTCTCTGTGTCCTCTGTGGTTTTTTAAGCTAAACCGATGGCTGTGATAATTACGTCAATAATCTTGATTCCGACAAACGGCACAACCAGCCCGCCGAGCCCGTAAATTAACAGATTGCGCTGCAGCAGCGCGGACGCGCTCAGCGGGCGGTATTTGACGCCTTTGAGAGCGAGCGGAATCAGCACGATAATCACGAGCGCGTTAAAAATTACAGCCGAGAGAATCGCCGATTGCGGCGAGCGCAGATTCATCACGTTTAAAGCCTGAAGCTGCGGATATGTCGCCAAAAACATCGCCGGAATAATAGCAAAGTATTTTGCCACGTCGTTGGCGATGGAAAACGTCGTTAGCGCCCCGCGCGTCATCAAAAGCTGTTTGCCGATTTCGACGATTTCAATCAACTTGGTCGGATTGGAATCGAGATCAACCATGTTTCCGGCTTCTTTGGCGGCCTGCGTTCCCGTATTCATCGCGACTCCGACATCGGCTTGGGCAAGCGCGGGCGCATCGTTCGTGCCGTCGCCGGTCATGGCCACGAGTTTGCCTTCTGCCTGCTCTTTTTTAATGAGCTTCATTTTGTCTTCGGGCGTAGCTTCCGCTAAAAAGTCGTCAACGCCCGCTTCTTTGGCAATCGAGGCCGCCGTCAAGGGGTTATCGCCCGTAATCATTACGGTTTTAATGCCCATTTGACGCAATTGATTAAAGCGTTCGGTCATTCCGCCTTTAACAACATCTTTGAGATAAATAACACCGAGCGGTTTTTGATTTTCGGCCACGACGAGCGGTGTTCCGCCGGCGCGCGCAATGCGTTCGACAATCTCTTTTAACTCTCCCGGCGGTTGCGAGCCGTTGTTTGAGACATATTTGGCAATCGCGTCAACCGCGCCTTTGCGAATTTGCCGTCCGTCAAAATTAACGCCGCTCATTCTGGTTTGCGCGGTGAACGGAATAAATTCGGGCGCGGTCGGAAATTCGTTCAATTCGCGCCCGCGTAAAGCATATTTTTCTTTCGCCAGCATGACGATTGAGCGGCCTTCCGGTGTTTCATCGGCCAGACTTGAGAGCTGTGCGGCGTCGGCCAGCGTTTTCTCATCAACGCCTTTGAGCGGAATAAATTCGCTCGCCTGACGATTGCCGAGCGTGATCGTTCCTGTTTTATCGAGCAGCAGAGTGTTAACATCGCCCGCCGCTTCAACCGCCCGCCCGGACATCGCCAAGACATTGTGCTGGACGAGCCGGTCCATTCCGGCAATTCCGATGGCCGACAGCAATCCGCCAATGGTTGTCGGAATTAGACAAACGAGCAGGGAAATGAGCACGAAAATCGTTTGCGGCGCGTTTGAATAAATCGCAAACGGCTGCAAGGTGACGACCGCCAGCAGAAAGATAATCGTCAAACCGGCGAGCAAAATATTGAGCGCGATTTCGTTCGGCGTTTTTTGTCTGGTCGCGCCTTCAACGAGGGCAATCATCCGGTCAATAAAGGTTTCGCCGGGATTCGACGTGATTTTGACTTTAATCCGGTCGGATAAAACGCGTGTCCCGCCCGTCACCGCCGAACGGTCGCCGCCGGCTTCGCGAATCACCGGCGCGCTCTCGCCTGTGATGGCGGATTCGTCAACCGACGCCACGCCTTCGACGATTTCGCCGTCGCCCGGAATAAATTCGCCCGCGACGACGACGACGACATCCTCCTTTCGCAGTTTATTGGCCGTGACCTGTTCGATTGCGCCGTTTGCCGTCAGGCGACTCGCCGTAGTTTCGGTTTTGGCTTTGCGGAGCGTATCGGCTTGCGCTTTGCCGCGTCCTTCCGCCATCGCTTCGGCGAAATTGGCGAACAAGACGGTAAACCAGAGCCAGAGCGTGATTTGAATTTCAAAAAAGAAATTCGTGACGCCCGGAACCGGCCAGATAATGCCGCGAATCAGCTGCAAAGTCGTTAAGACCGCGCCGATTTCGACAACAAACATCACCGGATTTTTCGCCATCTGACGCGGATTGAGCTTGATAAAAGCGTCGGTCAACGCTCTCGTAATAATTTTGGAATCCCAAATTGAAATTGTTTTAGCCATTAAAATTTTCACCACAGAGGACACTTAGAACACAGAGAGAGAGAGAAAACAATGAAAGTAAAACAGTACAGAATTTGTTTTTCTCTGTGTCCTCCGTGTCCTCTGTGGTTAATTTTTCCTAAAATGTTTGCCCCGCCGACATCAAAAGATGTTCGACAATCGGCCCTAAACTCAAGACCGGGAAAAAGGTTAACGCTCCAACTATGAGAATTACGCTCACCAGCAGAACCGTAAAGAGCGGAGTCGTCACCGGAAACGTACCGAGAGAAGGCGGAATCGCTTTCTTGCGCGCCAGGTTGCCGGCGATTGCGAGCGCGGGAATAATGATAAAAAACCGTCCGATCAGCATTGCCACCCCGATGGTCGAGTTATACCAGAGCGTGTTAGCGGAAATTCCCGCAAACGCCGAACCGTTGTTTGCCGCCGCCGAGGTGTAAGCGTAAAGAATCTCGCTCAAACCGTGCGCTCCCAGATTGTTGCGCGAAGCGAGACTGCCCCAGCCCCAGGCTTCGGGCAAAACGAGGGCAATCGCCGTCAATCCCAGAACCACAAACGGAAAAATCAGAATCGCCAGAGTCGCCATCTGCACGTCATAGGCTTCGATTTTTTTGCCCAGATATTCGGGCGTTCTCCCGACCATCAATCCGGCGATGAAAACAGACAGAATCACAAAAATCAGAATTCCGTAGAGTCCTGCGCCGACTCCGCCGAAAATCACTTCGCCGAGCTTCATGTTGATCATCGGAATCATTCCGCCGAGCGGCGTAAATGAATCGTGCATCGAATTGACCGCGCCGCACGAAGCATCGGTCGTAATCGTGGCGAACAGAGCGGAGTTGGCAATTCCGTAGCGCACTTCTTTGCCTTCCATATTGCCGCCCGGCTGCAAATCGGTAACTTGCTGGTTGACGGCGGCGGGAAAGAGCGGATTGCCTTTTGCTTCAGCCCAGTACGCGACAAACAGCCCGGCAAAAAACAATATTGACATCGCGGCGAAAACCGCCCAGCCGTGTCGCTGCGATTTTGTCATCCGCCCGAGCGTATAGGTCAGCCCGGCAGAGATGGCAAAAATCGAAAACATCTGCAAGAGGTTTGAAAATGGAGTCGGATTTTCAAACGGGTGCGCGGAGTTAGCGTTAAAAAAACCGCCGCCGTTGGTTCCCCACATTTTGATCGCTTCCTGCGAAGCTGCGGGGCCTTGCGCGATGGTCTGCGTCGTAACGGCGTCTGTTTCCTTGACGTTATTGCCGTCGGCGTCAGAGATGACATTGCCGTCGGCATCTTTTTTATCTGTTTCCGCCGTGATGGTTTTATCAACCAGCGTCGCCGTGTCGTAAGGCTTAAAGTTTTGCACCACGCCTTGCGAGACAAACAAAAGTGATAAAACCAGACAAAACGGGAGCAGCACATAAAGATTCGCTCTCGTAAAATCCACCCAGAAATTGCCAATCGTACTCGATTCTTTGCGGGCGATACCGCGCACAAGCGCAATCGCAATCGCAATTCCAGCCGCCGCCGAAGCGAAGTTATGATAGGAAAGCCCGACCATTTGCGTCAGATAGCTCATCGTCGTTTCCGGCACGTAGCTTTGCCAATTGGTATTGGTGAGAAACGACATCGCTGTATTAAACGAAGAACCGGTGTTGGCGGCACCGTCAACGTTCGGCAGATTTTGCGGATTGAGCGGCAGAAAGCCTTGCAAACGCTGAATAAAAAAGAGCGCGAAACCGGCGACGAGGTGAAACAGCAGCATCGCCACCGTGTATTCTTTCCAATTCATTTCGCGCTCTTCGTCCACGCCGCAGGATTTGTAAATCAGCAGTTCGAAGGGGCGCAAAACGGGCGATAAAAATGTCCGCTCGCCTGAAAAAACATGCGTCATAAAAATGCCGAGCGGCTTCGTTACCGCCAGCACTAGGGCAAAAAATAATAATATTTGAAGCCATCCATTTACAGTCATCAGTTAAAAGTAAGCAGTTATCAGTCAACAGTAACCGAAATCAAATTGATAACTGTTAACTGTTGACTGTTGACTGATTAGAATTTCTCCGGTCGCAGCAGCGCGTAAGCCAGATAAATCATTAAAAAAGCCGTGACGATTAATCCGATAATTGATTCGAGATTCATAATCTTTGTTTTAGTTCAGCTTTTCGCAGCCGCGCACATAAGCCAGCGCCGCGAGAAAAAAGCCCAAAATAGCCGCAATAAAAATTAAGTCAAACATATTTACTAATGGTGAATGGTGAATAAAAGACGCCGCATTTTCCGGCAAATTCATCATTCAAAATTCGCCGCTAATTAAGGTTGATACCGATTTCCCCAAGAAAAAAGTTGTTGGTGCGCGGGTTGCTTTTGCCGATTGAATAACCGAAGTAGCCGGTTACGCGCTTGGACGCTTTAAAAGAAACGCCCGGCGTAAAGTATCCGGCGGCGTGGCGGCCCGTGTAATAATCGGCGATCACGTTAAAATATTTATTGACGGGTTGTTCAAAACCGAATTGTCCGCCCGCCCGTGCTGATGTCGCCACCACGTTTTTGGTAAAGTAGTAGCCGCCGCCCGTAATGCGCGTATTGCTTTTAAATGTTTTGCTGACCTGGGCGTAAGCATAATTGCCGATGTTATAGGATTTATTACGCACCGGAATAAAAACGTTGTCGCCGACAACGACCTGAACGCCGTTATCTTTGCCGTTATAAACGCGGTGTTTGATGGTTGGCGAAATGGTTGTTTGATCAGCGCCGGGATTGATGTTTCCGGTGATGTTGACGCCGACCTCGGTGTCAGTGCCGACTCCAAATACCCCGCGCGGAACAAAGCTCGAAAATTTATTGACAGAGCGCGTATCGTTAAAACGAAAACTCGCGTCGAGCTCAAGATAAACCTTGCCTTTGTCCAGAACATCCGAAGACGGAACATTGAAAATCGTTTGTTGCGCGTGTGCCGCGCCGACTGTCGTGATTATTAAAATCAAAGTAAAAACTGCTCCGACGGCGGTTTGAATGATAAGTTTGTTCATTGTTTTCTAGTACAAATCTACGTTTGCAAAACGCGCTCTTTTCTTTTCCTTATAGGCCAGTTCCTTTTTCTTGACTGATTCGTCAATTTTATCCAGACAATGCGCCCCTACCATCAACAAAGGAATCGTTGAAATAGTTAGACAGGTGCCAATTAAATTAGCGTCTGTAACGACATTTGCTTCGCTAACCGAGGCGGCGGCAAAATATGTCGCGGCGCACAAAATCAGACCGCCGACGCCGGCCAGAAAACCCCCGACCAGCCCCAAAATCGCGCCCGAATGCCAGATTGTCCAATGCTCTGAAAATTGATCGATATCAATGTGGCGTTCTACCAAACGCAAGCCGCTCTGATTAACCGGAAAAGAAAAATCGCTTTTTAACATGTCTTTATAATCCTCTCTCGCTGCTCCCGAAATCTTCGGTTCACTGCAGCGATAAATAAAGATTACGACCACTTCGATAAAGATGGAGTAAAGGGTTTGTAAAGAGTTTATAAAGATTGATGAAATCCTAAAAAACTGAGAGAAATTGAAGGTTTGAGGAGTTTTTAATCTCAAACACGCTCCTCACAACAACCGATAATTCCGGTTGGCGCGGTCGCAAACGCCTTGCGGTTGCGCCAGCTTTTCGACAACCCCCAAATTGCCCCGGTTAAGCTTTTACCGAACCGGTGCTCCCAAATTAAACGGATCAATCAAAACGAGTAGGGAAATGACAAGAATGGCCAGCGCAGCTAACAGCGCCAGGAGAGTTTCACGGAGCAGAGTTCTCCAAAAACTGCTTATATCGGAGTAAAGAGAACCGTCCTTGCGCGCTCGCACGGGAAAATACAGTTCATTTTTCATTGTCTTTTAAAAAAAATCTTGACTACTGTCCAGAGTTTAAAAATTGAAGCGGTCAAAGCCCGGACGATTTGGCTCGCTCTTTGGTAATTTACAGCCATAGCCAGAGATTACGTGGTGGTTTATAAAAAGGGCGTAAAGGGTTTGTAAAAAGTTAATAAATTCTCTGCCAAATAACTTGAGGGGCGGCGGACAAACACTCAGCCCAACGAGTTGCAAACGAACAACGCGTATTTATTCATCAAGGTTTAATGAACAAAGCCAATTATTGCGCTCAAGTTCAGCGCACATCGGGCGCAGATCAAGTCAAGCGCCTCTACAATTTGTCCTTTTTTTTGCTTTTAAGGATTAAAACGGTAGCCAACCCAGGGTTCGGTGAGAATGTACTTTGGCTGTGAGGAATCGGCTTCGATTTTTTTGCGGAGATTGCCGACAAAAACGCGCAGGTATTCGGTTTGTTCGGTGTAATCGCCGCCCCAAACGGTTGCGAGCAGAGCGCGATGAGTAATGACCTTGCCGCGATTTTGAAAAAGGTAAACGAGCAAGTCAAATTCTTTCGGAGTCAAATGAATTTCCTCGTTGCGAATTGAAACGCAGTGCGCCGCGATGTCAACTTCAAAATCGCCTTCGCTCAAAACCGTCTGGGTTTGCTCGAGTTTGGTTGTCACGCGGCGCAGAGTGGCGCGGATGCGGGCGAGCAGCTCGTCAATGCCGAACGGTTTAGTGATGTAGTCATCGGCTCCGGCGTCGAGCGCTTCGACCTTGGTTTTTTCTTCGCCCTTGACCGATAAGACGATAATCGGAACCAGGGATGTTTTGCGAATCTCGCGACAGAATTCGATTCCGCTCATCTCCGGCATATTCAAATCAGTAATAATCAAATCCGGCTGAAAGTCGTTGAAAGTGTCAAGCGCCGATTCGCCGTCCGCCGCCGTCCGTACTTCGTAGCGGTGCGCCGCCAGGCTGCGTCGCAAAACGCGCGTGATATTCGATTCGTCATCAACCACTAAAATCTTGTTCGCCATTGGTTTTTCGTTTGCCCGTTATTCATCGCCAATCGGAACTGTGAATCGGACAGTTGTTCCGATTCCGCCGCGCCCGTCGTCAATCCAGATTTTACCGCCGTGCGATTCGATGATGCCCCGAGCGATTGCCAGCCCCAAGCCCAATCCGCTGCCGGATTTCTGGCTTTCGGCGTCCAGACCAACGCGAAAGAATTTCTCAAAAACCTTTTCCCGCATTTCCTCGCTGACACCGTTGCCTTCATCGCTGACCGCAATTTCGATTGTTTCACTCGCAGCTCGTTTAGCCGTAATCGTAATGCTTGTATTTTCTGTCGAATATTTGGCGGCGTTATCAAGCAGAGTGTACACCACTTCGGCGAGAGCTTTGGCGTCAACGCGGACGGCGGGCAATTCTTTTTCGAGCTCAAGCCTGATCGGATGAGTTTTGAGCAAACTTTCGGCTCTGGTCAGCGCGGCGTGGACAATTTCGTCCACGTTGCTCCACGTTTGACGAAGCTGCATCGCGCCGGCTTCGAGCCGGGCAAGCTCGACCATGCCTTCGATAAACTTATTTAAGCGGTCGGTTTCTTCGTCAATAATTTCGAGAAATTCATGCTTGCCTTCGCTGTCAAGCTTGAAATCACTTTCGCGCTCGTCGTCAATCAAACTGGTTACGGCCGCTTTGATTGATGTCAGCGGAGTTCGCAAATCATGCGTCACGGCGTCGAGCAGCGCGGATTTAAGCTTTTCGCTTTGCCGCAGCGCTTCGGCCTGACTGGCTTTGGCAAAAGCGGCTTGCAGTTCCGAATACAACTTTTCCGATTCTTCGGCGCGGCGGCGCGCATACAACGAAAGCTGTCCGGCAGTCAGCGCTGTTATCAAAAAGGCGCTAAGCGCAATCCAATTTTGCGAATCAGAGATTGTCAGCGTAAAAAGCGGCGGCAAAAAGAAAAAATTAAAACTCAAAACGCCCAAAATAGAAGCCAGAAAAGCCGGACGGCTGCCGTACGCAGTTGCCACGAAGAGAACGACGAGCAGTAAGATTAAGGCGACGGTGGCCGTACTCAAGGAATGCGAAAATGGCGCGAGCAAGACCGTTACTAAGACAATTCCGCCAATCGCTGCCAGATACTGCTTCATTAAAATCGCTCCTCAGGAAAGCAAATCTTTATAGAGCCTGTTTGCAATAAAAGCACAAATCGTTTTTACTTCGATGATGGCTTATACCACCGATTTAACCTTAGCTCAATTCGAGCTTTTCGATCAATTATTACCTCGGAGCAAGACGCGCGGCTGCCTCGTCTCAC
>JBBQUS010000061.1:0-29401 GCA_038212235.1 Pyrinomonadales bacterium
AGCATACGGCGGATTGGTTTTTCGCCGTTCGCCGCGCGTGTATGCCGGTATCAATTCGTGTTCGACGTATTTATCCAACTTGTCCAACACTATGTTGGAGAGTATTGGACTCAGAACGCCACCTTGCGGCACTCCGCTATAGTTCGTCGGCGGAGAAAAAGTTTTCGAGACGGGTATTAACTTACCGGCAGGCGGAGGAAGAGTCGCCTACGCTCTCAGAAGCGAAATGGGCGAAGCCATAGCCAACGCGCTCCTAGGAAACGAATGCAGCAACCGGACATACAAATTCACGGGAAGCGAGGCTTATACCTTCGACGATGCGGCAGCTGCGCTGTCCGAATTATCGGGCAAAAAAGTTAATTATACGCCGCTTGAGAAAACGGCATTCGAGACACGAATGAAAGAACGCGGCTTGCCTGAGATGATGATTCAGAGGATCACAGGTTTTCTTACCGATATTAAAAACGGTCAGGAAGAAGAAGTGAGTCTTGATTTGGGAAATATGTTGGGACGGAAGCCTGCATCGCTTGAAGAGGGTCTAAAAGCTCTTTTCAATTTGTAGGAAACACTCGCTGAAGAGTATGGAAAAGGTTATGGAAAAGATTTTGGTCATCGGAGCATCGGGATTTGTCGGGGGACATATTGCGCGAGCATTGCTTGCCGATGGATATGAGGTTCGCTGTTTGGCGCGCAACCAGGAACGGATCAAAGATTTGGCTGCGATTGGCTGCGAGATTGTCAAAGGTGACATCTCAAATCCCGCATCAATTGTACTAATCAAGACTTGTCTTCTGTCATTGTCGGAAACAACATAACTGTCAGAGCAAGTCTTGATTAGTACAGATTATTTGCGTTGGAATATCAATTGATTTTTTGCAACTGCATCTCGAAATTCTTAAACCATGTCTTGCCGCCGTCGCGCGAGAACTCGCCGATTTCGAGCCAGTTTCCTTTCTCGTTTAGTGAAATCGTGTAACGTACCTCGCCGCCCATTTGCGCGTTGCTGAAACCCCAAACGAATTTATTGGCGGAAATTTCCGGCGCGGTTTCGATACGGTTGCCGGTTTTGGTAAAAGCTTCCCAGACGTATTGTTGTTTGTCAGCGTCGTAGGAAAGCAGACCGAGGGCGTTGTGAATGATTTTGCCGTCGCTGGTGCCCACTCCTTCGATGACGACAACTAGATTATCGAGTTTCATCTCAACCGATTCATTAATCTCGAATGTTTCGCGCTTATTTGGTCCAAACATAATCCAGCCGCGGCCGCGCCATTTGCCGAGCAGGAAATCGAGCTTTCGCATCGCTTCGTGCTGTTTGTCGAGTGAACTGGCCATTTGCTGCGCCGAAGCGGAAAAGCTGGAAATCGAAAAAAAACGGCGAGCAGTATTAAGGAACATTTAACTTTCATCATTTGAGAATGGCACAAAACATATCGGGAAAGATTGTAGATTTGCGACATATCATCTTTATCTTTGAAATCTTTATTTGATAATCACCCCGTGTTCGATGTCGGTAATGCGTTTGGCAAATGAAAGGGGAGTGGCGCCGGTCATGTTCGTGAGCTCGTGAGAGAGATGCGACTGGTCGGAAAAACCGATTTCGACGGCGCGGTCTGCCCAATTTAAACGCGAATCTTCGACCAGATTAATTGCCGTCGCCCGCAGTCGGCAGATCCGCGCGTATTGTTTCGGCGTTAAGCCCGACGCGCGCCGAAACGCCCGCTCAAACTGGCTCCGACTCAAACCAATCTCCGTCGCGGCTTCGGAAATTTTTATTTGCCCGCGGCTTTGCAGGAAAAGCCGCACCGCTTGGGTCATTCTCAAATCAATTTCCGGTTTGACCGGGAACATAGCTTCCAGCACATTTTCAAATAATGCAAGAGCAATGGCAAAGTCGCGCCGCTCAAAAATCCGGTCGAAATCAGCAATGGAATTTTTCGCTGATGGCGGCAACGATTCAAGCGGCTGCGCGGTAAACTCCGCCGGGTTGGATTGTAGAAATTCTCTTGCCGCGGCGGGCGAAATTCTCGCGCCGAAAAACACATCGCCCGCCGAAACCTCGACTGCGACGGATTTGAGGGCAATCGGAACGAACATTTTTCTGCCAATGCGGATCCGGTCATTATAGTAAAACACGAGGTTCAAACAGCCGTCGGGGAAAATCTCGTACGTCTGAGGTTCGGATGTTTCGCCCGTCACGCTGAATTCCCAAAAGTTTAAGACAAAGCCTTTCGTCTTTTCCGAAGCCGGAAACTCGCGGTAAAACATCCGATTTGAATTCATAATTTTTTGAAAAATGACCTGAAATCTTAAGATAATTTAACTTTTTAATTTCACCTAAAGTAATTTCTTTCACATAATCTTTGCCGCATGCCCAATTATTGCAGATTTTTCCGCCGCTCTGTTAAATTTAATTAATGAGTCAACCGGTTGGTAAGAAATCCTCGCAATCATTGCGGTTGATCCTGCTCGGCGGGTGCCGAATTGACCTTGGCAATCGAATCGTTGAGATGCGCCGCAAGCCCCAGCAGCTGGTCAAATTGCTCGCTCTCCAACCAAATTTTCGACTTCAACGCGAACAATTAGTCGACATTTTATGGCGCGACCAGGAAGGATTGGCGGCGGCAAATAACCTTCACAAAGCCGTTCACGCCGCGCGCCGCGCTTTTGAGCCGGAACTCACAGCGGGCGGCGATTCCAAATTTATTATAACTAAAGACGGGCAGATAGTTTTAACCGCGCCGGACGGATTGCTGGTTGACGCTTTGGAGTTTGAAAAGCTCGCCGCCGCCGCTCTCGCAGGCGACGAAGCGAAACTTTGCGAGGCCGCGCTCGTCCTTTATGCAGGCGATTTGCTGCCCGAAAATTTGTATGAAGAATGGACGAGCGAAAGACGCGAATATCTGCGGGCGATTTGCCGGAGACTGCTGAAAAAACTCGTCGGAATTTACGAAAGCGAAAGGCAGTTTGAGCGCAGCGCGGACGCGGCGCGAAAAATAGTCGCGGCGGACGCATTCGACGAAGCGGCGCGGCGCGACTTGATGCGCCTGCTCGCGCTCGGCGGAAACCCGCGGCAAGCCGTCAGGCAATTTGAAATCTGCCAAGCCGTTTTACAAAAAGAATTAGGCGTCGAGCCGGAGCGGGAAACTCGCGAGTTGTTTGAGCAAATCGTTTCGGGCAAATTTCCGCCGCCGGAAAATGAGACTAAAATTTCGGAGGCGAGCACGGAAGCGAAAAATTTCGCCAACCGCGGCAAAACGAATTTGCCGCATCAATTAACGAGCTTTGTCGGACGCGCGGCGGAAATCAGGGAATTAAGAAGTTTGCTCAAACAAGCACGGCTGTTGACTTTAACCGGCGCGGGCGGGATCGGCAAAACTCGCCTCGCGTGCGAAGCGGCAAAAAATCTGCTCGTTGAATTTCAAGACGGGGTGTATTTAATCGAGCTGGCCTCGCTCAATGATTCCGCGTCGCCCGCTCGCGCCGTCGGTGCCGCGCTCGGCGTGAGCGAAGACGGGGCGCGCCCTTTGCCGGAAACTCTGCGCGAGTTTTTGCGCGACAAACAAATTCTGCTGATACTCGACAACTGCGAACAGATTATCGAAGCCTGCGCCGCGCTCGCCGCCGATTTATTAAAAAATTGTCAGCATTTGAGGGTGCTGGCGACAAGCCGCGAAGCGTTAGACGCGCCGGGCGAAATCGTCTGGAGCGTTGCGACCTTATCCCTCCCGCCGGAAGTTCTCTTGAAAACCGCGCCCGCCGATTTCGCCGACTGCGAAGCCGTGAGTCTTTTCCTCGAAAGAGTGCGGCTCGTCAATCCGCATTTTTCGCTGACGTCGGGCAACTTCGCAACCGTCGCTTGGCTCTGCCGCCGGCTCGACGGAATTCCGCTCGCCATTGAACTGGCGGCGGCGCGTGTCCGCTCCCTGTCAATCGAAGAAATCGCCGCGCGGCTCGACGACAGCCTGCAAATATTGACGGGCGGCGGTCGCGCGGTGGCGCCCCGACATCGAACTCTGCAAGCCGCGATTGACTGGAGCTATCAGCTTTTATCCGAACAGGAGCGAGCGATGTGGCGCGCTCTTTCGGTTTTCGCCGGCGGTTTTACGCTCAAAGCGGCGGAATTCATCTGCGCCGGATTGCCGGGCGGCGGCGATGGTTCGATTCTCGAAACGCTCACGCATTTAATTGACAAATCAATAGTTTTATTCGACGGGCGAGAATCGAAAGAACGTTATTCGATGCTCGAAACTATCCGGCAATTTGCGGCTGAAAGATTGCGCGGCAGCGACGCGGAATCGTTGATTCGCGCCCGCCATTTCAGTTATTTTTCGCAGCTTGCGAGACGCTCCGAGAGCGAACTTTCCTCCGCCGAACAACGCGTCCGGTTCGCCAGTTTGGATGAAGAAATTGAGAATTTGCGGGTCGCGCTCGAATGGAGTTCAACGGCGGACGCGGCAGAATTTTTGAGCTTAACCAACGATTTATGGCAATTCTGGCAATCTTCGGGCAAGCTTGCCGAAGGCCGCGGCTGGTTTGAATCCGCGCTCGACATAGCGATTGCCGCGCCACTTGAAACGCGCGTCAAAGCGTTTCAACGATTGGGCGGTCTGATGGTTTTGCAGTGCGATTTCGCCGGCGCGGCGCGGGTTTATGAAGACGGTTTGCGGCTTGCCCGCGCTTCGGGAAACGAATGTTACGCGGCGCGAATTCTCGCCAATTTCGGTTTTACGCTCGCCAATTTGAAGGAATTTGAACGCGCCGAAACTCTGCTTGGCGAGGGTTTGGAGATTTTTCGCCGAATAAACGACGAAAAAGGCGTCGCGCAGATTTTGAACGGTCTCGGCTCGCTCGCTTTTTACTTGGATGATTTAGCCGAAGCGTCAAATCATTTCGCCGAATCCCTGACGATTTACCGGCGACTCGATCACCGGCTGAACGTCGTCGGACTGCTGCAAAACCTCGGTACGACCACACATTTGCAGAAGAATCTAAGTGAAGCGGAAAACTATTTGACCGAAGCTCTCGAACTCGCCGAAAAGATGGGCGAACGCCGCTGGCTCAATCAAACGCGCCACGTTTTGGGCTACGTCTGCAATGATCAAAAAGATTACGCACGGGCTTGGAAATTTTTCGCCGAAGCCTTGACGCTCGATTCGGAAATCGGCGGCAAAGACAATGTCGCGCACGTTTTTGAAGGTCTCGCCTGCACCGCCGCCGCGCAAAAAAAATATTCGCGGGCGATAAAATTAATCGCTTTCGCCGACCGCTTGCGCGACGAAATCAAAACGCCGCGCAGCCTCGCGCTGCAAAATTATTTCGACGATTACTGGAACTTCGCCCGCCGTCATCTAAAACTCCCCGAAATTAATTTAATTGCCGAAGAAATTCGTTATCTTTCCGACGAAGAAATGCTCGCCTTCAGTTTGGAAAGTCAGTAATTCTCTCTGCGCCCTTTAATTTCCTTATTCCGAATCGCTTAAACCAATAAGAAAATCGTTTTGAAGAATCCGTGAAGATTTATTGAAGAATCGTCTGCGATACTCGCTTTCGTCAAGCGGAATTTCATTGTTGGCGCGAAAAGGAAAGATGGTCAGTGGACATAACAAACAAAAACGAAAATCGAATTTTATGCGTCTGCGCGCCGCGCGTCAGACTTGAGTTGGACAGGCAAAGGGTCGCGCCCGGCGATTGGGCAACAGTCAGAATCGTCGTTCGCGCGGCGGCTGAAGCGACGGCGGCGAACGGCATCTTCGTTGATTTGACGGACACGGAAGAAATCGCAGTCGAGTATTTTCCGCCCGCGCGCTCATCGTTTTCGTTTTCGCACCGGGCGATGAACGAAGCGTTTCGCATCGCACCGCCGTTCACGCTCGAAGCCAATGAAACAAAAACTTTTGAAGGCACATCTCATCTGCCGGTTAATTTCCAGCCAACCTTTGCAGGACAGTTTTCCAGACATGAATGGCAAATTCGCGCGTCTCGAAACCAGGGAGTTGGCACAATCAAGGCGAGCGGCGCGGAAGTTTGGGTGATCACAGACGGGAAACTCAGCAAACAGGAATAAGTTTTGAGGGCAAAAACGGAAAGGAGAACTTTATGAAAGCAACAGCAAGTTTACTAAAAATCGCATCCGCGTTTTTTCTCGTCACCGCGATTTTGGGCGGCGCGATTCTGGCATGGCGCGATTTCCGCGATTCGAGCTCGCTCGCCGCCGCTGACGGCAAAGGGCAACAGGAATTAAAAAACGCGGGCTTAAGCGATGCTGCGGCGAAAAAGGCTCTGGATGAACAACTCGAGGAGTTTGGAGCGAAGAATTTGCCGGGCGAATCAGCTTTGCGAACCGGCGGAACGTTTGCCGCGCTCGCCGCGCTGTTCGCGCTGACGGTTTTGCTCTTGCTGTTTGTTACCAGTCGCGGCGTGCTGTTCAAAGCGGCGGGCGCGCTCATCGTTTTATCAATCGTGATGATTCTGATGAATCCGCAATACGAAACGGGAATGGCGGGCGCGGCTTCGGCCCGAAATGTCGCCATCGTCGTCGGCGTGCTCACGATCATAGGGGCGGTTTTGGCGATGGCGGCGGCGCGAATAAGCGGCGCGGCGGCTGTCCGGACGGCTGAAGTTTAATCGGAAAACGAAGTTTCGAAAAGGAGAAAACAAAATGAGAAATCGAAAATTGATGAGCACAACGATTCTGCTGACGTTGGCGCTCGGTGTTGTGTTTGCTGTTCCAAACCAAGCGAACGCGCAATTTAATAAATTAAAAGAAAAAGTGAAAAAAGTCGTGATGACTTCGACCGATTCAAATCTAACGACCGTTGAGAATTCAAACAATTCAGCTGCGCAAAATCGTGATCTCGAAGAAACGATTACCGATGCTTATGTTTTTTATTTATCGAAAGTGGCAGGCTTTGAAGCGCGTTTTCACAATGCGTCGGAAGTAATCAATCAGGCCCGTGATTATGCGTCGAAACTGGACGCGGCACTGCGGGCGAATCCGGCGTATCGGACGCGCAAAATCGCCCCGATTGTGAGAGACGATTCGACCGCAATGACCGCCGCCGAACTGCTTGACAAACTTAACCGTGCGGGCGACCTCATCAAACAGGTTCAAACGGATTTGCAGGTGCAGAATATGAGTTATTTCGTGCAGGGCGACGTTGATGATTGGAAAAATCGAATGAATCGGCTCGAAGAGAAGGACGGTTTTATTCTTCTGGCCAATTACGAATATCGGCTCGTCTTTAACCGCGCCGAAGGCGACCAGGAAGCGCTTGCCAAATACTCGAAAGGCAACGGCGGCAAGCTGTTGCCCGCGTCCGTTATCGCGCCGCTGCATCAGCAGATTGACGAGCTTTTGGTGAAAATGAATTCGCTCGCCCCCCAGTATTCTTTTAGCGGCGGCGCGGCGAAACAGGTCGAACCAAATATATTTTCATTTATCGTCAAACAGTCGGCGGAAAACATTCCGGGCGCGTCTGTTGTGCGAACGGCGTGGCTGCCGGGCGAATGGATGATTGACAAAAACGACCTTGGCATTCCGACTATGCGAAGTCGTCCGGGAACGGCTTTATATCGCGTCCCATCGCAAAAAAACTGTGTCGAACAGCATTTCTTTTACGAAGAAAAATACGCGGGAGGCGGCAAATATCAACGAGCGTCGGACGTAAATTTTTCCGATTTGCGATTCGTTAAATGTCAGTAATAAATCAAGGCAATGATTGCTATATTTCAGTAAGAACTAAGTACTAAGAATGAATTAGCGGCGCTGATTGTCGCAGTTAGTTTTTTTAACCTACAGTGCTTTTAAATAATGATTTGGGGCAACGACGAAGATTAACCAACTTTTTGTTATTTGAGACGGGGCTGACTGAGATTAAAGAAGAAACACTGGATGCTCAAAAAGAGCGGGACAATCTGCTCTTAAATATCTCTGACAGAAATTAATGCAAGACCGCTAAGGCGGTTTATGTTAAAAATATATTTTCTTTCTATTTGTCTCATTATCATGAGCTATGATTAGCAATCTAAATTCTTCATAAAAGGGTTTATCAGTGTTACTTGAGCCATCCGTTGAGATTAACTCTTGCTTGATGCTCCGATTATTATCTCTCACCCTAAAACTATCAAAAACTTCCATCCATTTACCACTGACAAAGGACTTCTTGACAAAATACTTATGCAACCATATAATTGCGTTTATATTTGCAACCATGTGGTGACATATATAAAATTATGGACATGAGGCGAGACATTTTTCAAGCCATCGCAGATCCGACGAGACGCGGAATTATTGCTTTAATTGCATTGCAGGCAATGACGCCCAATGCTCTTGCCGAACATTTTGATACTACCCGGCAAGCCGTTTCCAAACATCTGCGAATACTGACGGAATGCGAGCTTGTGGCACAGGAACAAAGGGGACGCGAAATTTTCTATTCTCTTGAAATTGAAAAGATGAAAGAGATTGATAAATGGCTAGAGCAATATAGAAAGATCTGGGAAACCCGGTTTAGTCAGCTTGACGACGTTTTATCAGCAATCAAAGGACAAAACAATGAAAGATAACTTGCTCTTCGATTTTATCGTCGACAAACAGTCGAAGATCGTAACAGTTAACCGGGAGTTTGCAGCCGAACTTCCTCTTGTTTGGGACGCCTATACCAAACAGGAACTTCTTGACAGGTGGTGGGCGCCGAAACCGTGGGAATCAAGAACAAAGTTTATGGACTTTAGAGTGGGCGGACGAAGATTTTATGCCATGGTCAGCCCGGAAGGAGAGGAGCGTTGGTCAATTCAGAAATATACTTCAATTAATCCGAAAACCAATTTCAAGATATTTAATGCGTTTGCAGACAAAGATGAAAACCCTGAATTGCCAGGTTCTGATTGGGATTTGAAGTTCAGCGAACAAAACGGAACGACAAAAGTCAGCATCACTATTTTCAATGAGTCACTTGAACGTTTAGAGAGGATGGTCGAAATGGGTTTCCGCGAAGGAATTATGATGACCATGAAAAATCTGGAAGATATGTTAACAAAATTATCGGGGGCTAAGGAGTTAAAATAATGAGAAAAATAATCGCCTGTGAATTTATGACCATTGATGGTGTTATGCAGACCGAAGAATGTGACGGCGACGGCTTCAGGTATGGCGGTTGGTTTTTTCCCTATGCAGATGAGGTGACAGGCGCTGTCGTACAAAAGCGGCTGGCCAAGCCGGTAGATCTGCTGTTAGGGCGGAAGACGTTTGACGCCTGGGAAACGTATTGGCCGACACACTCAAACTTCTGGCCGAACGTCATGACCGCAACTAAGTACGTCGCCTCGAATACTCGTGACTCAAGCGATTGGCAGCCCACCGTCTTTTTAAACGGAGACCTGGCGGAAAAAGTCAGGCAGTTAAAACAAACGGAAGGCTCAAATCTGCACGTTATGGGAAGTGCGAACCTGCTTCAGACGCTCTTTAAACATGATCTTGTCGACGAACTGCAGCTGATGATAATTCCGATCACGCTCGGCACTGGAAAACGTCTGTTCGACGGCGGTACCATCCCGGCATCCTTTAATGTGGCAGAGAGCCAGATCAGCCCAAACGGCATCATCATCGCAAATTATGAACGCGACGGGGATGTGAAAACCGGCGCGCCGCAGATACAAGCGAATGCTCATTGACCACGTTCAACTCAGAAAATAATCGTTTTCACTAATTAAGGCTCGGTCTGCAGCCCCGGCAGCAAAATGCAGTTCAGTTGAAATACTGTTCGATTAAAAAATATCTGGAAAACATTACTTTAGCTTGGCGGTGGTGATTTGCCTTTCTTCGAGTTTTTGTTTTTCGCCAAGTGAATTTGAGCGACGAGATAAAAATACTTTTTATCCGCCTTCATCTTTGTCTTAATCGCAAATAATTCAGAAACACACGGGGAGAGTCGCCGCACTGATTATTCGACCGAAACAACGGTCACTGATTTCGGCGCCAAATTCAAGATTAACTTCCCGTTTTGAGCTTTTGACGAAAGAGCTTGAGGCACGACCGTCTGGGATTTCTCAAAAGTGTTGACGCTGTCAACTTGAGGCGCGGTGAGTGTTTCTCCGACTGCGGATTTAGCCGTCATGCCGGTCGTTGTTAAATCAATTTCAACTGGCTGGTTCGGATCAACGTTCGTAATTTCCACCCACAGCTTGCCGTTCTGATCTCTGGCCGCGATAGCATCTACGCGCGGCAAAGTAATGTTGCCGTGGGTATAATTTCCGGCATCAAAAGTGACCGGCACAAACGTCGCGTCCTGAAACGGCACATACATCTTAAAAACGTAATAAGTCGGTGTCAGCACCATTTTTTCTTTGTCTGTCAAAATCATTGCCTGCAACACATTAATCATCTGGGCAATGTTAGCCATCCGCACACGGTCGGCGTGACGAGCGAAGATATTAATATTGAGAGCCGCTAAGACCGCATCGCGCTGGCTGTTTTGCTGAACCAGAAAACCGGGATTGCTGCCCGGCAGCGGCGCATACCACGCCCCCCATTCGTCAACTACCAGCGCAATTTTTTTCTGCGGGTCATATTTATCCATGATGGCGGAATGTTTCTCAATCAAACCTTCCATCTTTAACGTTTCCTTGAGAATCTCGCTGTACTCTGTTTCGCCGAATCCGACCGATGCGTGCTTTTTGTCCCAATTGACGACCGTATAACTGTGCATTGAGAGACCGTTCATGTCCCAGCTCCAGGTGTGATTCTGCCAGCCCTTCATGATAGTTTCCGTCCACTCGGTAAAACGCTCTTCGCCGCCGCCCGGTCCGACAGCAATTTTAAGCATCTGCTCGTCTTTCTGTTGAGCCGGATTAAAGTTTCTGACAAAGCGGGTGTATTTTTTTAATTCGCTCAAGTAATAATCAGCCGACATATTACCGCCGCAGTCCCAACTCTCGTTTCCGATGCCGAGGTAAGCAATCTTATACGGTGTCGGATGACCGTTGGCGGCGCGTTCTTTGGCGAGTTCGGTCGCCTGATCGGTGGTTAAATACTCCAGCCACTCGGCGGCTTCCTGCGTGGTGCCGGAACCGACGTTGACTGAGAGGTATGCCTCTGAACCGATTTGGTCGAGAAAATCCAGATATTCGTGAGTTCCGAAAGTATTCGGTTCAATCACCCCGCCCCAGTTCGGGTTGAGCGTAGCGGCTCGCTTCAATCCAATGCCCTTGCGCCAGTGATATTCGTCGGCAAAACATCCGCCCGGATAACGAATATTAGGCACTTTGATGGCTTTGAGCGCGTTAACGACATCATTGCGAATCCCCCGCGTGTTCGGAACTTTAGAATCCGGTCCGACCCAAATCCCCTCATAAATGCCGTTGCCCAAGTGTTCGGCAAACTGACCAAAAATATTGCGGTCTATCTTCGCGCCTGATTTGGAGACGTCAACGGTTAATTCGACTTTTTGGGCGGTAGCAGAATTTATAAAGGTTACCAAGACGGCGCAAATCACCGCAAAACCAAATAGAAATTTACGCATAGCAAACAAATTACTCTGTCAGTTAAATTATTTTGTACTAAAATTTCTCCGCCTGAGCCGATTCGTCAGGTCTGTTTGACTTTGTCCGAGCCGCTTCGATTGAGAACTACCCTTATATCTTGATGGCTTTCTCCATCCGCTCTCTGACTAATTGCGGGCACTTTACGCTCCAATTACCTCTATACCGGGGATTTGTCGGTTCAAACACAAGCAGCCAAAATGCGTAAAAACAAAACAAATGTGCATTTTCTTCACTGGTCGAAAACTTTTGCCAAGCGTTTTTCCGTCAAAGATTCAATGGCGGCCACGCACAGGAGCCCTTTTTTTATGTTTATAGTGCTCTTAGCCGGGGTTCTTCGGCTGTCATCGCCAGTCCCGCGACCGTTTCGCCAATCATAAAGCATGAGCCTTCATCATAACACACCACCGGAAACACCTCACTCGTCAGCCAATAAATTTTGCTGCAGCAATCTGACGGTTAGATTTGAATAACTTGAGTTGACCGTTTTCGTTGATCTCGCCGTGGCCGCGGCATGCGCCGCGTGCTTAATCATCTATTTCTCTTCGGCGTCAAGTTTTTGCTCTTGCTTGAATCACTCGTTTTTTCTATTGATGACAACGGTGTTTGTTGTCATCAATAGAAAATGCTGGTTCCGGGTGGTTTCAAAATGCTGGTCAAACTCGTCAATGTCACAAAACACGCGTTAAAATATCCGCTGAGCGAAAAATCCTTTGAGAGAAGATGGTTTTGGTCAGTTAATTCGACTGAAAAAAACATTTTTTATTTATCTCAGCTCCCAAGCTAACTTTAGTTTAATATGACAGACAATTTACAAAAAAGGAGAATCGGACAAATGAAATATAAAATAACAACCCTTTCTTTGGCATTTTTGCTCGTTGCAGCGAATGTGGGATGTCAGCTGCAAAACAACTCTGCCGTCAAAAATCAAGGCGATTCGGCGCCGATCAAGCGCGTCGCTTTTGTCACGAATAACGCTTCGGATTACTGGACGATTGCCCGCAAAGGCACGGAAAAAGCTGACGCGGAGCTTGCCGACATATCGGTGGAATTCAAAATTCCGTCCGACGGAACCGCCGCCGAGCAAACCAGAATTATTAATGATCTGGTCGCGAACGGAACATCAGGGATTGCGATGAGTCCGGTTGATCCGGCGAATGAAGTGCAGCTAATCAACGACGCAGCGAAAAAGACACTTGTCATCACGCAGGATTCGGACGCGGCGAACAGCGACCGCGCCGTTTACATCGGCACGGATAACAAAGCGGCGGGCAGACAAGCCGGAGAATTAATTAAAGAGGCGCTGCCGGACGGCGGAAAAATTATGGTTTTCGTCGGCAAACTCGACGCGCAAAACGCCAAAGACCGACTCAACGGAATCAAGGAAGTTCTGCAGGGAACGAAAGTCGAAATCGTTGACACGCGCACCGACGACACGGATTTGGCGCGCGCTAAATCAAACGTCGCCGACGCGATGGTGAAATATCCGGACCTCGCCGGTCTGGTCGGACTTTGGTCGTATAACGGTCCGGCGATTTTAAACGCCGTCAAAGATGCCGGCAAAGTCGGGCAAATCAAAATCGTCTGTTTCGATGAAGACGATCAGACTTTGGCCGGAGTCAAAGACGGCGGAATTTACGGCACCATCGTCCAGCAGCCGTTTGAATTCGGTTATCGCGCGATTATCCTGATGGCCAAAGTATTGAAAGGCGACAAATCCGATATTCCGGCGGGCAAGCAAATTTTTGTGCCGACGCTGGCTATCAAAAAAGATTCGGTTGAAGAATTTACGAAGAAAACCAATGAACTTCGCGGGCGATAAAAATAAGGAATTTCAAACGACGAAAAACGAAGTCTTATTCTCTAACAGTCGTTTGAAATCAGCTATTCGTCATTGATTTTATGAATCAACCAATTTTAGAAATGCGAAAAATCGGCAAACGCTTTCCCGGCGTGATTGCTTTGGACGGAGTTGATTTTTCGATTTCTCCGGGCGAAGTCGTCGCGCTGGCGGGCGAAAACGGCGCGGGAAAATCAACCTTGATGAAAATTTTGGGCGGCGTTTACCAACCGGACGACGGGCAGATTTTTATCAACGGACAGGAAAAGAAAATCAATTCGGTCACGGATGCGAGCGCGAACGGGATTGGTTTTGTTCATCAGGAATTAAATGTTCTGGACAATTTGACCGTCGCCGAAAATGTTTTTTTGGGACGCGAACCGCGCCGATTAGGTTTTCTGGTTGACCGTCAGAAAATCAATCGCGAAGCTGAAATTTATCTCAAAAGACTGGGTTTGAACATCTCGCCGAAAACTCGTCTGAGCGAGCTTTCTATCGCGCAGCAGCAAATGGTCGAACTCGCCAAAGCTCTGTCTTTGAACGCACGGATTTTGATTATGGACGAGCCGACTTCGAGTTTGACTTTGACCGAAACCGACAGGCTGTTGGAAGTAATCAAAGATTTGCGAAATCAAAACGTCAGCCTCATTTATATCTCGCATCGTCTGGGCGAAATCAAGCAAATCGCCGACCGCGTCATCGTTTTGCGCGACGGGAAAAACGCCGGAAGTTTGGAACGGACGGAAATCAATCACGACGCGATTGTAAAGATGATGGTCGGGCGCGATATCGAACGTTTTGACAGACCGCCGACCGACAGAGCGAACCATGATTTTATCGGCGTGCGAGATTTGCGCACGCGCCGTTATCCGTTGTGCGCAATTTCGTTCGATGTGCGAAAAGGCGAGATTTTGGGTTTCGCCGGACTCGTCGGCGCGGGACGTTCCGAAGCGGCACAGGCAATTTTCGGCGTTGACGCGCCTGTTTCCGGCAAAGTTGTGATCGAAGATAAACAAATCAAAATCTCGTCGGCGCAGGACGCGATCAAAAACGGGATTTATCTGATTCCCGAAGACCGGCGCAATTCCGGCCTGATACTCGACCTCCCGATTCGTGAAAATATCACTTTGCCCGCGCTCGTTCGTTACACTTCCGCCGGTTTGGTGAGCCAGGATGCGGAAAGTAAAACGGCCAAAACGATGTGCGAAAAGCTTAACGTCAAAACGCCTTCAATCGAAACGAAAGCGGCGAATCTGTCGGGCGGCAATCAGCAGAAAGTCGTGCTGGCAAAGTGGCTCTCGCTCGAACCGAAATTGCTGATTTTTGACGAGCCGACGCGCGGCATTGACGTCGGCGCGAAAGCCGAAATTTACCAGTTGATGCGTTCCTTGGCGGACAGCGGCGTGGCAATCGTGATGATCTCTTCCGATATGGAAGAAGTGTTAGGCGAAAGCGACCGCGTGGCCGTGATGCACGAAGGCAAAATCACCGGAATTTTGGAACGCGCAGAAGCGAGCGAAGAAGCGATTATGCAGCTTGCGGTCGGTCGGACGAACGGTCAATTAGAAACTGCAATTCATTAAAACTCAAGATGAGAAAAGAACTTGGAACATTTGTTTTACTGGTCGTGTTGTGCATCGTTTTGGCGATTCTCAATCCGAGTTTTATTACCGCCGTCAATCTGCAAAACCTGGCGCGTCTGATCGGAATCTACGGCATTTTCAGCATCGGTTTGGGTCTGGTGATTATCACCGGCGGAATTGATTTGTCGGTCGGTTCGGTGTTTGCGCTGCTCGGTGTTCTGCTTTCGATTTTTCTCGTTGAATGGCATTTGCCGGCCGCGATTGCAATTATAGCGGTCGTCGGCATCACGACTTTTCTCGGCGTCATCAATGGGTTTTTGATTACCAAAGTTAAAATTCAGCCGTTTATCGTCACTCTTTGCGGTCTGCTTTTTTATCGCGGAATCGCCAGATTTATAGCCAATGATGAAACAAAGGGCTTTGGCGCGGCGCAGGGTTTTGAAACTTTGCAGAATTTGGCGACGGGCAGCGTTTTCGGCGTTCCGACTCCGTTTGTAATTTTAATTTTAATCAGCATCGCCGGATGGGTTGTTCTGCATCGCTCGATTTTCGGGCGTTATCTGTTCGCCGTCGGGCGCAATGAAACGGCGGCGCGATATTCGGGCATTAACTCGGATTTAATTATAGCCAGCGCCTATATTTTGTGCAGTTTTCTGGCGGCGATTGCCGGCATTCTGCTCGCCTTTTATACAAACTCAATCTCGCCGTCGTCGCACGGAAATTTTTATGAGCTCTACGGAATCGCGGCGGCGGTTTTAGGCGGATGCTCTCTAAGAGGCGGCGAGGGCTCAATCATTGGCATTCTAATCGGCACGGCACTTTTGCAGGTTCTGCAAAATTTAGTCAATCTCTTGGGAATTCCAAGCAGTTTAAATTTCGCGGTGATGGGCGCGGTAATTTTAATCGGTGTGGTTGCCGATCAGTTGCTGCAGCAACGCCGCGCCGCGCAAACTGCGCGTTAAGTTTATTTTCGGGCGAATATCCGCGCGAATATCCGCGCAGCAAGCTGGCCGGGAAACCTTTTAGATTTAAATTATGATTACTGAGAGACAAGTCGAACCGCAGAAAAAGACTGAAACGATTGCTGGAATTTGGGAAGAACGCTGGCACCCGCTGCGCGAAGAATGGGTGATTGTCGCGGCTCACCGGCAGAATCGCCCGTGGAGCGGCGAGATGTTGGAACACGAAGACAAAAATACCGCTGCCTACGCCGCAGATTGTTATTTGTGTCCGGGAAATATCCGCGTCAGCGGGGCGCAGAATGAAAATTACAAACAAATCTATGTTTTCGATAATGATTTGCCCTGCGTCGGCGCAAACGCCCCCAATGAATTAATTCAGCCGGCGGGAATTTACAAAAATCGTCCCGCCGCCGGAATCGCTCGAGTCATCTGCTACAGCCCGGAGCATAATCTTTCCCTTGCTGAATTAAGCCGGAGCGAAATCGAGAAGGTCATTGCGGTTTGGCAAGATCAATACGCGGAACTCGCCGCGCGCGACGGGATTAAGAGCGTTCTTATTTTTGAAAACAAGGGCGAAACGGTGGGTGTTTCAAATCCGCATCCACACGGACAGATTTATGCGACAAACTTTGGTTTTAAAACCATCGAGACCGAAGCCGGAGCATGTTTCCGGCATTTCAATGAAACCAAACGGACGTTGTTTGAAGACATTATTCGCGCCGAACAACAAGAAGTTAAGCGCATCATTTTCGAAAACCGGACGGCAATCGCATTTTTGCCGTATTTCGCGCGTTACGCCTACGAAGTCTATGTCGCGCCGAAAAGAGCTTGTCAAAGCGTGGCTGAATTAAACAATGCGGAGATTAATGATTTTGCCGCCGCGCTCAAAGCCGTCCTGGTGAAATATGACAATTTATGGAAGATGCCGTTTCCCTACGTCATGGTGCTGCACAACGCGCCGACGAACGGCGGCGATTATCAGGGATTTCATTTTCACATCGAGTTTCATCCGCCGCTCCGAAAACCTAATTTATTAAAATATCTGGCAGGCCCGGAAATCGGCGGCGGCAATTTTTTGAGCGATACCTCGCCCGAAGAAAAGGCCCAAGAATTACAAATTCAGCCGGAAGTCCATTATAAGGAAGTGCTCAAGCAGTGATCAAAAACGTTCGGGAATTTATTCCAATCCTTAAAAACCTGCATCTGCGAATTCGCGAACAGGTCATCGCCGCGTGTGAACAATCGGCCCTTGAAAGTCTCTCGGAAATCGCCAGAGAAGAAGATGGCGACACAATTTATGCGGTTGACCTGATTAGCGAAGAACTGATTGTTGAGTTTTTTGAAAAGGAAATTGCCCCGCAAACCTCCGTGGTTTTAATCTGCGAAGGACTGGAAACCGGACAACTTGTCTGGCCGCGCGGAGCCGCCGAAGATGAAGCGAAATGGCGCATTATTATTGATCCGATAGACGGCACCAGAGGCCTCATGTTTCAAAAACGCAGCGCCTGGATTCTGACAGGCGTGGCGCCGAACAAAGGGTTTGAGACGAATCTGGCCGATCTCGAAATAGCGCTTCAGACCGAAATCCCGCTCGTCAAACAGCATCTGTCAGACACGATTTGGGCGGAGCGCTCTCTTGGGGTGAAAGCCGAAAGATTAAACCGGATAACCGGCGAAATAACAAAGTTACCCGTTAAACCATCGAAAACGCCGACAATTGCTCACGGATTTGCGAGTATGTCACGCTTTGTTCCAGGCGTCGGAGTTGAAGCAACAAAGATTTATGAAGAAATCGTGCGCGGAGCGCTCGGAGAGGTTCAAGCCGGAAAAGCGCAATGTTTTGAAGATCAATACATTTGCACCGGCGGACAACTTCATGGGCTGATGGCGGGACACGACCGCTGGATCGCGGATTTACGACCGCTTTTCGAAAAATCTTTGAGCAAGCGCGGTTTGCGCCTAGGGCTTTGTTGTCATCCTTACGATTTGTGCACCGAATTAATCGCCAGAGAACTTGGAGTCATCGTGACTAACGAAAACGGCGGGCAATTAACAGCCAGACTGGCGGTTGAACCCGACGTGGCGTGGATTGGTTATGCCAACGAAGGCGTCCGCGCCCAAATCGAACCGCTTCTTCAAGCTCAGTTAAGAGCGCAGGATTTATTGTAAATGGATCGAATTGCAGCCGGCTCAACTGATCATCTTCAGGATGTTGCGGCATTTGCCGATACTGTTGCACAGGCGCGCGAACTGTTCGATGACAAATCGGAGATCTATATTACCCGCGCGCCCGGCAGACTGGATTTGATGGGCGGAATTGCGGATTACTCGGGTTCGCTGGTGCTGGAAATGCCGATTGCGGAAGCCGCGCTCGCAGCTGTGCAAAAAATTAAGCAGCGCGTCCTGCAAATTGTCAGTCTCAGTGCGGAAGAAAATAATCGAACCAGTTCTTTTGAAATGCCGCTGGATGATTTTGAAAGAGATGGAAAACCTGTTTCCTACGCCGCCGCTCAGTCAATCTTCAAACGCGATCAAAGAAACGGTTGGGCGGCCTACATCGCGGGCGCGTTTCTTGTTTTAATGCGTGAAAAGCATGTTCATTTCGACTCCGGCGCCAAAATCCTGATTGATTCAAAAGTTCCCGAAGGCAAAGGCGTTAGTTCGTCAGCGGCAATCGAAGTGGCTGTCATGAGCGCAGTTGCCGCAGCCTACAGCATTGTCATCGAACGGCAGGAGCTGGCGCTGCTTTGTCAGCAAGTCGAAAATCTGATTGTCGGGGCGCCGTGCGGAATCATGGACCAGCTGTCAACCGCTTGCGGCGCAGAAAATAAACTTCTTTCAATAATTTGCCAACCAGCTGAGGTGCGCGGAGCAATCAGTATTCCCGGCAATTTGGCGGTCTGGGGAATTGATTCTGGAGTTCGCCATTCGGTCGGCTCGGGCGATTACGGCTCTGTCCGGATCGGCGCATTTGTGGGTTACCGGATCATCGCCGATTTAGCCGGATTGAAAGTTCATCAAACGAAAACAAAGGGCGTTGTCAAAATTACCGACGAAAAATGGGGTGGTTATTTGGCGAATATCACGCCCGAAGAATTTGAGCGAAATTACGCGGCGCAGCTGCCGCGAGAAATTTCCGGTGCTCAATTTTTGGCGAAATACAAAGGAATAACAGACACGGTGACAAAAGTTTCGCCCGACAAAACTTATCAGGTTTTAAATCCGACGGCGCACCCGGTTTATGAAAATTTTCGAGTTAATAAATTTGCGAAATTGCTCAATGAACAGATGAACAAAATTAATTTAGATGAACTCGGAAAGCTCATGTACCAATCGCACGAAAGTTATTCGAGCTGCGGTTTGGGAACCGGCGGAACTGATTTGCTCGTCGAATTAGTTGCAAAATCGGAGAAACTTTACGGCGCGCGCATAACGGGCGGCGGAAGCGGCGGAACGGTTGCCGTTTTGGGCGCAAAAGGCGCGGATGAAGAAATACAAAAGATTGCTGAACGGTATGAAAGAAAGACCGGTTATCGCCCGCGTATTTTTTCCGGTTCGTCTCCGGGCGCGGCGGAGTTTGGCCATTTAAAGTTGAAATTAAATTAAGCTGCTAACGGTTTGGCGTTTTCAAAGCGCGGGACTATCCGTCATGACTGACAAAAACACAGCTCCAACAAAAAGATAAATGCCCGGAATAGCGAGCGGTTAATGAAGCTGATCTTTGTTTTCCGAACGCGCCGGAACTAATGAGGCAGTTGCTGCGTCGGCCGCACTAATAAATTAATCAAGCCGAGCGCCAGCTTACTTTGCCCAGACTCGGCGCAGACAAACTGCTGCCGGTGCGGAATCGTCAGGCGCAACGGTGAATTCATCGCCGTCCGGAGATGCGTTACGATTTCGCTCGTTCACGGTAACCGCACGGCCGACGGTCGGCGGTCTTCGACACCTTTATCTCAGCTCGGTTCTAAATATTCGCCTGCAAGCGAAGAAAAAATCTCAAATGGAAACTTTGTTGTAACCTCCTGCGCATATCCTCCATGCCTAGTTCTAAAAACCAGTGGAGGAATGAAAATGAAAGTGAAACGATGGTTCCCTTTTTCCAAGTTTGTGCTCAGCGGTTTATCAATAATAGTGCTAATGATATTGTTCCTGGCGAATTCATCGCTCAAAACAGTGAATGCCCATGGTGATGACGAAGTCGGAAACGAATCATACGCAATCGGGTTGTGGGGCGATCTTCCTTATTCAGACACACAGGCGCTGACCGGAGTACCAAATCTGATTGCCGACATGAACAGCCAACGGCTGGCGTTCACGGTTCATGACGGGGATCTCAAAGCCGGCAACGGAATACCTGGTTCCGTGACGCCGACAACCTGCACCGACGAGCTATATCAGCAGGGATTGAACTATTTTAACTCGCTCCGTGCGCCGGCCATCTTTACGCCCGGCGATAACGACTGGACAGACTGCGACCGGGCGTCCAACGGCGGTTTCAATTCGCTCGAGCGGCTTGAACACGAACGTCAGGTCTTTTTCTCCACCCCGTTCTCGTTGGGCCAGCATCGCCTGCGGCAGGAGGTTCAAAGCGACGCTCTGTGCCTCGGGACGGGGCAAAACCCGGTGCCATGCGTTGAAAACCGGCGCTGGACTGTCGGACATGTCATTTACGTCACGCTCAACGTTCAGGGCTCCTGCAATAATTTGTGCGACACGGCGCCGGACCCGGTGGAATATGCGGCCCGTAATGCGGCCAACATCGCGTGGTTAAACGAATCATTTGACCGGGCCCAAACCACTGGAGCGGCGGCGGTCATGATCATTTCACAGGCCGACCCCGGCTTTAATCTGAGCGACATTGCTGGCGGCGGCCCGCTACGCGATCCAAAAACGCTGGTTGAAACTGATGTCACTCCTGATAAGGACGGTTTCAAGGATTTTCTCCTGGCGCTTCGGGCGCGGGTGATCGCTTTCCGAAAGCCGGTTGCATATGTTCATGGCGACTCGCACTACGCGCGGATTGATAAACCGTTCCAGGATTCACAGGGCCGCCGGCTGGAGAATTTTACGCGAGTCGAAACCTTCGGCGATAACGCGGCAAACGGCAATAATGATGTCAACTGGCTCAAGGTGATCGTCAACTCGTCCAGCCGTGAAGTTTTTTCATATCAGATTGAGATCGTTCCGGCCAACCGGACAGCAGTTCCTCTTTAATGGGTTCTTGGCCGTTGATCTGTACTTAATGACAAGTCCTCCCGGATCGAGAACAGGTGCGGGAGGATTTCTGTCATTGTTTCATTCTTCCGGGCATCGCCACTTCAAACAATTCTATCTTGAATACATTTGTGTGCATTTTGCGTTGAGAATTTCCCCGTCCTGGTCAGTTATAACCGGTTTGTCGAATTACAGAGCGAAGCGATGCTGCCGTTACGGTTTAATTCCGCAAAATCTATCAAATCCTGGCTATCTAACTCAATTCTGCGCATATCTTCTGATGGCGAAAGCCGGCGAATCTCAATACCAAACTTTAAGGTGTTTTGATTAAAACTATATCAGTTAGCTGCTTGCCGCGAACGACTGCGAGTTTTTGCCCGCTCGTCGACGTTGCGAGAACTCACCGGACTCCTCAGGTCTCATCTCGGGCTCAGGCTTAATTACTTGCCAAGAGATTTGTTGAGAAATAAATATCTGGCGCGATTTTGTTCCGTTTCTAATCTTGTTTTCACATCAATTTTCATCACCGGCGCTGAAATACCCTTTTTTATCGGCTGCCATGACGGCAACCCGATACTATTGGGATTGCCGGTTTTGATAAAATTAGCAAAAAAACTCTTCATAATTTCTGAGACTTCGTAATCTTCCGGCTCCCAATCGTAAACCCGGTTTGAGGGCAGATTGCCGAGAGCGTATTCAATCTCGGCAGAATGAACCGCGCCGCGCGCAGGCGGCGGCGCAAGCGCGGTTTTTCTCGCCGCCGGCGGCTCATCGCTCTTTAATATTCCTCCGGCCAAACCTGCCGTGACTTCACCAATTTCAGGGCGCGTCCGGGGATGAGGCCGCGAAAACAGATACCGGTAGACAGATTGTCTGCTGGTCTGACTTTGCAGCTCGGACCATTTCCATGTGCTAAAACCAATAAACCGATCACTGGCCAGATCTGTGGCCGCCTGTTCGGCTGCTTGATCGGTCGCGGCTGGATAAACCTCTAAAATCCCGGCAGCCCGGTCACCGTACAGTTTTTGCACTGCTTTGGCAAAATTCTCAATCGTCGGTTTGTCTTCGCCCAAAAGAGCGCGGAAACCAAGCTCCTCGGAATTCCAACCGAGGAGCAGGGGCACTTGTGCCTGTTCTCCGGCGGCGTAAATCTGAGTTGGAGATTTGGGGAAAAAATATCCGTCAACCGCAATCGGGAAACGTGCCTCCGGCTGAGTTGCCGTGGCAGTAAGGATTTCGGCGGCGGGCAGGGCGCGGAGGTCAGCCAGAGAATTAGCGCCCAGACGAGAAGCGAATTTACTTCCCGTTTGTTCAGCCTCGGTGAGCGAGACGGGCGGGTTAAAGCCAAGCAGTGATCCGCTTTCGCCAATCGCTCCGGCGATCAGATTTTTAGACAACGGCGAAGCCATTTGCGCGCTGACCGAAAATGAACCGGCTGATTCCCCGGCAATGGTGATCCTTTGCGGGTCTCCGCCAAAAACCTCGATGTTTTCCCGCACCCACCTGAGAGCGGCGTTCTGATCAAGCAAGCCGTAATTGCCGGATGAATGATGAATTGATTCCTCAGTGAGCAGCGGATGGGCGAAAAAACCAAAGACAGTCAGACGATAGTTGACAGTAATCGCCACAATCCCTTGACGGGCCATGTTTTCGCCATCGTATCGGGGCTCTGAGCCGTCGCCCGCCGCGAATCCTCCGCCGTAAAAGTAAACCATGACCGGAAGACGTTCGCTTGCCGTTCGGGCCGGCGTCCAGACGTTGAGATAGAGACAGTCTTCGCTCATCCCGTCAGAGCGGAAACCCATGTCGCCGAAAAGCGGCCGCTGCATCGCTCGCGGACCGAATTTATCGGCTTTGCGAACGCCTTCCCAGTGCTTGACGGGCTGAGGTTCTCTCCATCTTAATTCGCCAACCGGCGGAGCGGCGAAAGGAATTCCCTTAAAGGTGCGAATTCCTGATTCATTAACTCCTTCGAGCATTCCCTGAGCAGTTTTAACTTGAGGAGCAGCAGTAGTTTCATGTTCTGATTGCGCCATAATCCACGAGTTGGCAAGCATTACCAAGAGCAGCATCTTTAAAAACAATTTCATAATGGTTAAAACTAAATTATTTCAGTTTTGAAGTGAGAATTATAGATTGCATTTGCTTCTCGCCTTCCCTTTTTATTTGACCGGCGCACTAAACGTCGGTAGAAATTTCGGCGGTTGCCGCAGCTTTGTCGCTTGCTCAAACGCGTAAGCAAATTTTATTAATTGAGGTTCGGAAAAAGCTTTTCCGAAAAACGAAAAACCAATTGGCAATTCATCTACAAAGCCGGCCGGAACCGTCAAAAACGGATAACCGGCGACCGCCGCCAGCGACCACGCGCGGCCTACCGATGGAGAAACCAGCGCGTCAAGCTTGTCTTTAGCCAGAGCAGCGGCAATCCCGTCGGCTTGCGAAGCGAGCTTTATTTTCTGTAAAGCCTTGGTGTATTCGATTTGAGTCAAATCCCCTTTTTCGTTGGCTTGCTGAAAAAGTTCCTGACCAAAGAGCGGCATCTCGCGGTCTTTGTTTTCGTCGTTAAATTTGATTAAATCCGCCAGTGTTTTGTAAGGTGAATTTCTTTGAGCCAAGTATTTATTTAAATCAGCTTTGAATTCATACAGCAAAACCAGCGTTTCATTGTCGCCGAAATCGGTAAGAACCGGAAAAGTTATATCTATGAGCGTGGCGCCGCCTTTTTTCAAAACTTCGAGGTGTGATTCGAAAAGAGCGTTAGCCTTTTCATCTTTGCCGACGAATTGACGGGCGACTCCGAGCCTTGCGCCCTTTAAACCGTCTTTGTCTAAAAATTTGGTGTAATCTTTTTCCCCTTTTTGACCGGCAAAGGTTGGGGCATCATCTTTATCCGCGCCGACCACTGCGCCGAGCAAAATTGCCGCATCCGCGACGGAGCGAGC
Organism: Pyrinomonadales bacterium; assembly: GCA_038212235.1. GTDB lineage: Bacteria > Acidobacteriota > Blastocatellia > Pyrinomonadales > Pyrinomonadaceae > JBBQUS01. Next base: position 24,080 of record JBBQUS010000061.1, read on the forward strand.
CATCGGGCCGGCAGTGTCCTGACTGTGAGAAATGGGAATGATGCCGCTTCGCGAAACCAGACCGAGCGAAGGTTTTAAACCGACAATTCCGCATCTGACCGCCGGACTGATAATCGAGCCGTTGGTTTCGGTCCCGATTCCAACCACTGCCAGATTGGCTGAAATTGCTGCGGCTGTTCCTGAACTTGAGCCGCTCGGATTTTTGTCTAAAATGTACGGATTGTTAGTTTGCCCGCCACGTCCCGACCAGCCGCTGACGGATTTTGTGGAACGAAAATTAGCCCATTCGCTCAAATTTGTCTTGCCTATAATGACTGCTCCGCTCCGGCGCAGTTTCTGCACCAGAAAGGCGTCCTGGCGGGGCTTTGGCGCTTCCAGCAAGGCCAGGCTGCCGGCCGTTGTCCGCATCTGATCGGCGGTATCAATATTATCTTTGATTAAAATCGGAATTCCGTGCAACATCGAACGCACTTTACCCCGCCGACGCTCTTTGTCCATTGCTTCGGCAATTTGTAAGGCATCCGGATTTAACTCAATGATTGAATGCAGCTGCGAATCTATTTCCTTAATCCGAGCGAGATATTTAGCGGCAAGCTGTGCGGCGGAAATTTCCCCCGCTTTCATTTTTGCCTGCAGTTGACTGATGGTTAATTCGTTTAATTCCAAGTCTATCTCAAATGTTTTGATTTCGCCGGCGGGCACTTTTTGAATCAGACTCAAAACAACCATGCCGGCGCCGCTCGCTTGCAAAAATTGACGGCGATTCTGTTTTTCGATTTTCATAGATTTTGAAACAGATGTTTTTTTAATCCGGGTTTTCCTTCATGATAACAAAAAACATTGTCCCCCAACTCATCAAGTCCGGCAATTTTTGCCGTTAAATTTGAGCAGTCTCGAAATGAGTTAAGCAAGCCGTGAGATTGTCTGTTTAATTATCCCGAAAAAGCAAAAATCTTACTGCACAAAGCGCTCAACCTAACTGGAAGCTATCTCAAAAATAGTTTTCAGGTCGCGTCGAACTTTCGGATAGCGCAGCTCAAAATTTATCTTTGACAGCATACATCTTTCCCATTATCCTCAACTATTAGATTCATCAACTGAATCTTAATCCGGCCGCATCGGACTGCAGCCCCCCGATCCAACAACAGCGCCAATTTCGGCTGGGAGAATGTATAAATGTCAAATTTGCGGTAAAACTACCGCGCCACGCACGCCCGTTCACAAACTTACAACCCAAACCCGTCAAACATTTTTTCCCTTTCGACCAGAAGCATACGCCTGCTGGAAGCTGATGGGAAATCGCAGAAAATTCACCCGGACCGATGATCCCGGAGGCAAAGGCAGTCAGATTGCCCGGGAAATTCCAGCCTGTCCCGATTGTGCCAGGAAGGTTCACCAATCGGACATCAATGTTAACGAACAATCGTCTCAAATTAATGCTTCTCACTTAGAGAAGTTTGAGGTATATCTTAGAGAGAATTTTACGGAAACGCCCGAAGATGGATAAGCAGTCGGCCAGATTCTGATGACATTTCCGCTTTACGGGCAGAAAATGATTAGACTAACGCTGGTTTAAACGAGAAGGATGTAATGATTTTTGCCGTTCAGCGCCTTTCCAAATACTCGCCCGCAAACATTTAAAACTTTTGTGGGCGAGATTTGCAACGGTAGAGATTGGATTGATGGCGCGCTTTTACCGGAAACACCATGAATTTTAAATTCACCCAACAAAAGACATGTTGCAAAATCAAAATGCCGCCCGGACTCCGAATTATCTAAAGTTTAACAGTCTCCCGAAAGCAGTTCGGGAGCGGCTTGTAAATAGAGCACGCGGGCAAAGTGACGGATTCGCCTTCAAAACCGGCGGCATCATCCTTTCGCTCGCGATAATTCCGCTGGCGATTCTCTGGCTTGGAACCGTTTTTTATTTGGCTGAGGATTATCTTTGGGGTAATTTTGAGACGATTGCCTTCGGCATCATCTCGCTTGTGACGATTTATTTACTGCTGCACAATTCATACAGACTTATTCAGTGGTTCACCTCAGACTTAAAAAGCTGTCTTTTGATTACTCCTTATTACATTTTTGACATTAGCTTTAACGATATTTGGTACTGGAGCTTGGAGCAGCTAATCGCGCCAAACAGCATTCATCGCTACAAAGAGGGCAGATATGTTTCCACTCAAGTCGCCTTATCGCTGGAAGGCGGCGCGACCAAAACATTCGTAATCAAAAGCATTGAAAATGCCGACGACATAATCGAGCAAATTTATCATTTTAAAAAACTGTTCGCCGAAGCGACGGCGAAGAACGATGCGGCATATCTTGCTAAACACGATGATTTTATTGAATTAAGGAGTCAGCCGCGCCAGCCTCAAACTGTGACTGCTCCAAATAGAAATCTCAGATATTTATTAACAGCCGCAGTTTCGATTGTTCTCGCCGCCGGATTGATGTTTGGCGTTACGGCTTTAAACATTTATTACGACGACAAAAAAAGCTGGAATGATGCCGAATCCGCTAATCGCGCTGCCAGTTTTAGAAAGTATTTGCAAACACACCTGCACGGACGCTGGACGAATGATGCCGGGCAGAGATTGCAGGGACTTTATGAAATCGCCGAAACTAAATACCGAAATTCGCTTGGCGAAGGTTACGACCGGCAAGCGGCGGAGGCAGTTTCGCAGGTTTTAAATTATGCGAAACAGACGCAAAACTATCACACTCAAATCGTTTTTGAAAGGTTTAATGAAATCCCGCCGGATATCGTCGAAGAACTGAAAAAGGAATTTGAAGTAAAAAAAGTTCTGTCACTGGGCGACACTTTTTCAGATGCCAAAATGAGCCGTCGCCAAGACGGTTTGTTCGGAGTCGTCGCCGATGGCTTTAGAAAAGTTATTCCGGACGATATTTTAGAATTCTCGACTGAATGCGCGGGTGAATGTGTGATTTTTACGGTCAAATATAAAATCGGAGCCAAAGATTCGCTTTATTACGATACCAGACAAAAGGATTTATCCGATGAAGAGCGCACATTTTATCCGGGCATTTTTATCAATTGGAATTTCAACATTAAAATTCCAAACCAGCCGCAAAATTACAATTTTGAACTAGCGTCAATTCCGGCAGAGCACCTCGATTACGACGGCGATTCTGATGAGATAACCTCGGATAAAGACACCTCCGAAAAGATCTCGGAGGCAGACAAAAATCATTTGTACGATTCGATGGTTGCAAGCGCTTTTGACGACTTCAAGGCAAATTTAGTGTATCGCATGGGAATCGGAGCAAAACCACCTGCAGCCGCCGAAGATGAACCAGCCAGCGCAAAACCGGCTCCGGCTCGCAAGAAAAATAAACGCAAATAAAGGCAGCGTCAAAAATGATATCGTAACAAAATAAAGCAACCGGTCGGACTAAATAATTCAGAGGCAGTTTGTTCTTCCCTACCCTTTTTAATTGCCTGTGCGAAACGTGAGGAGCTTGTCGTAGATGAATTGTCCGGTATGCAAAACCAGTAATCTCAAAACCGTAAATCTTGACCAGAAGCTGACTGCTGCGCGCTGCGAAACATGCGCCGGACATTGGGTGTCGGGACGCGAATATCAAATCTGGCTCGAACAACATGGCGCTCCGGAAGCTGAAAAGCCTTACTCCGGGCCGGAATTAGAGATTGCAGATTCTCAAACGGCCAAGATATGCCCCGAATGCCGGCGACTTCTTCTTCGATACATCGTGGGACATGGAACCGGTTTCGGCATTGACCAGTGCAGTTCATGCTTTGGTATCTGGTTCGACCGCGGCGAATGGGATGCGCTCAGAGGAAGAAATCTTCACGATGAAGTTAACCGCATCTTTACAGCACCGTGGCAGACAGAAGCACGCAGAGAAGAGCGACGTGAGCAATTGGCGCGAATTTACCGGCGCGAGTTCGGTGATGACTATGAAGAAGTCCGTCGCGTTCGAGACTGGATTCGCGGGCACAATGCCAAAGATCGCCTGCTCGCATTCTTAACCGATGCAAATCCTTATGATGCCTGACGATTGAGATTGACCAGAAATTTATGAACAAATCCAGTTTATTCCAAATGCTGATTTTAGCAGTTTTGAGTTTGAGCATCATTTGCTTCGCTCAACCGACTGTGGCAGCAGCAGATTCATCGCCGGCGCGGTTTTTTCCAGCGAAAGATTTAATGCGCGTCGGCGTGTATTACTATCCCGAACAATGGAACGAAAACGAGTGGGAGCGCGATTTCGCTAAAATGCAGGAGATGGGTTTTGAGTTTGTCCACATGGGCGAATTTGCGTGGGGGTTGATGGAGCCGGAGGAAGGCAAATTTGATTTCGCCTGGCTTGACCGCGCCGTCGCGCTCGCCGCCAAACATCATCTGCGCGTAATCATGTGCACTCCGACGCCGTGCCCGCCCGCCTGGATGGCTGAGAAATACCCGCAAATTTTTATAGTCGGTGCGGACGGACGCCGTCGCGAACACGGTTCGCGCGCCAATAATGCGTTGGCTGACCCGGATTACCTTCGTCTAAGCGAACGAATTATCACTGAGCTTGCCCGGCGTTACGGCCGCAATCCAAGTATTTGGGTGCGACACGAAGTCGCATAGATAGCTGTAATGCTGATTGATAATCTGTCATTACCTCTTGTTCTTCCAAGAGTCTCCTACCAAAGCGTGCGTCGTTGGTAACGACGGGGTGCGAAGCCTTTGGGACAATGTAGCTTGAACTGAAAGCATCAATTTGGTCAAGAGCTAGGAGTGAGCAGTATGGTGAATGAAAGTAAATCGTTGATAAACGCCGTGATTGGAAACAAGCCAAAGATGCTGACAGGCTTGAACCAAAAGGTAAGTGGACAGGTTCAATGGTTACAAATTCCATTGACGAAGATATCAGTTCCACCGGCGGAAAGACGACACCTAACCTACTCTGGTATCTATGCGGAACGTGGTAAGCCCGTAATTCTCCTCGCCAGAGGAAAGCAAGTCGTAAGACGAGCCGATAGAGTTGCGGGTCTGGGATAACCGAAAAAGCGAATGCCGTTTTGTAATGAAGCGGATACGGATTGAACTATCTGCCGTTAGAAAGCTAATAGTAACATCATCCGGCGCGAAAGCGTTGCAGACTTCGGTGTTGGTCTTTCTCAACAAGAACGCTTATTGAATCTGCTTTGGAGAAGAAAGCAAATGACGGCAGTTTTCGGACTTGCTGGTGCGCTTCTCACTGTGAAAACAGGAACGGACAATAAATCAGTATTGTTGAATCAGTGGTTGTAGCTGGTGCGTTCTGTGACAGGAGCGTTTGAAAGGCTTG
>JBBQUS010000062.1:0-29132 GCA_038212235.1 Pyrinomonadales bacterium
ATATGGGGCGGAGGCTCGCGCCAAATCCCTCTATCTGCATCTTTATCAGCTCGTCCCCGTCGCCCGCACAGCCGAAGCGATGCGTGATTTGTTTCTTTGTCCGATATCGCCGGCAGTGATTCCAACTACCTGAATAGTTACGTGATATTCGACACTTTTTATCCTCTAAACAATAATTGGTGTTCAGATAATTATATTCGCGGCAAGTAGCGTTTTGTTCAGAGACAAACGACATGAAAGTTAAACATAATTACTGGGTTTAATTTTTAATTACAGGGCAATGCTTTTAAAACGTTGCCATAGTTAATCGTTATAAGCATCAGGATAAGATTTGAGAGTTGCGAAATAAAGACAGAACATGTAATTTCAGCATTTACAAAGCTCAAAGTTGCAAAATGCTGAAAGATGGAGATCGGTGATTCGCTCGACAATTTTAAACTGGTTGAGATGCTTGGCAAAGGCGGTCAAGGGGTTGTTTACAAAGCTCTCGACACCAAACTCGAACGGTTTGTTGCCGTCAAAGTTTTCTCGCCCGAACTGAACGGCAAAAAACGCTATTTTGAGCGGTTTGAGCGCGAAGCAAAACTCGCGTCAACGCTCGACCACCCGAATATTTCGACCATTTACAGTTTGTTCGAACAAGATGGTTATCACTGCATCGCGATGCAGTACGTCGAAGGAATCAATCTTCATGACTTTGCCCAAGACCGTCCGCTCGAAATCAAGAGCGCCCTTAATATTATTATTCAAGTTACCGAGGCGCTGGTTGCCGCGCACAAGCAAAATATTGTTCACCGCGACATTAAGGCGAGAAATGTCATGGTTGACGACGAAGGGCGCGTCACGGTTTTGGATTTCGGTTTGGCCAAATTAATTGACGACGAAGCGGAAGAAAACCTGGAAACAGTCGAACTTTCTGCCGATGAGACGTTCAGCAGGCACTCACCTCAAGATGCAATGGCGACCGGCGCCTCAGATATCCATCTGACAGAGAGAGGCGAGCCATACGGGACACCGGCATCGAGCGCGCCGGAGATGGCGCTCGGCGAAGCTTCCGATTTTCGCGTTGATATTTTTTCGGTCGGCGTTTTGCTTTATTTACTGCTGACCGGGAAATTTCCTTTTCCGGCAAAGAAGATTGACGAAGTTCGCGACAAAATTATTAATGATGACTATGTTCCGCTTTCAGCGGCTCGCAACGCGGACGAAACGGTTCCACCGCGTCTGGAAAAAGTGGTTGACCGAGCGCTGCAAAAGAATCCCGCAGATCGTTTTCAAACCGCTACGGAAATGCGTGACGAGCTGCTTGCCGTTCTACGCGAAGTTGAAACTGACGAACAAGGTTCCGCCGACTCTCCCGCTCCTGCTTTCATCCCGGCGTTTATGCCAACCACTGCGCCCGCTCATGCCGCGCCGCGCCGTTTAAGTCTGCCAAAAATCTTGACGGCAGTTGCCATTCTCGCCGGTGCAACGATTGTGATTTTGCTGTTAATTAATTATTTGTGAAACTTTCGCTTTACAGAGGCTTAACTTTCGGATCAATTTGTTTGGCTTTTTGGTAGGCGGCTTCGGCTTCAAGTCTTTTGCCCTTCGCTTTGAGAGCTTTGGCTAAATTGTAATAGGTGCGGGCATCATCCGGCGCAGATTTAACCGCAGACTCAAATTGCGCGATAGCTTCGTCAGTTTTGCCGTTTTTCAAATCGGCAATGCCGGTGTTGAGCGCAAAAGTAGCGGCTTGATGACTGGCTTTGGCTTTATTTAAGAGAGCGGCTTTTTGCAGTTCGAGACGAGCGTTTTCCATATCGCCGGTTTGTCTGAGAGCCGCGCCGAGAGTGTTGTGGATTTCCGGAGCATCAGGCAAAAATTTCAGAGCCGTCCGAAACAAAGTAATGGCTTCGTCAAACTTACCCTGCTGCTGCCGCACAGAGCCGAGCGTGTAATATGCTTCGCCGTAATCCGGCTTAATTTCAAAAGCTTTTTGGAATGATGCCGCCGCTTCGTCCAATTTGGCTTGCTGCAGCAAAATCACACCGAGCGTGTAATGAATCTCCGGCAGTTTGTCGGGCTGCAGTTCACCGGCGCGATGCAGTGCGGCGGCGGCTTCATCAAATTTATCCTGTTGTTTGAGTGCGAGCGCCAGATTGTAGTAAGCGACGGCGTCGTCGGGCGTCAGCTCGATCAGTTTTTGGTATTCGACAACAGCCGCCGCAAAATCACCTTTTTGAATCAGCGCCATCCCGAGATTGTGACGGCTAATTGTATTGTTGGGTTCGAGCTTGAGAGCTTGATTAAAAGTTTGGATAGCCTGATCAGGTTCGCGTTTTTCGACCAGGATCAAACCTAAATCGTTATATCCCTGCACAAAATCCGGTTTGAGCCGGATGACGTGGCGCAATTCGTCGGCCGCCGCATCTAAATCTTCGTCGGCCATTAAAGCCATCGCCATCGCTTGCCGCGCCTCAATCATTTCGGGAGCGAGTTTGACGGCGGTTTTAAAAGAATTGATGGCAGCAGTTGAATCACCTGTTTTTTGATAAGCCAGCCCGAGATAATAAAAAGTATCAGATTTGGTCGGAAGTAACTTGGCTGCTTGCGTTAGAGACTTAATGGCGCCGGGCGCGTCGTCCGAGAAATAAAGCGCCGTCCCGAGATAATAATGCGCCTGGGCGAAGGTCGGTTTGAGCCGGACGGCAGTTTCAAATTCGGTGATGGCGGCGGGCAATGAATTTTGTGAAGCTAAAACGAAACCAATCGCCGAATGCGCTTCGGCGGAATTTGGGCTAAATTTGGCGGCAGCTTGATATTCGGCGAGCGCCGCGCTGCCGTCATTTTGCTGCTTGAACAGTTCGCCGAGCATCATATGCGGCTCGGCTGAGAGCGGGCGCAAAGCGCTTGCCTGACGGAAGGCTTCGGTTGCTTCGGGAAATTTCTGTGATTGCTGACGGGCCAGACCGAGCGCGATAAAAGCCTCGTAATATTTGGGGTCAGCCAGAACGACTTGCTCAAACGTTTGAACGGCACTGGGCAAATCGCCCGCCCGCGCGAGCAGAACTCCCTTTTGATAAAGCGCGGCCGATTTATTTTGGTGCGATTGCTTTTGCGCCAAACCTGGAACGTCAAAAAAATTTGCAGTCAGCAGCGCAACAATTAAGATTTGTTGAAAAATTTTAGTTGTCACCATCCGAGAACCTCACTTTTTGCCGACCAGACCGCTTCCCTCTTTAATTGTCAGAATTTGGTTGACAGCCACATCGCTTAACGTATCAACCTGTCCGCTTGTCCAATGAACTTCGATTTGTTTGATTTTAGCGTTTTTACCAAGTCCGAAATTGACGCGCAGGTCATTGTTTGAATAATAACTGCTTCCGCTGCGGACTTCGTCAATCTGCGCGCCGTCGTCTGCGGTAACTTTGATCCGCGAGCCGATTCCGTCGCGATTTGATTTAACACCGACGAGCCGAATCTTAATCCAGTTGTTGCCGGATTTTGAATCGTTGCGAAGCAGTTCGGGAACGGCGTTGACATTGTTAATGACAACGTCAATGTCGCCGTCGTTGTCAAAATCGCCGAAGGCGCAGCCGCGCGCCGGCGATTTTTCCGTCACCGCGCCGCCCACCTGTTCGGAAACATCTGCAAATTTGCCGTTCTGCAAATTTCGGTACAACACTTTGCGCTGCGCGTAACCGGCTTCGGTCGTCAACTTTTCAACTTCCGGGTAAACATGCCCGTTGACCAGAAAAACGTCAAGCCAGCCGTCGTTATCAAAATCCGCAAATCCCGCTCCCCACCCGAGCCAGCGCGTGTTCATTCCCATTCCGACTGAAAACGTCACGTCATCAAAAGTTGCTTTGCCAACGTTGTGATAAAGGGTGGAAGTGTCGCCCGCAAAATTTGTTTTAAAGATATCGAGCCACCCATCGCGGTCATAATCACCGGCGGAAACGCCCATTCCGGCCTGCGGTTTACCGTCAACCGAGTAAGCGCAGCCAGCTTCGAGCGAAATATCTGTAAAAGTCCCGTTTTTATTGTTGTGATAAAGAGTAGCGGGCGAAGAATCGTTGGCCACGTAAATATCCACAAAACCGTCATTGTCAAAATCTGCGACCGAAACGCCCAGTCCAAAAGTTCCGTCCGTTTTGCGAATCCCGGCTTTCTCGGAAACATCCGTAAAAGTGCCGTCGCCGTTGTTATGGTAGAGCGTGTTGACGCCGCCTTTGAGTCCGGGCGGACCGCAGGCAACCATCACGCCTTTGTAAAGACATGGCCCGGTTTCGGGGAGCGGGGCGGTTTTCAAATCCAAATCAATATAACTCGCCACAAATAAATCGAGTCTGCCGTCATGGTCATAATCCAGAAACGCGCTGCCCGAACCCCATTTTGATTGGTTGTTGGCGACTCCGGCCTTTTCCCCCACTTCGGTAAAAGTGCCGTTGCCGTTGTTGTGATAAAGCGCGTTTTTGCCAAAAGCTGAAACGAATAAATCTTCAAATCCATCGTTGTCATAATCGCCGACGGACGCGCTCTGTCCCCAATTGGTGCGAGTCAATCCGGCTTTGGCGGTGACATCTTCAAAAGTGCCGTCGCCTTTGTTGCGGTAAAGCCGGTTGGTCGGGGCGGGCACGCCTTTTGGCAGCGGGTCGAGCCTGGTTCCGTTGACGAAAAACAAATCCTGCAAACCGTCGTTATCAAAATCAATAAAAGCCACTCCGCACCCGGTTGTTTCGAGCAGATAGCGATTTTTCTTTTCGTCGCCGTAAATCGTTTTTTCGGTTAGACCGGCTTGCTGCGCAATATTTGTCAGCGAAACTGGAAACGGGTTGTTGACCGGCGTCTGCGCCTGAACGCCAGCACCTATGACAAATAAAAAGACGAATAAGCTTGCGTAAAATTGCTTCATTTGACAATGCCGCTTCCTTCTTTGACCGTTAAGATTCTATTTGAGGCAACGTTTTTGAGAGTCTCAACTGCGCCGCTCGCCCAGCGAATTTCGATTGTATCGGCTTGCTTGCTCGCGCCCAAACCAAAATGCAGGCGAAAGTCATTTTGCGAGTAGTAGCTGCTCTGACTTGTCACTTCCTGCGCTTGTGTATGGTCGCCATCTTTAACCGTCACGCGCGAACCTATTGCGCTTCGATTTGATTTAGTCCCCGTCAATTTCAGCGTTAACCAGTTGTTATTTGATTTTAAATCATTGCGCAGCAGGAGCGGCGGTTCGTTCATATTCATAACCAGAACATCCACGTCGCCGTCATTATCAAAATCGCCGAATGCCGCGCCGCGACTGGATTTCGGCTCGGTTACGCCGCTTCCCATGGCGGCCGAAACATCGCGAAAATGTCCGTTGCCCAGGTTTTGATAAACCAGACGCGGACTTCGGTGCGGGTACTCTTTAAAAAACTTTTCGACTTCCGGGTAAACGTTGCCGGTAACGGTCAGAATATCAGGCCAGCCATCATTGTCAAAATCGGCAAAACCGGTTCCCCACTGCACATATCGGGTGTGGTCAAATCCGGCGGGCCGCGAAGCGTCCTCAAAGAGACCGCGCCCGCTATTTTTGTAAAGCACAGGCAGATCATCGGCAAAATGCGTTTTAAAAATATCGGGCAATCCGTCACCGTTATAATCCCCGATAGTAACCCCCATTCCGGCTTGTTCGTTGCCATCTTCGTTGTAAGACGTCCCGCTTTCGAGCCCAACATCGGTAAACGTTCCGTCCTGATTATTGCGGTAAAGAGTGGAAGCGGTTGAATCACAGGCCACGTAAATATCCACCCATCCGTCGTTATTAAAATCGGTGACAATTGCAGTCATCGAATAACGTCCCGTCACTTTGGAAATTCCTGATTTTTCAGAAACGTCATTGAAAGTGCCGTCGCCGTTATTGTGATAGAGCAGGTTGACATCGGTCGGAAGCCCGCGCGGGCCGCAATTAACCGGAATTCCCTTCCAGACGCAGGTGCTGCCTTTGCCCGGTTCAGTCGCTGTCGCTAAATCAAACTTTAAATAATTGGCGACAAACAAATCGAGTTTGCCGTCACGGTCATAATCAATAAATGTGGCTCCCGAACCCCAGCGTCCGGCTTGACCGGCAAGGTTTGATTTCTTAGTCACGTCAGTAAAAGTGCCATCTCCGTTGTTGTGGTAAAGCGCGTTTTGTCCCCAGTAGGTTAGAAACAAATCGTCAAACCCGTCGTTGTCGTAATCGCCGACGGAAACGCTCGCCGCCCAACCCGTCCGACGCAGATTCGCTCTGTCGGTGACGTCTGTGAAAGTCCCATTTTTGTTGTTGTGATAAAGCCGGTTGGTTGGTTCTTTTCCTTTTGGAAAACCTTCGAGACGAGTCCCGCTCATGATAAAAACGTCAATCCAGCCGTCATTGTCATAATCAAACAGAGCGACGCCGCAGCCATTCGTTTCGATAATATATTTTTTGGTTTCGACCCCGCCGTAAACTGTGTTTTCGGTCAGTCCGGCTTGAGCAGCAATGTCAATAAAAGTCACTGGAAAAGGGATTGGATTTTGAACAATTGGAGAAGTTTGCGCAAAGACGAACGACTGAAAAAACAATATGCCAACCAGCGCCCAAAAATGAATTTGCTTTACCCCGGAAAACAGTAATTTCTTCATGTTAAATCTTTAAAATTATTGTTCCTTTTCCCCGTTCGAGCGAAGCTGTTCGGCCAGCGCAAACTCTTTTTTAGCATCTTCCGTTTTTCCAGCCTGCTGCAAAACTTGAGCTAAAAGATGATGCGCCGAAAAATTTTTTGGATCAATGGACGCGGCGTGACGAAGCATATTTTCGGCGCTGCCCAAATCATTTTTCTTTAAATAAACTTTGCCCAAAACGATGTACGGTCCGCTAAAAAATGGGTTGAGCCAAACAGATTTTTGCAGGGGCGCGATGGCTTCGTCCCACTTTGCTTGTCTCGTTAACGCTTCTCCCAGACGATAATGCGCCATTGCAAAAGCCGGATTTAATTCTATTTCCTTTTGCAAATGTTCGATACCTTTTGCAATATCGGCCCGATAGATCGCTAGTTCGCCCAGCACAAAATGCGTCTGGGGGAGTTTGGGATCAATTTCGAGGGCTTTGTTTAACTCAATTTCAGCAGTTTCTTCAAACTGCTGTTTGACAAGCATTTGCCCATTTAGCAAATAAGCCGCCGCAGAATTTGTTGTGACGTTGAACAAACGCGCAAATGTTAAGCGTGATTTGTCCGTCTGTCTGGTCTGCACGTAAGAAACGCCGAGTGCGTAAGCAACTTCTATATTATTTGGAGCCCAGTTCGAGAGTTGTTCAAGCAGTGGAATTGCTTCTGACAAATGCCCGGAAATATATTGCGCTAACCCGAGCATTTGTACTGCTTCGCGGTACTCCGAATCTTTCTTTGGCAAATCTTTGACGCTCACAGTTAAGCGTTCGATGGCGTTTTGATATTTATTCTCGGCGTAAAAAGCTTTGCCCAGCAAAAAATTCCCGATTAGATTCTGCGGGTCTTTGCTCAAAACCATTTGAAGAATTTTGATCGATTCTTCTGGTTTTCCTTGATATAAAAGTTGTCTTGCTTGAGTTAAATTAGTTTCGATGCCTTCTGATTGGTGAATTGGAACAATATTTATAGTTTGAGCTTTCGCAGTAGATACGGATATCTCTAATATCAGTAGCATCAGCACCAAAATTTTATTGATCATAATTGTTGCGTAACCGAACTTAATTCTGAAGATTTCTAGTATTTAAAAGGTAATAGATTAAGCATAAAGGTTTTTCTTAATTATTTAAAATTCTTCCGATAAATTATCTCTCACCTTCAATAATTTGGAGAATTACATAAAATTATAAATATGAGACGTCGGATTAAAGAAATACAACAAACTAATAATCATCTTATGATTATAATCTTAAGCCTTTATTTACAACTATCTAAGGGAAAATCTTAAAGAAGTTTTTCACTCATTAATAGTAATGGCTTAAGATTTGCCTCAAAAAAACGAAGTGCAAAAGTTCAATTACATTTTACTCCTTAATTTCGAGTGTAATAATCATAATCCGGTAATTTTAACATTTAAATTTATTTAGACTTCAGTTTTTATATTTTTGGGGCAGCAATTTTCTTTAAAACGGCTGCTAGAGCAAAATCATTCAACAAACCAGGAGGTCTCGAAAATGCTAAAAAACAAGTTAGCAGTTGTTCTGCTAAGTATCATCGCTATTTTGTGTTTTTCCTTTAAAACGCAAGCTCAAGCCGTATACGGAAGTATTTCCGGCACAATTACCGATTCAACGGGGGCAGTCGTTCCAGATGCTACAGTGACAGTTACCAGTGTCGAACGAAAGGCCGCTGATACTGTCACAACCAACACAGACGGCTTTTATCTCAAAGATCGTTTGCTGCCCGGCATTTATGAAGTAAAAATTGAAAAACAGGGTTTCAAGGCGGGTCTTTCGAGCAGTGTCAACGTCAGCGTTGATACGCAGACTAAAGTTAACGCGTCGCTTGAAACCGGACAGGTCAGCGAGGTTGTCACCGTTTCAACCGAAGGTCAATTACTCAAAACCGACCGCGCCGACGTCGCCACTACTTTTTCCAAGCGTGAAGTAGAAGAATTACCGATTATCGATCGCAATTTCACTAAATTGATTTTGCTCACGCCCGGCACTCAGCAGCAGCTTTGGAGCCACGCCGCCAGCGAAAACCCGCAAGGTTCGACTCAGACCATTGTCAACGGGCAAACCTTTAGCGGAACCGGCTACCAATTAGACGGAACGGATAATCGTGATGTGATTCTGGGAATTATTGTTATCAATCCGACCTTTGAATCAATTGGCGAAACTAAAATTACCTCTTCAAATTACGATGCTGAATTTGGTCAGGCGATTGCAGGCGTTGCATCCGTTCAAACCAAAAGCGGCACAAACAAATTTCATGGGAGCGCTTTCGAATATCTCCAGCGTGACCGTTTCCAGGCCCGCAATCCGTTTTCACAGTTCGCACCAAACCCTTTGACTGGAAAGTTCATTCCCGCGACGAAACGAGATCAATTTGGCGGATCAATCGGCGGACCAATTCTCAAAAACCGTTTGTTTTTCTTCGGCGATTATCAAGGAACGCGGGCGACTCAAGGCGGATCAAAGCTTTTGACCGTGCCAACGGCTTTAGCGCGGACGGGAAATTTAAGCGAATATGGAGCTGATTTTATCAATCCGGCCACCGGATTAGTTTATGCAAACAGGACTATTCCGGCTTGCGGCGCGGGACAAACACCTGCTGCAAACGGATGTTTATCGCCGCAGGCACTCAATCTTTTGAGATTACTCCCGAATCCGACAAGTCCCGGCACAACTGACAACTATGTTGCTTCCGGCAGCGAAAAATTCAATAACGATGTTTTCAATGTTCGAATTGACGGTCGAATTTCGGATAAGTTTAATGTTTTCGGACGCTTTAGCCGCGCTAAATTTTTGCTTGACGGCCCAACGGCATTTGGGCAGGGCGGGGGCCCGGAGCTGGTGTCTTTAGGGGGAAACTCCAAAAGCAGAAATATCAGCCTGGCAACAGGATTTGATTATACCCTAACCCCGACCACTGTAGTTGACGCCCGTTTCGGTTTTTTTAACTACAAAGTAAATGTCCTTCCCTTTGACTATAAAACGACTCCGGCGACTGCTGCCGGAATTCCG
The DNA here is from genome assembly GCA_038212235.1 of Pyrinomonadales bacterium. Taxonomy (GTDB): domain Bacteria; phylum Acidobacteriota; class Blastocatellia; order Pyrinomonadales; family Pyrinomonadaceae; genus JBBQUS01. The sequence goes on from JBBQUS010000062.1 coordinate 9,680, forward strand.
GGATTAAATTTGGACGATTTCAGTTCGGGTTTATTTGCCGGTTTTATTAATACCGGCAACCGCGATATTAATTTCGGTTCCGGTCTTGGTGTCAATCGCTGTAATTGCCCGCTTGATGAAAATGAGAAACAGTACCAAGTTGTAGCTAATTTGACGAAGATTGTCGGCAACCACACTGTCAAATTTGGTGTTGATGTGCGCCGCGCTTTTAATCTACGAGTCCCAAGTGATAATCATCGCTCCGGCGAACTAACCTTTGGTCGTGACAGAACAGGACGAACAGAAGTTAGAGATGCCAACGGAAATGTAACCATTCCGGGGATTGCCGGTTCAGGGTTAGCAACATTTTTAATCGGCGACGTTACTAATTTTAAGCGTTACGTCAGCACCAGTGTTGACGCAAGAGAGCAACAATGGCGTCATTTCTACTACGGACAGGACACTTGGCGCGTTACGCCGAAATTGACGGTCGCCTATGGACTTCGTGCCGATCTAATTAATCCGCAAACTGTTAATAAACCTGGAAACGGTGGCTTTGTTGACTTAAATACTGGCGAGATTGTTGTTGCTGGTGTCGGCGGTAACAGTTTAGATGGAAATGTCAAAAATAAAATCAATTTCGCGCCGCGACTCGGAATTGCATATCAACTTAACGATAAAATGGTTATTCGCGGCGGCTTTGGACGCAGCTATGATATTGGTGTGTTTGGGACTGTTTTTGGTCACACAGTTACACAAAATATTCCCGTTTTAGCGGTTCAGAATTTGAATCCGGCAAACAACCGTGCCAGAGTTTTTAATTTGGCAACTGGTCCGGCCGCTCCAACCGGATTTTTCGGAATCACGACGCCGGCGAACCGTTGTCCTGCAACTGGTTGTGTCTTAAATACCTCAGTTCCATCCAATGGGCGCTTCTTTATCCCTGACGGCGTTCAGGTCAGAGCCTTATCGAACGAACAAAGTCTTCCGCGGGTTGATGCATTTAACGTGACTTTCCAATATCAATTTGCCAAAGATTGGTCATGGGAAATAGCTTATGTAGGCAATCGCGGCAAGAACGTTTTTGTCGGCGATAATCCTGACTTAAACGTTAACCAACCGACTATCGCAGGTTTTGCTCAAGGCGTACCCACCAACGATCGTCGACCGTACTTTCAACGTTTCGGACTTAGTCAGGATATTTTGCTTTATCAAGGCTATCGAGCAAGTAATCGTTACGATTCTCTGCAGACAAAATTGACCAAGCGTTTTTCAAACGGCTATTCAGTTTTAACTCATTACACTTTCCAGAAAGCATTCAATAATGGTGGATCGTATTTTAATATTGACCCAAGTTTGAATCGCGGTCCGGCTGACTTTGAACGACGACATAACTTTGTTTTGTCACAACTTTTTGAATTGCCAATCGGCCGAAACAGCAAATACTTCAACGGTATCAACCGGGTTACCGACTTTTTTATTGGTGGCTGGCAAATTAATTCAAATACAACACTCCAAAGCGGATTTCATTTCAATGTTGAATATAACGGGGGTGCTGACCGTGATACCGGTCCCAATCGCCCGAATTTGAGTGGTGATGTAAATTATCCGGGAACACAGAATCAATTTATTTCGCCGGATGGCTTTACGCGACCAGCAATCGGAACATTCGGAAATGTGCCCCGCAATTTCTTTACCGGACCGAAATATTTCCGAACCGACGGATCACTCTTAAAGAAATTCCGTTTTTCAGAAACGATGAATTTTGAATTCCGACTTGAAGTTGTCAATCTTTTCAACACAGTCAATCTCGGAAATCCAGATTCTAATCTCGGAAATCCATTACCAAATGGCAAATTTGACAACGCCAATTTCGGCAAAATCACTTCAACCGCGTTTTTCGGTAATGATTTACAACGTAATCTTCAATTTGCTTTTAGATTTAATTTCTAAAACAATAAATTGGGATGGCTTAAGCGGAAAGGTAATTTGAAAATTCCTTTCCGGAGAAAAAGGAGAATTCCCGTTCGGGAATTCTCCTTTTTAAATATCATATTTTGGATTAAGGAATTTTGATACGAAGGTAAAAGTGTAAGATTTTTCTTCAAGATATTCGCATAGATCAATGTTTATTTGTCCTCACCCTTTAGGTCTTCTCTCAACGCCCAAAAAGCATAATTTAAGCGGACGGAGTAAATCAAACGTGTAAAATTGAACAAAAAAAAGTTATGATTTGTTACTTCACTTAACAAGAGTAAAAAATTTGCTTCTAAATAATTATGAATACCCAAAAGAAACCAATGCTTTCGTTTTGGCAAATCTGGAATATGAGTTTCGGATTTCTCGGAATCCAATACGGATTCGGATTGCAGCAAGCTAATTTAAGTCCGATTTTCCGTTATTTGGGTGCGGATGAATCGAAACTGGCGATTCTGTGGCTCGCCGGGCCGGTGACAGGTTTGCTGATTCAGCCGATTATCGGCGCGATCAGTGACGGAACGTGGACAAGGTTCGGGCGGCGCAAGCCGTTTTTTCTCGTTGGAGCATTGGTCGGCAGCGTGGCGGTTTTGCTGATGCCTTATTCATCAATATTATGGATGGCAGTCGGTCTGTTTTGGATTTTGGACGCTTCGATGAATACGGCGATGGAGCCGTACCGCGCGATGGTTGGGGATAAACTCAATGACAAACAGCGAACTGTCGGTTTTTCCGTTCAAACCTTTATGATTGCGGGCGGGCAAATCGCGGCGGGTTTCATGCCTTTGCTGCTCTTATCGCTTGGCGTTTCCGATGATACGCAGGGCGGACATCATATTCCGAATATCGTCAAATATTCATTTATCATCGGTGTTGTTGCGATGCTGACGACGATGATGTGGACAAATTTTACGACCGATGAATATCCGCCGGATAATCTCGAAGAGTTTCGTGCCGAACAAGCGGCTAAGGGCGGATTTGGCGGGAAAATCGTTCACGCTTTCAAGGATATCTGGGAGGCTGTGGTAGATATGCCCATTGGTTTGCGGCGCATTTGGTGGGTTAAACTATTCACCTGGTACGGTCTGCCTTTTATGTGGCAGTATCTCTCGCTTTCGATTGCCCGGCATTCATTTAACGCCCCAACACCCGATTCACCGAATTTTGCCGAAGGCGCGTCTTACGGCGGCATCGCTTTTATCGTGATGAATGTGACGACAGTCATCATGGCGTTTTTGATTCCATCAATCGTCAAAGCCATCGGCACGCGGATGACTTATGCGGTGCTTTTAGCTTGCGGCGGAATCGGGTTTATCTCGATGCTTTTATTTACCAGTATCACTGCAGTTTTAGCTTGTATGGTCGGCGTCGGCATCGCTTGGTCGGGAATTATCACGATTCCGTTTGTAATGACGACTTCGATTGTTTCGCCCAAAAGAATCGGCGTTTACATGGGACTGCTCAACGCTTTTATCTGTATTCCACAGATTATTAATAACTTGACGGTCGGACTTTACTACGACACTCTGCTCAAAGGCGATCCGCGCAACGCTCTGGTTTTGTGCGGCATTTGTTTTCTTCTAGCTGCGGTCGCTTGTATGTTTATTACGAAAGACGTTGAACCAAAATATGTTGACGAAGACGACGTTTTGGAAGCCGAGTCGCGCGGTATGGTAATGAGTGAAGCCTAGAGAATAGGAGTGCTAAAAACGCGACAAAAACGAAAGATAAATTTTCAAAATCTTCTCTGTTTTAGTCAATTTCAGTTTCTTTTTTAAGGTAAATAATGAGTATGACTGAAAAAAAATGGTGGAAAGAAGCGGTCGTTTATCAAATTTATCCGCGCTCTTTTAAAGATTCAAACGGCGACGGGGTGGGCGATTTGCGCGGCATTATCGAAAAACTCGATTACATCAAATCGCTTGGCGTGGATGTCATTTGGCTCAATCCGATTTTCGCTTCACCAAATGACGATAACGGTTATGATATTTCGGATTATCGAGCCATTATGGACGAATTCGGGACGATGGCGGATTTTGACGAAATGCTTAAAGGAATGCACGAGCGCGGTCTTAAACTTGTCCTTGACTTAGTCGTCAATCACAGCAGCGATGAACATTTTTGGTTTCAGGAATCACGTCAAGCTCGCGACAACCCGTATCGAAATTACTATCACTGGTGGGAAGCTGAAAAAGGAACGCCGCCCAAGCGTTGGAGTTTTTTTGACGAAAAAGCCGACGCCTGGAGATTTGACGAGCAGACAAATTCCTATTACCTGCATTACTTTTCGGTCAAACAGCCGGATTTGAACTGGGAAAATCCGAAAGTCCGCGAGGAGGTTTACGACATTGTCAAATACTGGTTTGACAAAGGCATTGACGGCTTTCGGATGGACGTGATTACTTTTATTTCAAAAGATATTCCATTTGTCGAACTGCCCGAAAAATACCACGGAAATTTTGTTCAGTATTATGCCGAAGGCCCGCGACTGCATGAATATTTGCAGGAGATGAACCAAACGGTTTTGTCGAAATATGACGTCATGACCGTTGCTGAGGGGCCGGGAACGACGACCGAAAATGTTCTTGAATTTGTTGACGAAGCGCGGGGCGAACTCAATATGTCCTATCATTTTGAGATTAGCAATTTGGGACACAAGGATCTGGCGAAAAAATTGATTGATCCGAAAGGCTGGAGTTTTTCCGAATTCAAGGAAGTTTTCCGCAAATGGGACGCCGTTTTTGCCGACAAAGGCTGGGGCACGGTTTATCTCGGCAACCACGATTTTCCGCGCATGGTTTCGCGCTGGGGCAATGACAGCCCGGAATTTCGCGAGGTTTCATCAAAAATGCTCTCCACGTTTCTGCTGACGATGCGCGGTACGCCTTATTATTATTTCGGCGACGAGCTTGGAATGACTAACATTCGTTTCGATAAGATTGAAGATTACCGCGACATTATGACCGTTAATCTCCATAAACTCATCGGTTCCGAAGGCGGAGATGTTAAAGAATTTATGGAATCGCAAAAGATTATCGGACGCGACAACGGCCGGACGCCGTTTCAATGGGATTCAACCCCGAACGCCGGATTTACCACTGGCGCGCCGTGGCTCAAAATTAACCCGAATTACGTCGAAATCAATGCCGAATCACAGGAACATGACGAAAACTCCGTGCTCAATTATTTCAGAAAATTAATTCGTTTCCGCAAAGAAAACCTCGTTTTGATTTACGGTGAATCAGAATTTCTCGATCTGCAAAATGAAAGCGTCTTTGCCTACACTCGTCAACTCGAAGGCATAAAGCTCTTGATTTTACTGAACTTTACTAACAATGAAGCTTCGGCAAATGTCGAGTTTGATTTGAGCCAGACGAAAGTTTTGCTCGGTAATTATCAAGCTTTCGAAGGAAAACTGAAAGCCTATCAAGCCGTAATTTTAGAACTATCAAGCGCCGGTTGAATGAACAGCAAGCAATTCAATATTGTCGGAATTGGCGAAATTTTATTCGATATTTTGCCCTCGAAACAGAAAATGCTCGGCGGCGCGCCAGCCAATTTTGCTTACGTTTCAACGCGCCTTGGCAATCACGGCATTGTTTTGAGTCGGGTCGGCGACGACTCGGCTGGCCGGGAAATTTTAGGACAGCTACAAACTAAAAATCTTTCGATTGAACACATCCAGATAGACCAGACAAATCAAACCGGAATCGTCAACGTCAAGCTTGAAAACGGGCAGCCGGGTTATGAAATCGTTGAAAATGTCGCCTGGGATTTTCTTGAATTGAGCGAGAGCTGGCGCGATATTGCTGAAAACGCCGATGCTGTCTGCTTCGGTTCATTGGCACAGCGAAATTCCGCATCCCGAAAAGCGATTCTTGAATTTGTCAATTTGACTCGAGGCTGGCGAATTTTTGATGTTAATTTACGGCAAAATTATTTTTCGGCTGAAATTTTGCGCGAATCGTTTCGATTGGCAAATGCAGTCAAACTCAATCACGAGGAAATGCCGGTAATTGCCGCCATGTTTGCTCTCAAAGGTCGGAATCGAATTGATTTGGCGGAAAAGCTGCGCCAAAATTTTGATTTGAATTTAATTTGCGTGACCTGCGGCGCAAACGGCAGTTTGTTGATAAAAGCAAGTGAAATTTCCGAAAACGCGGGCTTGAAAATTCAGGTCAAAGACGCAATCGGCGCCGGCGACGCATTTACAGCGGCGATGACACACGGGCTTTTGCGGGGCTGGGATTTGGATAATATTAATGAATTCGCCAATAAAATTGGAGCTTTTGTAGCTTCGCAAACCGGTGCGATGCCGGATTTTACGGAGTTTCAGTTTAGTGATTTAAATTTTGAAAAAACTAAAACAGCTTAAGGTTGGCCGGACATCTGCCAGCGAATGCCGAGATTGATCAGAGCTGTGCAGATTGCAGTTAATTTATTGAACCGGCTGTTTCAAATTAAATTCACTCTTGAATTTAATCATTCGAGAATCTTTCCATGAAAAATATCATACTGTTTTTTATTGTCACGACGTTTTTCGCGATTTCGGTTTCGGCGCAAAATCTGCAGTCGCCAAACGGCAATTTTTCTCTCGAGTTTAAATTAACTCAAGCGGGCGAGCCCGTTTATCAGCTTTATTACAAAGGCAAAGCGGTTGTCAAAGAAAGCAAAATGGGTTTTGAACTCAAGGATCAACCGGCTCTGCTCCAAGATTTTACTGTGGTTGACACTAAAACCGATGCTAAAGATGAAACTTGGAATCCGGTCTGGGGCGAGCTTAAAACAATTCGCAGCAACTACAAAGAGTTGGCCGTAACTCTGCGGCAAATCATTTCAGTTGATGCGGCGGGAAACGCTGCCACAACTACGAATAATGCGAATGAGAAACAGACTTCTCGCCATCTTGTTATTCGCTTCCGATTGTTCGACGACGGTCTTGGTTTTCGCTACGAATTCCCTGTCCAAAACGATTTAAAATATTTTACTGTCAACGAAGAAAAAACCGAATTTAATTTGACGGGTGATCATAAAACCTTCTGGATTCCGGGCGATTACGACAGCAACGAATACGCCTACACTACTTCCAAACTAAGCGAAGTTGACGCCAATAAAGGCAAAAATGAAACGGCCATTGCGGTCAAAACGATTTTTGCGGACAACGCTGTGCAAACGCCTTTGATGATGAAATCGGCGGACGGGCTTTACATCAATATTCACGAAGCAGCGCTCATCAATTATCCGGCGATGTACATGATGGTTAACCGTCAGACATTCGGTTTGACGACCCATCTCGCGCCAAACGCGGTCGGCAGCGCGGCATTTTTGCAGACGCCGGCGCAGACGCCGTGGCGCACCATTATCGTCAGCGACAAAGCCACTGATATTCTCGCCTCGAAATTGATTTTGAATCTCAATGAACCGAATAAAATTAAGGATACCAGCTGGATTAAACCGCAGAAATTCGTCGGCGTCTGGTGGGAAATGTTTGTCGGCAAAGCGACCTGGAATTATTCCGAGACAAACAATGTCAAGATTGACGGAACCGATTGGAACGGTTTAAAACCGAGCGGCAAACACGGGGCGAACACGGCCAACGTCAAACGCTACATTGATTTTGCGGCGAAAAACGGGATTGACAGCGTGCTTGTCGAAGGCTGGAACATCGGCTGGGAAGATTGGTTCGGGAACTGGAAAGAAGACGTTTTCGATTTCGTAACGCCGTATCCCGATTTTGACGTCAAAGAATTGCACAATTACGCCCAGAGCAAAGGCGTCAAATTGATTATGCACCACGAGACTTCCGGCTCGGCGACCAATTACGAACGCCGTTTGGATGAAGCGTTTCGTTTTATGAAAGCCAATGGCTACGACGCTGTGAAAACCGGTTATGTCGGCAAAATCATTCCGCGCGGCGAAAATCATGACGGGCAATGGATGGCCAATCATTATGTTCACGTTGTGGAGACGGCGGCGAAATACAAAATCATGGTTGACTCGCACGAACCGGTACGACCGACCGGAGTTCAGCGCACCTTTCCGAACTGGCTGGCGGCGGAAGCGGCGCGCGGCACTGAATTCGAGGCTTTCAGCGAAGGCGATCCGCCTGAACATCAAACAATTTTGCCGTTCACGCGTTTGATGGGCGGGCCAATGGATTACACACCAGGCATTTTTGAAATTAAATTAAATTACGCCGACCCAACCAAAACCAATCGCGTTCACACGACGCTGGCGAAACAATTAGCGCTTTATGTGACGATGTATTCACCGCTTGAAATGGCGGCGGATTTGCCAGAAAACTATGAGAAACACATGGACGCGTTCCAATTTATTCGCGACGTCGCGGTTGATTGGGACGACACCCGGATTCTCGAAGCCGAACCGGGCGACTACATCACAATTGCCAGAAAAGCGAAAAACAAAAATGAATGGTATATCGGCGCAATCACGGATGAAAATGCCAGGACTGCGAGTATCCCTCTGGATTTTTTAGATTCAAATAAACAGTACGTGGCAACCGTTTACGCCGACGCGAAAGATGCCGATTGGGACAAAAATCCGATGGCATATGAAATCAAAAGCTATCTGGTCAACAACAAAACCGCTTTGAAATTAAGTTTAGCCAATGGCGGCGGCGCGGCAATCAGCGTTAAACCAGCCAATGGCGATGATTTTAAAAAGCTCAAATCTTACTAAACGTCCTGAGTGAAAGATATTTAAAATTTTGTGTTATCACGCGGCTTCTGTTCTGTGAAAAATATGTTGAATAATTATCAGTCCAAGCGGGGCGTTTTATTCGTCGTTTTGTTGATTCAATTAGCGGCGGCTTTTAATATTATGGCACAGACTAAACCTGACTTTATCGCGAAAAAAGCTTTGCCCAAAAGCCGTTTGGAGCTTTCACGGCGTTCGCAAAACGGCTCGTTTTACGATGTCGTCGGACGTAAATCCGCCGCCTACGGTTACGAGCATCGCGGAATGGAAGCGTGGGTTTACCCGATGAAATTGGTGGATGACTTTCAAATAAATTTTAGAGTCGAAGGCTACAATCTCGGATTTCGCGGCTCGGATTTATTAACACAGGTTGACGTCCGCCCCGAAGCCACCACGTTTACCTATTCGCACGCCGCTTTTACGGTCAAGCAAATAGTTTACGCCCCCGTTGATGAACAGGGTTTGATCATGCTGCTCGATATCAGCACCACTCTGCCGATGACCGTTGAGGTTTCCTTTCGCCCGAAACTCGCGCTCTCCTGGCCCGGTAACTTGATGACCGGCTCAATCGGGTTTGATGAAAAAAACAAATATTATTTTATCGGCGAAGAAATGCAGAAATATTATGGAATTGTCGGGTCGCCCACGGCCAGAGACGTTTCTTTGATGCCGTATCAGGAAGAGCCGCAAGACGTTCCGGCGCGTTATCAAATACAAATTTCGCCGGAGACAGCCCGGCAAAATTTTATCCCGATTGTAATTGCCGGAAGTACCGACGGGCGTAAAAAAGCTGAAGACAATTACAATAAACTGCTTGCTAACGCACTGCCGCTCTACGAAAATAACGTCGCTTACTACGAAAATCTGCTGGAAAACACGACAGAGGTGACAACGCCCGACGACCGGCTCAATACGGCGTTTGCGTGGGCAAAAATCGGGGTGGATAAAGGAATGGCCACGAATCCTTTTCTTGGAACCGGCCTGCTCGCCGGATTTCGCACTTCCGGCGACTCGGAGCGTCCCGGTTTTGCCTGGTTTTTTGGGCGCGATGCGATGTGGACGGCGCTCGCGATCAATTCTTACGGCGATTATGCGGCAACCAAAACCGCGCTCGGCTTTTTGAAACAATTTCAGCGCGCGGACGGCAAGATTCCGCACGAAATTTCGCAAAGCGCTTCACTCGTTGATTGGTGGAAAGGTTATCCGTACGCCTGGGCTTCAACCGATGCGACGCCGCTCTATGTGATTGTCAACGCCGATTATTTTCGACAAACCGGCGATCTGGATTTCCTGCGCCAAAATTGGGACTCGATTCAAAAAGCTTACCGCTACGAAGAAGCGACCGATACGGACAATAACGGTTTAATTGAAAACACCAAATTCGGTCACGGCTGGATTGAAGGCGGCGCACTTTATCCGCCGCACGAAGAGGTTTATTTGCAAGGCGTCTGGATTGAAGCCTCGCGCAATCTGGTGGAAATGGCGGAAGCGATGAATGACCAGGCTTTGGCGGAAAAGGCCCGCGCCAATGCCGAAAAAACCCGTCAGGCGATGGAGCGGACATACTGGCTGGAAGACAAAGGTTTTTACGCTTACGCGACTAAAAAACCATTCGTCAAGCTTCCTACAAACGAGCCACCGAAAGCCGATCCCGGCCCGAATCGCGAACGGCGGCAGGCGCGGATGGACGAATTGGCAAACGCCGCAATGATTGACGAAGAGACGGTTTTGCCAGCCGTTCCGCTGTGGTGGCGAACAATGGCGGACGACCGGGCGCAAAAACAAATTGATCACCTGGGCAGTGCGAAAATTGCGACGGATTGGGGGGCGCGAATTTTGGCCAATGACAGCCGGCTTTATGACCCGCTCTCCTATCACAACGGCTCGGTCTGGCCATTATTTACCGGCTGGCAATCGCTCGCGGCTTACAATTACGGCCGCTCTCACGTTGGTAATCAAGCTCTGATGGCAACCGCGCTGCTGACATATGCAAATGCGCTCGGTTATGTGACGGAATTAATATCGGGCGATTTTAACGCTCCGTTTGGTCGTTCGAGTCATCACCAGGTTTGGTCGGAGGCGATGGTGATTACTCCGGTCATGCGCGGAATGCTGGGAATCGAAATTACCGACGGCGGGAAAACAGTTCGCTTCGCGCCGCAGCTTCCGGCTAACTGGAACGATTTACAGGTACGCGGAGTGCGCGCCGGAAATACGCTGCTCGATTTTACGCTCAAGCGGGCAAACGGTAAATTGACGATTTTGGCAGCGCGGCGCGGCGCAGTTGATCCGAATCCAATCAAACTAATATTAGCTCCGGCGTTTCCGCTCGATGCCAAAATCAGATCGGTCACGGTCGGCGGCAAACCGATTGATTTTAAATTTAAAGCAATCGGCGATGTTCAGCAGCCGGAAATAACCTTTGACGTAAATGCTCCGCAAACTGAAGTTATTTTCGTTGGTGAAGACGGCACTGACGTTTATCTGATTCCTCAAACATTGGTCGCGGGCGCTGAATCGAGCGGGTTGCGAATTATTAGATCGCAAGCTCGCGAAAACGGTCTCAGTCTGGTTTTAGAAGGTTTGGGCGGACGCGATTATCAACTAAGCTTCAGATCGCCGCGTCAGTTCCAGACCGTCGAAGGAGTGCAAATCAAACAGGTTAACAATGATAATTCTCAGTTGATTGTTTCTTTTAAAGGCTCTCCAGAAAGTTATGAGAAACGTGAAATATTAATTCCCTATCAAGCCTTGCCGCGACCTGAAAAAAGGCGCAAGACGTAACACAATCAACATCCAATGAAAACGTTTTACCGCAGGTCGAAAACAGACAACAGGGACGCCTCACTTAACGGCACGATATTTAAAATTTTTAATTTAGCAGTTACGCCGCGACAGAATATCAATTCTTTCATTTTGATTTTGTTATTTGTTTACGGTTATTCCGCCGGAGCGCAGCCAGCTAACTCCGGCAATGAGATAACCCGCCGCGAAGAGGCTTATCGAGCAAATAATATCGGAGTAGCCCTCCTCGAACAATACGAACACGCCAAAGGAGTCGAGCAATTTGAACGAGCTTTGCAGCTTCGCCCGAATTTCGCCCTCGCGCAAATTAATCTGGCAATCGCGCTTTTTAACGCGCAAAAGCTTGACGAAGCTAAAACAGCCGCCGCTCAAGCTCTCATTCTGACTCCGAATTCACCGCAGGCAAATTATCTTCTCGGTTTGATTGCGCGGACTGAAAATCAACCTGATGAGGCAGTGACGGAATTCGCCAAAGTTTTGGAATTTGATCCGCGCGATGTCGGCGCCAACGTCAACATCGGTCAAATATTGCTGCAGCGGAAACAATACGACGGGGCGCTGCGTTATTTGCAAACGGCATACGACGCCGAACCTTACAACACATCCGCGATTTATAACCTCGCATCGACAATGCAGCGCGTCAATCAACGCGGACAGGCTGCCGAACTGCTCAAAAAGTTTCAAACTTTGCGCGACAACGGAGCGGGAACTTCAATCGGTTTGAACTATCTGGAACAGGGACGTTACGCCGAAGCCGTGGCTTCGACCGGCGCGGAAAGCGAGTTGGTTGACAAATCGAATCCGAACGTTTTTTTTCAAAATGCAGAAGTCGGTTTGGCCGGTCAAAAGGGACAAGTCGGAGTTAAAAACGCTTATCCAATGGGACTAAAGCCGCAAAATAAGTATCAGATTTTACAAAAATTTGCGGGCGGAGCGACGCTTTTTGATTTTGATAGCGACGGCAGTTTGGATTTGGTCAAACTCAACAATTCAATCTCGTCCATTCGCAAACTATCGCGCACTCAATCCACCGCCCAGGCTTCAAGCTCAATTTCGCTTTACCGCAATGACAAAGGAAAATTTATTGACGTCACGCGCGGAGCGGGTGATCTGGCAAAAATAGTTGATTCGGTTGCAACCGGAGTCGTCGCCGGAGATTTCGACAATGACGGTTTGCCGGATTTATTTGTTTTGCGAGAAGAAAAGATTAGTCTTTATCGCAATCAAGGAAACGGAAAGTTTAAGGATGTCACGGTTTCAGCCAAACTGCCGAAATTGCCTTTTCTCTCGATCACATGCGCTTTTGTTGATGCCGATCATGACGGCGATTTAGATATTTTCATCGGCGGTTTAGCGGAACTTGATGCCCGCGCAGAAATGAATGATTTCTGGTTCCCAAACGAATTCAAAGCGCCGAATATGCTTTTGCGCAACAACGGCGACGGGACTTTTACGGATATTTCCGCCGCCGCTAAAATTGAGCTGCCAGGTCGCGCGGTGGCCGTTGTTCCGACGGATTTTGATAATCGCCGCGATATTGATTTGCTCGTTTTAAATTATGGCGAAAAACCCGAACTTCTCCGCAATATGCGCGACAAAACTTTTCGCGATGTTTCGGATGAAGTCGGATTGAATCGGCCGGGAAATTGGACGTGCGCGGCGGTCGGCGATTTTAACAAAGATACTTTTGTAGATTTCTTTTTTGGACGAGATGACGGGGTAGGGGTTTTTGGAATTTCCGATGGGCGAGGCAAGTTTCAATTAAAAGACGCCCCGGCGGGAACCGAAAAAGCCACCGCCGCGCAGTTTCTTGATTACGACAACGACGGCCTGCTCGATTTGGTTGTGCAAACCGACAAAGGCTTGGTTTTGTCGCGCAATCTGGGCGATTCCTGGTCGGCGGCTGCTTCCACAGCTTTTAAAATCAAAACTACCGCCGGTAACGCTCTGGCCGGCTCGCGCCAGATTTTAGCAGGCGATGTTGACCGCGACGGTGACATTGATTTACTGACCTTTGCCCGCGACGGCAATCTGCAGTTTATCCGTAATCAGGGCGGCAACAAAAATAATTCCGAGATTTTAAGTCTGCGCGGACGGGTTTCCAATAAAACCGGTATCGGCGCAAAAATTGACATGCGCGCCGGAAGTTTGACGCAAAAGCTGGAAAGCTATTCGGCCAGCCCGATGCCGGCTCCGTCAGAAGTGTTTTTTGGACTTGGCAAACGTCAGCAGCCTGACGCCGTGCGCGTGATTTGGACTTCCGGAATCGTTCAATCGGAAATTGAAAATTCAAGCGACCTCAAAAACCAGGTCGCGCAAAACCGAACTCCAATTAAAATTGAAGAACTCGACCGCAAGCCGTCCTCCTGTCCGTACTTGTACACCTGGAACGGCGAGAAATTTGAATTTATCACCGATTTTATGGGCGGCGGAGAGATGGGCGACTGGACTGGCACGGAGTTTAGTTATCCGGATCCGGAAGAATACGTTCGGATTGCGCCCGACAAATTACAACCCAAAGACGGGCGTTACGAAATCCGCGTTACCAATGAATTGGAAGAAGTTCTCTTTGTTGACCAGCTCGAACTTGTCGCCATTGATCATCCGTCAAATACCGAAGTTTACCCAAATGAAGGTTTGGGAATCCCTAACGCTGACAAATTTATTTTGTATACGACAACCAATGAACGCGCACCGCTCGCGGCTCACGATGGCTACAGCAACGATCTTTTGGCCAAAATTACGAGTCTTGACCGTAATTTTTACGACACTTTTAAAAAACGGAAAATTCGCGGTTACTCCGAACCGCACGAGCTGACTTTGACGCTCGACGACAAAAACGGCTACAACGGTCGAACGTTACTGCTGATGACAGGTTGGACGGATTACGCTTTTTCGAGCGATAACGTCGCCGCCGCGCAGCAAGGGCTGGTTATGCAGTATCCGAGCCTGCAGGTTAAAGATCAGCAGGGCGTTTGGAAAACTGTGATTGATTCCATCGGTTTTTCGGTTGGTCGCCCGCAGACGATGGTCGTAGATTTAACCGGCAAATTTTTGAGCGACAGCCGCGAAGTACGAATTTTGACGACAATGCGCACATACTGGGACAAAATCTCGGTTGACACTTCCGCCGATGCGTCGGCCAATCTCCGCGTCACGACTGCGAATCCAACCGTCGCGGATTTGCGCGAGCGCGGTTTTTCAAAGGAAACTTCGCCTGATGGCAAAGAGCCTTTTGGAGCGGATTATGACAAGGTGAACTTTGAGCCGAAATGGAAATATTTTGCCGGAACATTTACGCGTCTGGGCGATGTCAAACCTCTGCTCAAAAACACAGACGACGTTTTTATCATTTCAAAAACCGGCGATGAAATAGTTTTGTCGTTTGACGTCTCGGCATTCCCCGCGCCGGCTCCAAATATGAAGCGCACTTTTTTACTTCACGCCAACGGTTATAGCAAAGAAATGGATATTAATTCGGGCAGCCCCGATGCAGTCTTACCGATTCCCTTTCACAAAATGACCAAATACCCATATGACCCGAACGTTGAGAAATTTCCGATGACAACGGAAAAACAAAAGATATATGATGAGTTTTTGACGCGAACAACAAAGAAAGGTTTACCGCCGCTGGAAACAATCAGCCAAAAATAAAATTATGGCAGTTTTAGTTGAATCAGTTCCAAGATTGCACGCACTACCCATTAGTTTACCGCGCGAAAGCGCCGTTGAACTTGAGCTAGAGCAAGGAGTTTTGGTTTTCCACGTTTCGCCAATAGCTCAGGAAAGAATCGAAAGCCTGCTTGAAAAACAGCGCGAAGCAAAATTGGACGAAGGCGAAGAAAATGAATTAGAACAGTATGAAGAAATTGACGATTATCTTAGTTTCCTCAATCGTTTGACGCGCAATTTAGCTGAATCCCAAATTGAGGAATCGAAGCGTGTCTCGTAAGATATCCGACGACGAGTTGAAAGAGCAAGTCAGTCTCCGAGCCGCTTTTTTATGCGAGTATTGCCATACAAATGAGCGCTGGCAATATATTCGTTTTACAGTTGACCATATAATTCCGGTTGCAGATGGCGGTGAAGACTCTTTTGAAAATCTGGCTTTAGCCTGCTTTCACTGTAATCGTCGTAAATCGAACAAAACGGAAATCACAGGCGTAGAAACTGGAAAGGTCATTCAACTTTTCAATCCCCGTCAGCATATTTGGTTAGAACATTTTCTGTGGTCTGAAAACGGACTTCGAATTATTCCGCAAACATCTGTTGGCAGAGTAACTGTCGATTTATTGGAATTAAATCGAGAAAGAATTTTAAGTATCCTTGCGGCGGATGTGACAGTCAGCCGTCATCTGCCTGATGCTGATTTAAGTTGATGTTATGGAACACATTCGATATTCCGCCGCCGCCATTCAAACCGACTTTGCTAACCCGCTCGACCGTCGCGAGATGCGAAAAAATACTGACCGCATTTTGCAGCTGGTTGATTCGGCAGTTACGGGAGCGATGCCTTTTTTGCCGGTCAAACTCGTGACCTTTCCCGAATTTGCGCACGCCGCGCCGGTTTTTCCAACGGTTAAAGAACTGCGCGATAAACTCGCCGTGGAAATTCCAAACGAACACACCGCGAGATTACAGGAGAAAGCCAAAGAATACGGCGTTTATATTCAGAGCGGGACGATGCTCGAAATTGATTCGAAATATCCCGGTCACGTTTTTAACACGACCTGTTTGATCAACGGCGAAGGCATTTTGTATAAATACCGCAAAGTCAACACCTGGATTCCGTTTGAAGTTCATTCGAGCCCGCACGACATTGAAGGATATGATGAAGAATTGTTTCCCGTCGCCAAAACCGAAATCGGCAACATCGGAACGGCGATTTGCTACGACTGGCTGTTTCCCGAAGCGACCAGACAACTGGCGATGAACGGAGCGGAAATTCTGGTGCGAGTTTCGGCTTACATGGATCCGTGGAACGCGACCGAGCCGATGGATTGGTGGACGACGATTAACCGCTGTCGCGCGCTCGAAAATATGTGTTACGTCGTGGCTTCGAATCAAGCTGCGAGTTTGAAGCATTATCCGCCGTATTCATGGGCGGGCGGAAGCATGATTGTTGATTTTGAAGGTCGGATTTTAGCAAAAGCATCGGAAGGCGGAGGCGAAAAAATCGTTGTCGCTCCGGTTGATATTTCGGCTCTGCGGCACGAACGAAACACCCGCCGCGGTCATCATCTCCTCGCGCATTTGCGAACCGAAGCCTATCCCGCTTATCAAAAGCATATTTATCCGCCGCTAATCGGCGGCGAATCGGACGGACTTTCATACGAACGCAATAACGATTTGATTGATGAAGCGAAGAACAGTTTATGAAGAATTTAAAAACAATTATCGTAATTTTTCTGTTGGCTTTAATTGGCTCGTCGTGCAAACAGACTGCCGTCAATACTAATAATCAAAACGTTTCAGTTAGCGTTCAGCCGGCAACCGCTTCCGTTGACATCCCCGACCGCAAATGGTGGAAAGAAGCGGTCGTTTACCAGATTTATCCGCGTTCTTTTAAAGACACCAACGGCGACGGCGTGGGCGATTTGCGCGGCATCATCGAAAAACTCGATTACATCAAATCGCTCGGCGTGGATGTCGTCTGGCTCAATCCGATTTATTCTTCGCCGAATGATGATAACGGTTACGATGTTTCGGATTACCGGAATATTATGAAAGATTTCGGGACGATGGCGGATTTTGACACGCTTGTCAAAGGGCTGCACGAACGCAAGATCAAACACGTGATGGATATTGTCGTCAATCACTCGTCCGACGAACACGAGTGGTTCAAGCAGTCGCGCCTCTCGCGCGATAATCCGTATCGTGATTACTATTATTGGTGGGACGCCGACACAGGCAAGCCGCCCGCTCGTTACAGTTTGTTTGACGTCAATCACGACGCTTGGAAATACGACAAGAAAACGAATGCCTATTACCTTCATATTTTTTCGCAAAAACAGCCGGATTTAAATTGGTCGAACCCGAAACTTCGACAGGAGGTTTACGACATTATGAAATTCTGGGCGGACAAAGGCGCGGACGGTTTTCGGCTCGACGCTTTTCAGTTTGTCGCCAAAGACCCGAATTTCGCCCAGCTTCCCGCCGGAGCGGAACCGAGTTTGATGAACTATTCGATGGGCGAGCATCTTCACGATTATTTGAAGGAAATGAATCGGGAAGTTTTCAGCAAACACGACGTGATGAGCGTCGCCGAAGGCGCGGGCAGAGATTTCAAAGACGCGCACGATCTGGTTGACGCCGACCGCCAAGAATTGAGCATGGCGTATGCGTTTGAAGGCGCGGATATCGCCAAATTCGGCGGCTATCAACTCTCGAAAATGAAAGAAGTTTTTTCGCGTTGGGACAAAGAATTTGCCGACAAAGGCTGGCTTTCGATCTTTTTAGCCAATCATGACAAGGCGCGAATGGTTTCGATGTGGGGCAACGACAAACCCGAATTTCGCGATGCGTCCTCGAAA
Source organism: Pyrinomonadales bacterium (assembly GCA_038212235.1). GTDB lineage: Bacteria > Acidobacteriota > Blastocatellia > Pyrinomonadales > Pyrinomonadaceae > JBBQUS01. The sequence continues at coordinate 27,691 of JBBQUS010000062.1, forward strand.
ATGCTTTCGACGTTCATCATGACGATGCGCGGCACGCCTTATTATTATAACGGCGACGAGCTTGGAATGACCAATGCCGGTTTTGAAAAAATCGAAGATTTTAGAGACAAAGCCACTCTCAACGAATACCAGCACCAGAAAAATATCGGCGGCGATCTGAATAAATTTCTGGAACAGATTAAATTTCAAGCACGCGACAACGGACGAACTCCGTTTCAGTGGAGCAGCGCCGAAAAAGCGGGTTTTACAACCGGCACTCCGTGGATCAAAATCAATCCCAATTACATTCAAATAAACGCTGAAGCGGAAGACAAAGACGCTAATTCACCGCTCAATTATTTCCGCAAATTGACCAAACTGCGGAAAGAAAATTTAGCTTTGGTTTACGGCAAATACACTTTGCTCGACGAACCGAATGAAAGCGTTTACGCTTACACGCGCGAATTAAACGGGAAAAAATTGTTGATTTTATTGAATTTCACCGAGAAAGAAGCGTCGGCAAACACGGGAATTGAGATGTCGAAAGCGAAGATTTTGCTCGGCAATAATCCAACGCCTTCGAGCGACGGAAAATTAAAACCGTATGAGGCGGTAATTTACGAATTATAACTTTTGGAGCCAAATTCATGTTGAAATACAAACTTTTATTGACATCTTTCGCATCTTTGCTATTGCTGATGTCATGCCAAAATTCAGTTAATAACACAAGTCAAACCCAGGTGAACAATACTCAAACTCAGGTGAATACCGCTCAACCCGTTTCAAACGAAATCCCAAATCGAAAATGGTGGAAAGAGGCGGTGGTTTATCAAATTTACCCGCGCTCTTTTAAAGATTCAAACGGCGACGGCGTGGGAGATTTGCGCGGCATTATCGAAAAACTCGATTACATCAAATCGCTCGGCGTGGATGTCGTCTGGCTCAATCCGATTTTCGCATCTCCAAATGACGATAACGGTTACGATATCAGTGATTATCAAGCGATCATGAAGGATTTCGGAACGATGGATGATTTTGACCAACTGCTTAAAGGAATGCACGAGCGCAAACTCAAACTCGTCCTCGATCTGGTTGCGAATCACTCATCCGACGAACACGAGTGGTTCAAGCAGTCGCGCCTCTCGCGCGACAACCCGTATCGTGATTATTATCATTGGTGGAACGAAGAGAGAGGCGTTCCCAATAAACGCGTCAGTTTTTTCGATGTCAACGGTGATGCGTGGAAATATGACGAAAAGACAAAATCTTACTATCTGCATATTTTTTCGCAAAAGCAGCCGGATTTGAATTGGGAAAATCAGAAAGTGCGCGAAGAAATGTATAAAATGATGCGTTTCTGGTTTGATAAAGGAGTTGACGGTTTCCGTATGGATGTCATCGCCTTTATCTCCAAGGACACGAATTTCCCCCCGATTCCCGCCGAATACAACAATAATTTGGGC